>JAWVFI010000162.1:0-13873 GCA_033856235.1 Blastocatellia bacterium | reverse complement strand
CGTAGGCAATCGCCAGCAGAAAGTAAATGGCGAAGCTCAACTCCAGCAGCGGCAGCCAGCCATGCTTGCGCTTGTACTTTTTGCGTTTCCAGGTTTCGTCGGTCGTCTTCTCCACGCTGTATTTCGGCGTGCGCACAAATTCAGACTTCACTCCGGCCAGGGCTTCCAACACGGCCCGCGCATTTGAGAAGGCGAGGCCGATGCCGAGCCCCATTACCAGCGGCAGGTGCAGCAAACGCGGCGCGCGGCTTTTGTCCAGGTACCAAACTGCGGTGCCATAAAACAGCACGACCGAAACTGTGGAGAAGAAAAGCAGCGGCACGTCCAGAATCATCAACTGGTGAAAGCCCTGGTTGTAACGCACCAGCAAGAGCGGAAACTGCAGAAAGCTGGCCACGATCATCAATGGATAACTGATATTCCCTGTGAGCCGAAAGAACATCTCCAACTTCACCCGCATGGGCAGCGGCGAATGCCAGATACGGCGATAGAGTTTCAGTCCCACCTGCATCACGCCTTTGGCCCAACGTCGCTGCTGGGCCTTGAAAGCGTTGATCTCGACGGGTATCTCGGCGGGCGCCTCTTCATCCAGCATGTAAACGAAGCGCCATCCCATTAGCTGCGCCCTGAAACTAAGATCGGTATCTTCCGTCAACGTGTCGTGTTGCCAGCCACCGCTCATCTCGATTGCTTCGCAGCGCCAGATGCCCGCGGTGCCGTTAAAGTTAAAGAAACTGCCGGTGCGATTTCGCGTAGTTTGCTCAATCACAAAATGGCCGTCCAGCATGATCGTTTGCAAACGCGTCAGCAGGTTGTAAGAGCCGTTGATATGGGCCCAACGCATCTGCGCGCAACCAACCAGCGGGTCGGTAAAGTAATCGACCAGTTTGCGGAGAAAGTCCGGCTTGGGAACGAAGTCGGCATCGAAGATGGCCACCAGCTCGCCGGTCGCGAATTTCATTCCATTTTCCAGCGCCCCGGCTTTGAAGCCCGTGCGATCCATTCGATGGATGTAGTGAATGTCAAAACCAGCTAGCGCGTATTGCTCGACCGTAGCGCGGGCGATACTGGTGGTTTCATCCGTCGAATCATCCAGCACCTGAATCTCCATCCGGTCGCGGGGATAGTCGATTTCCGTTACTGCCTTGACCAGACGCTCGACGACGTACATCTCGTTGAAGAGCGGGAGCTGGATCGTTATGCGCGGCAGTTCGGCTTCGCTGAAGTGTCCCTTGGGAACGGGCGGCAATGAGCGGTAACGCCAAAACGCAAACACCTGCTTGATCCGATAGATGCCGTAGATGGCAAGGACCGTCAGGATCGTGAAATAGAGCACCAGGATGGTCCAATCGAACGCATCCAGTTGGTACAGCGAACTGATGTTGCCGTCGGTCTTATTAACCAGCTCGTTAAACTTGGGGAAGTCGGTGCGAAAGTCCCCACTCAAAGGAGGTCCGATTGGATCAGGTATGGGAACGAACATCTATGCTTAATTCCTGGGGTATTGATTATTTATGAAAGGCTAACGGTGGCCTAAAGTTGCGAAGAGGATTCTAACCTAAGAGCAGACTGATGCCTAACCGGACCAGCGAACGGCTTAAGCCTCCGCCGTCCGGTCACGCCGCCATCCTCGCCAGTTAAAGTTCAGCAAATCCACCAATCCAGGGATGACAAAAAAGGCGGCCGTGGAGCCGAGCAGAAGTCCCGTAGCTAATCGCGACAGATGCGTGTTTTGCCATAGGCCGAGAAAATCCAGCCCCAGGTCGATGGCCATTGGCGCGATGGCCAGCAGGAGCCAGAGGCGGCTGGGCGTATCCGAGCGCTGGACGGAGCGCGCCAGGGGATAGATCAGAGAGGCGGCGGCGAAACCGGCGTAAAGCCCGGTGCAGCGAGCGCAAACCGCAAGTGGATGGCCGGCAAGATGGAATGACCGCAGGGGAAGCTGATGGCAGACGTAGCTGAAAGCTTGGTAAACGGTAAATGCGAACGACGTGTGATTTGTGTTTAAGGCCAGGGGCGCGGTGAAGATGAAGCCTACCAGGAGGAGTGCGAAGGATGTCACGCCCGCCCAGACCAACCACGGTGCAGTTGCGGGCTGGGAGATTTCCGGAAATATTTCGGGGGGTGCGTTACTCAATCGCAGAACCCTAAGTTGACGAATCTAAAATCTCAGATCTCAGATCTCAAAACCGAATAACCGCATCCGGCCCGCCTTCGACGTGCACCGTATCCACGAACCGAATGTGCTTCGATTCCGTGGTCATCACCAGGGAATGCGTGCGCTTGCCGGAACCAAAGAAGCGAACTCCACGCAACAACGCGCCGTCGGTGACTCCGGTGGCCGCAAAAATGATCTTCTTGCCTGGCGCCAGATCATCCGTATCGTAAACCTTGTCCGGATCGTCAATCCCCATCTCGCGCAAACGCGCCAACACCTGTTCGCGCGGCGGCACCTTGTCGCTGTCGACGCCCAACTGCTCCGGATCGAAAACCAGGCGCGCCTGAATCTCGCCGTTCAAACATTTCATGGCCGCAGCGGTAATGACACCTTCGGGAGCTCCGCCGATTCCTACCAAAGCATGAATATTGGTTCCGGCCACAGCCGCCGAAATTCCTGCTGACAAATCGCCGTCAGAGATCAAGCGGATACGCGCCCCGGCCGCTCGTACATCTTCAATCAGTTTCTTGTGGCGTGAGCGATCGAGGGCGATCACGGTCAGGTCCTCGATGTCACGGCCCAGACGCCGGGCAATGTTCTTCAGGTTGTCCTTAATGGGCGCGTCGATATCCACAGCGCCGCGGGATGAAGGTCCAACCACAATCTTGTCCATGTAGATGTCCGGCGCATTCAGCAGGCCTCCGCGCTCCGCGGCAGCCAGCACCGCAATCGCATTGTTTCCGCCGAGCGCGCAGAGGTTGGTGCCTTCGAGGGGATCGACGGCGATGTCCACTTCCGGACAGGACGCGGCAATCTCGTCGCCGACGCCAAACCCGCCGCCGACTTCCTCGCCGATATAAAGCATTGGGGCCTCGTCACGCTCGCCTTCGCCAATCACGATCCGGCCGCGCATTGGCACCGTGTCCATCACTTCGCGCATCGCTTCGACCGCGACGTGGTCGGAATATTTACGATCGCCCTGGCCCATTGTGCGCGCCGCGGCAATCGCTGCCGCTTCGCATACGCGCAGGAAATCCAGAGACAGTTCGCGTTCTGTCTTTAACTCGTGGCCCATTGCTTTCCAGTCTCCTGATTCGGAAGGTTGTTCGCGAACCGCGTCAAGTGCCGGAGCGTTCGCAAATTGAAGAAGTGCGGGGGCATACTATCAGAGCGGTACGGTTATTTGTAGTTCTGGCGTGCTGCGAAAGGTGCGCGGCGGTTTGTCCGACATGCTTCAGCTTGTCGTCGAGATTCACAACACTCAGGCAATGATGCCGCTTGTACTGTCGCACATTGAGTTCTCAATCCTGACGACAAGCTGAAGGATGTCGGACATTATTTCAGGAAACCGTCGTAAACGGTCCTCACCACTCGGGGAAAACCGTTCCTTCCGCTGCTTCGTATTAGACCTGCTGTACTGCAGAACCAACCAAGGAGAACCCGTAATGAGACTTCGCATGCATCGTGGCCTCGCATTAATCTTGATGATTTCAGCAGGATCCTGCATCGGGCTGATCCCGGCCCGAGTTAGCGCCGAACCCATCGACCATATACTTGCGCCTCAAGCCCTCCCGGGCATCGAAGGCAACTGGCAAGGCTCGCTCGATGTGGGCACTATCAAACTGCGTCTGGTCCTGAAGATCTCCAGGACTGCTGAGGGCAAGCTAAAGGCCAGCATGGACAGCCTGGATCAATCCGCCAACGACCTGGTGGTGGACACAATCAGTTTTGCCGACGGCGCGCTGAAGTTCGAGATGAAAAGACTACAGGCTTCATATGTAGGCACGCTGAGCAAAGACGGCATAAAAGGTCAGTTCACTCAGAACGGCACGCTCCCGCTGGACTTCACGCGTGTAACCAATGCGGCATCGATGACCCTGAACCGTCCCCAGACTCCCGCTAAACCTTATCCGTACGAAGAATCCGAAGTCGCTTACGAAAACAAATTGGACCATGTGAAACTCGCCGCCACTCTGACGCTACCCAAAGGCGCCGGCCCTTTTCCCGCCGTAGTGTTGATTACCGGATCAGGCCAGCAGGACCGTAACGAAGCTCTTTTGGGCCATCAACCCTTTCTGGTCCTGGCTGATTACCTGACGCGCCGCGGAATCGCCGTGCTGCGCGCCGATGATCGTGGGATGGGAGGCACTGCCGAGGGATCGCCAAACGACACGACGGAGAACTACGCACTCGACGCGCTGGCGGGCGTAGAATTTCTCAAAACCCGCAAAGAGATCAATCCCAAACAGATTGGTTTGATAGGCCACAGCGAGGGCGGCATGGCAGCGCCCATCGCCGCAGTGAAATCTGCGGACGTGGCGTTCATCGTCTTAATGGCTGGCCCCGGCATCGTCGGCGACAAACTGCTGGTAAAGCAGACCTCATTAATTGCCGCAGCCGAATGCATGAAAAGCGTTGACGCCTCAATGAAGGAGACCGAACGCCTCTTCCAGATCGCAACGCAGGAGAAGGACCCCACGATTGCCAAAGAGAAATTAATGGCGGCGGCGAACGAACGAGCAGAGGCAGCGAAGAAACGTCTGGCAGCGCAACTAACCGCAGCCGAAGCCCAGGCGAAGCAATTCACCTCCCCCTGGTTTCGCTACTTCCTCAGTTACGATCCCCGTCCGACGATTATGAAGGTCAGCGTGCCGGTGTTGGCCATTAACGGTGGAAACGATCTGCAGGTTCCGCCCAAAGAAGATCTGGAAGCAATCGAGCAGGCCTTGAAGGATGGCGGCAATCGCGATTACAAAATCGTGCTGCTGCCCGGTCTAAACCATCTCTTCCAGACATCAAGCACTGGCGCCGTTTCCGAATACGGCACGATTGAAGAAACGATCGCGCCGGTCGTGTTGCAAACTATCGGTGACTGGATCCTCGCCCATACCACGCCGGCGCGTTAAGGAGTTGCGGTGCTTTGCACAAACCCTCCGCTTGGTGGCCTTTAGTGTTCTTCGTGTGCTGTCGTGAATCGTATACCGCGATTCGTCAGCGCATGATTCACGAAATCCCACGAAGTGACACCCACAACGCCGCCCTTGGGCATCTTCAATTATTTGCTTCGAATTGCCGGGGACTTTTTGTGCAAAGCCGAGTTGCGGCGCTAAGCGTTGGCAGTGCCACGCGCCTCGGACGGTTTCCACGGCGGCAAGGTGCGTCGCGCAGGCTTTTCTTTTTTCAGGCCCAGCGCCCAGTCGGCTTGCATTAAGGTATGAATATCGCGCGTGCCCTCGTAAATGATCGCAGCTTTGCAATTGCGCAGGTACCGCTCAACCGGATAGTCATTCGAGTAGCCATTCGCGCCGTGCACTTCGATAGCCATTGAGGCGGCTGTCTCGCTGCGCACAGTCGCTTGCCATTTCGCCAGGCTGGTGGCCTTGCCATTGGCCTTGCCTTCGTTCTTCAACCAGCCGGCGCGCAGCCACAGCAAATGGCACATTTGATAGTCGGCTTCCATGTTGGCGATCTTCTGTTTGACCAGTTGATGGTTGGCGATCTTGGTTCCGAAGGTTTCCCGCTCATTGGCGTAAGCGATTGACGCATCGCGCGAGGCGCGAATCACGCCGGTGGCGCCTGAGGCGACGGTATATCTTCCCTGCTCCAGGGCAAACATCGCGATTTTGAATCCCTCTCCCAATTCACCCACCAGATTTTCCTTGGGCACGCGCACGTCCTGAAGTGAAAAGTATCCGGTGTTGCCGGCCCTGATACCGAGCTTGCCGTGAATGGTGCCGGAAGAAAAACCCTTCATCGTCCGTTCGACGATAAAGCACGACATTCCCGAGTGATCGCGTTTGACTCGTTTCTCTTCATCGGTCCAACAGAAAAAGAGAAAGTTATCCGCGATATCAGCAAGACTGATCCACATCTTTTCGCCGTTCAAAACATACTCATCGCCATCGCGACGCGCGGTCGATCGCGAGCCGACTACGTCAGAGCCGGCGCCCGGTTCGGTCAAGCCGTAAGTAGCGAGCTTTTCACCCTTGGCCTGCGGCACAAGGTATTTGCACTTCTGCTCTTCGGTTCCCCAGGTCAGGAGTGTCAGCGAGTTTAGGCCGGTATGCACCGACATGATGACGCGCAGGAAAGTGTCAACGGCTTCCAATTCCTCGCAAACCAAACCGAGGGAAATGTAGTCAAATCCCGCGCCGCCGTATTCCTCCGGTATGCAGACACCCAGCAGGTTCAGCTCGCTCATTTTGTCGATGATGGAGCGATCGAGAATCTGCTTTTCATCGAGTTCTTTGATGCGCGGGGCGACTTCCTTTTGCGCAAACTCGCGCACGGTATCTACTAGCGCTCGATGGTCTTCGTTAAGTTCGAAATTAATCATATTGTCCACAGATTACACAGATTGCACAGATTTAGAAAGAATGAAGCGGCGGTGTTCCAGTGCGCGCGCACCAAAATTAAAGAACAATGTCTTTCGTGCCATTTCGTGTATTTGGTGTAGTTTCGTGCCTCGTTGCCCTCCTGGTCTAAGCGCACGATCGACGAAAACCACGAAACGCACGAAGCAACACGAAGCAGCTCACAACGAACGCGACGGGTCACCTTGCAAGATTGAGTTTGCGCGTTCCTTCGCCTCATCCAGTGTGCGCACCCTGCCATCGAGTTGCATCTCGTAAATCTCCCTCGTGATCTCGCCGATGCGCGGCCCCGGAGAGAGACCCATTTCCAGCAAGTGCCGTCCCAAAAGGATCGGGGCCGGCGGCTTCTCCTCTACCTGCAGCTCGCGGGCACGGGCGATGAACCATTCCTGCGCTTCGGCATCGAACCATTGTTCGCGCGGAATCCAGGGAGCGTTACGTCCCAGGGAATCTGAGCGAGCGACTCGATATAAAAGCTCCAGTTCACACTTGCGCGCGAGGCGGCGAAAAGCACCGTCGCCTACTTCGTCCTTCTTCTTGAAAAACTCTCCCGGCTTCAAATGGTCGCGCACCAGGGCGACTACCTGGGCCCGCACGTCGTAACCGTCCAGCGTATGAATGTTCAGCCGGTCCAGAAAGCTCAGCGTCGGCGCCACGCCCGCTTCTTCATGCCCGCGCGAGCGCAGGCGGCCTTCGAGGAATTCCGTAGTAGACGGTTTGCCGAAATCATGACAAAGCGTCCCCAGCATGACCGTCACTTTCTTTGGATAAGACAGGTCGTCAATCAACTCGCGCGCGCGGTTGACCGCCAGGTACGTATGGACTTCGACATCGCCCTCCGGGTGCCATTCCTTGTCCTGCAAACATCCGGCCAGGGCCTCTATTTCCGGAAAGAGTTGCGCGGTTGCCCCCAGCTTGCGCAACCATTCCAGCCCGATGAACGGCTCGGGCGCCAGCAACAGGAGCTTTTCCATTTCCGCCCAAATCCGTTCGGCGGGCAAGTCGGAAAGATCCATCGATTTGCAGAGCTCAACGGTGGCTGGGTGAATCTGGAAATTAAAGCGCGCGGCAAATTGCGCGGCGCGCAAAACTCGTAAGCTATCTTCAGTAAATGTTTCAGCAGCAACGGCGCGTAGCAATTTGTCTTTGATGTCAGTCCGGCCGTTGAATTGATCGATGATCTCTCCCGTCAAAGGATTCTGCAGGATCGCGTTGATGGTGAAGTCGCGACGGCGCGCGGCTTCTTCGATGCTCATCAAAGGATCGCCTTCAATCACGAAGGCCCGGTGGCCGCGGCCTGATTTGCGCTCGCGGCGCGGCAACGACACGTCCAGGTCAGCACCCAGTTTGTAAACGGTGAACGCCTCGCCCACCACGTTTACTTCGCCGAACTGATCCAGCAACTCACGCAAACGTGACGGTTCGACTCCATAGACTTCGAGGTCCCAATCCTTGGGCTCGCGCCCCATCAAAGGGTCGCGGACGCAGCCGCCGACCAACAGGGCGCGACCGCCCGCATCACGGACGGCTTGAGCCAAATTCAAAACTCGTTCGGGAATTTTAGACACGACAGTCCAATGTCCAACGTCCAAAGCCCAAAGTCAACAGCCTTTCAGGTTCTTGATCTTCCTATTACCCGCCCTCTGGGAGGGGTTAGGGGGAGGGCTTGCGCGTTTCTTCCCCTCCCTGGAAGACGCGCCAGGATCTTGCTCATATGCGACGAAAGGATTATTGCCGGGTTAGCATTTTCTCCGCAGGCTGATTGTCCACTGCGACTCTCAGAATGGCGCGCGGCCATCGAGGCCGCGCGTTAGGAACAGTTTGGCTTGTCTCGTCACAGGCCCTCCCCTAGCCCCTCCCAGAGGGAGAGGAATTTAAGAGCGAACAAAAACCTGGGCACTAACACCAAAGAGATTCGACGTTGGACAACAATAGTTATTCGTCGGGGAGCGTGATCTGCACGCCGTGGGTGGAGGGCAAACAGCTCATGACCTGCGCGCGGTCGATCTTTGTCAAATCACTACCCGGTGCGTGCCAGAGTTTCACCCAGAAGGTACGGGTCTCACAGTGAATGGCGAAGGTCGAGCCGTCGTTCATCACCGCGACAGGTCGAGCCATGGCGCCATCGCGCAGTTCTTCCAGCAACTCGTGAATGTACGGCTTATCTTTATCGAACTGAACGAGGATCGCGCTCTCCTCGACTTCTGCCGGCGGCAAATCAACCGGCTCGTCGGATTCCAGCAGCAGGCGTGATTCCGTTTGTTGATTGCGTTTCTTTACGATGGGCATGTTTTTAAAGAGGCTAAAGACTAGAGGCTAGTAAAAGCTCATGCTAGCCTCTAGCCTCTAGTCCCTAGCCTCTTAAGTAACTGCTCTGGTAAATCCGCCACCTTCACCCGTTCCTGCTCCCAGGTGTCGCGGTCACGCACGGTCACGGCTTCGTCTTCGAGTGATTGATGATCCACGGTGACGCAGAAAGGCGTCCCAATCTCGTCCTGCCTCGCATATAACTTTCCAATCCCGCCCGTGTCGTCATAAACCGCGCGCAGCGTTGGTTGCAACGATCGTTTTATCGCTTTCGCCATTCCGACAATCTCGGGCTTGTTCTTCGCGAGTGGCAGCACGGCCGCTTTAATCGGAGCCATCGAGGGTTTCAGTTTCAGAATGACTCGCGTCTCGCCTTTGTCATTCGTCCTCTCCGAATACGCATCCATCAATACCGCCAGCACAGTCCGGTTCACGCCCGCCGCCGGTTCTATAACAAAGGGGTAGAAACGCTCTTTAGTAGCTTCGTCAAAGTAAGACAGATCGTCGGTCGTGTCAGGGTTGATTCGCTTGCCTGCGGCGTCCTCGGGCTTTTTTGAATGCGTGCGCAGATCAAAATCGGTGCGATTGGCGATGCCCATCAGTTCGTCCCAATGTTTCTCTTCGTCATCTCGTTCCGGAAAGAAACGATACTGGATATCAACAGTCCGCTTGGCGTAGTGCGCCAGTTCTGCCTTCGGCTGTTCATAGAGGCGCAGGTTGTCTGGGGCGACGCCCAGATCGATGAACCACTGCTGACAGGCGTCGATCCATTCCTGGTGGGCCTTCTCGTCTTCGCCAGGACGGACAAAGTATTCCATCTCCATTTGCTCGAATTCACGCGTGCGAAAGATGAAGTTTCCCGGAGTAACTTCGTTACGAAATGACTTTCCGATTTGGGCAATTCCGAAAGGCAGCTTGCGGCGGCTGGTGGTCAAAACGTGCAGAAAGTTTATAAAGATTCCCTGCGCGGTCTCCGGACGCAGGTAAACCAGAGCGTTGGGATCGTCCTCGGCAGTCGCGCCAACGTGCGTCTGGAACATTAGGTTGAACGGGCGTGGTTCCGTCACATCCTTCGAGCCACAGTTGGGACACTTCCCTTCGCTTAGCTTGTCGGCACGCAAACGAGTCTTGCATTCCCGACAATCCACCAGCGGATCGCTGAACGTGTCTTCGTGTCCTGAATACTTCCAGACCAGACGATTGAGAATGATCGACGAGTCCAGGCCCTCCATGTCATCGCGCTCATAAACCATCCAGCGCCACCAGGCCTGCTTCACGTTGTTGCAAAGCTCCACGCCCAGGGGACCGTAGTCCCAGGAGCTGCCCAGCCCGCCATAGATATCAGAGGAAGGAAAAACAAACCCGCGACGTTTGGCGAGCGAGACTATGGTTTCAATGTTCGGAGCTGACAAGTGTTCGATGACCTCGTAGTTGGATTGCTAGATAGTAAAGGGTAAGGCGCGATCCGACAAAGTGTGGACGGCGTTGAAGGACAATATTTCTGAAGCGTGTTGATGAAGTTTGGCGTACAGCCGTCTCAAGACGGCTTGCCCGAAGGGTTCATAGCCCAGTGCTTTTAGCGGGTATGCCCGGCCCGTCTAAGTATTAGCGCGCTTCAGCGCGCTTATCAAATTGGCTTAAGCCAAAGTAAAGCCCGCTGAAGCGGGCTCGGAGGATTGTTAGCTGGCGCGACCCAGCCGCAAAACGGCTGGGCTAGTAACCCTGCGGGAAAGCCGCGTGAACGCGGCTAAAAGAATTCCGGCCCCCAAGTTAAAAGCGGCGCCAACGGACAGATAGCGCGATCCTAGCCCAGCACAAAACGCAAAAGAGAGGAACCTCAGGGCCTCCTCTCTTCCGCAGATTAACGTTCTGTTGGCTGTGTTACTTCTTTATCGCGCCGGGGCGGGAGCGGTTACGTTTACATCAACTTTCTTGGTTCCACCACCAATTAACCCCCTGCCAAATACCAAAAACAACGCGACGATAATGATCACAAAGATTACCAGCACGGCTACTACACCCGCGCTACCGCCTCCTCCATCATCTCCCATGGAATGATCCTCCTTTAAGAGCCAAAGCGACTGACAGCTATTTAGTTAACTTCGTGGGGGTGTCTAGGGGATTGTTGCAGAAACAAAACGGGGTGACAAGTGATTAGCAGGGAGTGCCGGCAAATTTGGAACAACTCAGAGAATTCCTTTGCCTGCGACTAATCACTTGTCACCCCGAAATCGGGACTAGCGGCGCCGCCCGCGCTGGCGCCTGGTCCTTTCCGGAGCCGGCCTGACATCGCCGGGTTGTACGGTCGGGGTTGCCGGGGGCGGCTGGGCGCCCGGCGGACAGAGCCAGATTTCGAATGAATCTGTCTCACGATAGCCACCATTGATAATGGTCACCCGGCGGGAATCCATTCCCCGTTCGGTCACCAGGTAATTCATGGTGCGCTGGCCCAGGCGTTCCGCCTGGCCGGCCCGGCTGCGGCTGCCCGAATAGACGATGATGAAAGCCTGATCGTCAGGGGCGTTCTGCAGTTCGATGGTCAGGTTGTCAAAGCGGGCCTTATCGTCATCAAAGGCTACCGACGTGAACTGATCAAATGGCCTGCAGTTTACCGGCGGCTTGGGGCGCTCGACTACGCTGGTCGAAGCTTGGGCGCGTTGGCGGCAAGCTGCGTCCCCTGATCCATCGTCAACGACGAGTATGGCCGTCACTGTCTGATTACCAAGTCCGGTCGAATCGACAGTGATAGTAGCAGTACCGGCGCCGCTGACAATCTTTGCTTCAGCCGGGCTGACCGTCCAGGTGTAGTTAAGCGGCGAGGTCCCGCCATAGGCCACATCGGAAGAGTAAGTAATCAGATCGCCCTCACTGACGGCAGTAGGCGCTGAAACATTCACCGGATAAGGACAAGGTGATTTTTCAACAACGATCTTGCGCGGTCGATAGTTAAGGACGACGCACTGGCGGCGGCCGGCCTCAACATTAAAGTCACGCACCCAGCGGGCGCCGTTCGGCATTTGGACTTCGATTGTGTGTCTCCCCGGTTCGAGGGGAATGACGCGCACCGTGGTGGCAGTTTCACCTGACGGCTTGCCGTCAATTAGAAGGGGGAAGCCACCAGGGTTTGTCGAGAGTTCAATTTCGCCGTAGTTAGGTTTCTTTCTGGCGTCGGCGCTGGCCGACGGATAGATTAAGAGGCAAGAGAGCGCGGCCAGGATGGCAAACAATTTCATCGCGCGGAGGCGTCTTGAGCGAGTGGTAACCATGTTCGTGTCCTGCATCTGATTAGTCCTCCCTCACGGCTGCCTCGGTCTGGCCGGCTTTCACCTTCGCATAACGGCGACGAACGCCGGCTGCCAAAGCGGTGATTCCGGATCCGAAGAGCAATAGCGAAGCCGGCTCCGGTACTGGAGTCTCGGTAGGAGGCGGCGTGGGAGTGGGTGTGTCGTGGTGATCGCTATGGCAAATCCCGGTAACACAAATCAACGGGATCAGAGCCAACAACGGCCACTTGGGGAAACCACCGCCAACACTCGGAATCTCGCCGCAGTCACAAATTGTACCGTCAATGTTGTCCTGTTCGATAACTTCGACGCTGCTCTGCGGCTGTTGGGGCGCTACCTCGGTTCCGCCGATCAGCGAGAGAGGAGCGGCGCTGGCCGTTTCCACCGTCTCTGCGGGCGAACTCGGCAGCGTGTTGGGGGCTGAAGAAACTGGCGTGCTTGGCTCTTGAGTAACCGAGCGCAGACGAAGTTCCTG
This sequence comes from Blastocatellia bacterium, assembly GCA_033856235.1. Classification (GTDB taxonomy): domain Bacteria; phylum Acidobacteriota; class Blastocatellia; order Pyrinomonadales; family Pyrinomonadaceae; genus DASXRU01. The sequence continues at coordinate 1,276 of JAWVFI010000162.1, read as the reverse complement.
GATTTGGCTGCCGCTGTGCATGTCGCCCAGGACGTGCACTACCTCTGAAAACTGTATTGGGCCAGCCTGGGCCGGCACCGAAGCCAACAGCAAGAGGCTCAGGGTTACGGCAACGGGGCGAAAGGCTCGATTCCTCATTGGTTTGGGGCTCCTCCTTGAAGCTTCCATTTTGAACGTATCGGGTTACTGATGTCAGCGGCGGGATTAAGTGAACGAGTGTTAACTAAAAAGAACTTCAAGTCCGCCTCCCGAATTGCAGTCGCTCAGAACGTTCCGGCGACTCTGTTATTTGGTACAGAGAGATGGCCAATCATCGGGCGATTCCAATTTCAAATGGCTCTTTCGGGACAACTTAAGAGAAGCACACTAAAAAAAGAACGGAGGCTAGCAGCACGCTGCCAACCTCCGGTTCAGTTTTGCTTTTAAGTTGTTATGCGGTGTTAATCACCGTTGGAACCGGCAGCTGCGTCGGCCTTCTTTGCTTCATCGCGAAGCACGGCCTTTCGGGAAAGCTTGATCTTGTTGCCTTCCTTGCCGATGCACTTGACCATGACCTGCTGGCCTTCCTGTAATTCATCGCGCACATCCTTAATTCGACGGTCTGCTATTTCGGAAATGTGCAATAGACCATCGGTACCGGGAAAGATTTCGACAAAGGCTCCGAAATCAACTATGCGCGAAACGGTGCCGACATAGTCCTGGCCAATCTCGGCTTCGGCAGTAATCCCACGAATGCGGGCGACTGCGGCGTCGGCGGCTTCGCTATCAGCCGTGGCGATAGAGATTGTACCGTCGTCCGAAACGTCGATCTTGGCGCCGGTTTCTTCAACCAGGGCGCGAATAACTTTGCCGCCTGGTCCAATAACGTCGCGAATCTTGTCCGGGTTGATCTTGATCTGGATAATTCGAGGCGCATACTGCGACATGTTCTCGCGCGGCTCGCTGAGGGCCTGGTCCATGGCTTCCAGAATATGCAGCCGGCCTTTCTTTGCTTGCTGCAAAGCGTCGGCCATGATTTTCGCATTGATGCCGCCGACCTTGATGTCCATCTGCAGCGCCGTGATTCCTTCCGCGGTCCCGGCCACCTTGAAGTCCATGTCGCCGTAATGATCTTCGGCGCCCGCGATATCGGTCAGAATCGCGTACCTGTGACCTTCCATCACCAGGCCCATTGCTACGCCGGCAACTGGGGCCTTCAGAGGCACCCCGGCATCCATTAGCGAGAGGATGCCACCGCAAATCGTGGCCATGGACGACGATCCGTTGGATTCGGTAA
>JAWVFI010000161.1:0-6669 GCA_033856235.1 Blastocatellia bacterium | reverse complement strand
GTCGTCCTCCGCGACATCATGTTCGGCAATCGCCGGCATTTTCGCGCGTTGCTCAATGGCTCCGAGGAAGGCATCGCCTCCAACATACTGGCCGCGCGCCTGAAGCGTCTGGTCTCGCTCGGCCTGGTCACCCGGCTGGACGATCCCAGCCACAGCCAAAAGGCGATCTACAGCCTGACCGAACCGGCGATCCAGCTAGTGCCGCTGATCGCCGCGATCGGCGCCTGGGGCCGGCGGCATCTGCCTGTCAGCGAAGACCTCAGCATCCGCGCCGAGCTGCTGGAGAAGGGTGGGGCGGTGATGTGGGAGGAGTTCATGGAGGATCTGAGAGGGCTTCACATCGCGGACCCGATCGGGGGGGCGAATGGGAGTGTTGCGTCGCCGGTGTTGGTGCGGCTTACGAAGGCGTTTCTCGATGTGCGTGGGAAGATGGACCGCAAAGGGTGAGATTGTTTTGTGCGGCGTCTAAAACTCTTGTCCGCGCTTCCGGCGACTCGGCTCCCGGCGATTTCGCGCCGCTATCATTTTGAGGATAGCTGTGTTCGTTTTGAAACTACGCCCCACTACTTCAGATACCGCCACTCAAGAGGGTCGCCCGAAAGTCCCAAGTCTCCAACCGACTTTGCCCAATCGACGAATGCATCAATTTCCGATCGGACTCTAATTGTGTGATGCCCTTGGGTCTTGTGAACGAAGTGAGCGAAATCAGGAGGGACCTTCGGCCCCTCAGCACCCCAATAAACAAACCAATCAGCAATCAAAACTTTGTGGGTACTGCCGGTATCTCTTTGAAGGTTTTCTTCATTAAGCACACCAAACTCGCGGCTGTGAAATGAATCTTCCTGAATCCATTTTCCCGTGGAATCACGATGATAGATATTATCTCCGTAACATTGCGCAAGACTACCATTCATAAGCGCCTTTTTGCGAGCGAATCGAATATCCGACCAATATTCATCAAAGGTAATTACGTTTCCCACTCGCATGAGATACGCGATACGCCCCTGCTGCTCGCGTTTTTTGGAGCCGGTTCCTAGTACATACTCCCCTACGGATGTGTACTTGCGAATTTTGGGTTTGCAGGTCGCCAAAGTGCAGAATCCGTGAAAAGGATTTGGCGCAAAACCCATATCATGTTCGATAATGTAACTATGCAGACGCATGTGCCACGCAATCTAGCAGTTGTGCCGCTTAATTTTTCGTCCGCGCTTTGCGTCACCTCCGGCTTCTGCCCACTCGAACTCATCACCGCAAATCGCGGCGCAAAGTTTCTGCGCATTCCAAGGGAGCAGTCCTTCGCCGTACTTCTCCAGTATTTGAGGTATCACTGGCGCGGGCGATTTTGGCGGCCAGATGCTTATGATCTTCTTGCCGAGTTTATGAGCCAATGACACTGCGGGTTCGATCGTGTTGAGGTCCTTCAGCGAACCTTCGAGAACCACAATGATGCCATCGCAGCTAGCGAGTCCTTCGCGGATCACCCGATCCGCAGCCGTACCGCCGACGATTTCCACGTCACAATCGCACTGCTGAACCAGCAATTGCACGTCAGCCAAGCTTTTGTTGCCGATCGGCAGACACACGTATATTTTCGACATAAGCGATTCTCCGTCGCTAAGTCTATCGCCGCGTTCCTGAAAAGTTTCTTAAAAGTTCACTGAACGTGCTCTTTCCGCATATGCTTGTCAAGCTGAAACCGCCTCCGGCCCGGTTTGGAATATGCCCGTTACTGCCCACCGAGACCTGCTTGAAGAGTCCAGTGCCGTTTTTTCCGAATGCGGGACCTACCGTTATCGCCTCGATCGATGCTGGGATGACAAGCTGCCTCCTTTAGCATTCGGGATGCTGAATCCATCAACGGCAGACGAAATCCGTAATGACGCCACGATAGAGCGCTGCGAACGCCGGGCGCGTTCGCTCGGATTTGGTTCGCTAATAGTGTGGAACTTGTTTGCTTACCGAACAGTCAGTCCAAAAATACTGAAGTCGCACCATAACCCGGTCGGACCGGAAAACGACGATTTCATTCGAGACATTATGGCGGAAATCAAACGCCGGAGTGGGTTTGTGATAGCTGGTTGGGGTTCGCACGGCGTGTATCAGGAGCGCTACAAGTGCGCGTTAGAACTTGCCGCGCTTTTGGACGTCGACCTCTACTGTTTGGGTGTCACAAATTCTGGTCAGCCTCGCCATCCCCTCTACGTTTCGTATGAAATTACGACTACAAAGTGGGAGCCAAGAGCCGCTGTTCGAACGTTAGATCGACAGGCCGACAGCGCGGCTGGCCTTAGCTAAAAACGACCGCACACCTTCTTGCGCAAGCGCGACAATTGTAGCAATCACAATCGCGGATACGAAAGTGAAAGTGTATAGTGCAATCCTCATCCAAAATTGGTTTCTTTCCAATTGCTCAACCTTCGCAGCGAGCACGCTGATAGTTTTAACGGCCCCGGTGAGTCCGCTGACGTCACTGGAGCTGATGCCCTTTGCGTAGACCTTGTTATGAGCGGGAGTTTTCGTATTTTCTTTGTCTTCTTGATCAAGATCTGCATACCAAATTAGGAAGCATTCCTCGCCTTGTTTGATGCAGATGGTGGAGGGGCCCGCGTTGAACACCGCAAATTTTAGGGGTGCAGAAAATCCGGGATCAACATGAAAACCTGACACGTTGACCAGCCCACGAGACTTCAAGCCAGTCCTAATTGAAATGAATGCAATAACACCCGCTGGTACAGTGACTGTCTCCTCCGTGAGTAACACGGCAAATTGCCCAGATGGAATTGCTAGAGATTCGCCATCCTTTAGTAGTTCGACTTTATTTTTGTGAATCGTCTCTTCCGAAGCACTCAAATAATATTGATGGCCCATTCTCAGTGTATAGGCAGCGCAATCGACGCGGTCTTTGTCGTAATCACTGACTAATTTTTCTAATCCCAATTTCCTTTTTAATTTAGCGCCGCTCCAAAACGCCATGGCGACCGCCTATCAATCCTGAATGTAAAACTGCCTCGCGGAGAGTTCCCCTCGCCTCACGTGAACTGCACTCACCAAATCGAAATCGCGTTGATCTGCAGTCTTGACTAGCCAACTGATGATATCAACATTGGCTTTGCGCGCCATCGGGACAAACTCTTCCATGTGGTCGATCTTCTCGCAGGCATCTGCAAATCGACCTGATGCATCAGCGAACGATCGCCAAGGATCAATCTGATCGGACAGGCCAGAGACGACGATATTCTCTTTGCCCAAATCCTGATGCAGCGTGTTTGCAGCGCTCAAGCTTACCAGCAACGTATCCACCAGTGTTCGTTCCACGGATTTTGTTTCAGCGGACTCACGAGCCAAACGTCCAACGTACTTGGCAAAATGCAAGCCGTAATGCTTCAGCCGGTCCGTCTTGTGCAGCGAAATGATATCGAAGTGATTCCGCAGATCATGCTTGTGCTGTTCTGACTGCAGACGAGCCAAATCACTCGACGAGATTAGATTTTTCCCGGGTTGCGCCGCAGACGATTGTTCATTTTCAGTGGTGCGCATGAGCATTTCTGAACCTTCGCTTCGCTACTGCGAATCAGAGGGAGGTTAAACCGTTAGCTCATACAGGGCGAATAAGGTGAAGGAACATACCGAGAACGAAATTGGAAGTCAATTCAATACCTTGCTGATCTACGGGGTGTGTCAACAGCAAGCGCAAGCACTACCGGGCTCTTGCAGGAACGATTGACGAGCGAACGAGCAGCCGCCCCCCTCTGCAATCATCGCTCGCCCGCATTGTCAGCGAACGTGAACATGGTTAACCAACTCCTTACCACCTCCGCCATGACCTCTTTCCTCACCGCGTTCATTTCCCATTGCTGAACCAAACTTAAACCCTTTCGACCGAAACTGGCCGAATTCGTAAAAGGCGCGTCGATGTCGCGCGCCCGTGCGTTGAGGCCGAGTCCATGGATGATCTGCTGCGCGAGTTTTTGACGGACCAACGAATCTCTCGATACCGTCGACAACCAGTTGGTGCGGTTCGAGCAGGATCCCAACAACGCCAAGATCCTCGATAACATCTTTCGCCTGGGTCACACCATCAAGGAAACGCGCGGCTTTCTTGGCCTGCCGCAACTCGAAGCGCTGGCGCATGCGCCCCGGAGCCATTGAGGCCGAAGGCCGCATTTTGCAGCAGGGCCGCGAACGCACTGTCGCCGCAGCCACCGCCGAACGGATGACGGCCCGCCTACCGGCGGGCCGCCATCCCCGTGTCGATCAGCGCATTCCCCCCGCATAGAGCTGACGCTCCTTGCGGACCTCGTCGGCGCCGTACGGCTTGCTTGCCGGATCAAAAGTCTTCCAGCCTGACTTTTGCCAGGCCGCGCTGCGATCCCGGATGTTGACGGCGGAACGGTCGAGCACGGCATCGAGCCGGGCGCGATCGGCGTCGGGCACGCGCGCCGAGACCAGGGTGCCGCCGCGGCGAACGCCTTCGGCGTAGACGTGGGCGTCTTCCTTGGAGATGCCGGCCTCCGTCAGGGCGCCGACGATGCCGCCGGTCGCAGCGCCAGCCGCGGCGCCGACCGCGGTTGCGGCGAGCCAGCCCGCGGCCACCACCGGGCCAAGTCCGGGAATGGCGAGCAATCCGAGACCGGCCAGCAGACCGGCGGTGCCGCCGATCCCGGCGCCGATGCCGGCGCCTTTTCCGGCGCTTTCGGCGCGATCGTCAACGCCATCGCGGTCGCGATCGACCTTGTTGTCGGCGCTGTACCAGTTGTCCGAATTGTTGGCGACGATGCTGATATCGGAATGCGGAACGCCCGCGGCTTCGAGCCCGCGCACGGCCTGCTGGGCATCGGCGTAGGTATCGTACAAACGAGAAATCGTAACGGTCATGTCGGCGTCCTTATTTGGGGTTCACGTTGCCTTGAAAATCGACGCTGACGGCCGTGGCCGAACCACCCTTGGTGGCCTTGCCGCGCCAGACGCCGTTGTCGTCTTTCTTCAGGTCGGTGACTTTTGTGTACCCGGCCTCTTCGATTTTCGATTTGGCCTGGCTCTCGGTAAAGCTGTTGCGGCCGGCGACCGGTGCATTGGAATTATTCTGTCCGGGGCTGTTCACGGCGTTGTTGTTCGGCCCGGACTGGGCGGGTGGAGTCTGCGCCGAGGCGGCTGTCGCCACCATCAGGCCGGCACATATGAGAAGAAGTGAGCGTTGCATCGGTTCCTCCGAAGGTTTCTGGGACGGTCGTAACCCTCCGGCGAACAATATGTTCCGAAGTCCGTGCTGCGGAGAGATTCAGTTTGCGTCATGGCCGGGCTCTGTCCCGGCCATCCGCGTCTTTCTTGCTTCAGTGCCTCATCGACCATGCTCGAGCTTCCGGACAGTGGAGCGCTGGCACAACACAGGATGCGAAAGTTTTTCGCGGTCCGGCTAAAGCGAACGTCAGCGACCGATCGACGCGGGTCCCGAAAAGGCGGCTGTCGCCAAGGTCAGAACGCCCGATCTCCGTTCATCAAGGTGAACGTCAAACACCGGGAACTTTCGGCAACGCGGCCGGTTTTCTCGGCGTCTCAACCAAGGAGGAAGACACATGAAGAAACTTCTGATTTCGACTGCCGTTGCTGCGTTCGCTGTCACGTCGGCCTTTGCGCAGGCGACCGTCTCTGAATTTTACGTGGTACGCGATGCGACGACGAAGAAATGCACCATCGTCAACCAGAAGCCGACCACTACGACGACGACCGTGGTCGACAACGGGACGTTCAAGACCAGGACCGAAGCCGAAACCGGCATGAAAACGATGAAGGTCTGCACGGAGAACTAGAGCGTGATGCCTTATTGTTGAGTGGCCATTGCGAGCCAACGGGTCCGGCTTTGCCGGCCCGATGACAGGCTCCGCGAAGCAATCCAGAGCCGCAAGAGCTGACTGGATTGCTTCGTCGCTTCGCTCCTCGCAATGACGCGTTTCGACCCCCAGGGCGCGGCCGGCAGGGATGGGCCTGCAGACAGACATGGTTAACGCCTCCTTACCGCCGGCGGCATTATCTCTTTCCTCACCGCATTCATTTCCGTTTGCTCAACCAAACTTAAACGCTTTGCGGCGAAACTGGCCCGGCCCGTAAAAGGCGTGCGATTTCGCGCGCGGGTGCGTAAGGCCTGTTTTCATGGACGATCTGCTGCGCGAGTTTTTGACGGAGACCAACGAATCGCTCGACACCGTCGACAACCAGTTGGTGCGGTTCGAGCAGGATCCGAACAACGCCAAAATCCTGGATAACATCTTTCGGCTGGTTCACACCATCAAGGGGACGTGCGGCTTTCTTGGCCTGCCGCGGCTGGAGGCGCTGGCGCATGCCGCCGAGACGCTGATGGGCAAGTTCCGCGACGGCATGCCGGTTACGGCTAAGGCCGTGACGCTGATCCTGAGCTCGATCGACCGCATCAAGGAAATTTTGGCCGGGCTGGAATCGACGCAAGCGGAGCCCGAAGGCGGCGATGCCGACCTGATCGATGCGCTGCAGGCGATGGTCGAACGCGGCATGGCTGCGATGCCTGCGGAGCCGCAGATCGAGCAGGGGACGCTGACCTTCCAGGTGCTGCAGCGGCCGCTGCGTCCCGGCGAAGTGTCGCTCGACGATCTGGAGCGCGCATTCCGCGAGACCGCGCCGGAAGTCGCGCCTCCGGCT
>JAWVFI010000160.1:0-14005 GCA_033856235.1 Blastocatellia bacterium | reverse complement strand
AGCAACGAGGCGGTCACTACAAAGGTCAACCAATCAGTCGGGGTAATTCCGAACAGCAAGCTCGCCATCCAACGTGTCAGCCCCAGAGCGCCGGCCACCCCGATCGCAATTCCCAGCAACACCAGCTTCATTCCGCTGCTCATCACTAAAGTAATCACATCACCTGATTGCGCACCGAGGGCCATGCGAATTCCAATTTCCTGTGTCCGTTGCGTCACCGAATACGAAATGACGCCATAGATACCCACGCCGGTCAGGATCAAAGCGATCACCGCGAACGCTCCGAGCAGGAACATGTTGGAACGCCGTTCGGCAATCGACGCCGCCAGGACAGTCTCCATAGTGCGCGCTCGCGGACTCGGCAGACCCTTGTCAATCTCCCTTACCGATTCGAGCACCGCGGGGACCATAGCGTTCGGGTCGCCAGCTGTGCGAACGACCAGATGCATGCGAGCCAGGGACATCTGCGGCAAGAACGCTTGTTGTTGATAGGGCAGATAGATTTCGCTTTTCGCTTCTTTATCTAACCCGAAGCCCCGGATGTCTCCGACAATTCCGATGATGGTCATCCATGGACTCTTTGCGTCGAACCTTAGGTGCTGACCGGCAGCGTTTTCGTTCGAAAAGAAACGGCGCGCAAAACTTTGGTTGATCAAAACCACCGGCATCCCCGCAGCCTCGTCAGTAGAAGCAAAGGCGCGCCCCCCAACTAGTGGGATGCCCATGGTGCGAAAGTAGTCAGCGGAGACTAGGGTGTCCTGGACGGCGAGCGATTGATCCGAGTCATCTATGGGCGCGCGCCCTTCAATGGCGAATGAACTCGTATGAGTGCCCATGGTTAGGGGAAGGTCGCTGGTCGCCCCGACGGCTACCACTCCGGGCAGCGCCTTGATTCGTTCCAGCACCCGCGTGTGGAACGATGCCTGTGTTGTCGCCTCGGGGTAAGAATATTTTGGCAAGTCGAACCGCGCTGTAAGAATGTTCCTCGTTTCAAAACCAGGATTCACCTGGATCAAGCCGATGAAGCTGCGGATCAAAAGACCGGCGCCAATGAGCAAGATCATCGATAGGGCGACTTCGGAAACCGTGATTAGTTTTCGCAGACGCAGGCCGCCTTCGCCGGCCCCTGAGGTTCTTCCACCGTCCTTCAGCGATTCGCTGTCGCGCGCGGGTGTGGACTGCAGGGCCGGCGCCAGCCCCGAAAGTATCCCGGTAATCAGCGAGAGCCCAAGAGAATACGCGAGCACTGTGAAATCAAAGGGAACAATCATTCCTTGAGGAAGCTTTGCCGGAGCCAGGCCCGTCAGCAGCCTGATTCCCCACATTGCCAGCAACAAACTCAATGCTCCGCCGATCAAGGAGAGCAGCAAGCTTTCCGTGAGTAACTGTCGCAGTAACCGTCCGCGGCTCGCGCCCAGGGCCCTGCGGATAGCAATCTCCTTCTGCCGCGTTGAGGCGCGCGCCAGCTGCAGATTGGCCACGTTGGCGCAGGCAATCAGCAACACAAAACCGACGGCGCCGAACAGCAGCAACAATGCCGGACGAATGTCTCCGACGACTTGTTCATGCAACGGCGTCAGCTTCACCCCAAATTTTGCCATTGTGCCAGGGTAATCCCGCGCCTGCCGCTCAGTAATGGCGCGCATATCCTGATCCGCCGAAGGGAGTGTAACGTCGGGTTTCAGACGACCGATGACGGTGATGTATTTATGGCCGCGCTCCGAATTGTCTTGCGAGAGAACAGCCGGAATCCATAAGCCGCGCGATTCAAAGTAGCCGGGGATCGTGAAATCAAAATCCGCTGGCAGAACCCCAATGACTTCGTAAGGCGTCGCGTCCAGCCGAATAGTCTGCCCGACAATGTGCTGATCGGATCCAAACCGTCGTTGCCACAAGTTGTAGCTGAGCACGACCACGTGATCGCGACCGGGTTGGGAGTCTTCTGCCATGAAAGCGCGTCCCAGGATTGGCTGGATCGCGAGCACTTTAAAGAATTCGGAAGTGACAACACCGCTGCGGATTCGTTCCGAGCTGTCGTTTCCCGCGAGGGTAAAGTCAGCGCTATCGAATGCCCCCAAAGACTCGAAGACCTGGTTCTGTTCTTTGTAGTCCACGAAGCTGGGTGCGGAGAAACCTGTCTTTCCACGCCAGCCAAACCCACCGGGGTTTGTCCCCCAAACCATCACAATCCGGTCCGGGTCTTTATAGGGCAGCGCTCGAAGCAGCGTCGCATTCATGACGCTGAAGATCGCAGTGTTGGCGCCGATACCCAGGGCGAGGGTGAAGATCGCAATCAAAGTGAAGCCGGGTCGCTTCCGCAGCATGCGCGCGCCATAGCGCAGGTCTTGCCAAAGCTCGTGAATTATTCTGACGCCGCGCGCGTCACGGCACTCTTCTCTCGATTGCTCGACACCGCCGAAGTTTCTCAGGGCCGCATAGCGCGCCTCCTCCGGATCCATGCCGCGCTCAAGGTTTTCGGCCGCGTCGCGCTCCAGATGGAAACGCAACTCGGCATCGAGTTCGCGCTCTAGCTCGTTCCTGTGAAAGAGCGCCCGCCAGCGTTTCTTGATTCGGGCCAGGCCCACAATATTCTCCTCAGGCATTGCGCAGGATGAGCGCGACCGCGCCGGTAAATCTTTCCCATTCCTTGCGTTCGGCTTCCAGTTGTTTACGGCCCGCGGCGTTCAACTCATAGACCTTCGAGCGGCGGTTGTTTTCCGATGGCTCCCAGGCAGCTGAGATTAACCCGCGCTCTTCAAGGCGATGGAGGGCCGGGTAGAGCGCGCCGGGAGTCACACTCAACACTTCACCGGACACCATTTGCAATCGCTGCATCACGTCCCAGCCGTGCATGCGCCCGGAGCGCAGGATGCGCAAGACCAGTAGTTCCAGCGTGCCTTGCAGAAGATCGGCCTTCTGTTTCTTCATGCTCCTCCTGTTGACACCCAATAGGAGCGCTACCATACGCGCCGCCCTATCGACTGTCAACAGGAGGGGACGAGAAGAACGCTGAAAGCCTTGGCCAATTCCAGCCAGGGTTTGCTCTGAAACCCTGGGGATAAGAAGCCCCAAAAATTCAATCGCAACTCCGTAGGAGTCGCGATGTGGTGCGGCGCTTCACCCCCCCGACGACGCAACCCCTTCACGGTTGCGTCGTCGAGGATGAAATGGACGTCTTCCCAGGGTTGCCAAAGCGCAACCCTGGGCTGGAATTAGGGAACGCCTTCAGCGTTAAGCCGCACCCTTGCGGTCCGCTACTTTTGTCTCGATCAACCAAACTCACCTCGCGACAAAGGTAAGCTCGCTGCCAGCCAAAGCAACTTTTCCCCGAACCCCGAAAGCTTTCCTTCCGACCGGCATTACTTTCCTCGCAACCAACGTCACTGCACTCACAACCAAAGCCGCTTTACCTGCGACAAAAGTGGCCGCACCCGCGACTTAAGTAACTCTTCACTCGACTAAAGTAACTTTACCGGGGACTGAAGCTCCTTTCCCACCAACTAAAGCTACTTTAATTGCGAGCGCGGCAACTTTACGGCCGACCTTACAAACAAAAACCTGGATTTTGTTAAGAAATGCGAGGAAAAGACTTGTTTTTCCTTTGAAAGGAAATATACTGCGGCGCGTAAACCTCGCTCTTCCGGTCCTCACGGACCCTTACAACTCGGGAGGTGAATTTATGGCGAGAGCCAGACGTAACTCCGCTGTCCTCGAAACGGCCCGGCAGCGTCTTGCGGGCCTCAAAGCAATCAACCCTGCTCCCAACTTTGGCCCAAGCCTTTCGGGCCCCGCCTATGAAGCGGAAGTCACCGGGTTCGCGACCGATCAGGACGACTACAACCGTGAGTCGGCGGCCATGGACGAAAGGCAAAACCGCCTGGATGCGCGCGAGAATAGCTTGCGCGATCTAAACCGGCGAGTACTCTCCGCAGTCGAAGCGCAGTACGGCCGAGACAGCAGCGAGTATGAACAAGTCGGAGGCACGCGCTTAAGCGAGCGCAAGCGCCCCACCGGCCGCCCCGCAACCAAAAAACCACCAACAACCTAACCGCGCCGTCGAGCCCGAATCAGAAGCCCGACCGTAAGGGAGGGCTCCCCTCGGCATCGAGCGGCCACCGGCGGACATCACCCGCCAAAACTTCGATGGACCGATGACAGGCCAGCGAGGAACCTGTCATCGGCCATTGGCCTGTGAGCCGGGAACCGCAGTCCATCATAATGTGTGCACTGCAATCACCTTAAAGGTTATTCGAACATGTGCAGATGATGCGAAGAAGAGTTCCAACTGGCTGTTCCTGTCTGAGGGGCAGCAACGAATACAAAAACTTTTGCATGCAAGGGGATCGTGGTAGAATCCGCGCCGCCCAAAGAAACGCAGTGTATCAGGAGCTGACTGCCCGACCTTGCGCAGGGCACACTCCCCGATCTCTTTCTCGCTAACTTCTAACAAGAATCACTGGTACCACAACGATCAAATTCAAGAGGTAAATAATGTCAGAAAATGTCGATCAGGTTCCATTCCCGGATGCGGAGATTTTTCAGAATCCAGAACCCCGCTGTCCTTGCCTGCTACTGCTTGATACTTCGGGCTCGATGAGCGGCCATCCTATTCGAGAGCTAAACGAAGGCCTTGTACTGTTCAAGGATGAACTTATGGCTGATTCGATGGCAGCAAAGCGCGTCGAAGTTGGGATCGTCAGTTTTGGTCCGGTTAGAGTTGAATTGGACTTCCAATCACCCGATGTCTTTCAACCACCAGCCCTTCAAGCGAGCGGAGATACGCCCATGGGCGCCGCCATTGAGCAAGGATTAGAACTTCTCCGGTTGCGAAAGGAAGTCTACCGAAACAATGGCATTACCCATTACCGGCCTTGGGTCTTCCTGATTACTGACGGGGGGCCGACCGACCACTGGCAGCATGCGGCTTCACTCGTCAAATCCGGTGAAGAATCGAAATCATTTACCTTCCGGGCCGTTGGCGTCGAGGGAGCGAACATGGAAGTACTAGGACAAATCGCTGTCCGCGAACCTCTAAAGTTGAAGGGCTTGCGATTCCGCGACTTGTTCGCTTGGTTATCTAACTCCCTGAGTTCGGTTTCACGTTCAAGTCCTGGAGACGATGTTCCTTTGGCTAATCCTACCGCTCCAGATGGTTGGGCTACTGCCTAATGAACGCTGAGCGCTGGAAATACGTCCTCAACTCAGCTATCGGAACGTCCCATATCGTCACGGCAACCACCTGTCAAGACAGCGGCACTTGCGAGGTCTTTGGCCGAACAGACGGATCGGAAGTGCTAATAGCCGTGGTCGCTGATGGCGCCGGAAGCGCCAAATGTGGGCTGAAGGGAGCGACTCTGGCCTGCTCTCGCTTGGTTGCCGCAGTTACTCAACACCTTCAAAACGATAAGCCAGTTCATGACCTCGATCCTAGCTTCATCAACACTTGGATCGTCGGCTTCCAGCGCCAACTGGCCGACGAAAGCGCGGCCGAGGGACTTATATCTCGTGATTTCGCGTCAACTATGTTGGCTGCAGTTATCGGAGATGACTGTGGCGTATTCATTCAAATCGGCGATGGTGCGATTGTAATTCCTTCAACGGAGGAGCGCGATGATTACGGTTGGCTTTTCTGGCCCCAACAAGGTCGATATGCCAATGAAACAAACTTTGTCAGTGACCAAGCTGCATCTGAGAGAATCGAGTTTAGCTTAATTAACGGGCGTATTGACGAGGTGGCACTTTTCACTGACGGGTTGCAGAGCTTGGCCTTGGACTATCAGAGCCGGCAAGCTCATAACCCATTCTTTGCTCCCATCTTCGAATGGCTGCGAGCGGCTCCCGAAGAGTATTCAGAAAAATATACGGCGTCGTTGAGTTCGTTCCTCAACTCCACGAAAATCAATGACTGTACCGACGACGACAAGACGTTGCTTCTTGCCACACGAAGGAAGCAATTAAGTCCGCACGACTCTGTGTATCCCGCCGATGATAATGAGAGCCAAATCACAGTGCTATAACAGTCAAGGCCGTCCGCTATCTTTGGCAGACACGCTCGGCAAGGGAGGTGAAGGTGCCGTCTATCAAGTACAAGGACAAGGAGACCTCGCTGCGAAAATCTATAACCGTCCCATCGATCCAGAGAAAGCCAAGAAACTCTCTTTGATGGTTAGTGTACGCACCGAAAGGTTGTTGAAACTTGCAGCTTGGCCCGTGGACACCTTGTTCGATAGACCGAACGGACGGATGATTGGTTTCCTCATGCCGTCGATGACAGGCTATGAGGACGTTCACGTACTTTATGGCGTCAAAAGTAGGTTGGCCCAATTCCCGGAAGCCCATTGGCCATTTTTGATTCAAACTGCGTCCAATATTGCTCGCGCGTTTAAGGTAATACACGAACAAAACCTCGTAATCGGCGACATAAACCACGGAAGCGTCGGTGTCTCAAAGAGAGCCACGGTCACTCTCTTTGATTGCGACAGCTTTCAGATTGCCGCACAGGGCCGCCAATATCTATGCGCAGTGGGCATCGACACTCATACTCCCCCGGAACTCCAGGGTCGCTCCCTTCAACGTGTTATCCGATCAACGAACCATGACACCTTTGGGCTGGCGGTAATTATCTTTCAACTCTTGTTCTTGGGCCGCCATCCGTTTGCGGGAAAGTTCCTAGGTGCGAAGGAGACACCACCGCTTCAGAGGTTGATCGCTGACTATAGGTTCGCGTATGGCCCAGGCGCGCGATCGCGCCTCATGGAGCAGCCCACTGGGACAATTCCGCTAGAGGCGGTTTCCACGGCGGCTGCGAACTTATTCGAACGCGCATTTGCCTCTGGTGGAGTTCGTCCCTCGCCCGATGAATGGATTGGAGCGCTCGACCGGTTAGCCTCGAATCTCACGCAGTGCAAAACGAACGCCGGTCATTACTATCTCAAAGACCTTTCATCTTGTCCGTGGTGCCGCGTGGAGGGTATGTCTGGCGTCTTAGTGTTTACGCCTGTATATGCCGTCGGCGTAATTCAAGACGGGAATTTCAATCTCGCCCGCATCTGGGCACAGCTCGAAGCCGTTTCCTCACCAGGGTCGCTACCCACGCTTCCGGATCGGTCAACCTTCAGCTTAACTCGATCAGCTGGCGTGTCAAAGATGAGGCGCGGAGAGTTCCTGCGATCCTCGGTGACCGGCGGTGCGCTTCTCGTTATATCCGCAATTCTGTTTTTGTTACCCCTCAGTATTTCCGCAACTGCATGGCTGGTCGGAATCTCCGGCATTGTGGCGTTCGCGGTTGCGCGTGGTGGTAACAAGGACGCCCGGCAGAAACTCGACAACGCGAAACACGCGGCCCAGCGCAGATGGCACGAAGCGGAGCAAAGGTGGCGGGCACAAGCAGGAACGCACGGCTTCGATCAAAAGAAACGCGACCTCGGCCGGAGAAGGACAGAGTATGAAGGCCTGCCCGCGCTGCGGTTGAAGAAGCTTAACGCGCTCGAGAGAAATCTCCGGCAGCAGCAGCTGCAAAAGTTCTTGGATCGGCACCGTATCGCCTTGGCGGGCATAAGCGGCATCGGCCCCAGCCGCCAAGCGACTCTCCGATCTTTTGGAATTGAGACCGCGGCCGATATTGATCGGCGCTCACTCGGGCAGGTTCCTGGGTTTGGGCCAGTGTACACGTCCTACTTACTTGGTTGGCGTAGTTCGATCGAGCAGCGATTCGTATTTAATCCCGCGCTAGGCGTAGATCCGGCGGACCGAAATGCGGTCGAAAAGGAAATCGGCGGCGCTAAATCGACAATCGAGCGAGAACTAGAGGTCGGCGCATCCCAGTTGCGACAGAGTGCCAATCAAATTGTTATGGCACGAACCGCGATGAGACCGACGCTTGAGGCCACACTGAGAGACTTGGCCCAAGCCGAGCTTGACGCCGGGAATCCGACTTCGGGTATTTTTGGTGTGGCACCGCTACTTCTGGCTCTTGTGGCTTCTTTGATTGCTATGGTACCGCTGAAAACGAGATTCGGAAGCCACCAACCGTCGCTGACAAACAGGGAAGTAGCGAGAACTGTCCCAACTCCGACCACAACACCTCCCGCGCCTCTCGAGGAACCAAAGCGCGACGCGCAACGGTATTTCGCCGAAGGAGTTCAATTCACAAAAGTGCGGCACTACCAAGAAGCGGTCAGTGCTTATCAACAAGCCATCGCATTAGACCGCAATCTTGTCGAAGCTCACCACGAGTTGGGATTTGCCCTCTATAAGTTAGGCAAGTTCAAAGAATCGATTGCTGCATCCCAACAGGCGATCGAGCTCAAACCGGGAGATGCGGGTACTTATCGCAACTTGGGTTTAGCTTATTCAGCGTTGGGACAGTGGAAAGACGCCATTTCCGCGTTTGCTCAAGCGCGAAAAATCGCACCAGATAATGCGTCGACGCATTATCAGTTAGGAGTAGCATATCGGCATATTAACGAGGTCGACACAGCCATTGAGGCCTTCGAGGAAGCGGTGAAATTAAGACCAGATCTCGCGGTGGCGCACTATGAATTGGGAATGACTTACTTGTCTATTGATGAATTGCAGTTAGCGACTGAACAATACCAAATCCTCGAAGAGATTAACCCAAAATTGGCTAACAAACTTTTACAGAGTATTCCAACACCGACACCTGAATAGCCTGATGTAAATCACACGCCAGTTACATCAAGAAGCTCGCGCCGGCCGCTGTTCTTCGGCAATCTGTTGGCTGCAAAAGCGAGACCGTTTTCAGGCAGTGATACGTCATGTTGTTAGAAGCCGCGTACAGAGTAATGACATATAAGAGCGAGCACCAGGAGGAGAAGCGCGACCAAGAGTCCGCCCATTTCTATTGATCGCTTCTTTTCGGCGGTTTGACGATCAATTTCCTGCGGGGTAACCGGTGTTCCACAATGCGGACACTTCCGTTTTGTCTGCGTTACTCGCGACTTCAGTTGAAGCTCCGTGCCGCAGTTGGGACACTTCCATTCGTATTTGTAACCAGCCACTCAGACTCTCCAGGAAACGCAAATTTCCTTAATTTCTTAATTCCATTAATGATGATGTGTTATGCCACACTCTGTGGTAATTGGCGTTGATACTTAGCAAATGCCGACGCGAGTCTCTCTGCTAACGCTGCGTGGCTGATCATGTAAGCTTCGTTCAGACCACTCTTACTTGTGAGGCGAATGTCGCCGTATTTCAAAATCGGAATCCGGTAATTGTTAGCAAAGCGGCGATCCGGTGAGCCATCTTTATTGGCCTTCTTCCACGTGTAACCAATTAACTCAGAGTCGCCGGGGACTGCCTCTTCTTCGATAAAGGAAAGTGGATTGTACTCAAGCCTCAAATCACGAATATCAACGAGAGCGAAGGTTTGGTTTGATACGAAATAAAGGATAAAGGCCGGATATAAGTACAGCTCACCGCCGTTCGCATTCATAAGCCGAGGGACTTTCAAAGAGCTGTCTATGAGTTCACATGATCCCAATGAGAAACCAACCGGCCGACGCTCGATACTTTGGCCAGCTGTTGTTCGTTCACGGTAACGATCCGTTGCCACCGACGATACGGTGTCCCAGATCCGTTGAGAATGTGAGAGTGCAGCCACCGAATCACATACTCGACCAAAGCAATCTTTGAGGTTCTGTGGTAAGTCGAATTCCGTAGCGAGGCGCGAGAGCCGCTCTTGTTCTTGGAGTTCAGCTTCCTTATCAGTGGCTTCTGCTGACAATTCACCCATCCGGGCGAAGTGGCCGCGGAACAGCCGTCTGAACAACCAGCCCTGCGTCCAGCGTTGATTTTTGTTTCTGAGCCCCGTGGCCTCCGCTTCCGCAGTGCGCAACTCCGGAATCAACCTCCCTCGTTCCTCTTGCGCTCTGGTCAAGAGTTCTTTGACAGACTCGAGACCTTCCGTCGTAAGGGTGGCGGTGCTTGCGCTGCTAATGGCATTTGGCCTCCGCGGATTAGGGGCGAACAGTCCCGGATTCGTTGCGTTGGGAGTTGCTTGCGGGGTTTGTGGTGTTGCTGATTGCGGCAGATTAAGGGGCTGTCTATACGAGATGCCAGTTCCCGGAATGCGTGTCGTAACTGCTGCCCCTTGCGAGCCAACGTAAAACCGCACCGGGCCGGCACCGACAGACGTACTTATTCCCCTGGGCGAGAAGTTAAGACGAACCCCAGGTAGAGGACTGAAGCTTTTTCTAAAACGCCATCCCACGGTGTTTCCCACCTTTCCAGGGCACTATCAAGTTAAGATCGCGCCACCCGCGCTCGGAGCAACGAATTCGTTCGACCGCTCCTTTATTGTAAAGCGCCTCTTGTCAGATTCGGGAGTTTACGGGTGTCGCGCGGCTCGTTAACGGTGCGACGATCGTGATCATACCTGCGAATTACGATAGTGCTCAGGGCCGCTCGATTCGCTTTGGGTGACAATCTTTTTTCGACAATTAACCGGTAGATTTGGCTGTCGTTTGGAATGATGCATCTCAAGCCACCCTGGCCTTTGTCCTGCATAAAACCCTGAAGTGCATCGAGAATGGTCTTCGCGCGATTATCTAGGTCCAGAATCGTGAGCTTGGGATTCTCAAGATGTAGCCGAATCTCTACCTCAAGCTTGTCGTTTTCCGTGTACCGAACGTCCCCGCGATCCTGAACTTGGATGATGGCCGCATGAATCGCCTTGCGCCACGCCAGCGCATTCTTATCGAAGTTCGGGATTCGAACGCTTAACTTTAGAGCACGCTTCGACATTTTAGTGTGAATCGCAGGTCACCAACCTCACCTGAATGTCTTTTAATCCCGTCATTCGCTCGGACTGAAACTCGACGGCTTGGCGACCATTCGAGGCATATAATATGCCGCGCTTATATCACAGTGGAGTCAATCTAGATTAACGACATCCGAAGTGCCCGAAACTAAGCGAAAGGATTGCCATGTCCAAACTTCTAGTCCACAGTTTTGGTATCTCAATCGATGGTTACAGCGCGGGGCCGCGGCAGGATTTGAATAGTCCGCTCGGGGTAGGCGGGGAGAGAGTTTTTGAATGGTTCTTTCCCACGCGCACTTTTCGCCGGATGCACGGGCACGCGGATGGCGAGACAGGTATTGATGACGATATTGCGGCGCGGGGGTTTGCAGGGATTGGGGCGTTCATTCTCGGGCGGAATATGTTTGGGCCGGTGCGCGGCGCGTGGCCCGAAGGTGCTGATGAGTGGAAGGGTTGGTGGGGAGATGAGCCGCCTTATCACACACCGGTGTTTGTGCTCACGCATCACCCGCGGGCGCCGCTGGAGATGAAAGGCGGCACCACGTTCCACTTCGTTACTGACGGCATTCAATTAGCGCTCGAGCAGGCAAAGACAGCGGCGGGTGAGAAGGACGTGCGCATCGGTGGCGGAGTCGCTACGGTTAGGCAGTATCTGAGTGCGGGACTAATCGACGAGTTACACCTGGCAATCTCGCCGGTGCTGTTGGGTGAGGGCGAGCACTTGTGGCGTGGTCTGAATCTGCCGGCGTTGGGATATCAATGCGTGGAACGGATCGAGGGCGAGCGGGCGACGCATGTGACTTTGCGGAAGGGTTAACGAGGCAAAGGGCTAAGGGCGAAGGGCTAAGGGAAAGCGGCTTGCCGCCGCACAGTGCGGAAAGGCTTGCCTTTCCGGAAACGTTCTCTCTCTTCTGTCCCAAGGCTGAGCCTCAGGAAAATCTTGAAAAAGGACTGAGCAGAAAGCCAGAGGCTTTCCGCACTGTGCGGCGGCAAGCCGCAACTCACACCGTGCTTGTAGGATGACCTTGATCGGCCGTCGCCCGCTACGCGGGCTTTTGGACATTTTGCGTGACCGTTCCTGGGGTTCCGCTGCGCTCCACCCCAGGCCTTATGCTGCCACCCGCTTCGCGGGTGAGGTATGTCTGCTCACGAGCGTGAGAGATCTAACTCGAGGTGCACCGGTCGATGGTCAGAGATACGGATATCCACTCCGTTCGCGGATTGGCTGATAATCGCGGGATCCTGATCGAACGCATAAATTGTCGGCTTCTGGGTAATCCGAGGTTTCAGCGCCGGTGAAAGCATCACGTGGTCGATCAGCAAATGATCGAGGTAAGCGGTAGTGCGGTCGCCGCCGAGAGGATCTGCGAGAGGCTTCTCCCACCACCATTCTTTCAAGTGCACTGCCCGCAGAGGATCGAGAGAATCAACTACCACCTGCCATTCTCGCGGTTGGTCTGGCTCCAACTCGCAAATTGCATTGAAGTCGCCGATAATAGCGACCCACTTATCGGCGGCGGGCTGGGGGAATACAGGATTTGCCTCGCTGTGCTTGCCGGCAATCCAATCGGCCAGGTGTTGACACTGTAGAGTTCGTTTAGCCGCGCTCGACTTATCGTCAAAGAATGGCTGACCGGATTTTAGGTGCACGCCGACGATTAGAATCTGTCCACCGTCAGTTACGCTACGCACCCGCACCCCGTATGGCCTCCGGCCCTCGCAGCCAAAAATCGGCGATGCGGCCAGCAACTTATATTGTTGTTCGTCAAAGGCGATAACAATCTTCTGTTCGTTGCTGTTCCCGATGCTCAATATTTGATTCTGTTGGTCGCGTATCTGATATTTGCGCGAGCTAATGCCCTGGACCAGGGTCAAGATTTCCTGCAGCTCAGCAAAGTTAACAATCTCCTGAAAGACAATGATGTCCGCGTCGAGCCTGGAGATGACGTGGCCTAGGGACAGCCAATCGTCCTGGTCCCGATCTCTGAGGCTGGTCATTTTGGCAAACCGCTCATTACCCAACCAGCAAACATTGAACGTCGCGAGCTTCATGAACAACTCCTCCAAGGAAACGCTGAAAGCGTTCGCTAATTTCAGCCCAGGGTTGCCGCAACCCCTGGGAAGGCGGCATTCCATTTTTCGAAGACGCAACCCTGAAGAGGTTGCGTCAACTACACGCGCAACTCCTTCAGAGTTGCGCCGGAATTCTTTGGTGGCTGCTTGCTTCCCAGGGTTGGGGCAACCCTGGGCTGAAATTAGCCAACGCTTTCAGCGTTAACACTGCCGCCCTCGCGGGCCGACCTCCGTGCCGCCCCCCCCGGGATATTTACTCGATGCCTTTTTTCTTCATCCAATCTCGCTGCTTCCGTTCAATCTCTAGATCATGCGTCGATGACTTCTCTAGTTCTGTTGCCGGTGGTGGTACTGACCTCACGCGCCGACGGAATCGTTAATGCGCGCAGGGCGGAGAGCCAGCCGGCTATGTAAGCCGCGGCGCGCACCCAATTCAGTCGCACCCACCAATTAGTTATCCGGGTTATCTCTGCGCCGCTGAGCTTCGTCACGCCTTCGCCCAGGAGGGTGATGATGTTGGGTACAAACCAGGCGAACGTGGCTGCCACTACAACGATGGCGAGACCTGCGCCAATCATCCGGCATTTGCGATGTTCGGGCGCGGTCCTTAATCCGGAGAGGAACGTTGCGATTGCCAGCAATCCGGTCAGCGGTGTGAAGAAGAGCCAAAACCTGCCGCCCGCGTTGAGCGCGAATTGTGCGTTTGCGACGTTGTGGTGGAAGTAGCCAAGGACGGAATCCGGCGGCGCCGCCGACCATACCGGTACGACCACGAGCATTTCATACATGCCCGCCCCGATCTCGATTCCCAGCACGATAACAAAGAGCCAGAGAATGATCTGGGGAAGGGAAAGTTGATTAGGCATCTACTCTAAACCTTTCATCTGCTGTCGAAGCTGTTGTTGTGTAATCCGTTAGTGTTTTTTCGTGAGATTCGTGAATCGTGCGCTTAAGAATCGAAGGCATACGATTCACGAAATTCACGAAATTCACGAAAAACACGAAACAAGACATCCTGCTTATTGGCTAACCGCTCGCTGCAGAGCTGCTCTCGCCAGGAGGCGCGTCGAATCCAAAGTCGGCAGGGGACTGTCGTCGGGGCGCACGATCAGAGGGATCTCAGTGCAGCCGAGGACGACGGCATCGCAACCA
>JAWVFI010000159.1:0-12600 GCA_033856235.1 Blastocatellia bacterium | reverse complement strand
TTCGTTTTGGAAACGTTGAGTGTTGAAGCAACGAAGGGGGCGCCCACGGAGGGACGCCCCTACATCTCCATCTGGACAAGCAGCGGCAAATGATCTGACGCTGCCCTGACCACCGCCGCCGGCTCAGTTACGACTTCACAACTCGCCAGGCGATCCGCAAATGGGGCCGGCACAAACGCGTAATCCAAGCGCACGTGTGGATCCCACGTGGGGAACGTATAGCCCTTCTCCTCCGGGTGCAGCGACCGAAACCCGTCCATATAACCCGCGCTCAGCATTAACTGGATCGTGTCTCTCTGCAGTTTGCGGCCGCTGATCCAAATCAGCGCGCGAATCCAAGCCGGCATGCGGCGTACATCCAACAACTCACCCGGCGCCAGAGTATTGAAGTCGCCGACCAGCACGTGGAAACCTTGTTGATGTCTTTCAATTCCCTTCAGCAGCGAGGCGATCTCGCGGGTTCGCCGTTGCTCGTCCCACTTGGAGAACCTGGCACTGAGGTGCAGACCGAAAATACGCGCTTCACTTTCGGCGGGCACGATTTCCAGAAATGAATGCTTCGCCCCCGCCGGGTAGTGCCATTCGTGATAGGCAATTTCCCTGCGGCTGAGATAACCGATGGAGTGATCTTTGCGCGCGGCCCAGAACGGCATCGCAGTGGTTTGGGACAATTGCTCAATGACGGCGGGGCTGGTGGCTTCCTGAAAAACCACCAGGTCAGGGCCGACGGCGGTAATCGCCTGCGCTAAAGCGGCTTCTCTGCCTGAGCCTCCGAAGCGGATGTTGTAGCTGAGCAGTTTCAGGATCACGCATCTTCACCGGCGGGAACAACCACGTAGTAAGCCTCTCCGAACAGCAGGTCGCGCGCGTCGAGAACTAGACTGGCGGTGGCTTGAAAGTTCACCGGCCGTCCGGTCAATTGCTGCAAGGATTCTCGCAAAGGATTCAAGCTCGGAGCGACGTCCGGATCCTTATCGCAAAGCGGCTTGGTATGCAGCAGCGGAATGTAGTAATCACCGGCGTTCCACGCTTCCATGACTTTCTTGCCCACCAGGGTGACGTCCAGATCGCTGGTGCCCTTCCCTTTGGAATCAAAGGGAGCATCGTTCTCGTAACGTTTGTTGGTAACCACGCTGCCGCGCAGAACGATGCCAGTGCCTTCGGGCAAGCCCTGCTGCAGCTTGCGATAGAAAGCGATAAAGGCGCGCTCGCTTCCCTCGAAGGCCAGGGTAACTATCCGAGCGCGCACCTCGGCTTCGGTCATTTCATGGGCGTCTTTTGGCATATAATCTTAATTACTTCCTGCTCGAGTTCTACTCAAGCTCTTTACTGGGAGCGCGGGCGTCCCGCCCGCAAACGCGCCGCCAGCGCGAAGCTCAGTCAATAAAAATGGAGAACCCTCAGTTAGGGGTTTCGCCTCCGCGCTCATCGCGGGCGAGACGCCCGCGGTCCCAGTAAAGAGCTTGAATGATAGACTAATCATTTCCCAACTGGGTCAGCTAACTCGAAATCTCACTGACGACTTCATACATTTCGCGCGTCCCTTCGCGGATGTTCTTCACTGTGATGCGCTCGTTGTTGCCGTGCACGCCCTGGTCCTCTTCCACAGTGGTATAGAACGGCGCCCAGCCATACGCGGTGATTCCCAATTGGCGATAGAGCTGGCTCTCGGTATAGCCGCTCAGCATCTTAGTCGTAATCAAGGCTTCGGGATGGTGGGCCTTCGTGACGCGCGCGATCGACTTAAACAGATCAGTATCTATCGGTGCGCTGTTGGGCGGTTTGAAAGTATTTACCTGCTCGATCTTTATCGCCGGATCGGCAATCACAGTTTTCAACTCCGCCAAAAAATCTTCGGGCTTCTCACCTGGCAGGAGACGGACATCAAGGTTGCAGGTGGCGGTATTGGGAATGACGTTGGTTTGTTTGCTGCCGCTCATCATGGTGAGCGAGATCGTATCGCGCAACATGTAGTTGTAAGCGCGGTCAGCCGTTAGCTGCTTTACGAAAGCCGGATCGTTCAAAGAGTCGCGAATGCGCAGAAACTTTGCCCGCATAGGCTCCGGCTGAAGGGGCGCGATGTCCTGGAAAAACTTCTCGACCGCCGGTTGCAACTTGATAGGTGTTTCGTAATTGACAATCCTCGCCATCACCTTCGCCAGGCGGTTGGTAGCTGAATCCGAAATCGGACGCGAGCCGTGACCCGGTTGGCCGGTAGCCGTTAATTTCACCCAGTACGGCGCTTTCTCCGCCACATCCACGCCGACATATCTCACCTGACCTTTCTCCAGGAGATTGTCGCCGCCTTCCGTAACCAGGTACTCCGCGTTTTTGAAAAGATCAGCCTTATTGGCAATCATCCACAGCGAGCCCTCATCGTTGACCTCTTCATCCGCCGTGGCCAGGAAAATCACATCACGCGTCAACGTTGGTTTCTCGCGCGCCAGAATAATCATCGTCATCAAGTGCAAGAGGCCTTCGCTCTTCATATCGAGCGCGCCCCGTCCATAGATCGCGCCATCGATGATCTCGGCGGAAAACGGATCGACGCGCCATGCGGCCACGTCGGCGGTGACGACATCCATGTGGCTGAGCAGAATGATGGGACGCTTTGAGCCGTTGCCGCGAATACGCGCGATGATGTTCGCGCGCCCGGGTTTGTATTCAAAGGTTTCGCTCGCAATGCCTTCCTTATCGAGAACGGCTTTGAAAAACTTTGCGGCCGCAATTTCATTGCCCGGCGGGTTCGACGTGTCGATGCGCAGGTACTGGCGCATTAGCTCAACGGCCATGTCCTGATATGCGGGCCAGTTGATCTCAGCGGCCGCAGGCGACGGCCGGGCACCCATGGTCGGGACATTAAAATTGTAGGGGCGGCACTCCCTGGCCGCCCCCTTCGTTCCTAAACTCGACGGATCGGGGGCCGGCAACACAAAGAGTATAAAGAGCGCAAGTGATAGGATCTTCATCGAAATTGAACTCCAGTTCCGCTATTCGTGCAAAACCATGATGGGCCTGTGAACGTCGCGTCAGCGACGATGGAACTTAGCCCGGTCTTTCAAGGCCGGGATCCTGAGGCACCCCAGCCTTCGTTGTCGCGTCAGCGACGATGGAATCATTTCATCCCATGGTTTATAACAACGAAGCTAGCGGATTCTATCGTCGCTGACGCGACTACGTGAATGTCTTCGAACCTCCTAACCGTGGCTTTAAAAGCCACGGCTAAAGTCCCTCGACGCTACGCGTCGATCCACGTGGGGCATACCATCAACGAATCTCCAGGTCGGCCACTACCGGTAAATGGTCCGAAGCCAGAGTCTCGATCGTCCAGGCCCGCTTCACGCGGATCAGATCGCCGGCGCGGCTGAAAATGTAATCGATACGCTTGGCAGGTTTGTCTGCAGGATAACTCAGTCCCTCGCCCTTGGCGCCGCTTTCCGTCCAGACATCACGAAATTGCGACGCCATTATCTGGTGTGCTTCCGCCCCCGGCAGATCGTTGAAATCCCCGACCACAATCAAAGGCCCTTTGACGCCTTCCAGCGCTTGCAACAATTGTTTCGCTTCATAAACGCGGCCATCTTCGTACTGGTAGTCCAGATGCGTGGTGACAAAGTTGACGATCCGGCCATCGATGTTCATTTCAACGCGAATCAAGCCGCGGCGTTCTTTCTCGCGCGTGTTCCCATAGCGGCGATGATCAATGGCCATGATGGGAAAGCGCGAAAGGACTGCCACGCCGTATTGTCCCCCCTGGTAGCTGAGGTTGTAAGCAAACGCATAGTCCATGCGCGTCAATTTCGCAATTTCGGCAATCTCGTCAATTCGCTGGGTACGTTGCACGCTGCGATCGACCTCCTGCAAGCCGACGAGATCCGGCTTCTGTTGATTGATCACGTCCGCGATCCGTTTTAGATCCAACTTCTTGTCCATGCCGACCCCGACGTGAATGTTGTAGGTCATCACGCGAAGAGTTCTTCTGAAGGCAGCATGAGAAACGGGCCCCCCGGAGGACGCAAAGCTGAGGAGCGCGACCAGGATGGTAACGAATAATAGGTTGCGTCGAAACATTGACTTGTCAGCACCGCCTGCGGTAGCGGGCGGTTTGAAGTGTGGTCACAGGCGCACTACGCTGGACGATCAACCGCCCGCTACCGCAGGCGTGCGGACAGATCCTTACTCTTCAGCGCTGGCGGGATTAATGGCTTCGGCAGCCTGAAATCCGATCTGGCTGTGCGTACCGTCACAAAAAGGCTTATTCGAAGAAGCCCCGCAACGACAAAGCGCTATCCGGGGCTTCTCACTCATTACCTTGTTCCCTGCGGTATCGAGAACATCGACCTCGCCTTCAACAATGTATGGACCGTTCGGCAACGAACGGATCGTAACGTCCGCCATGATTGTTCCTCCACAGATTCTGCTGGTCTAAGTTTGAAATGCATTCTAACATGCGGGGCGAAGTTTCGAGTTTCGGGTTTCGAGTTTCGAGCTGCACCACGCTTGGACCAGAGCCGTAATCTTAGAACTCGAAACTCGTAACCCGAAACTATTGTCGCTGATCCACATCGCCATCCTGTTCGCGTGCGCCTTTGCCGCCGGCGTAATAAATTCCATTGCGGGCGGCGGCACGCTCATTACTTTCCCGGTACTGATTTGGCTGGGACTCGATCCAAAAATCGCCAACGCAACCAGTACCGTGGCGTTGTGGCCCGGCCTCTTTGGCGGATTATTTGGTTACCGCAAGGAACTGGAGAACAGTTCTACCATCCTCTTTCGGCTGGGATTGACGAGTGTAGTGGGCGGTGCCATTGGGGCTTGGCTGCTAATTTGGACCCCTTCGCCGATTTTTGCCCGGCTGGTCCCGTTTTTGATCTTGTTCGCCACTATCCTCTTCATGTCCCAGGGCGGTATCAATCGGCGATTGCGCCTGCAGCCAATTGTCGCCGAACCCAGGGCTTTATGGTGGGTCGGGGCCATCATTTTTCAATTCTTTTCGGCGATGTATGGTGGTTACTTTGGCGCCGGCAACGGCATTCTGATGTTGGCAGCGATGGGCATCCTCGGCGTTCACGACATCAATCGCGCGAACGGAATAAAGAATTTTCTTGGCATCTGCATTAACAGCATTGCCGTGCTGAGTTTCTCGCTTTCGCATCTCGTGGTCTGGCCCGACGCACTTTTGATGGCCGTGGGAGCGTTGCTGGGCGGCTACTTCGGGGCGACGGTAGCAGTGCGCATTCCACAGCAGATGGTGAGACGCGCGATTATCGCAATTGGGTTTGTGATTACCTTTGTAATGCTCTGGCAGTTGTGGCGGTGAAACGGGAGGCTGCAGCAACCGGCTGTGCCGCCCGATGTGCGGAAAGGCTTCGCCTTTCCGGCGAATGGCAATCAACTGGGAGGCTCTGCCTCATGTAGAGGCGGAGCCTCAGACTGATCACAACATAACGGAAAGGCTGAGTCTTTCCGCACGTCAGGCGGCAGAGCCGTTAGCAAGCTCCATGCCCTGAGGTTCCGCAGATTGATGAACGACAAGCTGCCGCGTGAGTTCTACACGCGCTCCAATGTGTTGACGGTCGCGCGCGGGTTGCTGGGCAAACTTCTGGTGGTGCCCACCCCGCGGGGCAAGCGAGTTTCAGGAATCATTGTCGAAGTGGAGGCCTATCGCGGTCCGGAAGATCGCGCAGCGCACTCATACGGCGGGCGGCGCACGCGGCGAACCGAAACAATGTACGGAATCGGCGGCACCGCCTACGTCTTCTTTGTTTATGGAATGTATAACCAGTTCAATGTCGTCAGCGGCGCTCTCGATGTCCCGCATGCGATCTTAATTCGTGCTCTCGAACCGTTTGAAGGGATTGAGATCATGAGGAAGCGGCGCGGCGATCACCCAGATAAGAACCTCACCAACGGCCCAGGGAAACTGTGTACCGCCCTGGCCATTGATCGCACGCTCGACAATGCGGACTTGACCGGAACTCGTGTCTGGATCGAAAACGCCGCCCGGCTGCCGCCGCGCAAGATCGCTTCCGGCCCAAGAGTTGGAATTGATTATGCGGAAGAGTGGATAACGAAGCCCTGGCGCTTTTGGATTAAGGACAACCTATACGTGAGCAGGAAGTGATCCAAAATCGCTTTGATTTGAATGAAAGATGTCGGTTACTTCTGTCTGAGCAAGACCATGTCGCTGGTCCAGGCCCCGCGTACGACGGCCAGTTGCTTTCCATCTCGCGACCAGTCGTAACTGAAGATGCGGTCGGCCGTAAAGCTCGTTACCAGATGCGGCGCGCCGCCCACGATAGGCTGCTCCCAGATGTTGCCACGCCTTCGGGACTGGCGATAAAAAGCACCCCGAGCCCGTCAGTGGACCACCTAAAGCTTTGCGGCAGAGGCGCTGTCGATGGCAGGTCAAATAATTTCACCGGTGGCCCTCCGGTGAATGGCATTAACGCCAAACGGTACCGGTTCTCTGCAAAGGTACAGTAAGCAATCCATTTTCCGTTGGGCGAGATTGTGGATTCGCGAGCATAACCCTTAGATATCTGCACCGGATCCCCACCATCTATTGAAATTTTCCAAAGTGTCCAATCATGGAACGAGGTATAGACTACGGATTTCTCGTCCGGCGAGATTTTGGCAAATTTTTCTCCCCCGCCTTTTGTTAGTTGGACGGGGTTGCCCCCGTCGCTATCCATGCGCCAGATATGAAAATCACCTGTTCGGTCGGAATCAAAAACGATGTAACGATTATCCGGTGAAGTGCTCTGGCCCCAGTTCGTGCCGGCATTCGAAGTTAGTTGGCGGTTGGAATTTCCCTCCACTTCCCGGAGCCAAATGTCAGCGTGATCGTTTTCAAAGGCTGTGACCAGGAGTTTTCCATCGGCGGTCCAGTTCACATCCTTGTAATCGCCTAAACCAGTGGTCAGCCGGCGAGCGCGGGCTAAATCGCCCGCGGGCGCAACAAACAAATGTGTCTGCAATTCCACGCGACCTGCAATCAAGACTTTTGAATCACTCGAGATGATCGGATAGTTGTAGTTGTTCGAATCGTTAGTGATGCGCCGGGCTTCACCATCGGCGCAAGACAAGAGCCAGAGCTGAGAATTTGCCAGGCTTTTGTTTGAATTACCGGCCAAAATCAAACCGCTTCCATCCGCTAGCCAAGTCACTCCATCAATCCAATACCATTTGTGCGCCGTGACCGTCTTTTCCACGCCATCGGCGACTCCCACTGCAACTACAACACGTGACGCTTCGCCGAGTTCGGTGCTGCCGGCTGACGCCGCGATGCTCTGCCCGTCGGGCGACCAAGCGGCAAAACTATAAGGTTCGGTTAGAGGGCGGACCGCCACTTCGCGCTCTGTGGCGCCGTCGGAGTTTGCGATCATCAAGATGCTTTTGTTTCTACTTGCCGAGTTGCGGACAAAAGTTATTTGATCGCCTCGCGGCGAAAACGCCGGACACCAATCAAGATCCGTTAATAGTTTTTCGGGAACCCCACCGAAAAAGGGCACCCGATAAAAGGCGCGGACTGTATCTGTCTCATCAGCCGATCTCGCAAAAACAATATGACTACCATCGGTGGAAAAGTTCATACCGTAGTATCGAGTTTCCGCCGGAGCAACGATCTGGCTGGTGCTGTTAGTGTCGATTTGCTTCACCCAGAGGCAGTAAGCAAGACGGCACTCGCACGCTGTTGCGAATGAATAACACTATCTTTTCGATCAGAAACCAAACAGACTGGAATAACTCCGTACTAGCACGTCAACAGGGACCAAACCTTCCGGCTAACGTTGATGTTGTCCAGACGTCCGGGGGTCATAACTCCCCCGTCTTTTATGTGAGTGATGCGAGCTCCACCAAACGACTTTGGAAATCCGACGGCATAAGAAATTGGCAACCCATTGTCGGCCCGGGGCTGGCTGCAACTCAAGCCCGGCGCTTCTTCGTGGATCCCTACAATCCTGAACTCATCTACGTCACTGATCAGGACAACATAAAACTTTCGGACGACGGAGGCAGAACCTGGCATCGTGATCTGATATTGGAAGACGCGGTTACTGCCCATCAACAGTTTAGTAGCAACGATGCGGGTGTCATCCAGGACATGGTCTTTGATAGAGAAAATCGGACCACTAGATTTGCGGTCGGGGTCGCTGGAGTCTTCTATACCCTGGATGGGAGGAATTGGAGTCGCCTGCTCAATACCGCTGCACTGCCCAGTAAACCAGTGTCGGCGTTTTTTGACCCGGTCTCCGATGTCTGCAATCGAATGCTCTACGTTGCCACGGATGGCCACGGGATTCTCCGGATCGGCCCTATTCCGGCTGCTCCCTCCCGAACAAATCCCTGTGGCATCGCTGATTCCAAGTGGTCCGGGGAATCATTGAATCGAGGCGGCTTAGGTTAATCAATGAACCACGCTACGCCTTCTTGCCTTAGTCACTCCCATACCGGATCTCCATGTGCCGGATGCGATAACTGGCAATGGCCAGCACGATTAGAGTCACGATCAAAAGGCTAGGAATTGCGATCCAAGCAGGGGTCGGCAGTACTTCCACCGCAAACGGCCCTTCGGATACCGAGATCGGCGACAGCGAATTCAAATAATGAATGACACTGATCTTCTTTAGCAACGGCGGCAGCAGAAAGTTGAGCCACTCCCATCCGTAGAGCACGAGCGCGGGAATAATGGGATTGCGGAAGAACAGACCAACCACGGTAAAGAACGCTCCGTAACCAATGCAGGCCAAAATCGTTATTCCCGCGTAGGATAGAAGTTGGCCGAGGCCCGCGCCCTCAACGAAATAGCGCCCGCTCTCCGATGGGAAATGCGGGAAATAAAGCAGGAGCATGGTGACAATGGTCATGCCCGTGAACAGGATGATGGCGGTTACGAGCCCGGAAAGATACTTGCCGGCCACCAGTACTTCGCGTCGCACTGCGCTGAGAAAATAGAAGTGCAGACTGCGGTCAACTATCTCGCCGCGGAAAAGATTCATGAAGATCCAGGCGCAACCAAAGAACACCACTGTCCGCAAAATCAAGCCGCCGTAAAAGACCGCATAGATCATGTGATAGCGGGTGAAGTCTTCCCAGTCGCGGCTGGGCGGTTGAAAGACAGCTAGAATCAAAAGCGGAAAGATAGGCAGTAGCGCCAGCAAGTAAAGCAGGATCGAGCGCCGGCCAAGGAAGTTCTTCTCGATTTCCAAACGCAAAATTGCCCGTATCTGGCGGGCCCAAAGCCCCCAGGGAACCGGCGGCTTCGCCACCTGGCCAGTCGCGGGGACATTGATGGTTGAGCTACTCATAAGACTCCTGTCAGCAAGGCGGTTGACGCTCTCGTTCCAATCGTCTGGTGGCGCGCGGCCAACCGCCCGCTACCGCAGGCGGTTCTGACTTAACTGTCGGAACCGATCAGATACTGGTACACCGCGCTCAGATCGTCGTCCACGGGCGCAACGGACTCGATATTGATCTCGCCTTCCGAAACCACGTCATTCAACAACAGATAGAACTTGTCTGCGTTGCGAGTTTTGACAAACAGGCCCCGGCGATCGTCATGCAAACGCGCTTCAACGACATGATCGTGATTGAAGACGCGGGCGGCTAGTTTCGCCGGCTCGTCGCAACGAATCAGGATCTGCATCGGATGCTCTTCCATCTCGTCGCGCACTCCGTGAATGTTTCCTTCGGCAACTATGTAGCCGTTGTTCAGGAGGACCACGCAGTCCGACATCATGTCCACTTCGTGCAGAATGTGGCTGGAGATAATCAGGTGCAGGCCTTCCGCCGCCAGTTTGCGAAACAGCGCTATGGTTTCGGCACGGACCATCGGGTCCAATCCATTCAGCGGCTCATCCAAAATCATCACCGCCGGTTGATGGGCGATCGACTGCGCCAGGCGAATCCTCTGGCGCATACCTTTGCTGTAGGCGGCGACCTTCCGGTCCGCGGCCTCAAGCAGGCCCACGCGGTCCAGCGCCGTCGCTGTGAACGCTTCCGCTTTTATCCGGTCGTAGCCGTGCACCAGCAGCAGCGATCTGATGAATTGGCGTCCCGTCATCCCGCGCGGAAACGAATCAAATTGCGTGCAATATCCAACTTTACGGAACAGCTGATCGGGTTGATCAGTAGGGATACCCAAAATCCTGACAGTCCCGCGCGTCGGCCGCAACAAACCAGTCATCAGATTCATCAACGTTGATTTACCCGCGCCATTGGGGCCCACCAGGCTGGTTATTCCCGGCGCGATGGTGAGGCTGACGCGATTCACTCCGAGGATCTCTCCGTAGAATTTGGAGACGTCGTCGAAGACGATCATGTGATCGATTGCGGATTTCGGATTGCGGATTGCGGATTTATTTTCCATCTCTTAATCACTCATCCACCCGCTATCGCAGGTGGTACTGACCTCTCGCACGCGATCCGAATTGCCGCAGTGACGATTGCGCCACTAGCAGACCGATTTTCCATATCTCATTTTCCATTTACGGAGAACCGTCCCAAAGGCCACTCTCAAACGATGAGAAATGAGATATGGAAAATGACCTGTGGAAAATCAAAGCTCATGAACTTCCTCACCTGACCACTTCGTAGGCCTTCACTCGATTGGACAGCACAGCCAGGCAAAGGACACAAATGAAGAACAGCATCGCCCAGGAACACCAGAGTGGTGGTTCGTTCATGATCACTTCCGTGCCGTCAAAGAGTTCGATGTGGCCCGTGGTGCGCACAAATGTCCCAAACAGTCCAGCCGTAACATTCTTGGTCAACGCTCCGAGACTGATCAGGTTTCCCCAGCGCGTCATGAAGATCTGATTGATGAACTCGCCGAAGATCGAGGGAATAAAAAACAGACCCAGCAGGGCAGCGCTGGCTATCACCCGCCATTTCACCAGGGCCGACACCGCTTGTGACAGCAGCGCGAGCAACAGAATCCAGAAGAAGCCGCCGATAAAAATCGCGCTGGCCATGGAAAGATTGTCCACGAACCACCGGCCGCCTTCGAGCGATGCCTGAAAGAAAAAGAGCAGCAACTGCGGCACCCACGTCATGGCTGAGAGTAGTATCAGGAGGACCGACATCTTCCCCAGGACATATTCCGTGCGCGTAAACGGCCGGCAGAGATAAAGCGGCAGCGCATTATTTCGCAGATCGCGGGACACCAGAGGCGGGCCCAACAGTAGGGCCACGAAGAAGGCAAAGCCACCCTGCAGGTTTACAAAGAATTGAAAGAAAGTTGCGTCGATGGGAATCAAGTCTTTCGCAGCCGCCTTGAAAACTCCCAGCGCGTTTACGTTGTGATGCAGGTAGATCAGAATCGCTTCCACCAGCAGCGGGATAAAACAGATAACGAAGAATGCCGTAAACAGTTTGGACTTAAAGACGTCGCGGAAAGCGTGCCGCGGAATAATCAGAAAGCGGCTCCACTCCGGCGTCATCTGCCCGGCAAAGCGCCTGTAGGTATGCTCATATACCGCCATGGCCGTTGTCCATCGCTTTCAGGAAGATGTCTTCCAGAGAATCGCGCTTGTAACTCAAGCGTCGGATTTGTATCTGCTGTGCCGCGGCCACTCGATACAGATCGCGCACTTCTATTTTTTCGTCGAGCACCACCTTCACGCGATGGTCGCCGGTGATCGCATATTCGCAACCCAGGGCCCGCAGCGCTTCTGCGAATTTGGTCTGATCGCCGCGCGTTTCCAGCATCAGGAATTTGCGATTCGACTTCCGCTCTTCCTCGAGGTTGCAGTACACGGCAATGCGTCCGTCTTTCAAGATCAGAATTTCCTCACAGCACTCTTCGACGTCGTGCAGCAGGTGGGACGAAAGCACGATATTGGCTTGTCCACTGTCGCGAATCTCCCGAATCAATTTGATCATTCGCGCGCGGGCGGGCGGATCCAATCCGTTCGTTGGTTCGTCCAGAAAAATCAGCTTTGGTCCATGCACGATAGCCTGGGCCAACTTGGCCAGTTGCTTCATTCCCAAAGAATAAGTATCAAGCCGGCGATAGCGCGCTTCGCCCAACCCCACGTAGAAAAGCGCCTGATGGGCGCGCTCCAACGCCGCCTCGGGCGGAAGCCCGGACAACTCCGCCATCAAACGGACCAGATGCACCGCACTCATCTGGGCGATGTACGAGTCCCGCTCCGGCATGTAACCAACCAGAGATTTGATCTGCTTGGCCTCGCTAGTGATGTCGTGGCCAAAGATGCGGGCGGTGCCCGCTGAGGTCGGATGAAAACCCAGCAGCGTGTGAATCAACGTGGTCTTGCCGGCGCCGTTTGGGCCCAACAATCCGATTGCGCGACCGCGCATATCAGCGCGCAGGTCCTGGAGGATCTGCCGGCGGCCAAACTTCACACTCAGCCCATCGAGGTCGATAACGGGTGCGTTGCCCAGCGGATTATCTAACACGGATTGTTTCTGAGTTTCCAGAGGTGCCGCCATGCTTCTCTTATATCGCCCTGCCCTGATAATTCCAAACGAAACCAGGGCCGAAGACAGTCCCACGAAAAATGAAAGCGCCAATGAATGCTAACGCTTCTGATGGGGCCAAAGTTCTGCCAATCGCGAGGAAGGCGATCAGAAATA
>JAWVFI010000158.1:0-37586 GCA_033856235.1 Blastocatellia bacterium | reverse complement strand
TCAGAAGGTAAAACGCACGCCGAACTGGAGCTTACGCATCGACGCTGCGCTGGTGATTACGCCAAAGGTTGCGGATGTCGAGCCGGCGGCAGGAACGGAGTTGCCCGGCGTTCCCAGGTTCACTAAGTTGAAAACATTAGTACCCTCGCCACGGAGGCTGACTTTGTATCTTTCCCCCAGACGAATCTCACGAGTCACCGCCAGATCGACGACGTGATAACTGGGCCCGTAAAGAAGGTTGCGGGGCGAGTTGCCGTCGGTGGCAACGCCGGTCACGACCCGGTTCTGGGCAAAAGCTGCCGTGTTGAACCACTGCGCCGCCGTCGGATTGGCAAGATGTGGATCGCCTACCAACTGCGCCCGGTCCGTGTTGACACCATCAAGGTTGGCGTCGACGTTGCCGTTTGTAATAGTGAAGGGAAGTCCGCTGCGCAGCTTAATGATCGGCGAGATGCTCCAGCCGTTTATAAGCCCACGTGCGACCCGATTCTTGCCCGTGTAGAAATCAGGCCTGAAGTTCAAGTTCATGCTGAAGACGTGTCGCTGGTCGGTATCGCCTGCACCCTTATCTTCAGAAAGATTGCTATAGTTCTGTGCCAATCCCTGAGTCGTACTATTGTAAAGCTGCACACTGCTAAGGGTCTTGCTATAGGTGTAGAAGGCGTTAAAGGAAACGTGGTGGTTCATACGCATGGCGGTGGTCAGCTGCAGCCCATGGTAATTGGCGCTCTGGTCCGATTGCAGGAGCAGTACGGCACCGAACAGCGGGTTAGGCCGGCGTGCAAGTATGTTCGCTCCGGCAGTCGTGGCAGTCGATGTCAGGACCGGGTAATTAACGTCACGAGCAAACGGCAGGTTGCGGCTCTCCGTCCCTACATAAGCCGCACCGACGACTAAATCTTTAGTAACCTGACGTTGTATCGAAACATTCATCTGATACGTGCGCGGCCACTTGAAATCCGATGCCACCGGGAAGAGGCCGCCACCAGTGGTGAATGTTCCCTTGTAAGGGAAGGGATTACCGCCCACGAAGGCGTTGTAGGGATTGCTCAGCGAAGCTCCCAAAGGTACCCCGGCCGCATTTGTCTTTTGATTGATATTGGTAAAGCTCAATCGCGTGGAGAATGGCTGGAAGTTGGTCATGGTGTTCCACTCGTTGCCTGAGATGCTGCCGTAAAACACGCCGAACGCACCACGGAGCGATGTCTTTCCATCACCGAATATGTCCCACGCAAAGCCGAGGCGGGGCGAAAAATGGGTGAAGCTGGTCGGAATGCCGCCACGTTCCACACCAGGATCGCCATAGAATAACGCTCCCACAGGTGCAGTCGGGATAACCACGGACTTCTGCCCGGGAACGTAATTGACAACCCGATTTTGAGGGTCGGTCGGTGCTGTTTGAACATCCCAGCGCAGACCAATGTTCAGAGTCAGGCGGGGACGAACTTTCAAATCATCCTGCACGAAGAGTGCCGTGTACCAGCTATTCGTATAGCCCGTTACCGGGGCGTCCTGCGAGACCGCACTCGGAATACCGATCAGGAAATCGGCATACGCGTTTCCCGCGGCGGCTGTTACACCTGGGGCAGCCACCCTTGCCGTTGAACCTGCATTGAAGGTGAAAACCCCGTAGTTGTTAAGCAATGTCTGCTGGATGTCTTTGTTGAGCGAGATCTCTCCCCCCAACTTGAGCGAGTGATCGCCCTTGATCCAACTGAAAACGTCGCGTGCGGCGTATAAGCTAGTGCCGGCCACCGGGCCGCCGATTTGTTGTCCGAGGGTAAAGTATCCCGTGACGGTAATCTGCGGCAGATTCGGCGTGCCTTGTATCGTGAACGCTGAACCCAGATCGGTAAGCGAGGTCGCGGGGCTATTAATGCGCCCGCCAAAATTCCGTGAGAACGTCAACCAGACCTGGTTGACCTTGGCTGCGCTGATGAGCCAAACGTCGCTGGCGTTGACACTGTGCTGCCGCCAGGTGGAATCTTGGACACTCCAGGGAACATTGGGGCTGCCTCCCTTCGTGGTGCTGGTTCCTCCGGTATTAAAGTAACTTAAACTCAAACGGTGAGCGGTGTTGAGTTGGTAGTCCAACTTTCCCAGATACTCGTCGGAGTTAAATGGAGTGGGAATATTGCCCTGCCAGCCTGCGTTGCCATTTGGGAGGGTAATGTTGGAAAGGGGAATATAGCTATCGATGATCTTCCTCGCGACCGGGTCAATCCGGTTAGGGCAAATTACATTCGTCACTCCGTTGCAGACGAAGGGTGCGTTAGTGGCGGGATCGGTTGGCTTGGTCGCCGAGGCGGTAAAATTGCCCGCGCGTTCCAGGGCGGTGGGAACGCGGGCGCCGCTCAGAAATGCGCTTGTTATCTGGCGCAGTCCCGAGTAGGAGACGAAGAAGAAGGCCTTGTCTTGCTTGATGGGGCCGCCGAGGGTGCCACCGAACTGGTTGCGATGAAAGGGCGCGCGGGCAAGTTGAGAGCCCCAGTCATTGGCATTGAAAACCGTGTTGCGGACGAACTCGAAGAGCGACCCGTGGAACTTGTTGGTGCCGTTCTTGGTGATCACGTTGATGATGCCGCTGGCATAACGGCCATACTCCGCATTGTAGCTGTTGGTCTGAACTCGGAATTCCTGGATCGCATCCGGATTCGGCAGAATGTTACCGGTGTTGCGCAGGTTGGTCATGTTTATGCCACCGTCCAGATAGTAGTTCACTGAGCCGGTGCCGCCGTCCGTGCCGCCGTTGATCAGGGTTCGCTGTTCCGGATAACCAAGGATGAACGTGCTTGTTCCGGTGGACGCGGTGGCTACCCCGTTATTGTTGGACTGCACGCCGGGTGTCAGATCCAGCAGCGTGAAGACATTGCGCTCAACCAGCGGCAGACTCGCGATATCGGCTGCCTGAATGGTTGTCCCGATCTCGGCGGTGCTGGTGTTGATCGTGGCTTGCGTCTCGGTGACGGTCACGGTCTCGGTGACCTGTCCGACGGTGAGCGCTACATCCACGCGCGCCGTCTCGTTGATCCGCATGACGATGTTATTAAGGTAGGCCTTCTTAAAGCCCGCACTGGTTACTTCAAGGGCGTAGTTGCCTACCGGCAGAAATTCAATTCGGTACGCCCCGTCGTCGCCGGACATCACCGTGCGAGTCAGGCCCGTGTCGACATTACGCGCCGTGACCTCGGCGCCTGGCATGGTGGCGCCGCCCGGGTCCGTGATGGTCCCAACCATCGTGGCGGTTGTGCCTTGCGCGGCGGCCGTCACGGGGATGGCAAGCAGCAATGCGAAGACGGCAAACTGGATCTTCCGTACACCAAGGTTTTTTAGGCTCAACATGTCAGCGACCTCCAATTAGATTTCGAAACGAAAAGCTTGATCTGCGCCGCTGGCAATCCCGAGATCAGCAACGGCCGTGCGCCCCGCTTGCTACCTTTTTTTGAATCTTTCGAAGTTAAGCCACACGCGGCGCGGCAAAAGTCGGCGCCGCAATCAGCGCCGCTGCTCCCCGCAATCGAGGGTATTCCTGCGCCGGAGTGATTCGCAGCGGCGTGCGTGCCGCCGCTTCCGTCAGCGTGCGCTCGAGCATCGCCGATCGCACTGTCTCTTCAATAACGTCCCACGCGTTTGTAATTTCTCCCGCCAGGTAGATCGCATCCGGATTGATGATGTTGACGACAGTCGCCAGTCCGAGGCCCAGGAATCGACCGCTCGCCTTAATCGCCGATAACGCTTTCGCGTCTCCGGTGCGCGCGCGGGCAATCAGGTCCAGCACGGTGAAGGAGTTGCTTTCCATCTCTTTCAGGTGTTTTGGACTGAGTTGGGACAAATTCCATCCAAAGTAACGCGCCAGGGTAGCAAGATTGGAAGTGTAAGCTTCCCAACATCCATTGGCGCCGCACATACAACGTGGTCCATCGAGCTCGAGAGGCATATGTCCAAATTCACCGGCAATATGATCGCGGCCGCGAATGAGTTCCCCGTTCATCACGATTCCAGTGCCAACGCCGTCAGACACACTCACGTAGACAAAGCTTTGACCTGCCGTCTCCGCTTTTTCCAGCCACAGTTGGGCCAGCGCGCAGGCCCTTCCCGAGTTTTCGACGTGAACCGGCAGATTGGTTGCGGCCGCGATCTTTGAGCGAATGTCTACTCCGCGCCAACCCAATGCCGGGGCGTTCAGAACTCTCCCGGTGCGCTGGTCCACCATGCCAGGGACAACGACGCCGATACCCTCGCAGACCGCACCGGGGCCCTGCCCTTTCAACATTTGCTTAATGCGGCGGGCCAAATCCTTCGTAAATTCAGGTACCGAAAAAACCGTATCGTAAATTTCAATGCCCAGTTGTCGTCCGGAAAAGTCGCACAGCATTAGATAGGTTTTGGTAAATCTGATATCCACGGCGACCGCCAGCCGATCCTGAGTTCTAACGTGCAAGAAAGTAGGCTTGCGTCCGCGCGCCGCCTCGCCAGTCGCACCCTCGTAGATCAGCCCCTGCCCGATCAATTCCTGGACCAGGACGCTAACGACGCCGCGGGTCATCTTCATATGCCGAGCAAGGTCGGCCCGCGAAATAGGTTGACGTTCGCGAATGACATTGAGCGCAATACGTCGGTTGATATCGCGCGCCGTCGTGCGGGTGGCAATACTGAAATTTGTGGTGTTTATTTTGCGCATGGCCGGGGGACATATTGTTCGGCGCGCGAACAATATGCCTGACCCGAGTTCTTGTCAAGACTTTTTTCAGAAAAATTACAGGCGGGGGGAAATCGTCGGCAGTCGGGAGAGGCAGTCGGCATAAATCGGCGGTCTCGCTGCTGACCACTCCTGCTGCTCTCGCGACGGGGTAGCGCCCTAATTTGGGTGCGCCGACCTGTCGGCGCTTAGGCCCCGGCTACATGAATTGAGTTTTGTTGCCGACACCGGCGCCAAGCCGGCTTGGCTAAAGCGGTGACAGGTCACCGCACTCCAAATTAGGGCACTACCCCGACGGTAATTTGTTGACTATCCTTGCGGATTGGTTTAGAAAAACTCGTCCCCTTGCCCAAAGTGCAGTACCTCGGTTGAACAGGTAAACCGTTAACGGAAGAGGATGGTGAAAATGCGCCAGATCAGATGGAGAGGCATTGCATTCATTTGGGTTTTGCTGGTCGCGCTCGCGTGCACCTTTTCTCCAACCGGCCGCAGCGCGTCCCACCAACCAGATAGCAAAGGCGCGCGCCCGGTCGTCTCAGCACCGCCTTTTCCCGCTTTGGTGGCCGAGTATCACGGCTGCAGCTCGGGTCCAGCCGAGCCGGCTGCGAACCTCGATCCCAACTCGGCGGGAATTCGCGAGCAAGTTCCCAAAAAATACAATGCCCGTTACCAGCAATGGAAACAGGAGTTTCTGAGAACGGAGACTGGCCGGCAGCAATGGGCTTTCTATCAAAACAATCAGCATTTTAGTTTGACTATCGTAGTTACTCCCGACAATCCTGAGGGTGGAAATACCAGCAACTATCAGTGGAACAACGAGGGAACCTTAGTGGCCGCGACCATTACCCTTGGGTCCCGGCTTGATGAAGGCGTTCCGAATCCAGTTTATTTTCCGGTGATGAATTCCCTGTTGCCGAGCGCAACAACTCATACCATCAGCGGCGAGACTTTGGCGGCGACCAAGATTGCCCACGAGTTCGGCCACGTAAACCGGACCGCCAAGACTGACGCTGTTCTCTATCAACTCCAGCTCCAGTTGATACCTCAGTACAATCAGATTCTCTTGAATAATGGACGCGATACCAACGATTCGCGTTTGCTGGAGCTTGCTGGAAGGATGGGAGCAGCGCCGGTGGAGATTTGGGAAGATCGTGAATACTGGGGCGAAACTAACGCCATGCTCTATCTTAGCGATCGATTCGCGAACAACGGTTTTCGCTGTGTGCTCTTTAACCGAATCAAACGCAGTGTTGATTTGTATGCCAGGAGTTATGCCGAGCGCTTTCTTACCGTAGCCGAATCGACACCACCACCACGTTGTGGCTGGTAGCCACGCGACTCTACCGCGAAAACGTTAATCCGAACCCGTACTTGAAGAGCGGATCATAGTTCGCGTCTCCGACGTTAATCGGGATCTGCGCCATGGACCGCGGCCAGGTAAACGACAGTTTGCCCGTCGGGCGATAATCGCCGAACAATACATCAGCGACTCCCTGACCTTCAGTTCCGGGCAACCACGCCGCGATGAAACTGTCGCAATGTTCCAGCGCATCGTTGATGATCATCGGCCGCCCGGAGAGCAGCACGATGACAACTGGAATCCCAGTCTGCTTCATATTACGCACAACGCTGAAGTCTGCGACGCTAAGCGTCAGATCCTCTTTGTCGCCAAAGCCTTCGGCGTATGGGGTTTCACCAATCACCACGATCCCGACGTCTGCGCCACTCGCGTTGGTGCCGTCGTTTGAGAATGTTACTTTCGTGGCGGGAGAGACGGTCTGTTGAATTGCCTTGAGAATGGTGGTACCACCTGTAGTGATCGCTCCGCTCTTTCCTTGCCAGTCAATGGTCCAACCACCACACTGGTTGCCAATGTCGTCAGCGCTCTTGCCTCCTACGTGAATGCGCGCGAACCGTTTTGATAGCGGCAGGGTCTTTTTCTCGTTCTTCAGGAGCACCAACGATTGGCGCACACAGTCACGGGCAACCTGGCGATGCGCTGTTGAGCCAAAGGTCTGCTGCAAACTCGGGCCAGCCAGCGGCGACCTACTCTTTTCCATCAAGCCCAGGGCAAATTTGACTCGCAGGATGCGCGTGACGGCATCGTCTATTCGCGTCATCGGCACCCGGCCCTCTTTGACGAGGTCCCGCAACAGATTGAAGAATTGCTTATATTCAGTCGGCTCCATCGCCATGTCCATGCCAGCGTTGATCGATATCTCAATGGCGCTCTTGAAGTCGGCGGTGATCTGACGGATGGCCCGGTAGTCCGAGATCAGAAAGCCTTCGAAACCCATTTCTTGTTTGAGAATCTCTGTGAGTAGCCGCTTGCTTCCGGAGACTTTGATTCCATTCCAGCTGCTGTACGAAGGCATGATCGAACCGACTCCCGCTTTGACGGTGCTCAGGTAGCCAGGTAAATGAATCCGCCTTAACTCGGCTTCGCTCAATTGCGTGTCGCCCTGATCGAGCAAGCGCTTTTTATCGCGATTTGGGAAACCCGCCGTGCCGATGGTCGTTCCACCATCTCCGACAAAATGTTTGGCGCAGGCCAGCACGCTCAACGGATTGCTTAGCTGGTTTCCCTGGTAGCCGCGAACAGCGGCAGCGCCCAAAGTTGCGGCGAGTTCCGGCGCTTCGCCAAACCCTTCGTAAGTCCGGCCCCATCGTTCGTCACGCGGAACGGCGACGCAGGGCGCAAACGTCCAGTTGATGCCGGTAGCGCGAACCTCTTCAGCCGTGATGCGGGCTGCGTGCTCCACCAGCTGCGGATTGCGCGTACAGCCGAGGGCGACGTTATGCGGAAACACAACCGCGCCCGACACGTTGTTATGCCCATGCACAGCATCGACGCCGTAGAGGATCGGAATAGCCAAACGAGTCTTCAATGCATGCCTCTGGTAACTGTCATACATATCGGTCCAGGCGTTCAGGCTGTTGCCCGCTTTGGGGTCTGAGCTGCCGCCGCTCAAAAGCGATCCCAGGAAGTATTTCTCAATGTCGCTTACATCCTGGAGGGCGCTCTGTTCGGCCTGAGTCATCTGGCCGATTTTTTCTTCAAGGGTCATGGTGACCAGCAACTTACGTACTTTTCGGTCATTCGCCGATAGAGATTTTGGGCGCGGCCGATTTTCTTTCGCGGCAACGGACGCCGCGCCGAAAACTGCAATGACCGCTGGTCCAAGAATGCCAAGGCCCCCCGCCAGTACTGATGATTCGATGAAATGTCGGCGACTCTTCTTAATTGTCATAGACTTGTTGAGCTCCTGAAACTCGCTTGTGCAACCCGCTCTACCAATCATCTTCTTCCAGACAAGAGAATCTCTCGATCAGTCGGATCTGATTTTGGAACCTTCAACTGGGCGGCTTGGAACTTATGATCCTGATAATGCGCGGCGGCGCGACGAAATGATGGGAAAAACAATTTCGCTTCGAAGCCGCCGATTTGTTGATAGGCCCAGGGTTGCTCGCCGATAGCATAAGGATAGAGATATTCAAGCGCGCGGCGAATACCACGGCCATCCCTGGTTTGATAGCCCCATAAATCCACGCCCACGTTATCCGCCAGACATGCCAGCTTAATCAGCCCATCCAGATTCATATTGCTGTAGCTCCATGCCTTAGTACGTTTGAGCTCCAACGGTTGACGACCGTCCGGCTCAATCTGCAACGCAATTCGCTTCGCTTTAGCCGCTTCAGCAATCTGCTTCGCCAAGTCGTTCCGGCGCACGAACAGCGCGAACGAGATGGCCTGGACATCGTAAAACGTGCCGTGATTATTTTTTGCCTCATTCTCTTCGCGGCCTTTCGGGCTTTCCTGCATCCACTGCAAAAACTTACCGAACCAGTCTTCCAGGCCTTTCTGATCTGCTGAGGTCCATGCCTTTGCCCCGGCCAGCAAACCAATTGCGTCGACTACATCCACCAGCCCTCGCGTTTCAATGAGCCCGATCCCGCGCCCGGTATTAAGCCCGGGAATGAACTGCGCGTACTCCAGATGTGGATTCATGCGAGTGGCTGGATCAAGGAACCAGGCGCGTAATAACTCCGTCGCTTTCGCAGCGGACGGTCCATCGTCCTTGAGGTAGTAGGTCAGAGAGAGGGTTCGAACCGCACTTTCCATCTGATCGAGGCCGAGATGATCGGTTATCCTGTTAATCTCAGGATTACGTTCACCGTCGCGATTAATGTAGGGCAATCCGTCAGGCTTGTTTGAATTGGGCCAGAAGTATGGCGCCTGACTCGTGTAATCATGCTTGTCCCCGCTCGGTGGTGTGAGCGCCTTGCTAACTACTGATAAAGGTTTCTGGAGCAGGGCCCGACGGGCGTCAGTTTCGAGTTTCGCCAGTGCCGCTCCGAACGTCTGATCGCCTGTTTTAATGCGGTGTTTGGTCTCGGCCAGCTTTCGACCATCGATTATGAAGACCCTTGGGCTTACGGGGTTCGGTTGAGGCGCAGCGAGCAGCTCGGTGCCCGGTAGCGCGAACAAGATAATGAATGAGCCAAACAATCTTTGAATGATTTTCATGGAAATGGACCACTGCGGCGCGCCAGCAACTTAAGAACGGTGCGCAGTTAATTCCGATCAGGGGTCTCAGGTCAAGAGAATTAATCGCTGCCAGCGACGATGTGGTAAATTGCGTTACCTCGACGGTGAGTAAAAACTATCCTGGAGCGCGCGTTCCACGTTCGCGTCAGCGACCGCTCCCTAAAACATAAAATGCCATATCAGGCCTTTGATCTAACTAATAAAACTGCAGTTGTTATTGGCGGCAC
Organism: Blastocatellia bacterium; assembly: GCA_033856235.1. Classification (GTDB taxonomy): domain Bacteria; phylum Acidobacteriota; class Blastocatellia; order Pyrinomonadales; family Pyrinomonadaceae; genus DASXRU01. Next base: position 28,111 of record JAWVFI010000158.1, on the reverse strand, counting down.
TGGGGGCATTGGCCGGGCGATTGCTCACGGCCTGGCAGAGGCCGGCGCCGATGTGGTAGCGAGCTCGCGTCGTCCTGAACAGGTCAAAGAGGCCGCAGCTGAAATTCGCGGACTGGGTCGGCGTTCGCTGGAAGCGACCTCCGACGTAAATGATCGAGATTCGCTGGAACAGCTGCTGCAGAAGAGCATCGCTGAGTTCGGCAAGGTGGACATCCTGGTGAACTCGGCCGGCCGGACGAGGCGCACGCCGACCCTGGACGTAGGCGATGAAGAATGGAACGAGATCCTGGACACGAACGTCACCGGGACCCTGCGCGCTTGTCAGATCTTTGGCCGGCACATGCTCGAGAATAATTACGGCCGTATCGTAAACATTGCTTCGCTTTCGTCTTTTGTCGCGCTCTATGAAGTCGCAGCCTACGCGGCCAGCAAAGCGGCGGTGGCGATGCTGACAAAATCGCTGGCCATTGAATGGGCCGCCCGGGGTGTAAATGTTAATGCGATCGCTCCCGGAGTGTTCCGCACGGCACTGAATCAGAAGCTGCTCGACGAAACCGAACGCGGCCGGGAGTTTCTGTTGCGTACGCCGATGAAGCGTTTTGGCAAAGTCGAGGAGTTGGCCGGCGCCGCGGTCTTTCTCGCTTCAGACGCGGCCAGTTTTATTACGGGCGAAGTCCTGGTGGTGGACGGGGGCTTTCTCGCCAGCGGCGTCAACCAATAATCAAATGAGCAGCGCAACGTTGGAACCGGTAGTCGGGCGCGGTGGCGCTACACTTGTACTCTCACCAGAAGAGCTGCACGCAATTGTGGCCCACGCGCTCGCGGATATTGGGCCGGGTGAACGCGTGCTGGCCATAGTTCCCGACAAGACCCGGGATGATAACACCGACCTCTTGGTTCCGTTTGCCGCGGAAATACTAGCGCCGAAGAAGATTGCACGCTTCGACATATTGATTGCGCAGGGTACTCATGCGCCGATGAATGAAGTTGAGAAGCGCGCCAAGATCGGTTGGCGCCGTATTGCGCCCGGCACTGTCGGCTCTATCTTTGATCACCGGTGGGACCGCGACGATGAGCTGGTGACGATCGGTGAATTGAGCGCCGCGCTCATTGGCCGCTTAACAGACGGACTGATGCATGAAGCAGTGCGCGTTCGGATAAACGCTTTGCTGGCGCCGGGAAGGTACGACACAGTTTTGGTCTTTGGGGCCACGATGCCGCATGAGGTGGCCGGCTTCGCCGGTGGCGCGAAGTATTTCTTTCCGGGCGTCGCTGGTCCCGAGTTGACCCACCTGACGCATTGGCTCGGCGCCTTGGCCTCCATCGAAAATGTAATTGGCCGGATCGAAACACCGACGCGGCGCGTCATCGAAGCTGCCGCGGCCATGGTGGCCGGCCGGGTCATCTCTTTTACATCGGTTTCGACGAGGGAAGGCCAGGATTTGCGTACTCATGCGCTTTTCGCAGGCGATATTTACGAAGCGTTTCGCTGCGCAGCAAAAGTCAGCAGCGACGTTCACATCAAGCATATTGGGCGGAAGTACAAGCGTGTGGTCGCGCTGCTGGACCATCACTACGATGAACTATGGGTCGGCGGTAAGGCGAGTTACAAACTGGGCAGCATCATCGAGACAGGTGGTGAACTGATAATTTATGCGCCGCAGCTCAATCAGCTGTCGGCGACCCATGGTCACTTGATTGAGAAATACGGCTATGCGCCGCTCGAACAAGTACGCGAAATGGTTGCCGGTTCTGATGAGTTACGGGCGAACCTTTGCGTCGCCGCCCATCTGGCGCACGTCAGTTACGGCAGCGCGCCCAATGCCGCCGGACGCCTTGCGCCGCGCTATCGTATTACCCTCGCGTCAGCAGTCAACGAGGCTGCTTGTCACAAAGTTAATCTCGGCTTCCTTGATTACCGGCAACTTAACCTCACTGACTATCGCGCCGATCCCGAGACGCTGGTGGTCGAAAACGCGGGCCGCGACCTTTTCCTCGTCTGAAGCAGCCACCCACGGATGAACAAGTGGGAGAAGGCACTTGAACTCCAGGAAGGTTTGCACAAAAAGGGCGAACCAGTCCCGTGAAGCGGGACGACTGATACCAGCCCAGCACTTCAGTACTGGGACTAGAACGTTTGCATCGAATGAGTCAGCAAAGCGGACGACTGAAACTCTTCGATAATTCAGCCGTCCGTTTCACGGACTACAGACTGTTTTCCCTCACCTCTCCCAGCACTGAAGTGCTGGGCTATTCTCAGTCGTCGGCTTCGCCGACTTGAAAAGCCAGTCTATAAGCAAAGCGCTCCAGGAAAGATCAGTGCGCTAGATCTTCGTTCAGGATCCGAGCCAACCTCATTCCAGCACGAACCAGTTGCGTGTCCACTATCGAACGGTTGGTTTCATAGTACGCATTCGTGAGTCGATATCCCCCGAGCCTGGTCTGTGGCTTCCCTGTCTGCGGATCGATTACCGGTTTGAATGTCTTGCGGTCGAGGACCGTATATTTGTATTTGGGATCGAGGGGTGGCAGCTTGGCGTAGGCTTGTTCCGCAGCCAGAAGGTATGACTCGTAGGCCCATGCAAAAATATCCCCGGCGCTCAGCTTTGTAAAAGCCGGCGAGCCAGACGCCGGCAGCTTCAAGGCATCGATGTAAGCGGCCTCGAGCGCCGCGTCATCCTTCCCTTTGTAAGCATCAAGAGTCTTATCGAGGATACCTTCGTCCCAAACAGCATGGAGGTTCCAATTACCATACGTGTAAGTCTGCTTCCCCAGCCATTCAACTATTTTGCCATTGCCGCCCCCGTCGCCTCGATCGTTTGGCTTAGTCAGGTCTATGTCAGTGGCGCAGTGAAGCGGCTGGTGAAGATCGCCAACTATGTGAATGATGAACTTGAAGGCTTCAGCTCTGCTGAAGTCGTCCTCGCCGAAATTGCCGCCGGTCCGCGGATTCGCCAACACCGGTCTGAATCTTTCAAGGGCAAGTAACGCGCAATCCCCGGACTTTTCCCGTTTCGCATTATCCAGCAAACATTCTCTAGTCAAATCTAATTGATAGGTAGTCGGCTTTCCGGTGGAATTACTTGTCAAAGGAATATCGACGAAGTGCCAGTTAGCTGTGTAGGGCCGGTCATACTTCACATAAGGCGGATCGGGCCAGACAACCATGCATCGCAACCCTTCGGTTAAGAGGCGGTCTTTGTCTTTATCTGTCGAGGTGTTTGCCCGGGACAAAGCGAGGACTGCGGGACACTGTTTCTTGTAATAGTCTTCATTCCGTCTGACATCCTCGGCTAACAATTTGAAAACACTTGCGCGCGCCTGCTCACTCAAATACCTGGAAGCGATAAGCACAACAATTTGGTGCCCATGATCGCCCCAGGCGGCGGTCGTGATTGGCATGGCGCTCATTAAGGGCAAAGCCAAAAGAGTACTGAGAAGCATTCGCTTTACAGTTGTCCGCGTCATAGTCGTTCCTCCACAATTCTTCCTGGGTACATTCTCACTCCAAGGCGCGCATGGATTGGAGTCCTCACGCCTCAGGGAGACTCAGATTGGTTGGGTCGGCTATTAAGGAAGAACATTCTTTTCTTCTCGCCGACGCTATTCAAATGAACCGATTAAATGTGAAGTCCTGGAGGCCGAATCATATGAGCGGTGTTCTGAAATGTCAACGAATCGCTCCTCGGTGGTGTCTTAATTTAGAGTCCGCGGGTAGTTTGTGCAAGCCGGACATCGTTTACGTTTTAGACCGGGGACATGGTTTACACTTTTGCGCACTTAGCTCCATGCCAGCGTGTCGCTGGGGTGATGGTTTTGTTTCTTTCATCGAGTATCCCGAGTAGATGAAAACTGTAACGCACTTCCCACCTCCCCTCGGCGATGGGTTTCAGTCCCACGGGCTCTTTAGCCAGGACTTCCGAGAGGTAGAGCAGCTGGCCGCGCCACTTGATCTCGCCCTTGTGACGCACCTGCCTGACCGTGACTCCCGACTCGTATTGCACCTCCGGAAGTTTGGCCGGATAGGAGCGCGGAGAACTGGAATGGACACTCCCCGGCGTTTTTCTTCCCAGCGCCTCATGGGAGCGCTCCCAGTTATATTCCTCCAGAAAAGGATCATAGTGACGTTGCTGCTCAGGGAGATCGTTTTGCGCCGCCACTGCTTGCTTCAAGGTTCGATGCATTCGCTCATGGCGGCCGTTTTGGGCCGGTTTTCCCGGCTGGATCCGCTCCGGCTTAATCCCCAGCTTAATCCACCACTTCGAGAGCTGGCTAATGCCGCCCAGTGCCAGCGAGGCGAAAGGCGCCCCATTATCGGTGCGGATCACTTCCGGCAGTCCGGATTGCCGAAAGATCCACTCAAACCAAGGTTGCACTTGCTCATACCGCGGTCGCTCCAGCGCGCGGCACAAAAGCAGATAGCGAGAGAAATTATCGCTGATGGTCAGCGGATAACAGCGGCGGCCGTTGCCCAGCAGAAAGTCACCCTTAAAGTCTGCACTCCAACTCTGATTGGGGGCGCCACACTCTCCAAAGGGTTCGCTATACGGAGCCACGCGGCGCCGCCGCTTGCGGGCCTGAACCAAACCCGCTCGTTTCAGGATTTCCCCGGCCGTAGAATCCGCCGGCCACTTGAGTTCCGGCCGCTCATGGCGCAACCAGTCCAGCACCTTTTTCGGGCCCCACTTCTGGCGCCGCAGCTTCGTCTGCACAATCAGCGCTCGCAGTTCATCCGCGGTCCGATTGGGATGACGGTGCGGCGCACGTGCTTGTTCCCCAAGTCCCTGCAGTCCACGCTGCTCATAACGTCTTATCCACTTATCGGCTGTCGGTCGGCTAATCCCATAGATTCCGCACAGCTCGCTTTTGCGGTAATCTCCGCTCAACCAATCAGCCATCAATTGAATCCTTTGGTCCATGGCACTGGTTTCCTTCCACGGCATCGGCTCTCCCCTCCTTGCCGACGGACTGTAAACCATGTGCCCGGTTTATTCTGTAAACGATGTTACCGGTTTGTACCGTTCTGATCCCCCTCCCACTGGGAGGGGAGCAAGGGGAGGGCTTGAGGCCGTCGAGTCACAATGCACCGAACGCGCGGCCTCGATGGCCGCGCGCTGCTCTCTTTCGTTAGCGGCATCCATTTCTGGAAACTTCATAACGCTCTTGGCCGCCTAATTGAGATTGCTGGATCAAGATGGGCGCGCGGCCATCGAGGCTGCGCGTTTTGTGTAATAGAACTAGCCGGCTAAGCCCTCCCCGACCCCCTCCCAACTGGGAGGGGGACCAAAACGCTCACCCAACTTCAAATGAAGCTACATTTATTCGTTACCGATGCCGCTTGGACAACTCATGATGTCCGGCCTTCCCTACCCTTCCCAACGGGGAAAATATTGACTGCTTCGATGAAAAGTCATATTTTGTCCTCGAACTTGAATGGCTGAATTCTCACGAGCCTGCTTCCTCGCACACTCGCAAATCCAGCCGCTTCTCCTGACAAACACTCCGCGATGCCGGCAGTCGGTTCCTAAACTGTCTGGCTTACTGAGGAGTGGTCTTCACCAGCCTGAGACTGGGCCATAAAGATCGGAGGGCTAAATGTCTTCAACGATGATTAAATTGTGGGCAGAGGCGGAAGCCATCGACCCGACCCTGCGATTACGCGAACGGGATCTGCCTAACCTAAGAAAAAAGATCGTCAAACCCATTCCGTATTCCCGTTCCCAGATGTTTGAGCGCATGGGCCGGGGACAAGTCAGCCTGTTCTCAAATCTCGGAGTGCCCGTCATGAAAGCCCCGTCAGAGGACCTGCGCCGGGCCCTGATTGAAGGTATTCGGAAGGGCCTTCCCAAGTCACGAAAAGCACGAGTGCAGACGGGGCCGTCGAGCAGACGGTGCCGGATGCGAGTTCCAGAGGTAATCAGACGTTGGCAGGGTGGCCGCGCCATCCTCAGTGTCACCGATCTGCATTTTCGCAACACCAGGTTTGATAAAGTCGTCGATACCTCCAACCTCAGTGATTTCAATATTCTTTGTAACGATCCGGAATTCGCCTCCGAGTTCGTGCAGTTGATCGAGATGATGACTTTGGTAATCAGCAGCGCCGGGAACCTGACTGACAACCATGCCGATGACTGCGATGGCACGAACCATTGTTTTGTCGGCAGGAAGCTTTGGTTAGCGTGGGATCGGATAGAGGGCAAGGCCGCCGGATTTCAGGACGTGGATCGCGACGAGGTTTTCGATCAGGCTGCCTTTGACCTGCAGACGTTTCTCTCGCTGCCAAGTTCCAGATGGTTCACGGTCGAACCAGATCAAACCCTTTTCCTGCCGGGCAGCCTGGCGCACAAAGTGATCACGCTTGAACACTACATCGGGCTAGGCAGTTTTCATGTCGCGTTGCCGAGTTACCTTAGATCTTTGGAGCGCTGGCTGATTCAGGACACGCACGACATTGTTCCCAAAGACTTGCTGGGGAAAATACACAAGGCCGTCCTGCGAAAACTGCGCGAACTCCGCCAAAACCAACAAAGGATGAAAGCGCAGTGGGGATTCATCGAGACCAGACAGGCAGTGGAGAGATGGAAGAACAGCAAAGACCACGGATCCAAGGCGAAGCTAATCAAGAACCCAATGTTTGCCGAGTTCGTGGAGACTGTCTTGCAAACGTGAAGTGCACGTTGGGTCGGTTTGAAATTCTCATTAGCACCGCACTTCAGTGCGGTGATCTAAATGGTAATACAAGCCCGCGAACCGTTTTAACGGTTCATCCGAGGAAACCGTTGAAGGTTAAGCATCAGGCTCGCCCATAAACCACCTGACTGAAATGAGCGAATAACTCATCAGCGAACACTCAGGGTCCGTCTCCGGAAAATGCGGCTCCGTCGTTCCGCACTCCTCTTTCCTGTTCACGATGGCTTTGCCCCAAAGGCTCGCAAACATGCAGTCATGCGTTAGTTCGTGTGTTCTTGTTGGAATTCGTGGCGCTTCGTGAATCGTGTGCTGACGAATCGGAGTCCCACGATTCACGAATCTCACTAAGCACACGAAACAACACCGAAATTGGAGCTTGTTGTGCAAAGTTATTCACGATTAAGTATTTTCCGTTTACAATTCACGCACCGATGAAGTATCAAATTAGCCTTTTTCTACTTATCGCCTGGCTGCCGCTCTTTACGGTGTTGGGTCAACAACCAACGACGCCCCCGCAAGGCCCGCCCGCCAGTCAGAAACCCCCAGAACCTCCGGGTCAGGAGGATGAGGTAGTTCGCATTACCACCAACCTGGTGCAGGTCGATGCAATTGTGACTGACAAGAACGGCAACTTAGTCACCGACCTGAGACCCGAAGAACTGCAAATCTTCGAAGATGGAAAGCCACAAGCGATTACCAACTTTTCGTTTTACCTGGCGCCGGCGATTCCGCCTGCCTCGGTAACTCGAGCGGGCGAAGCGAACCTCGCCAATGTGCCCGTGCCCACCCTCCGGCTAAGACCGGACCAGGTGCGGCGCACGATTGCCCTCGTGGTCGACGATCTCGGCCTGTCTTTTGAAAGCACTTATAAGGCGCGACGCGCTCTCCAAAAGTTTGTCGACGAACAAATGCAACCAGGCGATCTGGTCGCCATTATCCGCACGGCCGGGGGAATGGGAGCGCTGCAGCAATTCACTTCCGATAAACGGCAACTCGCCGCCGCCATCGAACGCGTGAAATGGTATCCCAGCGGGCGGGCCGGAGCTTTTGCTCCGATGCAGGCGAAAAACCCATTGGGTGAGGCGGCGCTGACGAAGGCCGATCCAACCGGTGAATTTCATGAAGATCTTGACCAGTTCCGCGATGACGTCCTGTCGGTGGGCACGCTTGGCGCCGTGCAGTACGTGGTGAAGGGACTAAAAGAGCTGCCCGGGCGAAAGTCCATCCTGTTGATCTCTGACGGCATCAGTCTTTTCAGCCGCGCAAATACGGATGGGCAGAACGACCGTTCGGAACCCGCCCGATCCAACAATCGCGTTATGGACGCACTGGACGGTCTGATCGAACAGGCCAACCGGGCTTCAGTGGTCATCTACACGATGCATGCGAGCGGACTGGAATGCCTTTGCGTGCCGAATTTTAAGAATATCTCCGACGGAGGGATTTCGGACGAGACCAGCGATCGCCGCGCTGACTTTTTTGAATCCCAGAATGGGTTGAATTATCTGGCACAAAAGACTGGCGGCATTGCGATTCGCAACGACAACGATCTAAGCCACGGTGTGAAACGCGTCCTGGAAGACCAGCGGGGCTACTACCTGATTGGTTACGGCCCTGATGAATCTACTTTCGATAGCCGCGGCCGCCGCCAGTTTCACCGCTTGAGTCTGAAGGTTTTGCGCCCGGGAAAATTCAACGTGCGCATGCGCAATGGCTTCACCGGCGTGCCGGATGCTGAAGCGCGTCCGGCAGCCCTCACGCCGGCCCAACAACTGATTGGAGCGCTGTCATCGCCCTTCGGCTCGGCTGGTGTGCGACTGCGCCTGACCACACTCTTTGCCAATGACGCCAAGCACGGAACGATCATGCGTTCGCTGCTTCACATCAACGCGGCTGATCTGACTTTTACCGATGAGCCGGATGGATGGCACCGGGCAACCTTCGACATCCTGGCGGTAACTTTTGGCGACAACGGAGTGGTGGTCGATCAACTTAGCCACAAACACGTAATGCGTGTGCGGGGTGCGGAATATGAACGTATCCTTAAGCGTGGGTTTGTTTATTTCGTTACGGTGCCGGTGAAGAAGCCGGGTGCCTATCAACTGCGCACTGCGCTGCGTGATGAAGATTCCTCCCGCGTCGGATCTGTCAGCCAATTCATTGAAGTGCCCGACCTCAAGAAGAATCGCCTGAACGTTTCCGGTATCTTGCTGACCAAAATCGAGCCGGCAGAAGTGCAGAACGTAAACATTGGAAGCGCGGCCGTCGCCGGCTCGACCGAAGGACAGCAAATACCCGAAAGCGATCCGGCCTCCAGCGCAGCCTTGCGCGAGTTTCGCCCCGGGCAAAAGTTGGGTTATGGCTTTTTCGTCTACAACGCCCACGTAGACAAGGCGACATCGCGGCCCGAGTTGTTCACGCAACTCCGGTTATTTCGTGACGGTGTCTTGACGTACAACGGCAAGGAAACGCCCTTTGATATGACTGACCAGGTGGACATGAAAAGACTCAGAGGCGAAGGCGCGTTCCAACTGGGAAACGCGATGGCCCCCGGTGAATACGTTTTGCAGGTAAACATAATTGACCGGCTGGCGAGCGGTAAATACCGCACGGCCACACAATGGATCGATTTTGAAATTCTGAAATAGTTTCGGGTGCGGAGACTCCTTTCCGAACCTGCGTCATTTCAGCTTCTCGTATTCCCGTCTCGCCTCTTGCAGAATAGGGATGTCCGGGTCAGTGTTTTTCCAGAGTGGGGCGCCGGGTTTCAGTCCCAACCTGCGAGGCGCTCGATGATTGGCATAACGGATCCTGACAATCCGAACACCGAAGATGACGGCAACGGGAATATCAACTCAGTGCTAATGGTCGGACCGTAACGAACGGGTAAGACGAAAGCCACCGGGCGTAACCGAGAGAAATGTCTTATCAAACCAGGTAAAACCTAAGGGGACGTGATCAGGGAGTGGGATTGTTTTGGAAGTAACGCATTGAGCGTGTCTCATTCTCCTTTTGGCGTCGATCGTCCCTTGTTTGGAGTCGCTTGTCTCGCACTTCTAAGTCGGTCCAGACAGACGTTTAGCAATTCCAGCCGAACGTGAACGCGTATATCAGGCGCGGTGATTGCGGCGACGGCTTCTTTAACCACGTACTCATCCATTTCAAGCAGTGACGCAGGGAAAATTTTCGAGAACTCCGATCCGGATAAACTGCTGTCCTGATTATTACCGGTGTTTTTATCTTTCGCTTGTCCGGCGCGATTGAGCGCCGCAACCGCTTCCTTAAGAACGGCAGTCGCCTCACTGGGCTGGTATTTGACTGTCAACGGCAGCAAGCCAAAATACCCGACGGATTTCTCAGCATCCGAAACGGAAGAACGGCGTAAACCCGTTAGCACATCGCTCAGGAATTCCAGCGTTGGATCAGTGTCTTTGTCCCGGTTGGCAGGCAGTCGATTGACAAATGCCAGCTTGGCGTAGGGCTGCAAGTCGGCGGGCACGGCGTTCATGATAAGGCGCATTCCGTAGAGGTCCCCGCTCTTGTAGTGAAGAAGCGCCGAAAGAGTGGCCCAGTCCCAGCGATAAGCTTCCCACGACCCGCCCATGAACTCACGAGACTCCGTACTCATGCTGTCGAGAATCTTGAGCGCCCGATCAAAATCTTTCTGTTCCTTTGCCAGCGCAGCCGCACGATACTGGTAAACCGTGCGCACCTGCATATCCTGGGCGTCGTCCCCGGCCTTGAGCAGGTCGTCAACTGTCCTAAGTGGCTGATCGCGCGTAGCGTCGTCGATGATTTGTTGGGCCAGCGGATGACCGAGTGCCTGACATTGGTTTACGGATTGCCGGGCGACAGCCGCCTGTTGGGGCAGAAGCCGATCAAACTGAAAGAGGATTGGAGAGATGAGAGAGATCACGGTAATGCAGACGGAGCTGCGAGTCTCGGGGTTGATCTGATTAGCCTGCACATAGGCTATGTATGCCTTTAGTAATTCGATCTTCAGCGAATCCGGCACGCGCGTATCCGAAGGCGCACCTATCGTCCGGGATTCAGGAAAGGCGACATGCGAGAGTGAATTTAGTAAATCGGCATCAAACGTCTGCCGGGCGGCCGCAAGCGTTTGAGTGAACACGGCATCCGCCAGGTTTGCATTCTTGGGACGCAGCCTGAAGATTAATAACTGGATCAAAGTTGGATGACCGACCCGCAGTGCTAATGCACCCAGCTCGGCCGCACGCTGCGGTTCGGTATCCACTAAAGAAACCGCGGCTTCGATCAATCCATCGGCGTTGGCTGCGCGCTCCGCTTTCGCTTGCTGCTCGGCATCCTGTGTAAGGACGGCAACTAACCGCGCGCTCAGTTTTTGATCGAGAGGGGCGACGATCTGCAGAAGCAAGCGCGCAGTGGTAAGTCGCTCGCTTCGTTCATCCGGGTTTTCCTTGTTCGGCACCGCTTCAACTATTTCGATCGGCTTCAGCATCCAGGCGCGAGCCTTCTCAGGATCGTCTTGCCACCACCTCTGCGCCAACCTGGCCCATAAAAGAGCGCGCTCCGATGGCGTCAGGGCGATTGAATCCTTTATTAGATCTTCCGTAATTGTTCGCGAGCGGACCAGCCAGAGATCGTAGGAAATACTTCCTTGCTGGGCAGCGCCGGGAAGTGGCCGCATTGCCATAAGCAAAAGGCAAAGACCGATAAAACGCATGCTCGATTTTCCCCTTTGTCGGAATTGCAAAGCATTGGCCCCGCTCTTGGGATCTACCGACGACTCAAAAATTGTTCGAATTTTGAGACTGTGCCAATAGTCTGCCAAATTATTCAGGTAACGATGAGGGGGAGAAGAAAAATAAAGAACTAATCAATAATAATGGTAGGCGCGTGGGGATTTAAACCTCAGACCCCTCCCGTGTCAAGCTTGAGGTCAACATTTAAAGGTTCCTCGCTTCAACCGAAGGTCAAACGCCAAAAAAAGGGTTTGAGCCGAATTCTTGACATTGGCGGTCCTGGTTCCGGACCAGGGAGAAATCGCTCACGATTCAACCTGATAACGCTTTCCTGGCGCTGATCACTTCAGGAATATCCGCGTCGGCATTGCTCCAGACTTGCAGGAAACGTTCGTACTCGACGCGCGCTTGATCGCGTTGTCCTTTTCGTTCATAAGCCTGGGCCAGATGGTAATGTAGCAGCGGGTAGTTCGGATTGAGGCGGAGAATGCGTCCGTATTCAGCGATGGCCTCGTCCCACTCGCCCAGCTGAAGATACGCATTGGCGAGGCAGTCTTCGTAGGCATCGACGTTCCACGATGGCGCTTTTTGATTGAGCGCCTCTTTGAATTTCTCGATCGCTTCAATCTCACGGCCGCTCTTGAGCTCATAGAGACCCTCGTAATACGGCAGTTCACGTAAATTGCCTCTGGCGCCGCGAGCTGTGCGGCGGATCCCTTCGAGCGTCGGCTTCAACGACCTCAAGGATATCGGCCGTAACAGTTTTGTCGGGGCAGGTCTTTTTTCGTTTCACATAAAGGTAAATCAGAACGGTAAAAGCAAAAACTTTAACTTCGCGCCGGGCGGGCTAACCGCAGCCGAGCGTGATCTGATTTTGGAGTTATTGAAGAATCAATAGCGGTACCCGGCTTTACTCCCACCCACGATCCTTTATCGGACGTAAGAAGCCAACAAAGGAATGCGGTGACGCCGCCGAAACGATTCATGAAATCGTTCAGGACTCAATCGAAGTATTCAGCAGGAATTTCGCTTACCGTTGTCATAACGGCAACGGTAATTGGATAAGCTGCATTGGAAGATTAGGACTCGGTTGCCGACGGCTCAAATTTGGTTTCTTTCCGTCTTAGTACTTCACTTTCACCCCTGCGCGAAATAGTATCGAAGGACCCACGGTAACGACGGGTGTGCGGCCGACCTGGTAGCGCGAGTTAAGAATATTCTCGCCAGCCACAAATATTTCCAGCCGGCGGTTTAGGTTTCGGGCGACGTATCCATCGAGCGTGAAAAAGCCCGGAAGACGAAGCAGGTTTTGGTCGTCTTCAAATTGAGTTCCCGACGCTCGCCCTTGCAAACCAAACTTATAGGATTTCGGGCTAGCGTAACTGATCTGAAAGGTAATACTCGTACGAGGTGTCTGCGGAATTACCAACCCCTCAAGCAACGTGTTAGCGGGGAAACTCACCACTCTGGCGTTCGATAGTAGATATCCGACGTTAATGTTCAAGCTTCGTTTCAGACGAAGATTGGAATCAATTTCCAGACCCAACGAGCGAGTCCGGCCAAGGTTCTGGCGCAGTCTCGTAATCAATGCCGGAGAATTCGCGAGCGTGAGGTTGGCAATTGGATCCGAAACCGTAACGGCGAAGAAACCGGCGCGCAGGTCAAACCGGTCTTCCCACAAGCTCAGTCGCGCCCCCGCTTCCCCGCCCCTCGCCCGCTCGCGTTTTAAATTTTCGTTTGCGAGAGTTATCACATTGCCAACTCGGAAAGATCGATAGAGCTCGTTGAGTGTCGGTGCCCGAAAAGCGCCATAAAAAGAGCCAAAGAACGATAACGTGGGATTCGCGTTGTAAAGGATCGAAAGGTGTGGGCTGAACGAAAGTTCCGAAACGTTTGCGAATTGAGTCACACTCTCGGGGGCGCCCGGCGAGATTGCGCGGCTCACGATTAAGCCATCAAGGTTTCTGAAGAGATCAAGACGAGCCCCAGCGGAGACTGACAATCTCGAGTTCAGATGTAGTGAATCAGTGAAGAACAATGCATAGGAGCGCTGGCGGCCACCCGCGCCAACCAGCGAGGCAGCTTGGCCGCGATCATAAACAATCTCGTCACTCGCGCCACGAACCTCGCGAGCTTCTAGTCCTCCGACCAGGTTCTGGTGATTGCCAATTGAGCGCGACCATTGAAACATCAGGCCGGCAGACTGCGCTGGCACTCGCTGAACCCTTGTTAATGTCTCCGTATTTCTGTGTGTTGCAATCGCTGAAAACATTTGATCGTAAGTCTGCCTGCTTAAGTAGCCGCGCAAGGATATTTCTCCGACACGGACTGGATTGAAATTGGCGCCGCCATCTATTTCCCCAACATGAGTGCGATTCGTTTGCAGTGAAGTCCCATTGGCCCGACTCTCTGCGAAGTAGGACGGCTTTACAAACAATCGAACGGTTTCGCTCGGCTCGTATCCGAGATCAAGATAGAGCGACCGGTGCCGCGAAGAAACCGGCGTGTCCACGATACCGCGATCGGTCTTTCCAACATTTATGTAACCGTTAGTGTGAAAGAGTTCGCCGGCCAGGGTGGTAGAAAACTTCTTGAATCGCGTGCCCCCGTAAATGGAAGCGCTCGGGGAGTTCTGGTTCCCGTATGACAAATCAAGAGACAGCGCGGGGACTTCACGTGACCGCGTGATGATATTGATCACGCCTCCCATGGCGCTATTACCATAAAGGTCAGAGGCGCCGCCGCGTACTACTTCCAACTGATCTACTGCCGCGCGCGGCATGCGGTCCCAGTAGATCCAGCCGCCGAATGGATCAGCGAAAGGAAGGCCGTCGGCCAGGACCAGGGCACGACTTGCGCCGCTGGCTCCCACTCCACGCAGGCTTGCACCCTGCGAAGTTGGATTGGCGGTGCGACTGCCGCTGCGGCGAAACAACTGGAAGCCCGGCACCTGGCGCAACGCATCGTCAATTGTGAGCGCGGCCGTTGTCGACAATTCTGCTGATGAAAGCAAACGAGCGCTCGCAGCCGTGGAGCGTAATGGTGTCTCGGTTCTGGTGGCTGTGACAGTGACCTGTTCGCGAATTGAGTCCGGCTTCAAAACTATTTGCAGATTCAGTTGAAGGGCCGCCTCAGTTAGGCGTTGAGAGAAGACCGCAAAGCCGGGCGCATCAATGGTTAGTGTCCCCGCACGACCTGGACGTTCGAAACCAAAGTTCCCATCTTCCGAAGTTGTGGTGTGGCTCGCTTGCGATTCGTCCTGAAATTTGACTCGCGCGCCTGCGATGGCAGCGCCTGATTCGTCGCATACGTGGCCACGAAATCCAGCACTTGCGGTTTGTGCACGAATAACATGAGTGCCTGTGATCACTAAAAGGACAAGACACAGCGAAACCAGACGAACGCGTGAAGGGTATTTGGCGTTAACCGGCTGCATGATGGTCTTTGTTGAATTGCCTGGCCGAAAGTTCGCTAGGGCTTGATTACAATTCCCCACGGACCATCGCCCGCTGTAATTGTCGCGACCACTTGATTGGTGCCAAGATCAATTACCGAGACATCGTTGGAGAGTCCGTTCGCGGTGTAAAGCGTTCGCCCGTCCTGCGAAAGTGCAATACCCCATGGGCGCTGACCTACCACGATTTGCTGAACCGATTTCTGCGCTTCGGTGTCTATCACTGCCACAGTATTCCCGCGTCCCGTGGCGACGTAGATTTGCTTGCCATCAGGCGATACCACGATACCTTTGGGTTTCAACAACAGACCTCCGTTTTCGCGCGGCAGATTGATCGTGCCGGTCACCGTATGATCCGACGTTTGCACGACTGAAACGACGTTGCCGTTTTCCGCCGTCACGTAAGCCTTGGATCCGTCACGAAGGAAAACCGCCTCACGCGGTCGGGCGCCGACCAGAAAAGTTTTGATCACCTGGTTCGTGGCAGTATCTATTACAGCCACCGTGCTACTACTCTCCGAGGTAACATAAACCCAGCGTCCGTCAGGACTGAGTGCGACTCCTTCGGGTTCCAGCCCAACCGGCATCGCTGCAATAACTCGGTTTGTTTTTACATCATTTACCGATGCAGTGCCGGCATCTTCGTTAGCGATGTAGAGACGCGTGGCGTCATGGTTAACAACGAATTGTTCGGGGTCGGTGCCCGCATCATATTTGGCCACGATTTGTTCGGTGGCACAGTCAATTACGGCAATCTTGTCCTCGCCCTGGGACTGATTTGTCGGATAGCTGAGTGCCACCCAAATTGTTTTCTGGTCCGGTCCGAGTTGGATTCCGCGCGGCCGAGCGCCAACCTTGATCGTGGACACAGTGCGGTGATTTTCTAGATCGATTACTGAGACCGTTCCATCACGTTCGTTAGTGACATAGGCCCGTGGTCCGTGGGCCCTTCTTGCGCAGGAAGGGGCCCATAGAGCGCAAACAAGACAAACCATCAATAGTGGATAACCCTTTACTCGCATGATTAATCTATTTCAAGCGGCGCCAAGTCGCTGACTTGGCAAGTGAGCTTTGGTCGCTCCGGATCAGTAAAATCAATCTGGTCCCACCTAATCCGGTAGCCGCTTTTTAGCAATGATCCAAAAAGTCCCAGGACCGCCCGTCCGATTTCCCATGCCGAAAGTCTTTCGAAGATGGCATACTTTCCCACCAGAAATTCATTTACCGAGGCGACGCCCTGATGTGGTTCGGCGCACACCTCCTCCAAACGCCCGATCGCTTGCCCGTTGAGAGCGTAAACTCGTTTTCCGAGTAACAACTCCAAATGAATTTCCTGTCGCGCCATTAAGCCCCCGGAATCCGTGCAATGATATTTTTCCGCAGCCATAACTCCCAAGCGAGCGCCGGGGTCTTCTCCGCCTCGACCCCCGCAATCACTTCAATTCCCGCCGAAACAACTTTGGGCCATGGCAAGCGAAATGGATCCTGCGGGGACACACCGCATCGTTTCGAGATGGATGTCACGAGCCTTCTGAATGCCGGATGCAAACGGGTAGACTGGCAAACCGGTCCAACTTCAATTGCTGAAACCGTTGGCTTGCGCCCCTCGCCCACTTCGATTACCACGCCATCGACGCGCCCCATTTTATGGCCATGGCGATCTACCAACTGCTTATCGAGACAATCAGCAATCAGGTCCATCAGCTACCTCCGAAGATTTGCAGCGGAATACTAATGACGGCTAAAACAAATGCCAGCAGTATGATCAGAATCACAACTGTGTTTGAAAGCCAGCCATTCGTGTGTTCCTCCAGATACTTGCGATCGTTCATCAGAATTAAGAAAGGAACGATTGAGAATGGCAGTGTCGCCGCAGTTAGGGCCATCGACATGATTGTCAGCTTCAGCGGGTCGATGCCTGTCAGGACAAGAAGCGTCGCCAGCAGCACCACGATGGTGTAGGTCAAACTAAAACGCGCTTCTTTTTTCGGTGGCTGGTTTTCACTCCAGTTCCACCCAAAACCCTGGGCCGCGAAGTAAGCCATCTCCAAAGTTATCTCCAGCGCCGCCCCTAGACAGGCTATTCCCAAAGATGCAACGAAGAGTATGAAACCCCAGTGGCCGAAGGCGTCCTGGAGCAGCAAAGCGAGCTGTGAATAGTGATCTACATGCAGGCCTCTGGGCGGAAACACGAACGCTCCCAGAATAAGTACTGCGATTGAAATTACAGTTCCAAAACTCATTCCGGTAGAGGCGATGATCCGATTTACGCCGATGTAATCTTCGGTCCAATGGTCCTCAATAGCTCCGGACGAATAAAACAAGTAGAGGTAAGGCGAAATTGAGGCCCCGAGAATCGAGACTGCGATAAACCAATAATGACTCTTATCGTGAGCTGGAAGACTGGGGATCGCGCCGCTTACGACGCTGTGCCAGTTTGGTTTCATGACGATTGCGCCGACGATGAAAGAAATCGTTACGAGGCCGAGTACTGAGACGCCCTTCTCGATAAACCCAAACGTGCCCTTCCAAATGAGAAGCCAAACCAGCAAAGCTACGGGCACCGCCCACCACTGAAACCCGACGCCGGTGGAGAACTCGAGCGCGACGCAAACGCCGCCGAGCTCCGCGCTTAGCACCAGGAGTGTGATCAAACTTAGGACGATGAAGACAAGAAAGAAGTAGTTGAATCCAAACCGCTCGCGGATTGCGCCGGTCAACGTATGGCCGCTGACTGCCGATAACCGTCCAGCCTGCTCAACTAAAAAGATCAGGCACAGCCCGCCAAGCACCACCGCCCATATCAATTGAAAGCTGAAATCGGCCCCGGCCTGCGCCGCGGTCGTAATGGATCCAATCTCCAAAAAGCCGCCGACACTGGTCACGATTCCGAGACTGATTTCGATCAGCTTCTTCATCCAATACGACCCCCGAGCTCGTTGTATAACACGGTCACGTCTTGGCCCAACTCTGCTCTCGCTTTAGCGTGCGCGACTCCGCTTCCCTTAACCAGCCGGCGATCAAGGCAAGGCCGGCGATGGTGTAGAGCACGCCCGCCGGAATCCACATGATTAACCCGCCAAGCTGTTGATCCTCGAGTGGACTTAATCCCCAGGAATTGGTGAGGCCGACGTACGACGGATACCAAACCGAGCGGGAAAACGTTAGCAGCGCGCCGAGCAAACCGCTGTGCAGCGAGGTTGTAAATACGTAGAGTGCCGCCGCGCCATAACCCATCAAACCCTGCCGGCCGTGAATCAGCGCCCACCAAAAAAGAAGCGCCGAGAGAAGGAAACTCAAATGCTGCGCCGTGTGAACCAATTCATTGTGCAACACCGCTTCAAAGAGCACCGGCACGTGCCAGCTCCAAAGCGCTACAGCATGAATCACCCATGCGACAAAAGGGATCGTCAACACTTGCCAGGTCTTCTGTACCCATCCCGTTTTAGCCAGAGCACCTATTTCCCTGGACCAATGGAGTGGCAGTGCCCAGGCGATTGCGATCAGGGGTCGTCCCAAAACAAGTAAGGGAGCAGCGGCCAACATAAGTATTTCGTGTTGAGTCATGTGCGCTGAAAATAACACTCTTCCCCAGGCATGAACCGGAGACACCAGAGCGATGAACAACGCAAACCATCCTCCCGCAAAGGCAAACGCCTCCCAACGGCGGATTCCCTTTCCGGTTCCGGAATGTCGCCACAGATTTTTCAGCCCCCTAATGAAAAACCCGCCCGTCATAATTAGTGAAGCAACAACCAGGGGCTCGAAGCTCCACGCTCGCGACAGATCGTGCCACGTGTGCGGCTTGCCTTCGTGTGCGAAGGTCGCGTTGACATTGCTAAAGAGCGACAGCATCACGAGCCATGGTGAGGCCCGGTATTTTCTTAACCTGACCCGGTCGATACCCTTGTTCTGAATGCCGTAAGAGTTCATAGCTGACATGGGTGAATGACAACTGCAGCGATCCCCTGGGCCATTACTGCCATAAAGAAAACCGCACAGTCCAAAAGTCCCAAAGCAAACATGAATCTGGAACTGGAAACAAGAGGGCCCCATTCAACTCGCTCGCCGTTGTTAGATTGGCGCGCGCCGATCCACGCGCATATTCCGCTTAAAATAATCATAAACAAAGCAATGCTAGTCACCGAATAAAGCCTGAGATTGCCTCCGCGGGCGCAGGCGCCACGCACGGCCCAATAGTTGATCTGCATTTGTAACGCCCAGACTACGGGCGGGACCAGCACGCCAATCCACAAACCCGGATGGACTCCCATGCTCGGGCCTGCTTTACCTTCTGGTGTCAGTTCATCAGTCATCAGTTAACTCAGCCGCGGCGCAAAGTAGACCACCCCGTAAAGCACCATCCAGATCCCGACAACCCAGTACCAGTAAACCGCGAGCGCAGTGAGGTCCACGCGATGCTTCATGTCAAACTCGCGCATAAAACTCCAGCCGGTCAAAAGCAAAGTCTCGCACGTTAGAGTGATCAGATGGAGCAGGTGCATGCCGAGAATAAACCACACGATTGAGCCGTAGGCATTGCTGTCCCAGTGAAATTTCACGGCGCCAAATTCCAATGAACGCAAAACAATTGCGACCAACCCGAGGATCAGACAGATAGCGAGACCACGCTGAACGCTAGGCCTATGACCACGTCGCGCTGAGATGTCAACCCAGATCATAGGCAGACAGCTGAGTAGAAGAAGAATCGCGTTGGTCGTGCCGAATCCCAAATCCGGCAGCGGATCGAGCGGACCGGTGAGTTGCGCGAGGGGCGGAGGCCAGTGTGCGAAATTCTGGCGTAAGTAGAAATAGGTTGCGATCAATATGGCAAACATCGAGGTCTCGATTGCCAGCAGAAGGTTGTTGCCCCACCAGATCGTGTCGAGGGTGTCAAACCCATGATGCGGCAACTCCGAAACGTCGATGACAGGTTGTGCGCTCATGCTTCCTCAGGTCGCAAGTATTCCGGTGCGTCCAATCGGTTGGATTGATCGGGTGGCTCTTTCGCGTCGACGTTTTCGTAATTCGGACTGCCAAAGAACCAGCCAACGAATACGGCAAACGTCAACACAGCCCCAACAGCGAATGCCCACGGTGTAAAAATCCCGACGATGAAGGTTTCAGCGGTCGCCAGCGCCAGCAGCAGTGGCCAAATCGAAGGGCCAGGCAGCTCGTAGCGAAGTTCGGGTACAGCGTCGACGACACTGGTAACCAGAGTTTCGCGCTTCGTTGAACTTAGGCCCACGACGACGGCAGCGTTCTCTGACTTGTCCCACAAAGCATATCGCCCCTCGATCGCCGGAATGCGAAAAAAGTTGTAATCCGGCGGCGGCGACGCGAGTCCCCATTCCAGCGTATCGGCGCCCCATGGATTCGGTCCGGCAACTGTCCCGAACCGTCGCGCCCAAAAGACATTCACCATAAACACCACCACGCCGAACGCGAGAATCAATGCGCCC
This sequence comes from Blastocatellia bacterium, assembly GCA_033856235.1. GTDB lineage: Bacteria > Acidobacteriota > Blastocatellia > Pyrinomonadales > Pyrinomonadaceae > DASXRU01. Next base: position 7,781 of record JAWVFI010000158.1, on the reverse strand, counting down.
ACCGAGGCGAGCATATTTAAAGACGCCCAACCGTTTTCCGGTAGATAGGTGTAAACGCGCCGCGGCATCCCCTTAAGCCCGAGCTGATGCATCGGAAAGAACACCAGATTGAAGCCAACAAACATCAACCCGAAATTCCATTTGCCGAGACGCTCGCTGAGTAGCCGGCCAGTCCATTTGGGAAACCAATAGTAGAAGGCGCCGAAAAGCGGAAATACTGCGCCGCCGATCAGCACGTAATGAAGATGGGCCACGACGAAGAAAGTATCGTGAATCTGTAGATTAAGCGGGATCGACGCGAGCATCACGCCGGTCAAACCGCCCAGCACAAAGATCGCTACAAATCCAAGCACGAAAAGCAAAGGCGTTTTAATATTTAACTTCGCGCCCCACATCGTCGCAATCCAACAAAAGATCTGAACACCGCTGGGAATGGCGATCATCATGCTCGCCGCCGTAAAGAAACTTTGTCCAAGCTGCGGCAAAGGCGTAGCAAACATGTGATGGACCCAAAGCCCGAAACCAAGGAAAGCGGTGGCAATCAGCGACAGCACCATGGCCGTGTATCCAAAAACTCTACGCCGCGAAAACGTAACCACAATTGACGAAATGAATCCCAACGCGGGGATGAAAATTATGTAAACCTCCGGGTGTCCGAAAAACCAAAACATGTGTTGATAGAGAATTGCGTCGCCGCCCTCCGCCGGATTGAAAAAATGCGTGTCGATGAGCCTGTCGGAAGCGAGGAGGCTGCTGGCCAGCATCACCGCGGGCATCGCGAAGATGATCATGAATGACGTGACTAGCTGCGCCCACACAAAAAGCGGCATACGGTGAAGCGACATCCCCGGCGCGCGCATTTTGAAAACTGTGCCGATGATAACGACGGCTCCCGATAACGCCGAAATCTCGGTAAACGAAATCATCTGCGCCCAAATGTCCACGCGTTTGCCCGGCGAATAGCCCGGGCCTGAAAGGGGCACGTAAGCAAACCAGCCAGCATCGGGACCGGTGTTAAGAAAAAAACTGACGTAGAGCAGTATGCCGCCAATCAAATAGACGAAGTAGCCGTAATTATTGAGTCGTGGAAACGCCACGTCTCGGGCGCCGACCATCAAAGGAACGAGGTAAATCCCCAGAGCTGTCATGATCGGCACAGCGAAGAGAAACATCATGGTCGTCCCGTGAACCGTGAAGACCTGGTTGTACAAGTCAGGATTGAGGAAGTGATTTTCAGGACGGGCCAGTTGAATCCGCATCAGCGCCGCTTCGATTCCGCCGAGCAGAAAAAACATGAAAGCGGTAACGACATACCTGAGGGCAATCGCTTTATGGTCCGTGTCAGTAAACCAACCAATAATTCCGGGCGAGCGGGCCCAGACGCGCTCGAGTTCCTTGATCTCGCGCCGGTCGGCTTGCGCCACGGACGCGTGCTCTGCTAACGATTGTGGACGGTTCGCCATTTTCTTCACTTCAAACTCTGCAGGTAGTCGAGCAAAGCCTGCATATCTTCCGGGACAAGTTTGTTTGGGGGCATGCGATTGCCGGGTTTGATCTGCTGTGAATCACTCACCCACTGCGCCAGATGGTCACGATCATTCGGAAGGGTCGCTGCGGCAATGGTGTTGCGGCTCGCGAGATGAGTTAGGTTCGGTCCTACGTTTGCGCCTGCCGGGGTTCCGTTTATCGCGTGACACATCACGCAGGTTGACGATAGAAACACCTGCTGCCCTTTTTGTTCGGCAGGATTTGCCGGCGAGACTGCCGATTGAATTTGGTTTCGTCGCCAGGCATCAAACTGTTCGCGCGGCTCTGCAAAAATCCAAAGTGCCATGTGGGCGTGTTGATGCCCACAAAATTCCGCACACTGCCCTCGATAAACGCCGACCTTGTCAGCTTGCAACCAAATCGTCGAAACTTTTCCGGGAATCAGATCCTTCTTGCCATGAAGATTGGGCACCCAGAAGCTATGAATCACGTCAGTTGCTTTTAGAGTGAAAGTCACCGGAACGCCGACCGGTATGTGAATCTCATTGGCAGTGGTGAAAATGCTGCTGGCGTCTGTGTCCTGATAGCGCACTTCCCACCACCATTGGTGTCCGGTCACCTCGATGTGTACACCTTGTTTTCGATCCAGCTCGGCAGTCAGACCTCGTCCGACCAGAAAGCTATCGAGCATGAGTGTAAATAGAATCGCGATCGTAAGACCGGTGGCGACAATGACAATGAGGCCACGCCGCCGTTCCGATTCGCTCGTTACATTTTCCGGTGACTCATCAGATGGCTGAATAGACTTGCTTCTCTTCACTAAAGCTATCAGTAAGAACAGAAGCACAAGGACAAAGACTACCGTGCAGGTGATCAGCATGAACCACCACAGCCGGCCGATGTGCTCCGCTTGCGGGCCAGCCGGGTCGACGACCGACTGCAATCCGCCGCCGCAATTGCTCGACAACAGACCTGCCATGATCAGAACTACTGATGCTCGTCGCTTGTCCATCATGGTTGTTCGGCGGATTTCGGAATGGCAGAGTGCTCCGGCGTCTTCCGTTCTATTCGCTGCTCCGAGCGGTGCACGTTCATGTCGTCGTTGCGGCCCGGCGCCACATCCTTGCGCACCTGGCCGCTTAGCGAGCGCACGTAAGCCGAAATCTCCCAGACCTGATAGTCCGAAATCTTGTGCCTGAAGGAAGGCATTCCATTGGGACGGCCTTCCACGATGGTCGAATAAATGTTTACCGGTTCGCTGCCGTAGATCCACTTTTCGTCCATCAAGGGTGGCCCGATCGCGCCACCGCCATTCGCATGGCAACCCGTGCAGTTATATTGCGAAAATAATCGCTTGCCATCCGACAAAGCGGTCGCATTCCCTTCTAATGGATTTTTCGGGCCTGCTTGAGATCCTGGAGCGCCGGGTTGGAGATCGCTCATTAAAATCGGGGCATTTGCCGGCGCCGGCGGCGGGTCAAATTGCCTCTCCTCCCGCTTACAGGAGATGCCGAGCAGGCCCAACAGAACCAGAAGCGCCCACCCACTGTGGACCACAGGTCTTAAGTATCGTGAAGGCACGTTCATCTCTATGTCTCAGCGATTGGAAGCAATTATCGCCTGGTCGACGCGCGGCACACCATACTCAACGAGCAGTCGATCAATATCCCCGCGTCTCTTATCCATAATCCTTTCTAGTCGATCCTTCAGTTCCTGATCTCCTCGCCGCACACCCATGGCGATGTCATAAACAAAAGGTAGGAACGGCTGATCCACCTGCGGGGATACCGGGACCAGTTTCAGGGGCACGTTGCTTAGTTTAGCGAAATAGCCCGCCAAAGGTCCCCACGCGATGGCCACATCCACTTCCCTTTCAGCCACGGCGTCGATAATTCTGGCTGGGGGATTGGGCTGCGAATAATCACCGTAGAGGGTGTAGCCGCGAACGTTTTGGATGATGTGACGTTTTGTGAGCGCGTGTGCGGGCGGCGTGTTGCTAAAATCGTCGCCGACCATCTGCACTCCTATCTTCAGTTTCCGCAGCACCGGGTCATCAAACGATTTGATGTCGAGATTTCGATCTTTGCGAGTAATGAAAACGTAGCTCGAGCGGTAATAAGGCGACGTAGTCAACGCCATCTCAAACCCAGCGGGTACGCCGAGTACAACATCACAGGCGCCATCCTTGAGCGTGTTGCGAAAGAAGCCACGACGTTGCGCCCACCAGGTGTATTCAACGGTTTCTCCAGTTTCTTTTGCGATCAGTTCCGCCAGTTTATTTTCAAAGCCTTCCAATTTCTGGTTGGAAAAAGGCAGGTTGTTCGGATCGGCGCAAACGCGAAGCACACCCGCGACAAGGGCCGGCTGTTGTGCAGTTACAGCTGGCGCGACCGCTTTGTGGGAACATGAAGTGAGTAGCGCAAGCACGAAAGCGGGTAAGTACATAGCGACGGTCACGCTTCTCAGCATCGGCTGCTTAGTAAGACGCTGACTCCGGAGGAGCCGAATATTTATAGACCCCGGTATGAATCCCCCGACTCGCGCTCCAGCGGAGCGCAATGTAGGCAGCGATGAAAATGCCAGAGCAATTACGTTGCGCTCCTTCGGAGCGAGAATATGTTTCTGGATTTTCTGTTCTATAAACATTATGTCCCTACGGGACAAGGAAGCTGCAGATTCATCACGGCAGTGCGAACACATACAGCATTCCCCCCTTGGTCGTAGCGTCGGGCAAATCAGTCATCGCATTGACGAACCCCAGCGCGCCGCTGGGATCGCGCGGATCGAGGCCAGCCGCGACAATCGCACCCGACCATCCGCCCACTCCTGCTAGTATCGCGATGTACTGCTTGCCGTCCGGGCCACGATAACTAATCGGCTGCCCAATGATTCCGGAACCACATTTGAACTGCCAAAGTGGTTGTCCGCTTTTTGCATCGACGGCCTTGAACCAGCCGTCCATCGTGCCGTAGAAAACAACATCACCCGCAGTGGCGACTGCTCCGCTCCACACAGGAAACTTTTCTTGAATGGCCCAAACTTTTTCTCCTTTGACTGGATCCCAGGCGAGGAACTCGCCTCGGTTTCCTCCGGGTCCCGCATACATTTTCACGTTAGCCCCTACATACGGCGTGCCGGCGATGTAGTTTGCTTCCAGGCCCTCCACATCCATGCAGAGATTTTGATGAGGGATGTAGAGCAGACCAGTGCGCGGTGAAAAAGCAGAGGGCTGCCAATCCTTGGCTCCCGGTGCTGCCGGACAAATCTCCCTGATTACTTTTCCGGCTTGCGGATTCTTTTCTTCGTTGTAAATCAGTTTTCCGGAATTGAGGTCAACGCCTTTCGAGGATGTGATGTACGCGTAGGGATTCGCTGAGAGCACCTGACCGTTCGCGCGATCCATGACGTAGACATAACCATTGCGTTCCGGCCGAACCAGCACCTTTCGGGTTTGGCCGTTGACAGGTAAATCGAGAAGTATTTGTTCGTTGACGGCGTCGTAGTCGTGGAGATCGTGAGGGCTAAACTGGTAATACCAAACCGCCTCACCGTTCTCCGGCTTGCGCGCGAAAATTCCACAGGTCCATTTGTTGTCGCCGGGTCGTTGCTCCGGATTCCATGGACCCGGATTACCAGTGCCATAGAAGATCAAGTCCTGATCGGGATCGTAGGAAATCCATCCCCACATTGTGCCGCCGCCGATGCGCCAGGCGTCAGCAGGCCAGCTCGATATTCCCAAGTCTTTTCCCTGGTCCTGTTGATAGAAGGGATGAAAATTTTGCCCAATCAGTACGTCGGCATCCGGACCGGTGTGATATGCGCGCCATGCGATCTTGCCGGTGTTGATATCCAGCGCCGTCAACCAGCCGCGCACGCCAAATTCGCCGCCACTATCGCCCACCAACACTCTCTCTTTAACAACGAGCGGCGCCATCGTCATCGTCTCGCCCTGGTTGATGTCACCGACTTTCGTTTTCCAAAGTTCTTTGCCGGTGGAGGCGTCGAGACTAATGGTGTAGTCATCGAGCGTGTTGAAAAAGATCTTGCCATCGGCATAGACCACGCCGCGATTTATGACATCGCAGCAAGCCACGCCCTGGGATGCGGATGCAGGATTCGATTCGTATTTCCATTTGATAGGTCCGCCGGGCTGGGTTAGGTCCAGCGCGTAAACGATGTTCGGATACGGCGTGACAACAAACATGGTGTCGCCGGCGACGATTGGCGCCGCTTCGTGACCCCGCAACACATTTGTCGAGAAGCTCCAGGCGAGCTTCAGGTTACCGACGTTATTGCTATTGATTTGATCGAGTCCGCTGAATCTGGTGCTGGCGTAATTCTTGGCCGGCATTAGCCATTGGCCGTCTTCCGTCTGGTCGCCGGCTTGTTGAGCCCCGGTTGGTTGGGTTTGAATGCGATTGGCAAATCCTGGCGAATGCACGTCTTCTCGATGCGCACAGGCAGCAAGGATGAAACTCAGACTGACACTGATCAAGAGAAAGCAGAGCGCGCTTTTTCCAGTCATTTTCACTCCGGCGCTAGACTTGAACTGATCTGGCGTCCGAATGAAAGCGAGTTTCGTACCATGGAGGCCATAGCGGCACGGAGCCTACTCTCGGCAGAATCCAGGAGCGGAATCATTTTGGTCGTACTGATTTGTACCAAAATGCCTGACGCCATCTGGCTGGTTTCGATACGAGCTTATTGGCAGCGTGAATGCTATGTCTCGGGGTGATCAAGGAATGGAATAGGCACAGAGCCGGTTACCACAAACCGGCTTGGTCGCTGGTCGCGCCACCACTGCTAGTGGGCGTCCCACTTATATCCCTTCTCCCAATCCAGATAGGTTTGATCTCAGAGCCCTTTCGGAACAAGCAAAGAAATTTTTGCCTTGACTGTTTCGCGCGCTCTTACGAGATGGCGACTTTCCAACAGATCGCGGGACATGCGGTCAGGATCGAATGAAGGCGATTAGAGAAGTCACGCTCATGCTTCATGAATTGACTAATGTGTAAGCGGAGTCTGGCAAAGTCTTTTCGCGTTGGGAGGCGAAGCTAATTAGCCTTCTACGCTGGCATGCCGTGTTCGACCGTTTCAGCTCGTCGCACTTTGATCTTCACCTCGATTCGTGACCCGAGCCGGCTGATGATCGACATCAGGCGATCGACGGTGAACCGCCCGAGATCGGCGTTGCGGATGGGCGAGAAGTCCGCGGCCGAAACCCCGGTGCGGCCCTGCGCGCCGCGCACGCTTAGCGCTGCCCGCACTCGCCGTTGCTGTGACTCACGACTGAACTAAACCGTTTCTGATACTCCGTGGAAGTAATAAACGAACAGACCATGCCGCGGAAGTTGCCGGGCTCGCGGTTGTCGAGCACATTCAGCCAGAAGTTATAGCCTTCCGCTTCCGGGTTGCGCCGCAGGTAGCCGAAGTATTCTGTCACGACAAACGCCGGGTTGTACTCGACGCCTTTGAGCGAAGGATTCTCGCTCAATTGCCGCAACACCAGGGCGCGACTCTGGTTCATGTCCCCTCCGGTTTGATAGAGCGCCAGCAGCACGCCACGTTGCGTCCCCAGATCCAGATTCGAAGTCTGCCAGACATTCGCCAGCAAGGCATCGACGAATGACTCGCCGGTGGTGTTCGACTGATACTTCTGCACAAACTCCGCCCGCTTCACGAAGTCTGCGGCAAAGGCAGCCTGCTCCGTTTCCAGATCAGGACCGCCAATCACCAGCTTCCGGTCGGCTGAATACTCTGAATACCCTGGCCGGCGGCCGAGACTGCCTTTGTACAGAACGTCGATGAACGAGCCGGTCTGCTGGAACTCCTGTTCGATGAAGAAGGCCGCGGCGATATCGCTGCGTCTCTGATTCATACAATCGGCATCGCCACATTCCAGCAGGCGGTCGCTCCAATAGTTGAACCCGCCTTCATCCGGCTCGCGTCCCAGCAGGTCAACGTATTGTTGCCTGACGAAGTATTCCGGAGTATCCAGCGGGTTGGCATTGTCGCCCGTGAATGACGCAGCAAAGGCGGCGTCCGTCTGGTTCCCCAGCTGAGTAAAGGCCCGGTTAAAAGGATTGAAGTGATAGTTCACCCGCGACGGCGTCACCGTGTAGAAGCCATTTACATCCACATTGTCGAAGTAGTAACGACCTTTGGTGTCGGTAATGGTCTTGCGGTCCTGATCGCCGCTCATTCTGACCACCACGCCTTCCACCGCTGTGCCGTTGCTGTCAGTGACAATGCCGCTAACCGTACCTGCGGCCGCTGAGGGCGAGAGGTTGGCA
>JAWVFI010000157.1:0-49828 GCA_033856235.1 Blastocatellia bacterium | reverse complement strand
ATTAACGCTATCAGCGCCGGGCCAATACAAACCCTTTCAGCACGGGGCGTCTCCGGTCTCAGCACGATGATGAAGCACCATGCCGAGCGTGCACCCCTTCGCCGTAATGTTGAGGCCCGCGAGGTGGGAAACACAGCATTGTTCCTCTGCAGTCCCCTTTCCTCGGGAATCACGGGCGAAGTGATCTATGTGGATTGTGGCTATAACATCATGGGGATCTGATAAGACTTCAGAGAATGGCGACGTGAATGGATGACATGAACGAGGAAAGCACCAAGCCTCCAGGTACGACTCAGGACGAACAACTCCTCGAGAGCCCGCACGCGGATCAGTTCACCCACACTGACCCATGGCGCGTTTTTCGAATCATGGGCGAATTTGTCGAGGGATTTGATGAGCTGGCCAGCATTACACGCGGGGTCTCCTTTTTCGGTTCTGCACGCATAACACCAGACAATCCCTATTACGCAGCGGCGCGAGAGACCGCAGCACTTTTTGCCAAGGCAGGCTTTGCCGTGATCACCGGTGGCGGTCCCGGGATTATGGAAGCGGCGAACCAGGGAGCCTTTGACGCTGGTGGAATTTCGATTGGGTGCAACATAGAGCTGTCGCATGAGCAGAGGCCCAATCCCTACCAGACGCTGTCACTAAAGTTCAAATACTTCTTTGTGCGAAAGATGATGTTCATCAAATACAGCACCGCCTTCATCATCTTCCCCGGCGGTTTTGGAACTCTGGATGAAATGTTCGAAGCGCTGACACTCATTCAAACCGAAAAGGTTCGTGACTTTCCGGTAGTGCTTTTCGGCTCGGAATACTGGCAGGAACTATTAGACTGGGTTAAGACTGTGTTATTGACTCGAGGGATGATTTCAGAGCGGGATCTTAAGCGGTTACACCTCACCGATTCTCCCATGCGTGTGGTGGAAATTGTGGGGGAAGTCGAAAGTTCGCTGGCGAAGTCGAACGCGAGGGTATCGGATGATATTAAGGGGCGCCAGTTTTAAGGAACAATCGGCAAGTTCGAACGTCCCGAAGCTATGACCAACGCTAGCCTGTTTCGGACGAAGCCTCAAGCTGTCCAGTAAGCCAAATCAGATAAGGTTCAGATATTAACATTACCGGCACAGCCAGGATTTCGGGAACCTGATAACTATGTAGGCGCCTTACTTCCCGTTCCAACTCTTCAAACTTCTTCGCCGTAGTCTTGACTAATAAGAGAACCTCGTCGTCGTAACGTACCTGCCCTTCCCAGCGATAAACAGACTCAACCTGAGGAAGGATCTGAACGCAGGACGCGAATCGACCATCAACGAGAGCAGCAGCCAATAGTTTGGCTTCGTTGCTGCTAGCGGTGGTCAAAAATACCAGGATTGCATCGGACGCCTGGGTGTCCATTCTTTAGCAGATCTTCCATAGTTGGGAGGGTGTGAGTACCGCGGACACCACGAGATCTCAATTTGAATTGTCCTCGCTGAAATGAGGCGTGCCGCCCGTCAGCGGCGAAGTGTCATTACCAAAGAACGCCGTGTAAAGCTCCTGCGCCCTATCGAAGTCACGCTCGTCAACCAGAATGATCGACCCTGGCGAAGTCGCCGACAGTAAGGGCGACAGGGCGTCTGCTCCTCCTGACTGAACCACGGAACGAACTCCATTCTGCGCGAAAATGTCGTTCACCATTTCAGCCTCAGCTGAGGAACTCAGAGTATGCAACACCACGAAGCGAGCCTCACTGTAGTCATGTGAAGAACTGCTACCGGCAAGACTCTCCACCAACTCCGCATCGTCATCCGCGCAGCGGATAATGCCAGCCTCGTATTCAGCTTCGCAGACAGGACAGAACATATTAAGTAGTCTCCTGCGGAGAGTGTAGCTGCCTATTGGCTGTGACGCAACAATCATCCTGAGAACACCGACCCAGGCAGGGCTACATTCAAGTTTTAGAGAACTGCTTTCGTGCGGGGTAGGGGAGCTTGGGGCTAGGTGCCCGTTGCGGCGAGTTGCTGCGGTATGCTTTCAACGCTCACGCGGCCGGAAATCTGTTCTGCAATTTCACAAATACGAACGACAGAGAAAGGTTTGGTTACCACCCAATCCACACTTGCTTCCTGTTGCTCGACTGACCCTACCGCTTCGCCCCAACCAGTGACGACTGCAAGGGGAATATCAGGATTTCGCTCACGGATGGCGCGGGCGAGCTCCCAGCCACTCATTCCGGGCATGCCTAAGTCAGTAAACACCGCTTCGAACGTTCGGTCGCCAAATAATTTCAAGGCCTCGCTGCCGTTTTCAGCCAAGCTTACGTCATATCCTTCGCCTTCTAGTATGTCCGCGAGCAACTCTCGCACGGACTGCTCGTCATCTACGACGAGAATCCTCGGCGCAATAGGGCTAGGAACGAGCGTCAATCTGCTATTAGGCTCGAGAATGGGTTCTATCGAAGTGACGGCTTCTTCCATCGGCAGCTTGATAACAAAGGTCGTACCCCGTCCCAATTCGGATTCGACTTCCACAGTGCCTTGATGTCGCTGAATGATGCCATAGCAGACGGCGAGCCCTAGCCCCATCCCTCCATTTCCTTTGGTGGTAAAAAAAGGATCGAAAATTCGCGACTTAACATCCGGGCTCATCCCATGGCCGGTATCACTGACAGAGATTTCAATGAAGCCGGCGCGCTCTTCGGCTGAAAGAAGCAACCGCCCACCGTCGGGCATTGCATCAACTGCATTGAAAACCATATTGACCAGAACCTCGCGTAGTTCGCAAGCATCACCCTTGATCGATGCACCAGAATCGATCCGAAGGTTGAAGTTGATATGAACGTTGCGGGCCTGGGCGCCGTCCTTCCAACGCGGACGAGTGATCTCGTTTACATCCATCAAGAGCTGATCTACACCAACCGAAGCAAAATCATGATCGCGACGCTGTCGGGCAAAATCCTGTATTCGCTTAACCGTTTGAGCTCCATCTCCTGCGGCTTTGATGATAATACTCAAGCCGCGCTCGGTTTCCGGATCCGTTGTCCGTCTAAGCATCAGTTCGGCTCGTCCCAGAATGCCCGCGAGGGTGTTATTAAAGTCGTGGGCCACGCCAGAAGCTAGTTGACCCAATGCGGACATTTTCTCAAGCTGACTAAACTGCTCTTGAAAACGCTCTTGCTCTGCAATGTATCGAGAGAGTTCCTCAACGTGGTTCCTGGCCTCTTCGGCCCTCTCTGCAGCAGCCTCAACATTTTTGAGATATGTGCGATATGTGAAATAAACGACAGCGATAATTGGTGTGGTTCCTATGATCGCGTAAAAGCCCAAAATGCCGATTAGTCTGGCGATGATGAAGGCAGCAGAGGCGCCGGCAAAATAAGTGATCGAGGCCCACAGATAATGCGCACGCCAAGTGTCCCAAAAAGGACGGTTCATCTTGCACGCGGTATAAACTGTAACAAACGCTGTGTTAACCAGGTATTGAACTGACGCCATAAGGCATAGGGCACTCACGAAGATAGCCGAGTGGCTATTGGAGGATAATAGTTCGACTGGACCAAAGCAGAGCCGCAGAGCCGCTGCCGTCACGAAGGTGGCGCAGATCATCACCGCCGAATTGAAAAGCAGGACGGTTCCCTTCTTGCTGATCCGAACCGACGTGGCCGCTGTTGCTACGGCAGCGAGCAGGGTGGCAATTTCCCCGCCATAGAGCAGAATCGTCAGAAAGATAAGAGTGTCGGCAACCGTGATCTCCCCTTTAACCAGCGGTATGTGGACAATTAAGCGAGAGCCAATGAAGATGCTGGCGAGCGACAATATGAGGATTCGCGTATCAAGCCCTGCAAAATTCACCTTGGCGAGACAGAGAACTGTGATCCCGGTGGCCAAGGCTACGACCAGCGCTACGAATGGCTTGAATAATCGCTGTTTGGTCATGTTAGTGACGAGCGCCACCTTGCGCCGGGAGTTGGACAGCACTGGGAGGTCTCTGGAGAATGCTTTTCAGTGCAAAGAAGGCTCTTGAACGGGTCGGAAGAAGAGGGTGTCATAGACTTCCCGCACCTCGTAACCCGCCTTTTGATAGCAGGCCCGAGCGGAAGTGTTGTGCTCATTGACTAGCAAACAAACTGATCGTGTGGCCTTCAACAGTTCATTGGTCAGGTTTTTCAAGCATTTCGCACCCAATCCTTTGCCGCGATTCTTGTCATTTACGTAAACACCCTCCAAATAAGTGATATCTGGAGTTTCCGTAATGATGTCAGCCTTAAACGTTAATTGGTTGTTCTCGATTTTTACCCAAACCCTCTTTTGCTCGATTCGACGAGCGCAACGCCGATAAAATCCTTCTGAATCAGTGAAGAGTGGATTGATTCCGCACTCCTCGAATGCCATTTGGGCGTGAACTGGTACTACTAGATCCAAATCGTCCAGGGTCGCGAGCCGAAGTCCCGTTACAGATTCTTCAATCTTCTCGGACCGCCGTTTTTCAAACAATTGTTCTCTACAGAACAGCCAATGGGGGGCTCCGTTCACCTCATAATGGCTCAAAAAGCTACGTATCTTTGCCGCTTCTCCGATAACCGCATGTATCGACGGACAGCGTTGCATGAGCTGCGCGAATGTAGCTAGTGCTTCCTCATTCGCAGTCTCAAAGACGCTAATGTGCCCAATCAAGGCAACACCATCAAGTTCTCCTTTTGCGTTTCTGTGACCTAAGAACGTACCGCGGTTTAGCTCGCTCACCAAGCCATTGTCATGTATCAAACCAGCCATCACGAACGTATGTTCCGGCCGGCGGGAAAGAAAGCTTAAGACCTCCGATTGATCTTCGACTTTCAGAGTCACGATCAAGGTTGACCCTGACTGCGTGACAATAGGCTGAGTTTGGCGGTTAGCGATTTGTACTGTCATATGAGACCAGTCTTTTCAGGGTTATGGGCGGATAAAAAGGAGCGCTTCGTAGACTCAGTAAGTAAGGCAATCCACACCTGTGTCGATCTTTATTTCGCTTGCGGAGGTTAAATCACCACTTAACTGGGCAGATTGGGCAACAGTAACAGAGTCGCTGACCAGGACCCCGTCACTTATGACGACCCCATCGCTGATGAGCACGCCGTCGCCCAGAATGTGACCATCGCTTATTAAAACGCCATCGCTGATGAGGACTCCCATATTCAGGAAGAACGATCCCGTCCCCAACGTCAAGCCGTCGCTAATGACAACCCCATCACTGACAAGAACACCGTCACTAATAAGTACGCCATCACTAACGAGGACCCCATCACCAATTACAACGCCGTCACTGATAACGACCCCGTCACTGATCAAGACACCGTCACTAATAAGTACGCCATCGCTAACCAGGACTCCCATGGCATAAACCGGTTGATATTTGGTGATTAGGCCGCTTCCAGTCGCAAAGTGCTGGCCGAGAATGATGCCTTTAGACCACTTGAATGTCTGTCCTGCAATACTGGTCTGGGGAGAAGGTGAAACAAGAGAAGTTAGCAGTGGGGCCCCCACTGGAATGCGGTCTCCCAGATCGGTTCTTACAAGTCGAGCTAGACGAAGCGCCCCCTCAGCATTTAACTCGCCTGCGCCCTGTTCGAACATATTGAACCCGGACAAAGGCTGTGCGGAGTACATCAAGAGTGCTTTGACCATGTTTGGTGTCAACTTCGAGTTGGCCTGGAACATGAGAGCAGCGGTTCCTGCCACGACGGGAGTCGCCATTGATGAACCGCTCAAATACATTTGCTTGCGATTCTGGAAAGTGGTCACACCAGCATCCAATGCGGGATTCTGACTTACAAGAAGATTGCCATCAGCCTCAGCATCAACGATCCTATTTCCAGGAGCAACCAAATCTGGCTTTATCAGATTATCGTAATGCTTCACGTTCGAAGCATCGGTCCGAAAGCTTCGTGTTGGTCCGCGTGAGCTATAAGTCGCTACGCCGTCGTCGCCGCGCCCGTCGGTGCCAAATGAGTTTGCGGCTCCTACCGTAAGAGCGGAAGGTTCATTCCCAGGACAGTGAATACGGCCGTAGACTTTCTGTTCGGCTCCGTTCTTTCCGTTGTTACCTGCTGCTGCTGTTACCACAATTCCACTGTCTACCAGCCGGCGCACGGCCCGGCAAATCGGGTCGTCGCGGTAGGAATCCACGGCGGACGTCCCCAGACTCATGTTGACCACACGAATATTGTAAGCGGTGGCGTTCGAGAGCAGCCAATCCAGCGCTGCCAACGTGCCGGATACAGTGCCGCGACCCCTAGAGTCCAGGACACGCAGGTTTATGATGTTGGCGTTAGGCGCGACTCCCACATACGCGCCATCGGAAACACGTCCATTGCCCGCGGCAATCGAGGCCACATGAGTGCCATGACCATAGGGATCATCGACCCGATTCTCCGCCGTAAAGTTCCGACTCACAATAATCCTGTTAATGCCGTTCTTGTCTAGAAATGCAACATGGCCTATGTCTATCCCGGAATCCAAGATCGCGATACCAATTCCAGTGCCGTCCAAGGTCGATGTAGTAGAGCTTGCGAATTGATTACGTGCGGCATTTACGCCGGTGGTGAGTGAAACATGACCCGTGGACTGAGTCTCACGATCCACCGATATATACGAGACTTCATCGAAGGCAGCAACGTTGGCTACAGCGCTGGCTGGAAGTTCGATCGCATGAGCGTTGAGGTTCTTAAAACTGGATCTCACGTGCGCACCATTGCGATTAAGGAGGGCGTTCAACGGTCCACTCATCTTGCCGCTCAGCTGTAGAATGACTGTAACTACCTCATTCTTACGTGGGCCGACAGCTGAAGCCTTCAGCTCTGCAGACACCTTTTCAACTTGCTTGGTATCCGCCTTTGGCATTCCCGACGCTGAGCTATTCACAAGAATGCCCGAGGTCAGTGAGATTACAAGGGAGAGGCAAGTTAGCCAGGTTATAAGGGAGGAACGTTTAGTGTTTATCATTCTGCAAGTCCTTGTCGAACGGGTGCATTGGTCAGGAAGTCGGCGCCTGCAAAGACGTCACGGCAGCAATGCTTTAGCATCCTGCATGCCGCACACGGGGACAGGACGTTATTTCTGGAATGAAAGGACTTAGAAGGCCACCTGCATTGGCGTTACGCCTTGAGGCGGTTAAGAGTCGGTCTTTCTGCTGAAAGCCCTATCCATTTGACCGGTAGGTTGACTGAAAGACCTGCGTAAATATCAGGCCGGTTGGAATGGGATATCTTCAAAGTGGGTGAACCGCTTGAACGCTTTGAAGCGCTCGTTAATCTCACCATGAGTTAAGCGCCGAACCCGTTGGGTTCCAAATTCCTCGACGTTGAATGAGGCCATCACCGAACCAAAAATCATCGCCCGGCGCATAGCAGCTTCATCGAGCTTGTCCTGGCTATCCAAATAACCCATGAGGCCGCCGGCAAAGGTGTCGCCCGCGCCAGTTGGGTCGAAAACCGCCTCTAAAGGATATGCTGGGATCGCAAAATAACTGTCCTTCGTGAACATCGCCGCACCGTACTCTCCGCGTTTTACAATCAGCGTTCGGGGTCCCCCAGAGAGCAACTTGCGCGCTGCCTTGATCAAGGTCGGTTCTGCTGACAGTTGACGCGCTTCAGCGTCATTGATTATCAGAAGATCAACCACTTCAATCGCTTTCTGTAGGGAATCA
Organism: Blastocatellia bacterium; assembly: GCA_033856235.1. Classification (GTDB taxonomy): domain Bacteria; phylum Acidobacteriota; class Blastocatellia; order Pyrinomonadales; family Pyrinomonadaceae; genus DASXRU01. Next base: position 42,163 of record JAWVFI010000157.1, on the reverse strand, counting down.
CGCGTCGTTTCAATCCAAAGATTCATCGTATCCAGAGCCACCAAGTCGGCGCTCTTGATCTGCTCCCGCACTTCGCGCTGTAGGTCGGGTTGGATGTTGCCAAGGAAAACCAGGCGCGACCGGCGGGCCTCATCCGAGAGCTTCGGTTTGAAATCGGCGAACACATTAAGTTGCGTTTCTAGCGTATGAGCCACATTCAGGTCGTAATCGTATCGTCCGCGCCAACGAAAAGTTTTGCCATCGGCGATACGCTCAAGGTCTGTGGTGTCGATACCACGACTGTCAAAGACTTGCTGCTCTTCATCTCCAAAATCGGCCCCGACCACGCCCACAACCCGCACTTTAGTATAGAAGCTGGCCGAGATTGAAAAGTGCGACGCTGAACCACCGAGCATTTTCTCGCACTTGCCGAAGGGCGTTTCTACTGCATCGAATGCAACTGAACCCACTACCAGTAATGACACTTTGATGAATCTCCCTGATTGAATTGAACTGCTTTGGGCTCTCGAAATATGGCGGCGTCCCTGGTTTGCTTTGAAAAGGCCCTAGGCGTCAGACGGCACAGCGGCACATACGGGTCCTTGGAATTACTTATTGCTGGCTTACGGTCCTTGGCTTGCGCCCACCAATCGCCTTCAGTCCTTCTTCGGCTGGTACGCGAAACGCACTTTGAGGGTAATCATTAAGCAGCTGCGAGAAGTAATCCTGCGCCTTGGCGCGGAATTCTTCCGGCGAGAGCGTGTGCTTCTCTTCACCCTCACGCACAACATAGATAGCTGAGCTCTGCTTGCCCTTTCCTTCCGAGAGCTTAACGCTGCTCTCGCCTGCGATGAAGAGCACTTCGTCGATCCTTGCAAATGCGGGGTTGCCCGCGATGATTTCTTCGCATCGCTGGAGAGCCGCCACATAGGCTTTCTTCTGCTTGAAATAGTGTCGGGCGACTTCCAGGTTATGCAGAGCATCTTTTTCCAGATCGGCATCACGGACTGCCGCAGGGCCCGTCTTCGCCGTGCCTTGAGCTCGAGCGGATGGTTGAGTGGAACAGAGCGCTACTAAACTGAGAGCGAAAAACAAAAATATCTTCTTCATAAGCTTACCTCATCTTAAAACCTGGTCAGGCGGAGCCATACTTCTCGACAATTGCGCGCAATTTTTTGGTAGTTTGAGCCGGCCACAGATCGGGTGCCGTAAAGATCGCGTTCTTCAATGCCGAACCGCACCGGCAATCTCTTGGGGCGCGTTGCAGTCGCTTTACTGCTTCGCGCATGATTATCTGAGCGTTACGAACATTCTTACTCAAGTACTCTATAACTGTATCCACGCTGACGGCATCATGATCAGGGTGCCAGCAATCGTAATCTGTCACCAGCGCCAGGGTTGCGTAACAGATTTCGGCTTCGCGGGCGAGCTTGGCCTCCTGGAGATTAGTCATCCCAATCACGTCCATGCCCCAGGAGCGATAAATCTCAGACTCAGCCTTTGTCGAAAAGGCAGGGCCTTCCATGCAGATGTACGTGCCGCCGCGATGCGACTTAACCTGGGTTGCCTGGCAAGCATCATGCAAAGCATCTCCCAGCGAGTCACAGATGGGATGAGCGAATGTTACATGCGCCACAATACCGTCACCAAAGAAAGTCGATTCCCGCGCCCGAGCTCGCGTCCGATCGAAAAACTGATTAGGAATCACCATGTCCAGCGGCGCATATTTCTCCTGCAAGGAACCCACGGCCGAGGCTGACAGAATTCGCTCTACCCCCAACAACTTCATCGCGTAGATATTTGCTCTGAATGGAAGTTCCGTGGGTGTAAACCGATGGCCTCGCCCATGTCGCGGAAGGAAAGCGACGCGCTCGCCCTCAAGCGTGCCGACGATAAAAGCGTCTGAGGGGCTGCCGAAGGGTGTATCAACGCGGATCTCTTCAACCTCAGTCAGTTCCGGCATCTGATAAAGGCCACTGCCGCCGATGATTCCAATCTTCGCTGTTGTCATTTTTTACCGCGACGCCGTCGTTTTTTCAATAACTGCTTCAACTACACTGCTTGAACCTTCAACTTACCGGAATCCTCAACGATGTACCCTAAAGGCACATCAGGATCGTGATAGAACAGACACATCCAACCCTCTCGCACGGCTTGAGGCAGCAGGTTTTTCTTTGCTTCAAGCGTTTCTACTGGAAACAAATCATATCCCATGATCCAAGGAAGCCTCACGTGCGCCCGTGTCGGAATCAAATCCGCAAAGCCAAACAGGACCCTGCCATCTTGCTCCAGTCTAAGGCATTGCATTGAGCGATTGTGGCCCGCATAAGTTTCCATGCACACGCCTGGCGCCAACTCATAGTTTGCTTCTTGCAGATCCAGTTGACCCGTCGCCTGCAAGGGCCGCCAATTCTCCGAAAAATAACTTGCTTGGTCACGTTCGGAGGGACACTCCGCATGTTTATGTTCGGCGCGCGAAACCAGGTAACGTGCATTTGGAAACGTTGGTACAGCCTCACCGCCGGCAGTCAACCGAGTGTTCCCTCCCGCATGATCGAAATGCAGGTGGGTGTTGACCACCATTGTGATCTGTTCGGGCTTTACTCCCGCGATGCTTTCCAGGGAATCACCCAGAGTATGTCGGCGTTCAATGCCGTACATCCCACGGTGCTTCGCCGACCACTTGTCCCCGATACCGGTATCGATAAGAATCTTTTCACCATCAGCTTCAATCAAGAGACAATTCATGTTCAGTCTGATGCGATTGTCGGCATCGGGCGGCGCCACGATGGACCAGAGGGCCCTCGGAACTACTCCGAACATGGCGCCGCCATCCAGCCGAAACTCAGCATCGGGAACAACGTGGACGCGATAATCTCCGAACTGGATCATGGCTGATCACGTTAAGCTAAGTAATGTAATTCCTTAACCCTTGCCACCCTTACGTGGAGGAGCCGGCTTTCCGCCCTTGTTTGGCACTTCGCCAGAGGGAGCAGAAGGTTCCTGATTAGGTTCAGGCCCTTGCGGCATGAACCCTGGGAACTGTGGTTGTTCCGATGGTGGCGGAGCCGTTACTTGAAAATTCTCGGCGACGGTAACCTTCGAACGGCTAACAATCTCGTCGAGTAATTTCTTTTCTTTTTCCTGCTCGATCGCCTCGCGCGCCTGATCATTGCCCGATTTCGGAGGTCCAAAAGGATTCGCCTGCGCCGATTTCGCAACCAAAATATGCCGCGCGTGTATTTGTTCTTCGGGCTTGCCGTCATCGGACTTTCCGTTGCGTCGGCCCTCCAGCTTGATTATGTGAAAGCCAAACGGCGATTCAACCACGCTACTAATTTCCCCGGGCTTGAGCGCGAAAGCCGCGTCTTCGAAAGCTTTAACCATCTTTCCCCGTCCGAACCAATCCAAGTCGCCACCTTTGTCTTTGCTCCCAGGATCGGACGAAAACTCCTTAACCAAGCCCGCGAAATCCTCACCCGCACGCGCCCGTTTCAAAACCTCTTCAGCTTTTGATCGGGCTTGACCTTCATCGAGTTCCGGATGTTTCGCTATGTAGTCCTTTATCTCCGCGTCACTGGCTTTGATGGATGCATTCTTCTCCGGGTTAAGGTTTTCCTCGGCATAGGCGGAGGCCAGGGCCCGCGCCTCCTGCAGCATGATCTGCAATTGAACATTTCGTTTCTTATCAAAACCGGCGGCTGCCGCTTTGCGGGCGTTTACCAGAACTTGTCCCAGTTGATGCTTGGCCTGCTGCATTTGCTCGTCAGGGATTTGCGAACCCTTCAGCTGAGGATTGCGCTCCTGAGCGTCCTTAATGAACTGGTTAAATCGCTCTTCCTGGCCCGGCTCTTTGAAGAACGCCTCAATCTCGGCATCAGACACAGTTGCCGGGGGCGCGCTGGGGGTGCTCTCTGACTGCGAAGAGGTGTAGCTCTGGGAAACAGCGAGTGCGCGCATTAGCTCTAGCTGGCGTTTCATCTCGGGACGATCTGCGACGCCCTTCGCCCGCGCTTCTTCAGCCACCGCCAGCAGTTCGCGCAGATTCTTCGCAAACTCTTTCCGCTGCCCTTCATCTGCGGCCAGCCGCGCGCGAGTTTGAGGGGCCTGGTCGGCCGCAATCAAGGTCATATCTTCCGCGGTAAGATTAACCGCGGCATGACGCCGCGCGATTACCTGCCAACCAATCAAACCCGCTGCGAAGACAATGCCCACTGCGGCGGCAATCCATGCTTTAGTTGTAGAAGTCAAAGTTAAGTTCCGGTCCTTTCAATTTCTATTTCTGCGCGTGTTCCACTAATTCCACCAGCACACCTCCCGTGGCTGACGGATGAATAAATGCTACCAGGCACCCATCGGCGCCCGAGCGCGGCGTTTCATCAATCAACCGAGTACCCTTCGCGCTCAGTTGCTGCAAAGCAACGCGAATGTCGTCCACTCGGAACGCTATGTGATGAATTCCCGCGCCCCGTTTCTCCAGAAACCGTGCGATGGGCGAATTAGTGCTGGTAGGCTCAAGCAATTCAATGCGCGACTCTCCGGTCGGAAGCATAGATACACGCACGCCCTGATCGGCCACTTCCTCAGAACTACACATTTCCAAACCCAGTGCTTCCCGCCAAAAAGCACTCGCTTCATCAATGCTTTGGGTGGCAATTCCGATGTGATCAATCTTCATGATTATTGAGTGCTGGCCTGATTGCGCCCTGATTCCTGTTCCATAAGTTCCTCTACAGCCGAATAGGGATCACGCCGCTTAGCGGCTACTTCAATGGATAGTCTCTCAAGCGCTTCAGATGCGAATTTCCCGTTAAGGACTTTTGCCAGCAAGCGTTCTTGTAGCAATTCTACGATTCGCCATTTGGCGATTGACTGGCGGCGGCCGCTGGAGTCTGATGCGCCGCTTTGAGACTCTCGATAGTGTTCGATGACGCGGGCTAGCTCTTCGGTTCCCTTGTTCTCAATGGCCACCGTTTTGACAATTGGTGGTTGCCATTCATCTTCGCGGGTCGCCAAACTCAGCAATGCTTCCAACTCTTTTTCTGTCCGCAGGACGCCCTCGCGATCAGCTTTATTAACTACGAAGACATCTCCTATCTCCATTATTCCGGCCTTGATGGTCTGGATGTCGTCGCCCATCCCTGGAACCAGCACCACAACGCAAACGTCCGCGGTCTTAACAATCTCGACTTCATCCTGGCCCACGCCGACAGTCTCAACGATGATCTTCGCAAAACCTGCGGCATCGAGAATAGCGACCGCGTCGGCAGTTGCGCGCGCCAGGCCGCCCAGGTTTCCCCGCGTAGCCATCGAGCGGATGAAAACCCCTTTGTCCAAACCCAGGGCCTGCATGCGAATCCTATCACCCAGGATCGCGCCGCCAGTAAATGGGCTTGAGGGATCGACCGCAATGATCCCCACTCGTTCGCCGCGCTGTCGATACAGCATCGCCAGCTTATCGACCAGTGAAGACTTCCCGGCGCCCGGCGCTCCCGTAATTCCGACGATCAATGATGAGCCAGTGAGCGGAAAAATCGCTTTCATCAGATCCGCTGCGCCCTCGCCGGCATTTTCCACAGTAGAAATCGCACGGGCTATGGCACGCAGATCACCCGTAGTGATCCGCTCCACGAGTGACCTGGTGTCAGCCACTGGGTTCATCTCTCAAATTGCATCGAGCGCCCTTATTAATCATGCGCCATTCCTCAGGATTTCGCGCGCGATAACCAGACGCTGAATCTCTGATGTCCCTTCGCCAATCGTACAGAGCTTGGAGTCTCGCCAGTACTTTTCCGCAGGATAGTCTTTAGTGTAACCATATCCGCCGTGAATTTGAATCGCCTCCTCACATACTCTGACACTCACTTCAGAAGCGAAGAGCTTGGCCATCGACGATTCCCTGGTAACTTTTTTTCCGTTGTCTTTCAAATAGGCGGCGCGATAGATCAACAGCCGGGCAGCCGCAATCTGCGTTGCCATATCGGCCAGCTTAAACTGAATGCCTTGAAACTCGGCGATGGGCTTGCCAAACTGTTCCCGCTCCTTCGCGTAGCTCAGGGCCGATTCATAAGCCCCCTGCGCTATGCCCAGCGCCAGGGCCGCAATAGAAATGCGTCCGCCATCCAGCACTTGCATCGCATTGATGAATCCCATCCCTTCCTCGCCGAGCCGGTTCTCATCGGACACCTGACAGTCTTCAAAAACTACACTCGCTGTTTCCGATGCGCGGAGGCCAAGCTTGTTCTCCTTCTTTGCCGGCGAGAACCCTTTGGTTCCCTTTTCAAAAATGAAAGCCGTAATTCCCTTGTTCCCCTTACTGCGATCGGTCGAGGCTACAGCTACGCAAGTATCGGCGTGGATAGCATGAGTGATGAAGTTTTTTGCGCCGTTCACCAGCCAGCCACCATTCTGTCGCACAGCCGTGGAGCGTGTTCCCGAAGCATCGGAACCGGCGCTGGGCTCCGTCAATCCCCAGGCTCCCAACTGTTCACCTCGCGCCAGGGGTACTAAGAACTTCTGTTTTTGCGCTTCTGACCCGAATTCATAAATATGATTGGAGCAAAGCGAGGTGTGAGCAGCGATCGAGATCCCGATCGAGCCATCAACGCGGGACAGTTCTTCGATGATCGTGGCGTATTCAATGTAGCCTAAGCCCGCTCCGCCATACTCCTCGGGGAAAATACTTCCCATCAGACCCAGGTCGGCCAACTTTGGTTGCAGCTCGACAGGAAAGTGCTGGGCCTCGTCCCACTCCATGACGTGCGGCGCAATCTCTGCTTCCGCAAATTCACGGACACTCATCTTTACCTGTAATTGCTCGGCGTCGAGCTCAAAATCCATCCCGGCTTCCTTTTCAACCCATCACAAAGATTCGAGTTCCGGAAAGCGCAGCTTCGAACTCTACAACTCGAAACTCGCACACCCGAAACTCGATTTTTATTCGAACCCCATTGTACCTCAACGGCTCCGCGCACCGTGAACGCCCCCGGTGTCAGGCCGCGCATGAGGAGCCTTCCGCGGCGGCCGGGTGAGCCGCGAGACTTCAGCACTAGTCAACAAACGCCACTGGCCAGGCGCCAATTTTTCATCCCTGATGAATCCAATCGCACTGCGCCGCAGCTTAACCACCGAGTGACCGACAACTTCAAACATCCGTCGAATTTGTTGATTGCGACCCTCATGCAACACCACCTCGTACCAGGCATTGGTGGCGGTGGCATAAGTTTGCTTAATTTGAACCGGCGCAGATCGAATTCCGTCGTCGAGAGTGACTCCGCGACGAAGGCGCTCGATAGCTTTGTCCGTAGGAACACCTTTTACCTTTACGTCATAGACTTTTTTTACTTTGTTGCGAGCAGAGGTAATGAAATTCGTCAACTCTCCGTCGTTGGTCAGCAACAGCAGACCCTCAGTATTGAAATCCAGACGACCCACAGGGTGAAGCCGGCCCAGCGACGCCGGGATGAACTCGGTGACCAGCGGACGGCCTTCCGGGTCAGCCAAACTCGTCAGGTAGCCCTTCGGCTTGTTCAGCAGGACATATATCTTCTGGCGACGATCGAGGCGCGGGTTAATCAATCGTCCACGCACTTTGATGTGGTCGTTATCGGGATCGGCCTTCGCGCCCAAGGTAGTTACAACCTTGCCGTTGACCGTCACCTCTCCCGCTGTGATCAGTTCTTCCGCATGGCGCCGCGAAACAATTCCAGCTGCGGCGATTAATTTTTGAAGACGAGATTCCATAAAAAAGCAGAAAGCAACAGGATCGAAGTCATACCTCTGCTTGCCTTCTGCTAACCTACTTTCTTACGATGCGCCGCCCGCTAAGTCTTCGAAGTCCTCAATGCTGGGCAGTTCCGATAAATCCTTCAAGCCAAACTGAATCAGAAACTCCCTGGACGTGCCGTACATCATGGGCCGCCCGATGGCTTCTTTCCGGCCTTTGGCCACGATCAGACGCTTGTCCAACAAAGTCTTGATCGCTGACGGCGACTGCACGCCACGGATCTCCAGGATCTCTGGAACAGTGATGGGTTGTTTGTAGGCAATGACCGCCAGCGTTTCCAGGGAAGCCAGCGACAACTTCGCGCTGGGGCGCGATTTCAAGAACGCCCGAACATACTCATGATGTTCGGGACGCGTCGCGAACTGCCATCCGCCGGCAATCTCCCGCAAATGCAGACCACCATCTCGCGCGTTGAATTCCTGGGCCAGCTGTTCCATGGCCTCCTGAACTTCGTCCTGCCCAGTCCTCAAAACCTCCGCGACAGTTTTCAAGCTCAGAGGCTCATCAGCCACGAACACCAACGCTTCAATGACCGCAGCCAATTCTGTGGGACTCAACGTGACCTGTCCGCTCAGCGATGGAGCGTCGTCACTAGCCTCAGACTGCTCGGACTCAAGCGCCGTGACATCCTCGATGGACTTGCCGTCCGAAGCGGAATCTGTGGCTTCCTCCGTCTCTTGTTCTCTTGCTTTCATCGTCATTAGCCAATACTGCGAGCGGTAATTTCGCCAAAGGTCTCGCGCTGGAAAAGCGAGATTTCACTAGCGCGCACCAGTTCCAGAATTGAAAGAAACGCGATGACCAGCTCCCGGCGCGAGCGCGCCTGTTCGAAGAACTTCACCAGGTTTAGCTCGCCCGCTGACCGGACCATGTTCCGCAAGCGGTCAATCATGTCGCTCATGCTGATCTCTTCGCGCTCTATTTCCATCAGCACTTCGTCCTTGTGACGCGCCAGGATCTTTTGAAACACGGTGAGTAGATCGAAAAGGCCTACTGCTACCTCTGGATTCTGCTTGTCGGTCTCAAGTTCCGCGCGTCCAAAGACCGCCCGCTCTACCGTCGCTCGCGACCAAAGCATTTGCGCCGCGGCTTTGAACTTTTCATGCTCCAGCAGACGATTAATTAGTTCCGCCCGCGGATCCAACTCGTCCTCTGTCGCGCCCTCCGCCGACGGATCGCGCGGCAGCAGCATCCGCGACTTGAGCTCAATCAGCGTCGAAGCCATCACCAGAAAATCGCCGGCCAGGGCGATATCCAGATCCTTCATCAGCTGCAGGTAACGGAGATATTCCTCGGTGATGCGGCCCACCGGAATGTCATAGATATCAACCTGTTCCTGCCGGATAAGGTGCAATAGCAAGTCGAGCGGGCCGGCGAATTCACCCAAAGTGATCTTCAGTTCTTCGCCGTCCAAATTTGAAGAAATCTCCGGGCTGGCGCCGGCAACGTTGATGGTGGCTGGAACTACAGATGAAGACGGCGCAGATTCGGCCACCGGTTCTATCTCCTGAGTCTCGTCGATCTTGATTTCAGTCTCTTTTTGCACCGGTAATTCCCATATTCGTCTTTGCCGAGCTCAGCGTTGAGCTGGCAATACTTCGTGCTCGCTTTGCGCCACGTTCCAGGATGTCGTCTAGTTTATCACTGTCGATGGCTCCGGCGCGCTCCTGGAGCGGCTGCAGAAACGCGATCGTAACGTCCGCCAATTCCTGCTTCAGGGTAGCGTAGCCTTTTCCGGCGAAGTTCGCTTCCACGTCTTCGGGGCCTTTTCCAGTTAATAGCTGGTAGATGCTCAGGAGGTTCGAGATGGCGGGCCGATTGTCGTCGAAGCGAATCTCGGTCCCGGAATCGGTGACCGCTCGCTTGAACTTACGTTGCACGACGTCCGGAGTATCCATGAGCATGACGCATCCCGCATCACCATCTTCATCGGACTTGGACATCTTCTTCGAAGGGTCGGAGAGCGACATTATTCGCGCCCCTACCTTGGGGATAAAGGCCTCCGGTATGCGAAAGGTCTCGCCGAAGTCGCGATTAAAACGAATTGCCAGATCGCGCGTCAGCTCCAGATGTTGTTTCTGGTCTTCACCAACGGGAACGAGGTCGGTTTGATAAAGCAAAATGTCAGACGCCATCAATACGGGATAATCAAAAAACCCCACGCCTATGTTTTCAACTTGCTTGCGGGCCTTGTCCTTGAACTGCGTCATTCGCTCGAGCTCCGACATGCGCGAGACGCAGTTCAACAACCATGTGAGTTCTGCGTGCGCGGCAACTTCCGATTGAACGAAGACGGTGGATACCTGGGGATCGATTCCTACAGCCAGGTAGAGCCTCGCCGTCTCCCGCGTTCGTTCACGGAGTTCGGCCGGATCCTGTGGGACGGTTATCGCGTGAAGATTGACGATGCAGAAAAAGCTCTCGTATTCGTGCTGCAGCTCGACCCAGTTTCGCAGCGCGCCGAGATAATTGCCCAGATGAAGCGGACCTGATGGCTTAACGCCGCTGAAGATTCTTTTCATTAACCAAAAGAGATGCCTGTGCCCAGGAAAACCAGGTTCACGGCAATCGGGGTAAAGAACCCCAGAATTTTACTTACGATTCCGGTATAGAGCGCGACAAACAGCAACATGAATCCGAATCTCTGCAACTGCTCCATGCTCTCCTCAAAACTCGGAGGCAGCAGGCTGCTGAGTATTCCGCTGCCATCAAGTGGAGGAACCGGAAGGAGATTAAAAATCCCCAACATGATGTTCACCAGGAAAAAGGTCTTTAGCAGACTGACTGCGCCGATCGCCACCATCGAACTAGTCGCTGCAGGAACCAGCCAATCGTGCCCATCGGCGACGTCAATTACACCAAAGGTAAAAAGCAAACGAATCGCCAAGCCGGCAATCATCGCCATGATGAAATTACAGATGACGCCGGCTGCGGAAACCCAAAAATTCGCAACCCGCTTGTTGCGCCACATTAAGGGATTCACCGGCGTCGCTTTTGCCCAACCCAGCAGCGGCACATGTGCAAAAAATGCAATTGCTGGAAACAATAGTGTACCTATCGGGTCAATGTGCACCAAAGGATTGAGACTAATGCGACCCTGCGAACGCGCCAAGTCATCGCCAAAATAGCTAGAGGTCCAGGCGTGCGCCGACTCGTGCACGGAGGCGGACAAGAGGAAAGCCACCATACTCAGAATGAATTCGCCGACTTGTTTTGAGCTGAAGTCCAATTGCCTCTCCGCTAGGCTTCTAAGGTTTTCGAGTCGCTGCCACGATACTTCAAGAATCCGCAGCCTCCAAGTCACAAGACTTGGGCTCTTAATGGAGCAAGGCACCCTGGATGCCTAACGCCAGACTGTAAACTGAGTCGTTGGTCGCCACAATCATTTCTCCCGAGACGCTGAACGCTAAGCCCACAAGATTCATTCCGGCCACGAAAAGCTCGGCTCGCTGAGCGTCGGGAGTGATTCGAACAATCCCCCGGCGGCCGCCTAACGATGCAGCGACGTATAGATTCCCCTCGCGGTCAAACGCCAGTCCCTGCGGCCGCCCTAACCCGCGAAAAAAGGTACTGGCCTCGCCGGACGGATCGATACGAGTCACCACGTCATAACTGGTGACTGTGGGGCCAGTGACGTACAAATAATCGTCGGAGTCGAACGCAAGGTGATAAGCGGACACTGAAGGTTCGAGATGGGCAAACTCCTGAGCTTCACCTATACCGCTGACACGATAAATCACGCCGGAGCGATCGCCGACGTACATCCGACCTTTACTATCGAATGCCAGTCCCGTGGCGATGCCCAGGTCGGAGGCAAAGGCCACTGCTTCATGAAAGGCCGTGACCCGATAGACAGTGCCGTCCATCCTGCTGGTCACAAACATCTGGCCGTTCCGATCAAAGGCAATCGCGGTTGGATTCGTGATGTCCCCGGAAACTTCGGACAGCTCGCCCTTGCCATCTATTCGGAACAGCGTCACCGGCAACCTGTCGCCGCGACCGCCAGATCGAGTCACATAAAGCGAACCATCGTCAGGATCGAAAGCTGGACTAGTCACTGGATGCAGTTCCTCGGCCAGTTTCTTTCCCACTATCAATTGGCTCTCGCGTCGTGCTGTCTCTCCGTCCGCTAAACTTCCGATTGTGATGGGAACGAGGCCGCCCGCCTTTGAATCCGGGATAACTGCCAATGCGCGCCGGCTGCCCGCCGCAACCAGGTGGGGGCGCTGATCGCCGATCCACAAACGTCCCGGCAGGCTAGCGGCATCGCGCTCAGTGTAGTCCACCACGACTTCGCCACCGGGAATTCCCGCAGCGGGGTGGACGCGCTCGATTTCTTCAAGTCCGTTCATTAATAGGTTCAGCCTCGCCCCGGCGTTGGGGGCCGGGATGGAAGTTCGCTTGTGCAAAAAGAAGTCATGATAGTTCCGGCGCGGGGCTATGTCTAATCTTGGTTTGAAAAGCCCGTCCAGGTTCCCTTCTCGACTCATGTTGGTCCGTTGACTTGCATGCTATAATCCCGCTCGGTCAAAGCATTCATAATCGTGTGACGGCGCTGAGGTTCGCTGCGCACGTAGTGCCGAGGCCCGGTGTCTAATGTTCAAGCGGCCAAGCGACATCTTGTCGCAACGCAATTACCAGGGGATCGAATCAGCGTCCGCGACCCACCGCTCGCTTCCCTCTTTTTGCAACTTCATCACAAACGAATTCCACATAACGTCGCAGAGTCTCAGGGCTGAGCGCATTAGCCAATTTGACGGTTCAAGAGGACTCCACCTTGCGCCGTCGTCGCCGGAGGTTTGTAATTCATAACGCACTGGGAAATCGCCAAGGCCTGAAGCCGAATCAATTGCGCCGCATTGAGAAGCTCTACACGCGCCGGATTGAGCCGCACCAGATCGTAACGCCGGAATTCGCGCGACACTTGACCGAGCTGTCGCACGAAACGCGAAGACAGATTGGAGTGCTGGTTGACCGCAAGGGCTATGTGCAGTACGTCATCGTTGGCGATGCGCACCGCATTGAGCTGCCGGACCTGAAGCGGGTCCGCGTGGCCGCCGATCGTTTTCGCGGATTGCGCTTTGTTCACACTCATCTGCGTGGCGAAGAGCTAACACAGGACGACCTTACCGACCTCGCTTTATTGCGGCTCGACCTGATGGTCGCTCTGGACGTGGACTCCCGCACCGGGCTGCCTGGGCTGGTGCGCGCTGCGCATCTGCTCCCTATGAGCGACAGCCAGCCGACAAACGGAAACAACCAACATTTCTCTTTCCTCGATCCCCGCCCTCCTTCACAAATGGACGTGGACTTCCTCGCGCTAATCAACTCGCTCGAGGAAGAGATGGCGCGCAATCGAAAGGGCGCGCGTCAAGCGGACAGTCGCGATCGAACAATCCTGGTCAACGTCACCAGCGGATCACTGGCTGATGCCGAGGATTCGATGGCTGAGCTGCGCGAACTCGCGGCTTCCGCCGGCGTGGTCGTCCTGGATCAGATGATTCAGCGACGCCCGGCAATAGACCCGCGGACGGTGCTGGGCCGCGGCAAGCTGGAAGATTTACTGGTAAGAGCAATGCAGCTTGGCGCCGACCTAATCGTCTTTGACCGCGAGCTGCAACCGGCGCAGGTCAGGTCACTCTCGGAAGCTACAGATCTGAAGGTCATTGACCGGGCGCAACTAATTTTGGATATTTTCGCCCAACGGGCCCAATCGCGCGAAGGGAAGATTCAGGTTGAACTGGCCCAATTAAAATACCTTTTACCTCGCCTCATTGCTGGTCAGGATTCGGCCTTCTCGCGATTGGCGGGTGGCATCGGAGGCCGCGGTCCTGGTGAAACAAAGCTGGAAACCGATCGCCGCCGCGTGCGCGATAGAATCAATCGCCTGGAAAAGGAAATTGATACTCAACGCCGCCGGAGATATGAAAGACGAAAAGAGCGTCTGCGCCAAAAGCTTCCCTTGATTTCGATTGTCGGCTATACCAACGCAGGAAAATCTACCTTACTGAATCGACTGACGGCGAGCACCGTGCTGGCTGAACAGCGGATGTTTGCGACTCTCGACCCAGCTTCCCGGCGTTTGCGCCTTCCGCGCGAGCAGGAAGTCATTATCAATGACACGGTTGGTTTCATACGCGACTTGCCGCCCGGTCTGGTAACGGCGTTTCGAGCGACGTTGGAAGAAATCAGTGACAGCAACTTGCTCATCCACTTGATTGACATCTCAAACCCTCGCTGGCCGCAACAGATCGAATCGGTTGATCGGATGCTGGCGGAATTGTCTTTGGATCAGATTCCTCGCTTAGTTGTATTCAACAAAGCGGATTTGGTAGACGCGGAAATAGTCGCCGGTATTGTGGGCCAGGTATCGCGGACTACTGGCCGCGAGTGCCTGGCGATTTCTGCTGCGCAGCCACAGACGTTGCCGTCCTTATTGGACAAAGCGGGCTTGCTTTTGGCGCGCGATTTGAACGATATGGCATTGCCGGGAAATGACGCACCTGGCGCCGAGGAGATCGAAGTCCTGGTAGAAGGCAAATGAAAACCAGCCGCCCCCGTTTCAGTTCACCGATGACGACAGCGCGTGATGCTCTGCTGCGGATATTGAAAGTGCCTTTTCGCGGCCTCCCGTCTACGGTTCAGTTTGCGATCGGTTTCTGTTTGCTGGTTGCGGTAACTACAGTACTCCTCGTTCACCCCTCTATCAGTACCGCGCCGCAGTTACTCGCACACCCTTTGCGGGGCCTGCTCGGGCTCGTATTACTCGTCACCTCTGTCTATGCAATCGCATGGAAGTTCATCGAACACCGGGCCGCAAATGTCACGCTGGCGCTTTCTAATCGCCGGTCCTTTGCGCTGGTAGGATCGGCTGTGGTGGTCCAGACCGTGATCATGAGGCTGGGTTTCATGATTGCCGATGGCGTCGCCATTCAAAGCACGCGGGCGCCATATAACGATCCCACTGTCTGGAGTTTTGCGATTCCGTTCGCGGCCGCGGCCTTACTGGTATGCCTTCTCGTTGATACGCAATTGGCGTTGGTTACTGGTTTGATTACAGCGCTGTTTGCCGGGCTGCTGGCGCCGACCGGAATACAGCACGCGCTCTATGCCATGATTTCATGCTCCGCGGCGATTTATGGCATTGGTCGCTATAGTGAACGGCAATCGGTTACCCTGGCCGGTCTCGTAGCCGGAGTTGTAAATGCGATCACAGCCCTCGCGTTGATCGCTTACTCGCAGAACCCATTGACCTGGCGAACGTTGCTGCTGGCGCTCGCTTGCGGTATGGCCAGCGGACTGTTGACTACAATCTTCACCGCCGGCGGCTTGCCGATAAATGAGTCGCTATTTGGGATCTTGACCGATGTAAAACTTCTGGAGCTGTCGAATGCCGATCTGCCGGCGTTGGGCCAACTGGCTCTCCGCGCTCCCGGCACTAATCAGCACTCACACGCAGTCGGACAACTGGCTGAGGAAGCCTGCCGCGCCGTAGGTGCGAATCCGCTGCTGGCCCGCATTGGCGCGCTCTACCATGACATCGGCAAGGTCGCAGCGCCCGACCATTTTGTCGAGAACCAGCAGAACGAGAATCCCCATGACCGATTGAAGCCGTCGCAGAGCGCGCGCATCATCACCACACACGTTACGTACGGTTTGCGGCTGGCCAAAGAAATCGGATTGCCGCAGCAGGTGACGGATTTCATCACCCAACATCACGGCACCAGAACTCTCCATTTCTTTTTACGGAAGGCCCAGGCCGAAGCCAAACCGGGAGAAGTTGTAGATGAGAGCCAGTTTCGGTATCCCGGCCCGAAGCCCCAATTCAAGGAAACAGCAATCATGATGCTCGCGGATTCTTGTGAGGCCGCCGCCCGTTCACTCGCCCATCCCGATCCGGCGAGTATTCGCACCATCGTGCTCAAAATCTTCGATGCCGTGATTAGTGACGGGCAGCTGGATGAATGTGACCTAACCTTGCGAGAGTTGACCACAATCCGAGAGTCGATGATTTCAGCGCTCACGGCCATTTACCACGCGCGGATCGACTATCCGGGCTTCAACCCTCCCGCCGTCACTGGTTCATTTCCTGTACTACCTGCCGCGGAAATGGATCACGAGACACTCGGCGTCACCTATGCGACACCCGCCGACGTCCCGATCAACGAAGGTGGCGAAGTCGAAGATGAAGCACTCTCTCGCAACCAGTGATCGTTTCACCGGTCTCGTTCAATTGATAACTTGTCGTGAAGCTTGCGGTAGGTGGTCGAAAGATCTTCGGGGATAACTCGCGTTTCGCCTACAGTTGACATGAAGTTAGTGTCGCCGGTCCAGCGAGGCATGATGTGCATGTGAATATGGTCTGCGATTCCCGCTCCCGCAGGCCGGCCGAGATTCATACCCAGGTTGAAGCCTTGAGGACGATAGACCTCGCGCAACGCGGCCTGACAAAGTTTCGTCAGATCCATCAATTCGTCAGTTGTTTCCTTGGGCGCAGAATCGAACTCGCCAAGGTGCGCGTATGGAATTATCAGCAGATGACCGCTTATGTAAGGATAGAGATTCAAGACGACATAGTTGTGAGTGGCCCGGCGGAGGATGAACTTTTTCGCGTCGTCGTTGGAATCCTGGTGCAGCTCGCAAAAGACGCAGCTGGTTGCTGCGGGCTTTTCACTCCCAGCCGAATCAAGGTATTCGTAGCGCCAGGGACTCCATAAGGTTTCCACTAATCTTAACCCCTTTGCCGTAGCAGGCGATTACATGACCGGGGGGCGACGATCGGTTTCCAGCGAGGCCAACGATGAAGTAGAAGGGACACTGTCCTCATTGATTAGTTCCTTCAACTCCTTGCCGGGCTTGAAGTAGGGGACACGCTTCGCAGGAATACTGACGGGATCGCCGGTCTTGGGGTTTCTTCCTCGCCGCGCGCCCCGCTCCCGCACTCGGAAACTGCCAAAGCCGCGCAATTCGATTTTCTCGCCATGGTTCAGGGTCTCGATAATACTCTCGAAGACGATCTCGACAAGCCGTTCGGCGTCCTTCTTGGTTAACTCGGCTGCGCGCGCCACATCTTCAACCAGTTCAGCTTTAGTCATGCGGTCACCTCGATTTTCGACGTATCCAGGAACGAAAAATCCGCTGAAGAAACCCTGCAAGCATCTCTCGGGCAAGGACTTTGTGCCCCGTACATTAGCAGAACCCGCTCGGCCCGGGCAAGGAAATCTCAACCCCTCGAGCCTCGTCCTGAAGCGGTCATAGAAACAGCCCTAAGCAATGCGAGATCGCTTAGGGCTGAAGATCCGGCGTTGCGCCTGAATTAGGAATCGGAGCCTTCGGGGGCTTCGGTCGTCGAGGACTCACTCGATTCAGCGACTTCGTCTGTATTAGACCCAGCGTCTTCTTTTGCTTCGGGCTCCGCACTGACCTCGGGTTTCGGCTCATCGGCCGGCTCAGCGTCGGTGGTGGAAGCGGACTCAGACTCTCCGCTGGCGGCGGGAGTTGAAGCGACGGCACGCTCCTCTTTCTCCTCCTTGCGAGCGGGCTCGGGCGTCTCAACTGGTGCGTTACGGTTGAGGCCGAAGTCGGCCAGCTCACCCAGTGAAGCCATTCCGCTGCCCACCTCTGAGGAGTAGGTCTTGGTATTGATAATCGGCTCGTCTTCCTTGCCTACGGCGCGGGCGGATAGTCCAATGCGTTTGTTCTCAGGATCGATGCGCAGGACCTTGAATTCCATTTCCTGGCCCAACTCCACGATGTCGGACGGCTTAGCTACGCGATCATCAGAGAGCTCGGAAATGTGACACAACCCTTCGAGGTTGTCATCAAGTTCCACGAAGGCCCCAAAGTTTGCAAATCGCGCAATCTTCCCGTGCACGACGTCGCCGGGCTTATGCGTTTCCACAAAACGGTCCCAGGCATTTGGTTGCAGGTCTTTAAGCGAAAGCGACAAGCGACGATTTTCCGCGTCAATGCTGGTGACGATTGCCTCAATCTCCTGGCCCTTCTTCAGCACTTCACCAGGATGCTTGATTCGGCGCGACCAGGAAATGTCAGAAACGTGCACCAACCCATCCACGCCGTCTTCCACTTCGATAAAGGCGCCAAAGTCTGTGAGGTTCCTGACCCGGCCTTGAATATGCGAACCCACCTGGTAACGTTCATTCAAGGTCTGCCATGGATTGTTCTGCACCTGTTTCATTCCCAGGCTGATTCGTCTCGCTTTGGGATCGATGCTCAGAACTTCAACAATGACTTCATCGCCCGGGTTCACCAGCTTGCTGGGGTGTTTCACTCTTTTGGACCAGCTCATCTCAGAAACATGGACCAAACCTTCGACTCCTGGCTCCAATTCGATGAACGCGCCGTAGTCAGCGACACTCGCCACCTTGCCGGTCAGCTGTTTGCTGATCGGGAACCGCTCTTCGATGCTGCCCCAGGGATCCGGCAACAACTGCTTGTAGCCAAGCGACACTCGTTCTCGCTCACGATCAAACTTCAGCACTTTCACCTGGACCGTATCGCCCACCTTGAAAATGTCGGCCGGGCTCTGCAAGCGTCCCCATGACATATCAGTCACGTGCAGCAAGCCATCGATGCCGCCCAGATCGACGAAGGCCCCGTAATCGGTAAGGTTCTTTATCTGGCCCTCGACGATAATGTCCTCCTCGATTTGGCCCAGGGTCTGTCCCTTACGATCGGCGTTAGATTCTTCTAGCACTGCCTTGCGTGAAAGGACGACGTTCGAGCGCTTGCGATTAAGTTTAATTACCTTCGCTTCAATTTCCTGATTGCGCAGGCTATCGAGATTTCTGACGGGCCGGGTGTCCACCTGGGAACCGGGCAAGAAGGCCGCGATGCCGTCCACGTCTACACGCAATCCGCCCTTAATCCGCTCAATGATCCGCCCTTTGATGGAGGTGCCTTCGTTGAACGCCTTTTCGAGGTCGTCCCAGGCCTTCATCCGCACCGCATCTGCGCGGGATAGCACCGGAAAGCCCTCGTGGGTTTCCATGCTCTTCACCAGCACATCCACTTCGTCGCCGCGCTTAACCGTTAGCTCGCCGTTTTCGGTGAATTCGGCCGGATTAACTATGCCCTCCGACTTATAACCAAAATCAATCACCACGCCCCGCTCGGTAATACCCACCACCGTGCCGCGGACCACTTCGCCTTCCTGAAAGGCGGCCTGTTCCTGTTCGAACTGATCGAGCAGTTGGCCGAAATCTACGTCGCCAGCGTGCGACTGTTCGCCATCGTCGTCAGAGTCGTCCTCCGCTGCGGCTGCTGCTGTTGCGGCCCCTGCGTTTCTCGGCTCTCTGGCTGTGGACGACGAAGGAGAGGTTGCTTCGGTTGTCTCGGTTGGCGGTTGCGAAGCTGATTGCTCGCTGGTTGATGTTTGATTAGTATCAGCGCCGGGTTGCGGCGCGGTTTCTTCGGTGGACATGCAGACTCCTAACGAACTTCGAGCTTGGCGCAAATACTCATCAGCGCCGTACCTGCCTCTGCGACTACCCAAGGCAAACCCTCAGATAAAAACTTTTAGAGGGCGTCTCCGTGGAGAATTTGGTAATGGGTCGGATTGATTGCTAAGGCGAGGATTCGAGCCGCTGGAGTTGGAAAAGGAGGTTTAAGTGTTTCGATTTCCGTTCGTGCCCGTAGTCACCCGCTTGCTCCGACTATCACCGGCCGCTTGACCAGGTCGGTCGGCAATTTACACGTCCGAGCGATGAAGTGTCAAGGAAGCAGGCTGTGATCAGAGCGACATCCTTCACATCAGCTTGTCATCCAAACGCCTACTCACGCGCCGCAAACGACTGGGTCAAGGACATTATCAGCCTACTCTCGTTTGCAACGTCGCTAACGCATTCAACGCCTCAGGAACGCCCCGGGGGGAGGAAGGTGATCCCTGAACCGCGAGACAGTTTTCGTAAACCAGAGTTCTAATTCCTACTTCTCTTGCTGGCTCGATCCCGTGACTGAGTCATCTCTGCGAGGCACGACGTAGACCCCCCCGGAATGAGATCCCACGAACAGGGTGCCAGGATTTCGAATATCAAAAGCCATGGCCCAGATTCGCTTGCTGGGGAGGCGCGGGTCTATTCGCGTCCACGTCAAACCCGCATCCGCCGAGCGGTAAACTCCACCGCCAATCTCACCATTTTGGTAAGCATTGCCGGTAAAGATCTCATTGCCGTCCCGAGGGTTGATCAATATGCTCGTGAAATCGCCATACGGCAGATTGCCACCCCGACGCATCCATCGCTCACCCCCATCGTGGGAAGAGTAGAAGGCCTGCTTGGTGCCAATGTATATGTAGGCAGAGCGCTCCCGGTCCTGGGCGATAACGTTAACCGGAGCAGTGTCGGGCACGCCCTGAACCTGTTGCCAAGTCGCGCCACCATCGCGCGAAACCAATAACCCTGAATTAGCTGTGCCCACCCAGATAGTGCGTGGGTTTTGCGGGTTGGTCGAAATCGCTGTGGTTCGCGCGTCAAGTCCGGGACCGTACGAGATACGCTCCCAACCCTGGGACGGATCAAAGGTACGGAACAACCCTGCGTTTGTGGCAGCCAAGATGCCCAGCCGGCCATTATGATGATCAGCGCAATAGGCCAGGGCATTGATCGACTCGATCAGGTTTAAGATCGGAGCCGGTAGTTTTCCGGCGGTAGTAGTCGTGGCTTCAATCCCTGCCGCCAGACCCAACGCTCCGAGCGTCGCTTCATCCAAGCGACCTGATAAAGGCAAATTGCGATCAGTCTGAAATTTCCTGATGGCCGTCACAGTCCGCGGTCCTGTTTGTCCATCCGGCACCCCGACATCGTATCCGGCCAGATTCAGCGCTGACTGGGCCCGCTTGACCAGATCGGTAATTCCGCCTGCGGGCGGACCGGTCAGCGCGGTTCGCCCTTGTGGAGCACTGTTGGAGGCACTACGAGCGGGCGCTTTCTTTGCCGGACGCTTTGCTTTGCCCTTTGGCGCCGGCTTCACCGCTGTAATCGGAGCCCAAGATGCTCCGCGGTCCAGTGAGCGATAGACGCCCAAGTTAGTTCCCAAATAGATAGTGTTGGGGTTGAGCTCGTCCTGCAGGATTGAGGAACTACTTAAGCGCGGCGGCATGTTGCGCATCGAGGGCTGCCAGGTCATGCCGGCATCATTGCTGACAAAGAAGAAGCCGCCGCCGGTCGCGGTGTTTATCGTAGTTGCGTAAATCCGCGCCGGGTTCTCTCGATCCGGAAGGATGAAATTCGTAAAGCGCCCACTGTAGCCGCCGTTGCTGGGCGCGAAAGTCTTGCCTCCGTCATAAGAGATCATCACGCCATAGTTGTTCGTCCCGATAAAAATCTTGTCGGGATTCTTTGGATGCACGGCAATTGAATTGATTTCCAGCAGGCGCGAGGTTGTCACCATCCAGGAATTCTTCGCGCCGCCATTGCCCGAGCGCCAGAAGCCCTCCGTGGTCCCGGCAAACACAACGCCGGCAACGGATGGGTGCTGCAGGATGGCGCGAGTTCTTCGCGACTGCGATGGAATTCCTTCTACCTTGCTCCAGCTGTCACCGGCGTTTCGCGACTCGTAGATCCCGCTGCAGGCCGACGCGATCACATGATTAGCATCACGGGGATCGATGTCGATGGCAAAGATGTCGGAATCATCAATGAAGCCGTTTCTCATCGGACGCCAGGTGCGTCCGCCGTCGAGCGATTTGTATGGCAAATAAAACGTACCGGCATAAATGATATTGGGATCACGCGGATCGATGGCGAGTGATTCGACGTGCAGCAGTCCCGGCGTTGCGGCAGTCGGCAGTTGCGTCCAGCTCGAGCCCGAATTGTCCGAACGATACATGCCGTTGAACGTTCCCACGATTATGAGATTCGGATTAGCGCTGGACTGGGCCATCGAATGCAACGCTTCATTCTTGAGTTCCGGAGATTCACGCCAGGTCAATCCCCCATCAGTGGTCTTGAAAAATCCGCCGGGCTCCTTGTGGCGATGGGCCGCGGCATAGATCGTCCGAGAATCTCGTGCATCCACAATAATGTGATCAATGAAGAGCTGCGGGCGATTAAAGTTCACCAGCAGCCGCCAGCTTCTCCCGCCGTCCGACGAGGTGTAGATCTGACCGTCAAGGGTGCCAAAGTAGAACTTATCCGCATCGTTAGGATCGACCACCAAACCGCGAACGTCACCTCCAGAGGGCCCTGTAACGCGCCAGTCGTTCGCGTAGGGCAGTGGAGCGCCCTCGCTTCCAGCTGAAGCAACAGTAGCAGCGGGGGAAACACATTGGATGGTAAGAAAAAGGGCAACGACCGTTAATCCGGTAAGCAGCCTGAAAGTTTCTCGCAGTTTCATTCTATGAATCTCCAAACACCTGACCTTGTTCGACGAATGCAATCCAGCATTAGATGCAATGAAGCCCGCCGGTGATTTCTTGCGAGCCAATTATCTCACACGACAGCGAAGCTGAAGCTCATAAAAACGACGCGGGCGATGTTCCTTTTCAGGAGAACATCGCCCGCGTGCGGAAAGTTCGCGGCTTCAAAAGACGCGAGCGGGTTCAGTCGGCGCCGTCCTAGCGACGCCGGTTGACCCTATTGGTTATTCCTCTTCGCCTCTCCGCCGACGTGGGCGGCGACGCACTGGTGTTTTCTTGCATTCGGGGCAAGGCGAAACTGCCGGGCCCATGTCCGGGGTTGGGGCCGTAGCTCCAGCCGGGCAAATGACAAGATCAACTGTAACCTCTGCACGGCAGCCACCGTCGATGATGACGATGCGGCCGGCATCGATTCCGCGCGTGTTGACCAGATAGTCTTTAGCACGCTCGGCTCGTTTTGCAGCAACGATACAGCTGGTGTGAGTGCATGGCCCGTCACCCTCGCAGGTGCCGTAGGCGATGATGTAACCGGTCGCACCTGGCTCGTTTTGCAGAGCGACTGCGAAAGGATCGAGACGTGCTTTCTCATCATTAAATCTGATGTCTCCGTACGAATCGAACTTCCGGCAATCCTGGACGGGTGTGACTACCGAGAACGAACAGGACCTTGTCCTATCGCACTCAGGCGGCAGACCACCGACCTCGACAGTTGCGGTTATGTTCTGGCCACCCTGGCCGGCGGTATCCACGGTGATCGAAGGCGTACCCTGACCACTGGAGATTGTTCCGGCTGAGACTGTCCAGTTATAGGTGACGTTGAAGTTTCCACCACCCGAAAGGTTGACGCTGACTGTAGCAGGCGAACCTGGCTGCACAGCGTCGGTCGGGCAGGCAATCGAGATTGTCGGGCACGGCGGCTCGCAATCCGTACACGAAGCAACGGTGACCGTCGTCGAAGAGAAGGCCACGCAGCCGCAGCCATCGTCGACTTCAACTGAAGCCGTATACGTTCCCGGAGTAACACCGGTGAGGTCCCAGGTACTGTTTGGTCCATCGCCAGTTACGCGACCACCGGTGACTGAGTACGTATAGAGCAGAGTGTCACCATCGGGGTCGGTTGCTGCGGCTGAGAGCTGTACTTGATTCGAGCTCGCAGTGCAGCCTGACTTGGAGACAGTTCCTTCCGGACAACCCATCGTTACCGTGGCTGACGAGGTCGAAAGCGACACTGTCGGCGGCTGGTTCGGAAGGATTGATGGCGCCCGGTCGTTGCGATGACCGATCCAGAACTGACCGATAAAGCCATTCGCATCCGCTGAAGGCGTAAAGCCATTCGGGAAGGAACCCGAAGTCGCGGAGCGCGTCGTTCCGGGAACAATAATTATGCCCCGGCCAGGGACTGCAACCCCGGAAAGGTTATTGATCTGGGTGTTGAAATCCGTTCCCGCAAACATGGACTTATCCTGTTGATTGATGTGATAGCGCCAAGCTGCGCCAATACCCCACCAGCGTCGCGGATAAATCTTCACACCGGCCAGAACCTCGACTGGGCTGTTTTCAAAAGCATTCGGCGTGCGAGAGCCCACGTACTGCGTGGAACGAACTTCGATCACCGGCTGCACGTGCTTGCTCACCGGGAAGTCGAAGCCAATACCCGCCAGTAATTCATTCGGCCTATCCAAGAGCACGAACTCACCTGTCGGGAAAGTCCCCTTCGGGTTGCTGTTCAGAATGTAGCCGATGTTTGCCGAAACATTGACTGAGCGGCTCAGGCGAGCATCGACTACACCAATCAAGCCAAAGTCACCAAGATCCGCACCGGGCCCGGCGCCGCGCTGCATCTGTCGGAATCCCTCAACGCCGTCGGCGCGATCCGGATACCAGCGATAGAACGGAATCACCGCCACACCCAATGGATTATTGGGCCCAGTGAACCGAATTTTCGCGCCAGCGACCAAATTGGTAAAGCTCGATTCTCCGTACTCCCGGCCGATGAACGGCGCGTCGGGAAGGTATGACGGGGCAATCGTGAACACGGTCGGAACCGTAATCGGATTCAACGAACCCGGCGAACCCGGCGGACGGCAATTGCCCGTCAGAGCGGTACAGGGCAGCTGCACCGTCGCGAGAACCACGCCCGGCAGAATACCGCCTACGACCGATCCGATACCCGGAAAATTGTCAGCTGAGCCGAACGTCCCACTACCGGAAGAGGAGACTGGCGGCCCCAACTGAGCGTTGAAACCAGGGAAGCCAAACAAGCCCCCGATAACGCCCGGGCCTTCGCCGAAGGTCCCCGCCGAACCGCCCGAGAACGGGAAGTTAACGAACGGCTGATTGCCGATTGGGCGAAAGACCGCGTTGCCGGCTATCGTGCCAACATTCGGACCTGAGGGCCCTTGTACAATCGCTGGGCCACTGCATAACCCGCTGGGCGTGGCGGTTCCGCAAAGGATGCTGATGTTTGGCAGATAGAAGCCGGAGAGATGGGCTGGGCTATTAACCTTTATGCCGCGATACCCATTAGTCTTGAACCATAGTTCGATATGATCGTTAAGACCCACATTGAAGCTTAACGGTATATCCACGATGTCAGCATTCCCTGGATCGCGATCATAATTGCTGTACGCGATGCTAAACGTGAACTCGCCTTTACGAATGGTCGAGCCATCGTAAATGGTAAAGAGCCCCGTCGCCCCACCTTCGGGACCACCTGTGCCTACGGATGGAGATTGATTTCGTGGATCATTCTCGTTCCTTAAAGTTTGAGCTGATACTGCGGCACACAGCACCAACATTGCAAGCGCAGCTACGAGCGCTTTATTCGCGAGTCTCATCGCATTCCTCCTGCGAAATGAGTAGTTAAACCTTTTACGGATTGTTCGTCCAAGCCAACGGACGAGAACACTCCAACTACACAACGATTGTTTAAAAGAACCACTACCGCCCTCGGCCTTGAATATCTTGTGGGTGGAGCGGAGTAACGAGAGGAGCCGGGCACAGCAAATTCCTTCGACCCTGACCTGGCAACCCCTACAAACCTCTCTGCTGTTTTTTGAGCAAATAACACCAAAAGCGCATCTGTTTATAAGAAAGACTCGCGCCCGTGTCAATGATTATTCAGCCCAATCCGGCGCAAGGATCGAAAAATTTACACTTTGCCCCGGCTAGCTGAATCACGGCAGACCATACTCCACCTTCAAGTGGAAATCAAGACCTTTTCACGACTTAGCGGCATTTTCCTTTATGTTTTTTCCATCACGCGTAAATGCCACGCATCCGTGTATCGTAGGCCACGCGGTCGATCGCCAGCATGTATGCCGCGGTGCGCGTATCGACCGAATGAGAGTCCGCATATCGGCAAAGATCGTTGAAACTGGCGACCATTTTCTCCTCCAGCCTCTGATTGACCACGTCTTCGCGCCAAAAATAGCCCATCCGATCCTGAACCCACTCAAAGTAGGAAACCGTAACACCGCCAGCATTTGCAAGGATATCCGGTATTACAAAGACGCCCTGCTCATGCAGGATTTCGTCGGCGCCGGCTGTAGTGGGGCCATTGGCCCCTTCAGCCAGGACCTTACACTTGATGCGGTGCGCATTATGGGATGTAATCTGATTCTCAGTCGCGGCGGGCACCAAAACATCACAATCAAGCTCCAGAAGCTCGGCATTGGTGATCTGCTCAACGCCCCGGTAGCTATCAAAAGAACGCGTAGTCTTTAAATGACTCAGGGCAGCGGCGATATCCAGTCCATTGGGGTCGTGAATGCCGCCATGAACGTCAGAGATAGCCACCACCTTGTAGCCTGCCTCGTGCAACAGCCGGGCCCCGATTCCTCCGACATTTCCCGAACCCTGAACGGCCACTCTGGTGTCAGACGGTTTCATCTTAAACCGTTTGATGGCTTCGTTAATCACAAAAAGCAATCCGCGGCCCGTTGCTTCCAAACGTCCGCGGGAACCGCCCAGGTCGATTGGCTTTCCAGTCACCACCGCATTGACGGTGTGCCGCGCATGCATGGAGTAGGTATCCATGATCCACGCCATCGTCTGCTCGTTAGTGTTCATATCCGGAGCGGGCACGTCTTTTTCCGGGCCAATGAAATCAAGGAGCTCGGAAGCATAACGCCTGGTCATGCGTTCTAACTCGCCGAGCGACATTTGAATCGGATCGCAGATGATCCCTCCCTTGCCGCCGCCAAACGGAACATTGACCACTGCGCATTTCCACGTCATCCACGCGGCCAGTGCCCGGACCTCGTCCAATGTGACATCGGGCGAATATCGAATTCCTCCCTTTGCCGGCCCGCGGGCGAAGTTGTGCTGAACGCGAAAACCCTCGAACACCTGGATTCGTCCGGAGTCCATGCGGGTTGGGATGTAAACCTTCAGTTCGCGGTTGGGGACTCGCATCACCGCATAGAGATCGGGATCGAGTTCCAGCAACTGGGCTGCTCGATCAAACCGTGACATCATCGACTCAAACGGATTGTCCTCTTTGATTTCCCTGATGTCGTCCACCATCGCAGTAGGCATTCTCAATCTCCGTCCTGTGGTTTCTGTGAAAAATTTCTGCCGGCGTCGCCCGCCGTTCGCGTCACTGTACTGCGTTGCTTAAAACTTCATTCATCGATCCGCTACGGTACCCGTGTAAGTCCAGCGTCACATACTGAAAGCCAAGTCCACGAAAACGACTGGCTAACTCATCGACGACCTCGCGCAACAGAACTCGATCCAATTCGGCCGGGGCAACCTCCAGACGCACAAGGCCGTCATGGTGCCGCACGCGAAATTCGCGAAAGCCCATATTCCGCATGATCGCTTCGCCGCGTTCCACGTCCCTCAGCCGCTCAATAGTCACCGCAGTTCCATAAGCAATTCGCGAAGACAGGCACGGGCTTGCGGGCTTGTCCCAGGTTGGCAGTCCAGCGCGACGGCTCAGCAGCCTGACCTCGCTCTTGTTCATGGATACTTCAATCAGCGGGCTACGCGTGGAATGTTCGGCGGCCGCAACCCGGCCCGGACGGTAGTCGCCAAGATCATCCGTCGTTGAGCCGTCGACGATCGTCGCAATGCCGGCGTCTTCAGCAACCGGTCTCAACTTCGAATAGAGCTCGGACTTGCAGAAGTAGCAACGGCGCGCATTATTCGCTTGATACTGTGGGTTACTCAGTTCGTCGGTCTTAATAATTCGATGATTGAAACGAAAGTCCCGGGCTAACTGCACCACGTCGTCAAAGTCGTGTTGCGCCAGGCTGTTGGATCGCCCGGTCACGCACAAAGCCTTCGCGCCCAGGACGCTGGTCGCAAGGTACGCGACGTAGCTGCTGTCAACTCCACCAGAAAACGCTACGACGACCGAGCCCATCTCCCGGAAGAGTTCGCGGAGGCGATTCTCTTTGCTCTCGATTTCCAGCGGGACGCCGGCAGGCAATGGCGCGCCACTCTCAATAAGCAAATCTTGAAGGTCCGCGGTCACGGCGTTCTCCCTCCTCCCGGATAATAGCGTCCGTGGAGTCATTAGCTGGCCTCAATTCTAGGGGCTGATATTTCGCTGGCATGTTAACGCATGCCTGCCCCTCACGCAACCGCCTCCAAATCTTTGAAAGCAAACAAACTTGACGCCCGCATTCTTGGACGCAACTCGCGAGCGCATGCTAACATCGTAGCAACGAGGCCAGTCATTTCATTGCGTTCTCAAGTGGCTTAACTCCTGTGGTAACCATGTCTCAGTTCGCTGTCCGTTTCTACCTTCCCGGCGCTTTTGTAGTCGCCGTGGCGCTCGCCTTCGGTTCATCCGCGGCGGGGCAGACCGATGAGTTTGGAGACAACTCGGGCGATCCCATAAAACTATTCGAGCGTGGACAGGATGCTCATGCGAAAGGCGACTACAAGCTGGCGCTGGAGTTTTATGAGGAAGCTATCAAGTTGCGGCCGGAGTTCCCTGAGGCGGAGTTTCAAAGAGGACAGGCGCTACTGCCACTGAACCGCCGCGATGACGCCGAACAGGCCTTTCGCCGCGCCATTAGTCTGCGCCCGAACTGGGTCCTGCCGTACAGTCGACTGGGATTCCTTCTCTTTCGAATCATGAACCGTCCAGATGAAGCCGAGCCTCTCTTACGCAAGGCCCTCGAACTTGAACCAAAGAACTTTGAAGCGCTTTTTGAGTTAGCAGTCCTGCGCCAGAGCACCGGGGATCTAAAAGGAGCAATCGAGTTATTCAAGCTCGCAACCACTACCAGTGAGGCCGGCCTCTCAACCTGGGATGCGTTGGGGGCCACGCAGCTTAGCGCCGGCGACCCTCTGAGCGCGATCGCCTCGTTTACCCGCGCCCTCTCGCTGCAGGCGAACAACGATGGTGTTCTCATGCGCCGAGCCGATGCCTATCTGATGATCGGAGACTCCCAACGCGCACTCGCGGACCTACGGGCCCTGCGTGTGCCAGCGCGACCAACGCCGCAAGACACACACTTCATACTTGACGTCGCCCGTCTGTATCTTCGCGCTGACAGCAAAGAAGACACTCTCCGACTGCTGAACACGCTCGATGATTCAGTAAAGAGCGATCCCGAAGTCGTTGCCGTCAGATTTCAGGTTGAACCCTCGAGCGGCAATGCCGCGGATGCGGCGGCGTCTTTGGAGAAGCTAATCGAACAGAACCCGCGGAATGCTGCTCTGCTCGCGCAGCTCGGCGGCATCTACGGCACAACCAATCCGGCGCGCGCCGTGGAAGTTTACAAAAGAGCTGTGGCGCTGGACTCGCACAACCTGGATTACGCCACCGGATATGCCGCGGCGTTAGTGCAGGCGCGCCGCTTTTCCGAGGCCGCAGAGATCCTGCGGAAAATAATCGCCGTGGCGCCGGACCGCGACGTGGCGCATGCGAATCTCGCTACTGCCCTTTACGAGCAAAAGCGCTTTCGCGAATCCCTGGCCGAATACGAATGGTTGGCTCGGGCCAGACCGGAGCGCGCCGCAACCTATTTTTTCATTGCCACCGCACATGATTTTCTTGGAGAATACATCGCCGCGCTTGGCGCTTACGAAAAGTTTCTGACCGTGGCAGACGCCGAAAAAAATAAGCTGGAGATCGAAAAGGTAAATCTGAGGCTTCCGGCCGTCCGAAACCTAATCAAGCGGGGCGAGGGCGTGAAGAACGCGAGGCAGTAATCCGGCGCCCCGATAACTTCCATTGCGACCTTTCAGAATTTGAATGTGACTGACCGCAACTACGCCGAGATGATAACTGCGCGCCGATTCAGCATTCGAATCAGCTTCTGGTTTTTCGCCGGGGCAGTGTTCCTGGCGGTTGCTCCGCTATCGTTCGCACAGGGCTACCCGCAAGATCCCCGGGCCATCCAAATGCCGGCCCCACCGCCCCTCAGATTCATGACGCGTTTTGAACGCGAACAGCTAACTACGGCGAAGGATGCCAAAGACCGCATTCGCCTCAGCATCGAATTGGCTGAAGGACACTTGCTTCGCGGTGAAGAATTCTCAACCGCTCTCAAACATGATTCGTGCCTGATAGAGATTGGCAGCTACATGGCGCTGGTTGACGATGCGATGAATTTTTTGGGTAGTATGAAACGCGACGCCAATCGGACGCGGGATCTCTACAAGCGCCTGGAGCTGGCGTTGCGGGCACACGGTTTACGTCTCGCGGGTATTCGCCGCGTTACCCCGGCGGAATACGCCGGCCAGGTAAAAGCGGCCGAAGAGTTCACGCGCAATGTTCGCACCGATGCCCTCGATTCCTTTTATGGGCACACGGTTCTCCGCGAACTTCCTCAGGAAGCCAAAGAAGGGCCGCGCGATCCCCCGACCAAGGAATCGCCGGTAGTAGGAGGACCAAAACGTCCATGAACCTGTATTTGCACCGCGCATTATTGGCGACGCTGGCAGTCTTGATAGTTGCGTTCGGGGTCTTTGCGCAGGGGGGTCGCCGCGATCATCTCACGCCGCAAGAAATCGACCTGGTCAAAGAAAATCAGGTTTTGGATAAACGAATCGAGGTTTTCGTTAAGGCTGCGGAGCGCAGGCTCCTGGCCCTCAACAGCGTTACTGCGCCCGCTACGAAGCAAGCCAAAAAGGATTCAGAAAAGTGGGGCGAGTTGCCTACGGGCACGCGAACCGAACTGATCCGAGATCTGGCGCAGATTCTGGATGACGCGATTATTAATATTGACGACGTTAGCGAGCACGACCGCACCAACGTGTTGATTCCGAAGGCGGTGCGGAAACTATCGGCCGCCGCCAACGGTTTCCTCCCGCAACTGAACGCCCTAGCCGAACAGGCCAAAGACGAAGAAGAGCGCTCGGCCATTGGCAAGGCATTAGAGAACGCGCAGAGTATTATTGAAGCGGGCAAGAACCTGCCGGCGCCCACCAAAAAAAAGTAGGACAGGCATTCCGGCCTGTCCTGATCAATTAGAGGGACAGGCAGGAGTGCCTGTCCTACTTAACTATTGCTCCTGAGATCAAATAGGATTCTTGACTAGATAGGGACAGGCAGGAGTGCCTTTCCTACTTAACTCTGGTACTTAATCAAAGAGCGCACGTCGTAACCTTTAAGCTTCGCGCGTCCGGGCAAGAATTCCAATTCCACGACGAACACCAGACCGACCACCTTCCCACCCAGGCCCTCAACCAGATCGATTACCGCCCGCGCGGTTCCTCCAGTGGCCAACAGATCGTCGGCGATAAGCACACGCTGGCCGGCGCCAACCGCATCGCGGTGAATCTCCAAAGTATCCTGTCCGTATTCGAGTTCGTAAGAGATCGAGGCGCACTCCGCCGGCAGCTTGTGTGGTTTCCTTACCGGAACAAACCCGGCCCGCAGGTGATATGCCAGAGCTGGAGCAAAGATGAAACCGCGCGCTTCCACACCAATGACGGTGTCAACCTGGTCGCCTTCATACTCGGCCGCCAGAGCGTCCACGGTTAGGCGCAACCCTTCCGGGTTTTTCAGCAGCGTGGTGATATCATAAAAATTAATGCCGGGCTTGGGGAAGTCCGGCACTTCGCGAATCATTTTTTTCAGTTCATCCATGGTTCAGCCTCCGGGCCCTACCGCTCGATGCGAAACGCGGAAAACCTTCCGGTCGGATCGAGATTGATCTCTTCTACATTCTCCACCGTGGCCCACGCCGGGCCGGTAACCAGATCGTGCTTGAACGCTTCAACACTCGCTTCAGGGCCCTCGGCGAGGGCTTCGACGGTGCCATTCGACATATTGCGCACATAGCCGGTTACCTGATGGCGCGCCGCAGCGCGCTGGGCAAAGAACCGGTACCCTACGCCTTGAACTTCACCACGTATCAAAAACTTTCGCGCTACTTTGTTGCCCATCTAATCGACACCGCACCTCGCCGAAATCCGGCAACGCAATATAAATGAAAAGACTTTGCCTTCAAAGTCGGAATTTCCCCTGACGAATACTGCGTAAGACTTCAGGGTTGCCGCTCTCAACGCGGACGGATCTCAATAAGCGCCACGCCGCCGGGCGCTATGTCCACGATGACAGCGTCGGGCGTCCCGGTTTGTTTCTTCACTTCGATCTTTCGATCCGAGATCCAGTCCTGGGCGCTGGCGATTGCATCTGACCGCAGGCTAATCGAGGCGCGGACAACCGCAGAGTGATCAACCTGGGCCATTCCCTGCTGCGGTTTCAAGACCCCGTTGTTGTTGAAGAGGGTAACGACCCAACCCTGGTCGGTGCGATTGATCAAGTACTCCACATCGCCGCGAACCTGCACTGGCGTCGCGTCCGCAAAAACGTGGGCCAGCATGTGGGCAACGAACGGAGTGACCCGCTCGTCTTCACCCAGTAGATCGGGCAGCGCACTGAAAACGACGCTTCCCTTCCCGATCTTGTTTACGGTCACAAGCGGGTCACCGGAGGGAGTGGACATAAGAACTTGGGCGCCCTTTAATTCAATCCGTTCGTACCGAAACATCTGACCCGACAAATCCGCCGGCCCTTCGCCGGGTGAAGCACAACGCGCGTCGTCCGCTTCTGCAGTGACGCCCGTCAATCGAATTCCCAGCAGTTCCGGCGGCAGTCCTTTGACTTGAGCGGCGTTGAGCACAACCGTGCCGCCCTTCGTCGCATAATCCTGCAATCGTCTTATCCAGGACGGCGACCAATCCAACCGCCCGCCTGCGACTACTGCGCGGTACGCCTCGAGGGGTGACACCTGAATCGACGACGCGCTCGGCGCGGCGTTTGATCTATTTGCCGGCACTCGACCTGTTGGTTTCTGTACGGGGACAGTTGGACTGGCGGGCTCCGAAGCTACCAACACATCGAAGATGTCGCCGAAGACACTGGGGACAAAAACTTGCCGATCTGCTGATGCGGGTTCGCCCTCAAGTACAAGACCCGGGTAATAGGCGACGCCAAAGAGTTCCCGCAGAGCTCGATCGCTGCGGTCAATTTGCGATAAGCCGAAGGGCCATTGCGGATAGTCAGTCATCTCCCATCCGTGCGCCGGGTTCAGGAGAAAGACGATGGGCGTGTACGGCGTTCCGCGCTCGGGATGCTTTTCCGCAAAGCGCATGAATTCGTCAGTTATTCGTCCCAGCGGATTTAGTTGCAGCGGATTCTCCCCGGGGCCTGGCTTAAAGAATTGGTCGTAGCCCTGCTCCAGATAAATCGCCGACGCACCCGACATGTAATAAAGGTAATAACTCTTCCGATACCAGGAGAGCGACGGCCCCATCGTTGTGCCGTAGCGGGAATGCAGGAAGAAATCCGGTCCGCCAAAGTTCTGGATCTTCGTGAACGTGGTGGCGCTGTCCCCGAAATTTGGCGCGTGGTAATAAAGGAACGCTCCCCCTGATTGCCGCGCCGCCCCGCGTGCAAAAGCGATGCGCATCGCCGTCATCGGCTGCACCGCCGCCGTTTCCATTCCCAGCAGTCGCACGCCCCACTCAGTTAGCGCGTGAGCAAACGAAGTACTGGACGTCGATTGCGCCGGAATCAACTTGTCCCACATCGGTCCGGTCGGCGCATGAAAAGTTGAACTCCACTTCTTATCGAGTGCCTGCGTATAGAAAGTCCGCAGAGCTGCCAGCATCTCTGTGCGCGACATCGTTGGCGCAATCTTCAAATCCGTCGCCGCCAGGGACCAAACGTGGCCGATGCTTTCTCCGGAAATCCAGCCAACGAACTGATCTTTGAACTCTCCCCTGAGAAGCTGGAGTGCGGCCGCTCCCTCTTCTTCAGAAAATTGGGCCGCTCCATAATTAATCAACACGGCAAACGGGACCTTGGTATCGCGCAAGTATTTCAAGAAAGGACTGCCCTCTTTTAAATACAGCGGCAAGTCAGGGATGTAGATAACCGGGATTACCAGATTTGAACTGAAGATAGGAACATCGCGCGCGCCTTTGTATTTTTCGACAAAGGCATCGATCGATTCCGCATGAAAAGGATAAAGCGGGCGTTCGGAAGGTGGTTTTTCGTAGAGCGGCCAAAACTCCCTGGCGATGTTCCAGGGCATCATAAAATCACGGCCGGCAACTTTTGGCCGTCGCCACAATGAGGGTACGTTTCCGTCGGTGTGTAATTCTCCTGCGATCCATGAAGTCAGCGCGGTCCGCTTTGTCGACCACGCGCGCAGGTAATTCATTCCGGCGAAGTCTGGCTTTTGCCGCCCGCTGGGCACATAGTCCGGATTGTTTGTGACCAGAACGCAATCAACGTGACGCCGGGCCGCAGCGGGCTTCTCGATCTCAATCGAAAGACGAGCGGCCCCTTTGGTTAGCGTAGCGGCGCTGCTGTCCCATGCGAACGTCCAACCCCAGTACATGCTGGTTTCATCGTGCGCATCGATAACTTCGGTCGCGCCAAATTCGTGACGAAAGACCTCGCGATCGTTTTGCGTGATCCGAACCGTGAAGTTCTCGGCTTTGTTGGCCCAGTCGGCATAACGCACCCAAACCTTGTAGGCTCCGGCGCGCGGTATCTCCAGGTCCTGATAAATGGTCGCGCGGGTTTCGTCGGCGCTGGCCGCCGCAGAGTTCCATTCACTTTCGCCACCCTGCGTCCACTCAGCGGAAACGCCGGGACCGTTCATTCCCCAGCCGGGAGTCTTAGCCTTCGGTGGATTCGACCACGAAGGATTGAGAACCGGTTCGCCGTTGGGCTGCGTGGCGAAGCCGCGCATATTCTCGGCTTCGTACCAGAGGTATTCGGGATGCGGTGATTGGGAGACGGGGTGAGAAGGTGACGGCAGAATTGGGAGTCGAGGAGACAAGGAGACGGGCCGTACAAAGCAAATGGCTAAGATTGCTACCAGCCAATATCGACTGACTAACAGCAACGTGTTCCGTCTATTCATCCGGCTCTACTAATTTGTAGCGGCGGCACTCCGTGGCCGCCCCCTTCCCCGTTCATGATTAAGTTCCAGCAAAAGGGAATCTCTACGAAGGGGGCGACCACGGAGTGCCACCCCTACAATGCCACCGCCGCTATCCCAGCGCATCGAGGCATTCCGCCAAGGTCCGTTGACGACAGGTGAACATGGGCGTATCGCGCAACGTGTAGGAACTGGCCTTGGTTTCGCGCAGTTCCTGCACCAGGTCGAGAAAGTCAGCGGGATTATCGGTTTCGAAAGCCACGACGAATTCCTGATCGTCGAGACCGAACGAATAGGTGGTGTGAAGTTTCACCGAGCGGTATTTTGAGCCGATCCGAATATGCTCGTCCATCATCTCCTGTCGCTGCTCTCCAGTGCGTGAATACCATTCGCGCGTCTTCACAAAAGGATAGACAAAGAGATACTCGGATTTCCCGGGAATGATATGGAGGCGATCCTCGGCGTGCTCAGGATTATCCTTGTCGATATACATCGAACGCTTGGTCATGGAAAGGAATGACTGGGATGGTTCGAGGTACCTGGCCATCTCAGTCCGATTCAGGTTCGCCGTCATCTCCTGAAACGGATCGAGCTCATAACCGATGCGCCAGATCATGAAATCGACATTGGTACGTAATCCGATAGTCGAATAGGTATTGATCAGAAGCGGAGGATGGAACTTCCCAACCGTCGCCACGAATTCTTCTTTTGACTGCTGCTTCTCCGAGTCGGACAGTCTCAGCCATTCCGGACGGGCGTGATAGAAAGTGAAGTTCACGAACTGGCGCGGCAGCTTGGCTTTCTGTTCCTCGAGCTCGGTGCAAGTCGGGGCCAATCGCAGCGAGCCCCGAGTGGTGGCGCTGCCTTGGTCCTTGTCGGTGCTCATATAACTGTTCCTCTAGGCGTTGAAGAATTAGTAACCGGTATGAAGGCGCGGTGGTATTCTGACCAGTCTTATCAGTGAATGCAACCGGGCAGCGTTGCCTTGAGGCGATCGCTCGGCAAACTTCAGCTAGTCGTCAAATTAAGTAAATCGAATCCAAAGATACCGGATTATGCAGCGGATACTGTTAATCGGATTGGCTGGGGCCGTGGGCACCATTGCGCGTTACTGGGTGGCTGAATGGACCGCGCGCCGGTTTGGTGAAGAATTCCCCGCAGGCACTCTCGTGGTAAATCTGCTCGGCTGTTTTTTAGCCGGCTTGCTTGCGTACCTCCTGCTTGAGCGCTTTGTGGTGAGCCCAACCATCCGGACCGTGCTGCTGGTGGGATTGCTTGGCGGGTTCACTACCTTTTCAGCCTTCGGCTTGCAGTCTTTCAATCTTTTGCGGGAAGGCGAAATAGGATTCGCAATTCTAAATATCGTAGTCTCCAATGCAGCAGGTCTGTTTATGGTCTGGCTGGGCTATTCGCTAGCTAAGATCGTCTGAGATGGTTCGCTTAACGTGTAGGGGCGGCACTCCGGGGCCACCCCCTTGGTTTCTAATCTGCGAACAGGCCTCTTAAAGCAACGAAGGGGGCGGCCCCGGAGTGCCGCCCCTACAAATCCACCACATAGGCATCTTCGAGATCGCGGATGAATCGCACGTTGCGTCGTGTTATACTCCGCGCCATTTCCAACTTCAAAATGATACCGGGGGCTTTCCCTAGAATGAAACTGATCAAACTGACACTGCTCATTCTTCTGGCCGCGCTTTTCATCACGGCATGCAATCGAACTGCTGAGCAAACTGCCACCGGCACTCGCACCGCCACGCCCGCGCCTGCCGCTGCGACGCCGGATGAATTTGCCGCCGCGCGTGCGACGTTCGCCAAAGACTGCGTCAACTGTCACCTCGCAAAAGGAGAAGGCGGGCCAGTGACGGTGGATGGTCACAAACTCAAAGTCCCGAGCCTGCGCGAAGGCCACGCCTTGAAGCATCCCGATTCGGACTTCGTCGAGCAAATCACCAAGGGCGGAGATGGCATGCCGGGCTTCAAAGACAAATTGAAGCCGGAAGAAATCGATGGACTGGTTCGCTTCATTCGTCACGAATTCCAGGGAAAACCATAATCGCTGACCTTTAGTTCTTTGAACCTGAAGACCGAACCCGCGCCGCCCCTTTGGAATTCAAAGATCAAAGTATTATGATCAAGCTCGTTCTTCCGATGCACCCATAGCTCAATTGGATAGAGTGCCAGACTTCGAATCTGGAAGTTGCAGGTTCGAGTCCTGCTGGGTGCACCAATTTTCCAACCACCACGCAAACTAAAGTTTGAACTCTATGCGCCTGCAGTGAACGACTCTCAACGCGCCCTACAGGCGTTTAGAGTACGAGCTTTAGCTTGCGTTTTCGTACCCACCAAATAAATGGAGGCTCCCCCAATGAACTACAAGAAATGTATCCTGACAGTTATCGCAGTCTTTATCGTCGCGAATGTTTTGGGCATGGTCATTCATGCGCTGCTGTTAGCGCCTGACTATGCGAAGGTGCCCAACCTCTACCGGCCCAAAGACGGCATACTCCTGTTCTGGATTAACGTGGCCTACCTGGCTTTCGCGATCGGCGCCACCTGGATTTATTCGAAAGGCGTGGAAGCCAACCGGCCCTGGATGGGCCAGGGGCTGCGGTTCGGGCTAGCGCTCTGGTTGGTGCTCGCGGTCCCCTCGTTTGTGATGGCCTATGCGGTCCAGCCAATGCCGAGCAGTTTGATGTTGAAGCAGGTTGGGTACGAGTTGGTAGGTAAACTCCTGATCGGCCTCGTCATCGCAGCGCTTTATCGAGAGGCCTGAGACCCCAAAAGCCGCAAGCTGAAGCTTGAACTCTA
Organism: Blastocatellia bacterium; assembly: GCA_033856235.1. Taxonomy (GTDB): domain Bacteria; phylum Acidobacteriota; class Blastocatellia; order Pyrinomonadales; family Pyrinomonadaceae; genus DASXRU01. The sequence continues at coordinate 4,845 of JAWVFI010000157.1, read as the reverse complement.
AACGCCCTGAAAAGTGACGATGAGCTTCACTCGCAAAGGGTATATCGTACAACTTTAGTCTGGATTACTAGAATGAATCATCGTTCGCTCAAGACGATTGCACAGTTGTCGACGTTGGCGGCGCTGCTGCTGATTGCGTCCGCCGTGGTGGCGCAGCAACCGCCGCAGGAAGCGGGACCGTTTCGAACTCCCGATCTGGTCGAGTTGGTAAAACTCGATCCCACCATCAAGCTCGATATCCGCTACGCCACCAAAAACAATTTCCTGGGTCGCAAGGTTTACAAAGAAGCCCGCGCCTTTTTGCAGCGACCGGCGGCGGAAGCTCTCTTGCGCGTGAGCCAGGCGGTGCACCGGCAGGGATACGGCCTGTTAGTTCACGACGGGTACCGTCCGTGGTACGTCACCAAAATCTTTTGGGACGCGACTCCGGAAGACAAAAAGATATTCGTCGCCGATCCGGCAAAAGGTTCACGACATAATCGTGGCTCTGCCGTTGACCTCTCGCTCTACGATTTGAAGACCGGGCTGGCAGTAAAAATGCCCGGAGAATATGACGAGATGACCGAGCGATCGCACATCAACTATGCGTGCTCAACGCCGGAGGCAACGCGGCTGCGCAATTTGTTGCGCGCGGCGATGGAGGCTGAAGGGTTCGCCGTCTACGAACCTGAGTGGTGGCACTACGACTACAAGGACTGGAAAGAGTATCCCATCACCAACCTGAAGTTCTCCGACATAAAGTAGGGGCGGCACTCCGTGGCCGCCCCCTTCGTTCCGCCTGAACTGTCTCTACCTAATGTAATGATCGGAAATAAAACAAAGCGGGCGCCCCACGCAGGGACGCCCCTACAGATCATAACGCCGGCTTCGCGCTAGCGGAACTCTTCTTTTCAGAGCTGGGCTTCTCGCCGAGTACCTCCAGGGGAGGCGCCAGGCGCGTCAAGACCACATTCCCATTGATGCCGCTGACGTTTATCGGAAAGCCGCCGCTTCCAAGATGAGCCGAGTAGTGCGAACCGTGTTCAGGCTGATCCACGCTAACTTCTGGAATTTCAGACCGGACTTTGCCATTCAGACCCTTGGCAACCAAATCGGCATTCAGACCAACCGGCAGACGGAACTCGACGTTGCCGTTAACTCCGCTTGTTTGCACGCCGTTTCCGCTTAGCTCTCTCAGTCCAAGGGAGATACTGCCATTGATTCCGGAGATCTTCGCCGAACCTTTTACTCCGCTCAACTCGACCTTGCCATTGACCCCGGACACCTCCAGCGCTCCTTCAACCTCACCACCGTTGACCCGGCCGTTGATTCCTTTCAGACGCAAAGCGATCCGCCGCGGTGCATTGATCGTGATTTGCTCCTGCGGGGTGCGGCCCCATAAACGCGCCCACCAACCACCATTGTTTTCCGCGCGGATGACCAGGCCGGAAGGACTATCTTCGATAATTACCTGACGCCGCGCCAAGTTGTCACGGCTGGTGGCCGTGCGCAGCACATAGACTTCAGCGGTATCGGTATCCGAAGTCTTAATGTCCACGCGGCCATTGATCCCGGAAATAGTTACCTGCGCATCAGGCGCCAGACGATAGGTCTTGCGAATCTCTTCGCGCGCTTCTCCGGCCTGACCGGATGACTCGCCGGTCGCTAGCGCTTGCTGTTCGGCGCCCCTGGAGCGTGACTGCATCCTGACCAAACCTGCTACTCCGGCAATCACAACCAGAATTACGACAATGAATATTCGTTTCATTTGTTTTATCTCCGTCCTCTTGAGGAACTGATGCTGCGTTTGTTCGTGCGCGCGCTTTGCTGACTGAAACGATAAAAAGCGCCGGTAAGTTCACCGTTTTCTTACCTCGCTCTTTCTCGCTCGGTCAAGCCGTGCAACAACTTCGTTCCTGGCCGGGCCATGGCACCTTGACACGCTCGCGTTAAGCCCTTAGATTCGCCGCCACCGCCGGTGCTGGTGGCGCTCAAGCACCTCAGCTTTTGGCTCAGATTCAGCCGGCAAATTAGTCAGAACCGCCTGCGGTAGCGGGCGTTGAACCTTCACCCCGGTTCGCTGGATCGCGTTAGATCAACCGCCCGCTACCGCAGGCGGTTCTGACACCAGGACTAAAGGGCGAATTATTAACATGGGTATGAACGATTCCAGGGACCTGGTGGTGCTGGTCGTCGAAGATGTTGACGACACGCGCGAGTTAATGCGTTTGGCGCTCGAAGAACGCGGCTACCGCGTGCTCGAAGCCGAAAACGGCGAGCAGGCAGTCGAGGTTGCGTTGTCTGAACATCCAGACGTCATCCTCATGGACCTGAGTTTGCCCGTGCTTGACGGTCTGGAAGCGACTGAGCGCATTCGCCAGCATAAGGAGTTCAGCACCACTCCAATAGTCGCCGTCACCGCCCATCAGGAAACGGATCTGCGCGCCGACGCGCAAGCTTCCGGATTCACTGCCTACGTTACCAAACCAATCGATTTCAATTGGCTCAACGATCTTTTGAATGACCTGCTGGCGTTGGAGTAGGTCAGAACCGCCTGCGGTAGCGGGCGGTTGAGCCAACTCTGTAAAGGTCGTTCACGGACAGATTAACCGCCCGCTACCGCAGGCGGTTCTGACCTACTTTCCGAGTCCCTCGATCAAAATCAGCGAGAGGCGCGACATCAAAAGGTAAGCCGGATTATCGACCGTCCAGTTGAGCTCAGGCATATCGTCACAGGTAATGGCCATCGCGATGCGGCCCTTCTTTGTGTAGATGATGCCCACCGCGCTGCGTAACTTATCGAGCGCTCCATACTTGCTGGCCATGGGAACGTTCCACAGCGTTCGTCCGATGGCATAGTGCCCCTGCTCACGCTTCATTAATTCGATCATTTCTTTGGCAGCCGCAGGACTGATGATTTCGCCGCGCTCCAGCTTTTCCATCACGACGACCATCTCGCGCGGCGTCGCCACGCCCAATCCGAAACGCTTGTTGTTGGGGTCTTTCCCTTCCCGGCTGTCGCCGCCGCTGCCAATCTTGCGCAGAATGCGAATCTGCTTTATTCCCAGCGAATCCATGCGCGCATTCACCGCGTCAGTAGTTAAGACGTCAAGCACGAGGTTGGTTGCAGTGTTGTCGCTGACCAGCATCATCAGGTTCACACCATCGCGCAAAGTCAGGTGCAGCCCATCCGAAAACTCCTGCAGGATTCCGGAGCCTGACACTTTGGCGCCCTTCGTCAGCACCAGTTCGTCAGTCCACTTGGCTTTGCCCTCGGCGACTCTGGCAAAGGCCTCGATCATCACGGCAATCTTGATTGTGCTTGCAGTCCGCACCCGCTCGTCGCCTCCTAACGAATAGCTCTCGCCGGTATCCAGATTCTTTGCAGAGAGAAAGACCTTGCCTTTGAATGACGCGACTTCCGTTCTGACTTGTTGGTCGAGTTCCTTGTTTACTTGCGCGGCATGCCCAGTGCCTGATTGAGCGTAAGCACCAAACGGGACGACAAAGAATAGAAGCAAACACGCCGTGGACATTTGACTCAACTGCAATACGCTCCTCTCGAATCGTTGGAAACCCCAGCGCCTGACCCTCGGCGCCTTTTGCATTTCAGTTCTCTGCGCCTTTGCGCGCAAAGCCATTTCTCGCAAAGACGCAAGGAACAAAAAGACCTAAGGCGCAAAGGTTTTATATCTTGCCGCCGAGTTTCCCCTGCGCGATCAGCAACTCCGCATTCAGAATCGCCGCGCCCGCCGCACCTCGGATTGTGTTGTGGCTCAGGACCACAAAGCGATAATCGAAAACGTTGTCCGGCATTACTCGCCCCACCGAAATGCTCATACCATTTCCAGCATCCCGATCCAGCCGGGGTTGAGGACGATCCGGTTCCGAACGGACGATGATGATTTGCGCCGGCGCTGAGCGAAGGCCGAGTTCCTGTGGCAACGCGGTAAAGGAAGAGAGCGCTGCGATCACTTCTGAAAGCTCAGCGCGCCGCTCCAAATTGACGCGCACAGCGGCGAAGTGACCGTCGGAAACGTTGACCCTATGACACTGCGCGCTGACAGCCATCGGCGCCATTTCAATTTGATTGCCGCTTAAACGCCCCAGGATTTTCGTCGTCTCCTGCTCGATCTTTTCTTCCTCGCCGCCAATGAAGGGCAGTACGTTGTCCAGAATGTCGAGCGATGGCACTCCCGGATAACCCGCGCCGGAAACCGCTTGCATTGTCGTCGCCGCCACCGCCTTCACCCCAAAGGCAAAGTGCAGCGGCGCGAGCGCCAAGGCAAGCATGATCGTCGAACAATTAGGGTTCGTGACAATGAAACCGCCCTCTGGATAACGGGCCTTTTGAGATTCCAACAAACCCAGGTGTTCGGGATTGACTTCGGGAATCAGCAGCGGCACGTCCGCGTCCATGCGAAAGGCCGAGGAGTTACTGATGACTGGATAACCTGCGGCTGCGAATGCCGCTTCGGTTTCGCGCGCGATGTCACCGGGAAGACTCGAAAAGACGAAATCGCAATCGAGCGGTGGGTGTGGCGCCTGGACCAGCATCGACTTCACTGCGTCCGGAATCTCCCCGGCCAGACGCCAGGTACAGGCTTCGGCAAAAGTTTTACCCTGCGAACGATCGGAAGCCGCTAGCGCGGAGATTTCAAACTGCGGATGGCCCTGCAACAGTTGGATGAAGCGCTGGCCCACCATTCCGGTGGCCCCGAGAATTCCTACGCGAAGTCTTTTTGTCATTTTGTTTTTTCGAAGGCGTGCAATGCCTGTTCCATGCGGGCGATGCCTTCCGAAAGTTTCGCTTCAGCTGCGCAAAATGAAACGCGCAGGAAGCCTTCGCTTTGCGTGCCAAAGGCG
>JAWVFI010000156.1:0-6230 GCA_033856235.1 Blastocatellia bacterium | reverse complement strand
GTATATCCTTCTAAGAACTCTGTGATTTCGGCGCAAGGGGGCGGCCACGGAGTGCCGCCCCTACATGTTCAATCGACCATCATATTTCTGCACACGCGAACCGATTTGAATCAGATCAAACAAACACGCACGGCCACGTCTTCCACCTTCTGGCTCGGCGCGATCATCGTCGCCACCTTCCTGGCTACGCTCATCAAGCTCTACTTTGCTTATTTCACAGCCGGGTCCGCCGACGTGGCCGGCTACGTGGACTACGTCGCCAACATTCACCAGCACGGAGTGAGGGCCTACTACTACAACGGTCCTTTCAACAACACTTTCAATAACCCGCCGTTCATGATTCATGCATTGCTGGCGTTGGATTGGTTGGCACGGAAAACGCACCTGGCATTCCCCTTCTGGTTGCGGTTGGTTTCGACGCTGGCCGACGTGGGAACCATCGCGGTGATGTGGCGAGTGGCCGCCAAATTCATGCCGCGCCGCACCGCCGCGTTGGTCGTGTTGCTGTTGGCTCTCTGTCCGATAGCGATTGTCATCTCGGGTTTTCACGGCAGCACCGCGTCCGAAATGGTTTTCCTGATCGTGCTTTCGATTTACTTGCTTGAGGAAAAACACCGCGTGGGTCTGGCGGGCGCTGCGTTTGGCCTGGCACTGAACGTTAAGATCTCGCCACTGATGCTGGCCCTGGCAATATTTCTCTATCTGCCAGCCTGGCGAGCCCGCGCGAAATTCTTTGCTGCGGCCGCCGCGGTATTTTTGCTTGGCTCGCTGCCTTATCTCTTAATGGAGCCGAGGATAATTGCCAAAGCGGTGCTGGGATATAACAGCATCTATGGCAACTGGGGTTGGACCAGCCTGATGTCGCGCTGGTATCCACAAGCGGTACAGTATGTGCGCGAGCCTTTTGAAGTCACCGGCATTCACGCAACGTTTGCCACCATTGCCAAGTGGCTGATGCTGGCGCTAATCATCATCGCGTCTTTCTTAATGAACCGACTAAAGCAGAGGCCGCCCCTCTTTCTGCAAGGCGGGTTCATCATTACAATTTTCCTGGTGTTGACGCCTGGTTTTGGCTCTCAGTATCTGATGTGGCTCTTACCCTGGATTGTGATCCTGGGACTCGGGCCGGCGATCCTCTATTATGCCGCCGGCAGCATCTATGTCGTCGTGACCTATGCTTGCTTCTTCGCTTTTGCGTCGCCGCTCTACTGCGGTGGCGAAGTCCTTTTTTTCCCGATGATAATCTGCTGGGCCAGCGTCATTGTGATGTTGATATTTTACGTTCGAGCCATGGTTTATCCCGGAGCTTACTGGAAACAAACGAATGCTAACAGCTGAACTAATCCGCGAAGCGGCCGCCAGAATCAAGCCCTTCGTTCACCGCACACCGGTCGTGACTTCGCGCGCTTTTAATGAGGCCGCGGGCTGCCAGGTCTTCTTCAAATGTGAAAACCTGCAGCGGGCGGGGGCGTTCAAGGCGCGCGGGGCGACCAACAAGATTCGCTCCCTCAGCGCTGAAGAAAAACGACGCGGAGTGGCGGCGTTTTCCTCCGGCAACCATGCGCAGGCAGTGGCCCTGGCCGCGCGCGAAGCTGGAATCCGCGCAGTGGTTGCCATGCCGAACGACGCGCCCAAGGCCAAGATCGAAGCGACCCGCGGCTATGGCGCTGAGGTTCGTTTCTTCGATCGCCTGCGTGACGATCGGGAAGCGTTTGCTCGCATCATCGCCGAAAGCGAAGGGCTGACCATGGTACCGCCCTACGATGATTATCTGGTGATGGCCGGTGCGGGCACGTGCGGGCTGGAGCTTTTGGAAGAGGTTCCGGACCTCGATTGTGTGCTGGCGCCATGTAGTGGCGGCGGCTTGTTCGCCGGAGTAAGCACGGCGGTCAAATCGATTAACTCCGCGATCCGTTGCTTTGCCGTGGAACCGGAGTCTGCGAATGATACGCTGCAATCGTTCCGCAGCGGCCAGCCGGTGACGATTCCGCCGCCGCCCACCATCGCCGATGGTTTACGCGTGCAGACGCCGGGCACACTTACCTTTCCGATTTTGCAGCAGGTCGCCACGGATGTCCTGACTGTGTCCGACGAGGAAATCGTCGCCGCGATGAGGTTCATGTTGTTTCGCATGAAACTTCTGGTAGAACCGTCAGGGGCGGCTGCCGCGGCTGCGGTGCTGGGCCGCAAGATGCCCGCAGACTTGCAGCGCGTGGGCGTGGTGTTGTCTGGCGGCAACGTCGATCCGGAGTTCTTGACGCAACTCCTGCACTGAAAAGGAGAATTATCATGGATATTCGCTTCCTGCTGGACTTACCGCCTCAGCCGGCCCCTGTGGCGGGCAACGCCGGCCTTGCTGTGCTGGTCCTGGTTGTCATCGGTTTGGGGTTAGCGCTGATCGCAGGGTTCGTTTTCCTGCTAATCCGAATCAAGCGGCGCCGGCGCCGAACTATTGAAGCGGCCAGTGAACAAGCTGCGCTGCGCTCAACGGAATAGACCGAACCAATTATGGGCGTTGAGGATTTCACCGAGCATAAAGGACGTCAGATTTGCGACGACGATGGCTCCGAAATCCCGCCACATCGAAAGCTTCCCTAACTCTTCATCCTTACCAAAAGCCAGCCAGAACAGAACACATTCTGCCAACGGAGCAAAGGTTTCCGCCACCGCGAGGTAAACCATGCGGGGCACGTGACTCAGGATGAGTGGCAGGACCAGAGCCACGATCGGATATGTGCATGCCGTTAGCCACACTCCCGCGAACAATTTGCGCCTGAGCGAATGTCGCGGCGACAGCCCTAACACCAGCACCGGTGTTTCAATCAAGATTGTCAGTAGGAAACCAAGGGGCAGGAAAAGCCAGAGTTCAGAGGGATTCATTTTTGGAGTGCGCCGGCAGAGCGAAGCGGCGACGGCGCTTTCGATTAGAGTTATTTACCCACATGCTCGCCGCCGCGCACGGCTACGCCGCCTGATGTGCGGTAAGGCTATGCCTTACCGGCTGGTTGCTATTAATTCTCTTGAGGCTACGCCTCGATTCCAGGCGCAGCCTTTCGATTTCGCAGTTTTACGGAAAGGCAGCTTTCCGCACATCAGGCGGCACAGCCGTTCAGCCTCAGAGCATCCGCAGCAGAAACGGCGCTTCGGCCAGCACATGCGCAATCGCGACTGTGAAATAAATGTCGCGCGTGGCCGCATAGTTGGTAGAAAACCCCAGCCATAGCACTAAGACCACAAACAACCCGGCCCCCAGGACCGCTGCGATTAGGCGAGGAAAGCCGCGACGGCGCCGTGCCAGCGGGACAGTCTTCACGTCCCAGATTTTGCCGCGCGATTTTTGGAGCGGGGCAATCAGCGGCAGCGCTAACAACCACACGCCATAGTGCAACATCTCCAGAAACACATGCACTGAAACCAGGACGTGACTGGAAACGCCCGGCAACAGTTGCGATCCTGCATGTTGAGTGATGCGCCACGCGAGCCCGTTATCGTTCGCCAGCGACGGCATCCGTCCCCACTGCCATACGATTCCCACCAACAACAGCGGCAAAAGCATGAGGCAACGACGATACGACTGAAGCCATTCCGGTCGGTTGCGCGCCAGGTGGCGATCCAGGAACCAAAGCGCCACCAGCGGATGTAGATAGACAATCGCCAGACTGAATAACTCCGGCGCCAGCCAGTTCAGCGAGGCCAAGCCAAATGCGACCGGCATCGCCCACGACCAATCGCGCGCGCGCCGCTGCCGGCCACGGAGCCAGACCAGGGCGGCGATCCAGATCAACAGTAACGAGTTCCAAGTCGCGATTGCGGTGGGCCAATTGGCGCCCGACCAGACGTTTGCATAGTAGAGCAGCGGCAGCGCGGCGTACGCTATCGTGAGCGTTGCGATTCCCGCGAAGGCAACTATGAAGAAGTTTCGCGAATGCCCGAACCGCGCCGGCAGTCTCATAAGAAAGTAGCGCAGTTCAAACCAGTTATGCGGCCCTGCAAAAAGAAATACGGTGATCACCGAAACTTGCAACGGCAACCAACTGGCCAGCAGCGCTGATATGCAGGCACTGGCCAGCACGACCGAAATAAAAGTCGTGGCTTTGGCGTGGGGCCTGACTCCAGCGCGTGAGTTTCGCCAGATTCCCGGTTTTAAATTAACCGCACGTTCCATGATCACTCGGCCGGTTTATTTTCCGCAGTTGTTTTGTACATCGGAACGATGAGCTTGATACTGTCCCCTGCGGGCACGATTTCAACCTCCACCTGGCCGGTGGTAGGAACGCCGCTGCTAAGATTCTGCGGCAGTCGCTGCCACTTCCAGCCCGGCGGCGGCGCCGCGTTCCCGCGCGTGATCATTGCCGTCGTTCCCAGAAGGGCTGCGACCAACGCAATCCCGGCCACTGCCTTCTGGCTCCGGCTCTGTACCGATCTCACGAGCCAGACGCCACCGAAGGACAGAGCGAGAAACATGCAAAGGCCGGCCATGATAGTGCCCGTACGATTCTGAGAAGTCGTGCCCGCCGCATCGTTCCCCGGGACGTCGTCCAGGGAAGCTCGCAGTTGGCGCAAACTCGATCGCGGAATCTGCAAGCGCGCAGACCAGCCATTGAGGTCAGGCGCAACCACGAGGGTCGTTTTGATGGCTTTACCAGGAAGTGGCGAAGGGGATGATTTTGGCAGGGCTAGATCGCCAAAAGCAATTACGGCGCTGGCGAGTAAAATGACTACAGCCGCGCAAAACACCAGGGTTGTTTTCATGGAGAACCTCCTCTGTGGACGATTCGACTCGACTTGATCCAGAACGGTCACTAATGGCCTTTTTGCTCCGCTGGAGCTCGAGAATGGCGCGCAGTATAGCGCAGAACCTAACGCCTTGATGCCAGTTTCTGAGATGCCAATGATAGAATGTTGGTACCCTGCAACATGGAAGGTAAATCATCATTGTCGCGCGAACTCAGAGTCATCAGTAACAATCAGCCACCGCGGCAACCTAAGCCCGAGTGGCTCAGGATTCGTCTGGGCGATCCTGCGAACCAGAACCACTTGCTGAAGTTGATCCAGGGACTTAACCTCCATACTGTCTGCCAGGAAGCTCGCTGTCCCAACATCTTTGAGTGCTGGTCCGATCGCACCGCGACGTTCATGCTGGGCGGTGATATTTGCACTCGCCACTGTGGATTTTGCGCGGTGGGTAAAGGTGAGCCGGGTGCGCTGGACGCGGAAGAGCCGCGCCACGTCGCCGAAGCCGTGCTCCATCTCAACCTGGCGCATACCGTAATCACGTCAGTTAATCGCGACGATCTGGCTGACGGTGGCGCGGCGCACTGGGCCAAAACTATTCGCGAAGTGCGCGCCCTGAATCCCGATTGCAAGGTCGAGGTTCTGATTCCGGATTTCAACGGTGACGAAGACGCGCTGAACACTGTGCTCGACGCGCGTCCCGATGTGCTGAACCACAACACGGAAACAATTGCGCGGCTGTACCGGCGGGTGCGGCCGGACGCTGAATATCAACAGTCACTAACTCTGCTGCGCCGCGCCGGCGAACGTCGCGATCGGGAACAGACCGGGATGCTGACCAAGAGCGGCATCATGGTTGGATTGGGCGAGACGTTTGACGAAGTGGTGGAGTTGATGAAGGACCTGCGCTCAGTGTCCTGCGACATCATGACCATCGGCCAGTACCTGCAACCTCATGCGCGCCGCTTGCCGGTTGAGCGCTATGTGACGCCGGCGGAGTTCGATCGCTGGCGCGAAGTCGGAATGGGCCTCGGCTTCAACCACGTGCAGTCGAGTCCACTGACGCGCTCGTCATATCACGCCCGCGAGCAGGCCGATACGCGCCAGGAAACTCCCGCATGAAATGTCTCGGCGGTGGAACTATGGGAAGACAGTCCTTGACGGTTTTCTGAGCAAGCTCTTTACTGGGACCCCGGGCGTCCCGCCCGCAAACGCGCCGCCAGGCGCGAAATTACAGCTGAAATTCACGAGCATGCGAGTCAACTTTTTCGCGCTCCGCGCTCATTGCGGGCGGGACGCCCGCGGTCCCAGTGAAGAGCTTGAATAATTTTGTTGGAGGTGCGCGTACTGTCTCGACGCTGGATGGTGGTCACCCTTTCGATGCTGTCGCTGATGGCGCTTTCGTGCCACACCAAGCGGGCTCGCCGCAATCGGCTGGACGAAAACGGTTTCCCGTCGGTCGTATTGTGGGCCTGGGAGCGGCCGGAAGATTTGGA
>JAWVFI010000155.1:0-7288 GCA_033856235.1 Blastocatellia bacterium | reverse complement strand
CGGTGACGTTGCGCGGCGATCGGATGTATGAGTTTCTCGACCGGCTGGTGTCAATTGCGCTGCCGCGCGTCAGGGATTTTCGCGGAGTTTCTCCCAAGGCGTTTGACGGGCGGGGGAACTACACGATTGGCGTGCGCGAGCAACTGATTTTCCCGGAGATTGATTTCAATAAGGTTGATAAGGCGCGCGGGATGAACATCTCAATCGTAACGACGGCGCGCGATGACGAACAGGCACGAGCGCTGTTAAAGGCGATGGGGATGCCCTTCAGGGCGTGAACAGTAAACAGTGAACCGTAAACAGTTCGGTTTACTGTTCACTGCTTACAGTTCACTGTTTACGGTTCACGAGGTTACATGGCTAAGAAATCATTAATCGCAAAAGCTAATCGCAAGCCGAAGTTTTCTTCGCGTGCTTATACCCGTTGCAAACGATGTGGCCGGCCCCGAGGCTACCTGCGCAAATTTAGTTTATGCCGCATCTGTTTCCGCGAACTGGCTTTGCAGGGACAGATTCCCGGCGTAGTTAAGTCGAGTTGGTAATGAAGGTAGTTGCTAGAGACTAGAGGCTAGAGGCTAGGACGCGAAAGCCGTTTTTCTAGCCTCTAGTCCCCAGCCTCTAGCCTCTAGTTCAGGAGTTAAGAATGACTGATCCGATAGCCGACATGTTGACGCGAATTCGCAACGCCATTGCTGCGAAGCACTCGCGGGTGGATGTGCCAGCTTCAAAGCTGAAACTGGAAATCGCCCGTATCCTCAAAGAAGAGGGTTACATCAACAATTTTGTGATCAAGGGCGAGGGTGTGAAGCGCAGTGTCCGCATCTTTCTGCGGTACGACGCCCGCGGCACTTCTTCGATTACGCATTTGCAGCGGGTTTCGCGCCCCGGCCGCCGCGTCTATGTGGGATCGCAGCAGATTCCCAAGGTGCTGGGTGGCTATGGCGTGAATATCGTGTCCACGTCCCGCGGCTTGATGAGCGGGAAAACCGCGAAACGCGAAAACATTGGTGGGGAAGTTTTAGCCCAGATTTACTAAGCGAAGGTTAACGTTATGTCTCGTATTGGAAAGAAAGCTATCACTATTCCCAAGGGCGTTACGATCACCATTAACGATCGCGAGTTAGAGGTTAAAGGCGCAAAAGGCGTGCTGAAGACTCCGATACCGGAAGGTATCAGCTTCAAGATCGATGGCGATCAACTGCAGGCAGAGCGCACTTCCGATCAGCTGGCGGCGCAGCATGGTCTGGCGCGGGCCCTGGCCAACAACGCAATCGTCGGCGTGACCGAAGGCTTCTCAAAGCAGATGGACGTCGTCGGGGTGGGGTTTAAGGCGGATGCGCAGGCCAAACGCATTGTGCTGGCCCTCGGTTATTCGCACCCGATTGAATTTCCGTTGCCGGACGGCGTGGAAGCAAAAGCGGAGCGCATGACAACCAAGGGAAGCATCCAGCAGTACCAGACAACTTTGACCCTGACCAGCATCGATAAGCAGAAGTTAGGGCAGGTAGCCGCCGAGCTGCATAAGCTGCGCAAGCCCGACGCCTACAAAGGAAAAGGCATTCGCTATGCGGATGTGCCAATTAAGTTGAAGCCCGGTAAGACAGGGAAATAGGGCGGCCGTAAACCGTAAACAGTAAACAGTGAACGGTAAGCAGGAAATCCGAACGAACGGTTCACGGTTCACAGTTCACGCGTAAAGTTTCACGAGGAAAGTAATGCCGATTAGAAACAGAGCGATCGTTCGCAAGGCGATTCATTCACGAATCAGGCGCAAGGTCCGTGGTTCGACGGCCCGTCCGCGACTGGCGATCTATCGCAGCACCAATCATATCTACGCGCAAATCATCGATGACGAGCGGGGACAGACGGTCGCTTCCGCGTCCAGTACTGAGAAGGACTTGCGCGGCTCGACCGGCGGAAACATTGAAGCAGCGAAACGGATCGGGCGGACGATTGCCGAACGCGCACAGGCTGCCGGGGTCAAGCAAGTCGTTTTCGATCGCGGTGGTTATCTTTATCATGGACGCATCAAGGCCCTGACCGATGCGGCCCGCGAAGCCGGATTGAATCCTGAAGAAACCAGGGCCGCCGAGGCTGAAGCCGCCGCCGCCGCAGCGGAGGCCGAGGCTACGCCATTGAAAGGCGAGGGAAAGCCGGCGAAGGGTGAAGGCAAGCCGGCGAAGGGTGAAGGCAAGCCGGCCAAGGGCGAGGGCAAGCCGGCCAAGGACGAAGCAAAGGCAGCCAAAGGTGAAGACAAAGCAGCTAAGAAGAAAACCCCTGCGGCCGGAGAAGAAAAGCCGGTGAAGGCTGCGGCACCGGCGGCAGCGGATGAAGCCAAGCCCGCAGAGGATGCAGCAACACCAGCGCCAACTGAGGCGACGCCAGCCGCAGCTAACGAGGCCGGCGCTGAAGAAGAATAGGAAATAATGAGACAACCGAAGCAAAGGATTTCAGCCCAGGGACTTGATCTGAAAGATCAGGTTATTTCCATTAACCGGGTGACCAAAGTCGTCAAGGGCGGCAAGAACATGTCGTTCGCGGCGCTCGTGATCGTCGGTGACGAAGCCGGCCACGTAGGTTTTGGCACCGGCAAGGCGCGCGAAGTTCCCCTGGCTATCAAAAAGGGAATCGAGTCGGCCAAGAAGAACCTGATTCGCGTGCCGCTAATTAATAGCACGTTGCCGCATCAGTTGATTGGCCGCTATGGCGCGGGGCGCGTTTTGATGAAGCCGGCATCGCAGGGCACCGGCGTCATCGCCGGCGGCGCAGTGCGCGCGGTGATGCAGGCGGTCGGGGTGCATGATGTGCGGACCAAGGTGTTGGGTTCGACGAATCCGCACAACGTCGTGCGCGCGACCTTCGACGGCTTGCTGAAGATGAAGGATCCGATGGAGCTGGCCCGCCTACGCGGGAAGCAAGTCGAAGAACTTTAGGTTTAGGTTTCAAGTCTCAGGTTAAGGTTTCAAGTTTATGCCTAGAAAAGCGAAGAGCGTGGAAGCAGCGAAGAGCGAGGGATCTGGGACGGCCGGAAAAATCCGGATCCAGTATTACCGCAGCACTATCGCTACGCCGAAGACGCACAAACTAATGGTCCGCAGCGTGGGCCTGACGAAATTGAATCAGATCGTGGAGCGGCCGGACAACGGCTCGATGCGCGGACTGGTGGCGAAGCTGCCGCATCTCTTGCGGATAGTGGAATAGTCGAAAGAGATACGAGGAAAACATGGCAATCAGTCTTAACGGGCTTCATCCAGCCAAGGGTTCGACCCACAAGAAGAAACGCGTCGGTCGTGGACCGGGCTCCGGCCTGGGCAAGACGGCAGGTCGCGGTGAAAAGGGACAAAAGTCGCGCTCGGGATATTCTTCGAAGATAGGTTTTGAGGGCGGGCAGATGCCACTGCACCGGCGACTGCCGAAGCGCGGCTTCACCAACATCTTCAAGAAGGAATGGATCGAAGTCAGCCTGGCCGCACTGGAGCGACACTTCCAGGCCGACGAAGAGATTACTCCGGAGTTGTTGCACGAGCGGGGCATTATCAAAAAAGCCCGGCGTGATGTGGTCGTATTGGGAACCGGCGATATTTCTAAGGCCCTGCGAGTTTCGGCCCATCGTTTTACCAAGAGCGCCCGCGAGAAGATCGAGAAAGCCGGCGGGGCCGCCAACGTGATCGGCGCAGCCTAAGATAAATCTTCGCTAATGGCTGATCACTGGTTCACAGACTAGAGTTTGTGCCACTGGATAATTCATGGAAAAGTTTCTAGCTGCCGTTCGCAACATGTTCAATGTGCCGGATCTCCGCCGGCGCATATTTTTTACGCTCGGGATGCTGGCCGTTTATCGGCTGGGCGCGCACGTGGGCGCGCCGGGAATTAATCAGGACCAGCTGAAGCGGGTATGGAACGACGTCAGCGGCACTCTGCTCGGAGTACTGGACCTTTTCTCTGGCGGTAACTTCCGCACCATTTCGATCTTTGCCCTTGGGGTCACGCCGTACATTACCGCGTCAATCATTCTGCAGTTGATGACCGTAGTCTCGCCGCAACTGAAAAAGCTTCAGGAAGAAGGCGAAATGGGGCGCCAGAAGATCAATCAGTGGACGCGCTATCTGACAGTAGGGCTGGCCGGAATTCAGACTTCGTTTGTGGCCCATTGGCTGCAGGTCAATGGCGTGGGGGCTCCTACCTGGGGGTTCCTGATGACGACGGTCCTGACGCTGACCACCGGCACGATTTTCGTAATGTGGCTGGGCGAGCAGATCACCGACCGCGGTGTCGGCAACGGCATCTCGCTTTTGATTTTTGCCGGGATTGTCATTGGTTTGCCGCGTGGCGTGGTGCAGGTTTGGGGACGCGTCAGCACTGGTGACCCGATGGAAACCGTGGGCGTGTTTGCCCTGGTGCTGGCCCTGGTGGCCATCATAGCGTTTATCGTTTTCGTGGAGGCAGCGCGCCGCAAAGTACCCGTTAGTTATGCCAAGCGCCATGTCGGGCGGCAAATGGTTGGCGGCCAGCAGACAGTCATGCCGCTGAAGGTGAACATGGCCGGCGTCATCCCGGTGATTTTCGCTTCGTCAGTGCTCTCGATGCCGCAGAGTCTGTTCTCGGCCTTTCCGCCTGATCAGAACAATCCCGGCTCCATCTGGGCCAAGGTCTTCGGCTTCTTTCAACTGTTCCATGCCGGCGATCCTTATTACGAATTGATTTTCCTGTCGTTGATCCTGTTCTTTACGTTCTTCTACGTCTCGATCGTTTTCAACGTCGAAGAAGTTGCGGACAATCTGCGCAAGCACGGCGGGTTCATGCCGGGAATCAGGCCGGGCCGGGCGACCGCAGAGTACCTGAACACGATCCTGACCCGATTGACTACGGTAGGCGCCATCTATCTGGCTATGGTTGCGTTCTTTCCTCAGCTAATGCTCAGCGGCTTCAAGGTAGCACGCCTTCCGTTTATTGGCGCCTGGTTGGAATCGTTTGTCAGTACTACGCCCGGGTTGGGTTGGGTTCCGAATGGGATGGGTTATCAATTCTATTTTGGCGGCACGTCGTTGCTGATTCTGGTCGGCGTGGCGATGGATACAGTGGCGCAAATTGAGGCCCAACTGGTAATGCGCAACTATGAAGGCTTCCTCGGTACCGGCGGCCGGCTGCGTGGGCGGCGAGCCTAAACAGACAGTTGCAGAGTTCTTAATAGAGGCTGGAGGCTGCAATTGCGGTCTCTGGCTTCTGGTTTCTGGAGTTGGGATGTTCGACAAACTTCAGTTTGTCGTTGTCTAGCAACAGTTCATTCCAAGCACACGACAAACTGAAGTTTGTCGAACATAATTCATGGCCAGGATAATCGTTCTCATGGGCGCCCCGGGCGCCGGCAAAGGCACGCAGGCGCGCTTGCTTCAAGAGCATTTGCATCTGCCGCAAATTTCCACTGGGGACATTTTTCGGGCGCTGGCCCGTGAGAAGACTCCCCTGGCGGAAGAAGTGTTGGGTGTTCAGGCGGCAGGCAAGTTAATTTCCGACGACCTGGTGATCAGGGTCGTGCGCGAGCGCACTGCGGATGAGGATTGCCGCACCGGGTACGTTTTGGACGGGTTTCCGCGCACCACGATTCAGGCCGAGATGCTCGAAGGTCTCGCGCTGGACCAGGGGATGGAAATCGTGGCAATCGTGATCGACGTTCCGTTCGAGATGTTGGAGCGGCGAGCGACCGGCCGTCGTATTTGTCCCGTGTGCGGCGAGATCTATAATATTTATTCCAAGCCGCCGGCAGTTGACGGTGTTTGCGACCTGCATCCGGAAGCCAAGCTGGATCATCGTCCTGATGATCAGCCGGAAAAGATTCGGGTGCGCCTGGAAACGTTCCAGCAGCAGACCCAGCCATTGATGGACTATTACGCTAAGTCGGGGAGGCTGCACCGCGTGGACGGAACGCGTGACAAGGAGACGATCTATCAGGAGATCGAGAAAATCGTCACCGGCAATTCATGAAGCGCGATTGAGAACGTTACGACAATGATAATCGGAAAGTCGCGGAAAGAACTGGAGAAGATGCGGGCCGCCGGACAACTGGCCGGCCAGGTGCTGCAGGCTTTGCGCGAAGCGGTCCAGCCCGGGATGACTACGCTCGATCTCGATGCGAAGGCCGAGCAGATGATTCGCGATGGCGGCGCGCAACCCACCTTCAAAGGCTACAACGGATTTCCTTTTTCGATTTGTGCCTCGGTTAATGAGCAGGTGGTCCATGGCTTTCCTTCGAACTATGAATTAAAGGAAGGGGACATCTTTTCAATTGACTGCGGCGCGACGCTGTTTGGCTTCGTTGGAGACACGGCAGCGACCATTCCGGTCGGGAGGGTTAGCGACGAGGTGCTGAAGCTCATCCGGGTTACCGAAGAGTGCCTCGAGCTGGCGATCGCGGAGTGCCGCGTCGGGAATCATGTAGGGGACATCGGCTGGGTGGTCCAGCAACACGCCGAAGGCCATGGCTATTCGGTGGTGCGCGACTACGTGGGGCATGGCGTCGGCCGGCGCATGCATGAGGATCCGCAAATCCCCAACTACGGGTTCCGTGGGAAAGGCCCAAAAATTAAAGCCGGCTACGTCTTTGCGGTTGAGCCGATGATCAATCTCGGCTCCCAATTCACGAAAGTGCTGGCGGACGGCTGGACCGTCGTCACCATGGACGGCAGGCCCAGCGCCCACAGCGAACACACCATAGCGATTACGGAGGAAGGGCCGGAAGTGCTGACCAGAGTGGCGCAGGAAAGCCCGCAGGCACGGGAGCCGGTAACCGTCTAAATGGTAAAAACGTCTCGGCTTTGCAATTGGAAAGCCCCATGTTACTATGTGCAGTTTGTCGGCACAGGCAAATTGACTCCCCGCACAGGATATGGCGAAGGAAGAGGCAATTGAGGTCATGGCAAAGGTCCTTGAGACTCTGCCGAACGCCATGTTTCGTGTCGAATTGGAAGACAATCAGCACCAGGTGCTGGCCCACATTTCGGGGAAAATGCGGAAGCATTTCATCCGAATACTTCCCGGTGATCGAGTCCTGGTAGAGCTTTCGCCGTACGATCTAAACCGGGGACGGATAACTTATCGCTACAAGTGAAGCGGGCGACAGCAGGTAAAATGAAATGAAGGTCCGAGCGTCAGTTAAAAAAATGTGTGATAACTGCAAGGTCATCCACCGTAAAGGCGTGGTGCGAGTCATTTGCACTAACCCCAAGCATAAGCAGAGACAAGGATAAGATATGGCTCGTGTGGCTGGTGTCGATCTTCCGCCTAATAAGCG
>JAWVFI010000154.1:0-21118 GCA_033856235.1 Blastocatellia bacterium | reverse complement strand
AGGTGAAGTCACCGATCTTCTTGCCGTCGGCTGTGGTGCCGTCCTTAATGTAAACAAATACATTCGCCAGCTTGCCATCCTTGACCATCGTGTCTTCGGTGGACAGGGTGGGATTGGCTTTGCCGCACGCGGCATCGGCGGATGTATCAACCTTCTTGGGTTCGGGCGCGGCGCCCGTAAACGCGACCTTGCCAGTAACACTTCCCACGGCGCCGGTATATTTGGGCCCGGCCGTCCCTTTCTCCGGCGTTCCGCCTTCCTCAGGTTTTCCCTTGTCACCGCCACCGCAGGCAAAGCCCAGCGTTAGCAAAGCGCTCACAACACACATAGCAAGCCAGAAGCTTGCGCGATTCTTAAACATGGTAGTCCTCCGTAACGAAATGAATTCCAATTGTTCTGAATTACTGCCGCCTAATATAGTCGGACGACGCAATCGATGCCAGCCGGGAAATACGATCGACTCTCGCAACCGGCGTTCAGAGTACCGACTTTAGTCGGGTGGTTTCCGTTCGATCAAAAGCCTGACTGAAGTCGGTACTCTGAACACCTGGTGACTCCGACTACTCCGCCAGCTTCGCCACAGGCTGCACCGGCGTGCTGGCCAACAGTCGCCGTTGCTCATCCGGGGTCAGCAGAAACATGTAGCGAACCAGCAGCCGGGCGTGGTCGCGATGATAATCAGCGACCGCCGGCGGCGGATTCGGCAAATTCAACAGCCAGCGATCTCCCTCATTTTTAAACAAGCCGGTGGGCATCGCCGTTCCCGGACTAATCTGTGAAGGATCGAGCAGCCAGCGGAACGTCCAATCCGGCTTCAAACGCTCTCCGGCCAGAAGGAAGTTAGGCGCAATTGCCGTCTTGTCGTGCGTCGGATCTCCGGTCAAATGGCACTTCAAGCAGGGCGTGCCTGAAGTGAACATCTGCCGCGCCACCACTCGCTCTTGCTCAGTGAGCGGCTCCAGATTTTCCTTGATGTACGGCGATTGCTGAGATGACACGGCCATAAAGAAGCGCACCAGAGTTTGTAACTCGTTCGGCGAAAAATTGAAGGTCGGCATGCGCGCCTGCAAGTAGGTGCGGACCCCGTTGCCGTTGGCGCCGGGCTGCGGTTTGGTGGCCGCGGCCACATTTCCGCTGCTGACGGTCGCCCCGGTGCTGGTGCTGGGGCTACCCGAAGCTACGGCAGTCGGTGGATTCGGCGACGGCCTGGCGGCAGGACTTGACGCTGCCGCCGGCGTAGATTGCGCCGCAGCCGGTTTGCCCTTCGAGTCGCTCAACGACGGATCATGCAGAAAGCGCAGCAGCCACTCCGGATCGACGCGGGCGCCTTCACTGGTCAAGCGCGGTGGCAGCAGATCTTTTCCATCCGGCGTCATGTAGAACGGCAGATCCATCAGGACTGAGCGCTGCCCCACCTGAACATTGTGACAACCCATGCAGTTGTATTTTTTAATCACCCACCAGCCATTCTGAATATCCTGACGGCGTTGATCCTGTGGATTGTAGAAAAGCGCGGACGGAACATTCGCGCCTTCTGTGCCCACGCTGCCGAGCAGGAATGTGGTCAAGGCGTTCCGCCACTCATCCGTCAGATAAGGCTTGGGCATGCGCAGGCGGTCTTTTGGATCTTTGAGTTTGCCCTGGTCGTAGATCGCCGGGTCGGCGAGCTTGTGTTCAAAGAAGCCGCGGTGGTTGTACCACTCTTCTTTGCGATCCTTGAAAATCGGATCCTTGCCGTACTCAGCGTCCTTGGTCAACAACGCGAAATCCAGTCGCTCGATTGGCGTGGCGCCCTCTGCCGTCAGCTCCTTGCCGATTCGCTGCTCGTCTTCAAAGCCGCGGATTTCGTGACAGCCGGCACAACCATACTGCTTGATTTCGGCGCGCCCTTCTTCTTTGAGATTAGGATCGTCCAGGAACGAGGCATCCGCATAAGAGGTTTGGCCCGAAAGGGAAAACAGGTAGGTGGCGATGTCTCGAGCGTCGCTTTCCGCCAAACGGAAGTTTGGCATCACCGTCATGTTCTGTACTTGCAGTTCGGCACCGTCGTTCGGACACTTCGAATGCATGTCGGTGTCGAAGAGATAAGGCAGATTGTGCTTCTCATAGTCAGCGCGGGTCAGATCGCGCTTCTCTTTCGGACAGTACGGCGCCCAACGCTCGCGCGGGTTGTAAATCCATCGCACGATGTAATCGAAGTTGGCTTTCTCGCCCACCCGCTGCAGATTCGCCGCGAACGTTCCGCCCACCTGACTATCTTCCGGGCCAATCGAGTGACAGGCCATGCATCCACGCGACTCAAAAAGTTCTTTGCCGTGCGTGGCATTTCCCTGCTGCTGCACGGGCACCGTGCCTTCAAAGCCCTCTTGCCAGAGATAAGCTGCGACAGCCTTCAGATCGTGGGCGCCATCTTCATCGACTTTGAAACGCCAGAAGGTGGGCATCTTGGTGCCCTTGCGAAAGGCCTGCGGATCTTCGAGCCAAACCGGAATCCACTCTTTCTTCAACTTCAGCCGCACGTCCTTCAGATTCGGCCCGACCTTCTTCTGGTCCTGCATCAGGAAACGAGTCTGCACGTTCAACTGATCGATGCGTGCCGCTAGCTGGCTATTGGTCACCCGCAGAGACTCAGCATGGGCTTGCAGGAGCTTGGCCTCGGTATCGTCGGCGACTTTGCCTGCGTCTTCCTGATCAACTCTTGCCTGCCGCTCGTTAGCCGCGATTTGCTCCTCCAGCTGACTAATCGTCTGGCGGGTGCCGGAAAGCGCGTCCGCTTCGCGATCGAAACTCTCGGAGCGATGACAGCCGACGCAGCCGCGTTGATAGAACAAGTCCTTGCCCAGGTTCAGGGTGTCGGCGCCCTGGCTGACCCGGTCATTCGCATGGCACTGCTGGCAACCTGCTTCGGTATTTTCTTTGCGATGGAGGGGATGAAGCCAGAAAGGATTTTGGCCGTGGGCCTTTTCTACCGTCGTCGTCGCGCGACCGTTGCCGCCGTGACAACCGGAACAACCAAAGCGTTCCGGATTATGAATTTGCAGAAGTTCTTTGTTGGGGTGACTAACAAACGCCCGCGCAAGCTCATCCGGTTTCTTGTTCGGACCGTCCGGGGCCATGTATTCCGCCTTCAGAGTCACCGGCTCGCGCACGCCCAGGTGGCAAATCTCGCAGCGGTCAACAACACTGAATTCGTTCACATTTATCTGATGCCCCAGAATCGAATAATCGAAGTTCTCGTTCCGGCGAATCAGATCGTCGATCTGTTTCGGCGTCAGACTGACTACGTGGTTCTTAACATAGTCTTCGCGTTTCTTCGCGAGGGCGGACGGCTCTTTCAGCAGCTCGGCCTTTTCCGTCAGCAGTTTGGCCTTGCTGTCACGGAGATCGTTGTAGAGCTTTTCCAACTCCGGAAACTTGAGTTTCTTAGTTTCCGCTTTTCCCGAACTGTCCGCAGGCAAGTCAACCGTAACCAGCTCTTCCTTTTCCGCCGCGAGGCGTTTCTGGTACTTACGCTTCGCGGAGTCGTTCGGTGCAGTTTCAACCTGGTAGGTAGTGACGGTGATTTTCCCGCGCTGGTTCTGGAAAGGATCGGTAACGGCGTCCAGTTGTGCCTGAACTCTTTCTACGTCGGCATCAATCTCTTTGCGGCGCGGAGTGACCTTGGCTATGGCCGACTGGGCTTCGGCATCGAGCGTTTGGTATTCGGCAGTTTCCTTGACCTCGGCTTCAGACTTGCCGGCGTCCTTTTTGATACTTTTGAGGTAGCCCGTGTAGCGCTTAACGAATTGTTGCTGAATTCCCTTCCACGGCCGCTGGCCATAGGATTCGTCCCACAACGCCCAGGCCAGGGTGCCAATCATCAGCAGCGCCGAAATCAGCAGGATGCTGCTGGTGGTGCGACTGACAATTGGATCGCGCGCGGGAGCGTCGGGCTCGCGCTTAGCTATTGACGTCGACGGTTCTGGAGCGTCAGCCACAGGCTATTCTTCCTCCGCGCGATCAGACATTGAACCAGGGGGTTACCCAGACGTACTTGATGGTCAAAGCCAGCCTGAGAATCAACTTCACTGGCAGGGCCAGCAGAACACTGACTGCAAAGAACTGAAACGTCATGTACTGCAGCAAACTGGTCCGCGCCAGCAACTTGCTCTCAAACTCGCTCTTGGGGAACCAGCGCAGCGGACGTAGCGACAATTTCTTGAAGTCCACCGTCATCAACCAGTGGAAGAAGAGCGCGCCCAGCACGTAAAACCCGCCCACGATTAGCAGGCCGAAAATTCCTTTTCCCCAGGGATTGGTCAGAATCGGGCCCAGGTGTAACAGCTTGCCGATGCCGCTGGTCGCGATCCAATCGTGCAGGTCGACGTTCTTGTCGAACACCACCGCGTTGTGGTCCCAGGTCTGTCCCGGCCAGAACCAGATCCAACCTGGGCCGCGAATGAACGTCCCGATCACAATCAGCAGGATCCACATCAAGAAGCCCCAACCGAACATTGCCGTTGCGAATCGACGCTGCCGAAACGTGTAATAGCCGTTGCCCAGCGGATTGGAGTCAACGTAAGGAAAAACCATCAAGCCAATCATGATAACGCTCGGCATCACGACTCCGGCAATCCAGGGATCGAAATAGACCAGCATCTCCTGCAGCCCCAGGAAGTACCACGGGGCCTTCGAAGGATTCATGGTCAGGTTGGGGTTGGCGGGTTCTTCGAGCGGCGCGTTTAGGGTGATCGACCAGACAAAGAGGATTACGGTGACGATGACAGCGGCCAGAAACTCAATGCGCACCAGATAGGGCCAGACGTGGAGCTCGCGCGCCCATCCCGGTCGCCACGGTTCAACTTTGCGATGGTGGGTCTTTGCGAGCTGCGGATCCTGCTCCAGCTCTACGATCAGACGATCGTTTTCGCGGGATTGTTTGACGCCCAGCCAGGTAAAGAACGGCACCAGGAAGAGCATGGCGACGATGGGCACATTGTCCGGGGCGGATGAAATCTTCCAGATCTGGTGCCAGTCCCGCACTGACCAGATGAGCAGAGCGAGGATGGCGAGGGCGACGAGGCCCATGACCAGTTTTGCTGTCCGCGATTTTAAGTTGATGCTCATCAAAAACATCCGAGATCTGAGATCTCAGATTTCAACTCTCAAAGAATAACTAAGAAAGAGCGCAACATTTCTGACTAAATGCTTGCGACAAACTTCAAGTCAGCACAAAAAAAAGCAAACGATCGCGAGCCAAGCAAAAAGCCAACAACCAGCAAACACCAACAAAACAGAGCTACTTCTTCTTAACCGCTGCCTTCATCTCCGACTCCAACATCACCGGCGCCGGCCCGGAAATGCCGCCGTCCTTGCGTATGCGCCAGAAGTGCACGGCCATGAAGATTGAAGCTACGAGGGGAATGCCGATGCAGTGCCAAATATACGAGCGCAAGAGGGCGTTCGAATCCACGATCGATCCGCCCAGCAACCCGAACCGCACATCGTTATAAGGAGTCAGCCCTAACTGCGCCCCCAGCGGTCCTTCGTTTCCAAATATCGGAGTCGCTCGCGCCATGTTCGTCCCCACCGTGACCGCCCAGAAACCCAACTGATCGTCAGGCAACAAATAGCCGGTAAAGGACAGCAACAACGTCAGCACTAAAAGCACCACGCCCACGCACCAGTTGAATTCCCGCGGGCGCTTGTACGATCCGGTCAGCACCACGCGAAACATGTGCAGCCAGGTCGTAATCACCATCAGGTGCGCGGCCCAGCGATGCATGTTGCGCAGCAACTTGCCGAACGGGACGTCATGCTCCAAATAAAGAATGTCGCGAAACGCCAGCACCTTAGTCGGGTGGTAGTAGAACATCAGCAATACGCCCGTGAAGGTGAGCACGATGAACAGGTAAAAAGTGATTCCGCCCATGCCCCAGGTGAAGCGATAGCGGACCGCATCGCGATTTATCTTCGCCGGATGTAAATGAAGGAAAACGTTCGAAAGGATAGCGAGGGAACGATTACGTGGGTCCGAGCGATCGTGCGAAACGCGGAAGATGGACTTCCACAGCTGGGTTTGCTGCGGATCAGTGTAGGCCTTAGACTCCTCAAGCGCGCGATCTTTCAGGGCCATCCCGCTTTCGCGCAGGCGCTTAGTCAGTCCAGCTTTGCCGCCTTCATCGCCGGCAAGCTGCTTCGTTTCTTTTGAATCGGGACGCTCTGGTTCCATGTTTCGGAGTTGCAGTGACCGCAGTTAGCTTGCCTTAAAGCGGGATATACGCTCCCGGATCGTTAAACTCGTTCTTCTCGCCCTTGGGCCATTTATATAGCCTGCTGATGTCCACTACGATTTGGCCTTCGGCATCGAGCTCAACGTGGGCCCGGTCCATCGGACGGGGCGCCGGGCCTTCGAAGTTAATTGCCTCACTATCGTATCCACTGCCGTGACACGGGCACTTAAACTTGTTCTCGCTGGCTTTCCAGTCCGGTGTGCATCCCAAATGGGTGCAGCGCGCATAAACCACGAACAGTCGGTCAGATGTTTTATCGACCCAGATGCGGTATTGCTGTTGCCACTTGGTGTCGACGCCAAGCGCGTAATCGCCGGGATAGCCGACTTTGAAGATACTGGATGGTTCAAAAATCGTGCGCGGCAGAAAGAACCGCAGGAACATGAAGAAACTTGTGGCCAGAAAGCCGACGACACTTGCCCAGACGATGCGACGACGGATCTTGTTAACCGGAGGGTCGGGCGCGCTCTCAAGCAGCGGGCCTCCAGCCGGGGGCCTGGCCGCAACTGGTTTCGGCGGCGCCTTGGCAACGGCAGTAGTCGGCGTCGATCCGGCTTGGGCCGCGCCGGGCGCAGTTCGAGCGGCGGGTGTAGTAGCTGACGGAACTTCCTTCGCCGGGAGATTATCCGCAGCCGTCCCAGCGGGCAAAGTTTCGTTTGGATCGCTGTCCACTCC
The DNA here is from genome assembly GCA_033856235.1 of Blastocatellia bacterium. Classification (GTDB taxonomy): domain Bacteria; phylum Acidobacteriota; class Blastocatellia; order Pyrinomonadales; family Pyrinomonadaceae; genus DASXRU01. The sequence continues at coordinate 14,171 of JAWVFI010000154.1, read as the reverse complement.
GCAAACCTCCACCTTCGAACTTGCAAGCAAATCACAGATCGACATCCAGAGAAACCGGGCTGTCGCTTAATACAGTTCCCCGCTACACAGGGATGACTCTCTGCGATTTCTAACGAAATATCTGCACTGTCATTTTAGAGCGCCGCACCAAAATGAATTATTAAGAAGCGCGGTGCCAGCATTTATAACCGATTTTACGATATGCTGGCAAGGATATTTGTTTGCACGATAAGCCCCTGCTTTGATAACAGGCGTTTAGAGTCCCGACTTTAGTCGGGCTTTAAATCCAGCCAGTCTCGGCGGCTCGGAATCAGGAAACGAGTCGCGCTCGGAATTTGGGGGTCACTGGATGACTAAAGCTGATGTGATTCTTTACACCCGCCCCGGTTGCCATCTTTGCGACGAAGCGAGGCAAGCTATGGAGGCGGCCGGCTGCCCGGAGGCCTACACCCTAACCGAGGTGAACATCGAATCCAGCGAGCAACTCCTTGATCAATACCGAAACGACATCCCCGTGATCACGATAAATGGCGTGGAGGAATTCCGGCATCGAGTCAGTCCCAAGGAATTTAGGCAGAAGTTATTTACCTAGACTCAAACCTCGCAGCCGGATTCAACGCCGTTTCCTTATTTAAGCTCTTCACAGGGACCGCGGGCGTCTCGCCCGCAAACGCAGCGTGGGAGGCCAGAAGGTTTCGGGCTACGCGCTCATTTGCGGGCGGGACGCCCGCGGTCCCAGTAAAGAGCTTGAGTCAGGTTGCGCCGAGATTGAAATTCAGCCCCCGGCTGCATTCCTGTATGGATTCGAACAGCCGCTCCCGGTCCTGCTCATCATTCGTTTCCCGGTAACTCATGATCATCTCCTTGAGCGAGACCATGCCCTTATATAAACCGGCACTTTCGATGGGCGGCGTCAGGTACGAGATTAGCTCGGCATACGAGCGGCGTTTGGCGATTGTGCCTTCCGAAGGATTGTTCACACTGTAGATGTAGAGGTTCGGTAATTCGCCAATCAACCGGTCCGGCCAGCATTCGCCCGACATCCCTACCTGTTTGCCCGGCATGAATTCCATCGCGCCATGTGTGCCAACGTGCACCACGGCATCTGCCTGAAAAACACTCTGCAGGTAAGTATAGAAGGCCATGAATCCGTGGTGAGGCGCACCGCTCTTCGCCATCAGCATGCGCATCGGGTCGCCTTCATAGCCGAAGGTCGGCTGCAGTCCGATGAAAACATTGCCGCAGTTGATTCCCTGGATCAGCAGGTCGTTCCCCGATGAATCGATCTTCCCTGGCGCCGGCCCCCACTCTTTTTCGATCTCCGCCGCATACGGGCAGAGGCGAGCATACTCGCCGGAACTCATTCGATAAGCCACGTTCGCCGTTGCCCCTGGCTCGTCCGAGTCATTTCCCAGCATCAGATTCCGCAGTGTCGTGGGATTTTCCGGGACATCGACGGTGTAGCCTTCGGCTTGCAATTCCTGCAGCGTGCTATGAACGCTTTCAAACACTTCGAGGTCGGCCGCCGTGCCCATGTTTCCCTTATTGGCCGGAAAACAATAAATGACGAGCGCCAGTTTCAAGTCGGCGCGATTGGCAGTTTGCAAATGGTTCCAGTTCTTCAACCTTCGCGCGAAGCGGCGGCAGCGATCGTCCAAAGGAACCGGCTCGAATGAATCGGCAGGCATACCGCCATAGACGAAGGGCTCTGTGGCGCCGTCAATTTCGGGGATGGCGATCTGCATTCCGGACTGCACGGGATTCAGCCCGGTGCCGGAAGCGCGCCACGATTCGATAGTTTGCAAATCCAGGCTGACCGCGGAGCGAAACGGCACATTCAGCTCCCGCAGATATTCCGTCGCTGCCTCGCTATCATTCATCGCCGGGCCCCCGACAAAACTGAAGCCGGTCAGGGAAACGAGCTGGCTGATCCGACTCTTGCGAGTCGGACCATGGACCATAGACGATGGACCATCGTCAACTCCCGAACGCACATGCTTATCGTCCATAGTCCGTGGTCCATTGTCTAAGAAGAACTTCCCGCACGCCTCTCGATTGTCCATCAGCGTGGAGATTGCCGGAATCACACTCAGACCTTCAGCCTCAATCGCTCGAATCAACCCGTCGTAATGCTTGCGCGTGTTGCTAACTATCTGCGGCCGCATCAACAGCAACCCAATGGTTGACGCTGGTTCGAGAGTTAGCGCTGCGGACCTTGGACTTTGGACTTTGGACTTTGGACGGCCTTTCGCGTACCACTTCCTGTATTCCGCGAACGACGGGAACAGAGCCGCCGCATCCGGATGATAGATCGCCACCGAGGGCATTGTTTCCGGCGGCTCAACCTGGAGATTATTTAAGCGCGGGTCCGGCACGTACTGCTTCAAAGCGAACAACAGCATCATGCGAATATTTTGCGGCGTCGGTTGCAGGAAGTAACAGAAGAGGTACAGGTAATTCTTCGCGTCGCGCAGTTTTCCGGCGCTGGGAACGAAACGCAGCAGCCCGGGAAGACGATCCACCAGCTTCAGGTATTGTCCGTGTCCGTTCTTCTTCGAACCATTCTTCGGGGATTCATTCTTCGACCGATAGGCCCGGGCTTGATTTCCCATCCACGATCCTGCCGAACCGAGGAGTCTCAGCGTTTGGATTGCGCGCCGTGTCCCCTTCCCTCTCTTTCGTCGTTCGCCATTTGCTCCATCGCCGTTGGACGCGCGATTACCGAGTATCGCGGAAAGATCCAACTTTCCCATGCGCGTGCGCCGCATCAACTCCGGCATGCAGTTGAAGACGATGGTCGCGCGCTGTTCACCCCGATCGAGCAGCGGCAGCAGGCGCGTCGCATTCTCGCCATCCATGACGTGGATCACGAACACTACTTCGCTGGTGCTCAAATCACTCTCAATCGTGGCCCACTCCTCATCCGCGAATGTTCCGCCGAGATTGTGTGCAGCCACTTGCAGATCGAGCGCGTACCGCCGGGCGAGCTCGCGCTCCGCATTTCGCAGCGGCGCCAGCAGACTGGATCCAACATAGAGAACGGTAATCTTCATTTCTTTTAATTGCCCTCCCGCTGGGAGGGGTTAGGGGAGGGCCTGAGGTTGACGAGACAGGTAAGAAACCACAGGCGCGCGGCCTCGACGGCCGCGCGTAGTGATTTTGGTGCTGGTTACCCTCAGGCCCTCCCCCCGCCCCTCCCAATGGGAGGGGAAATCTTCAACTCGATGCGTGATGAGGAAAATCCCCGATCAACTCGCCTAGCTTCTGCAGGATTTCTTCGTCAGGATTCCAATACCCACGCTCGTGCGCTTCAATCAAGCGCTTGGTTAATGAGTTCACTGAATAAGGATTTAACTCCATCAATCTTTTCAGCATCTCTTCATCCAACAAAAAAGTTTTGCTTATCTCGGTATAAATCCACGGGTCGACTGCATCCGCCGTGGCGCTCCAGCCAAAAGTGTTCGCCACGTGGTTCTCAATCTCCGCCACCCCGCGGAAACCGTGTTTCAACATCCCTTCGTACCACTTTGGGTTAAGAGTTTTCGCGCGCGTTTCCAACCGCACCGTCTCTTCCAAGGAGCGGATCCGCGTCTGGGCGGACAGTGAGTCGGACAAATAGATAGCCGGTCGCGATTGGGACCTGGTCTCAACAGCTTTGGATATTCCGCCGAGATATTCGAAGTAGTGATCCACATCCGTGATGCCAACTTCAAATGAATCGATGTTCTGGTAAGTTGCTTCGACTCGTGAGAGCGCATCATCCATGAGGTGTTTCGCCTCGCGGCCTTCCACACTTCGTCCCTTTGAATCTCGCGTGTAGGCAAAACACTTGCGGGTCACAAACAAGTCGCCCAGGGTCTGATCGTTTTCCCACGCAGATTGCATCACCATGAAGTTCACATTCGTGCCGTAGTTGCCCGGAGCGTTGGAAAAGACCCGGGTGACGGCGTCATCAAAGGACGCGCTCTGCGCATCCACCTTCTCCAGGACGTTCCGCCGCACGTAGTTCAAGTCGCCAGGTTCATCAAGCATCGCAACGAGCCGCACCGCTTTATCCAGCAAGGTCATGGTCGGAGTAAACAAATCGCGGAAGATGCCGGACACGGTCATCACCACATCGATGCGCGGACGGCCCAACTCTTCCAGGGGAATGACTTCAACTTCGGTAGCGCGATTCAGCGAGTCACGAACCGGGCGCACTCCCAACAGCCACAGAGCCTGGGCAACGCCTTCCCCCTGCGTCTTGATATTGTCGAGGCCCCAAAGCACGAGGGCCAAAGCTCGCGGGTATCTGCCGTATTCATCAAAGTAGCGCCGCAGTAACGCCTCGGCAGTAGCCCGGGCGCGGTCGAACGCCATCGGCGAAGGCACCGAATAAGGATTTATCGCATGCGTATTGCGGCCAGTGGGCAGCACGAGTGGATTCTGTACGATGTCGGCGCCGGGACCGGGTTCAATATATTCGCCGCGCAGCCCGCGCATAAGTGATTCCATCTCGTGATTTGCGTCCAGTTGTTCCGAAACCCTGGCCAGCAGCGAGAACGTAGGGCGCGACTGTTCTCCGTCGATTCCGGTCCGCGAATTCAACCAGGTGATAGCTGACTCCGCGCCGCTTTCGCAAAACACATTCACCGATTCCGCCACAATCCCGTCAACCAGTTCCCTCGCCTCACTAATCAAACCGCTTTGCTGCAGATCCTTATAACCATCAATGCCAAGCGCCTCTGCAACCATAGCCGGCAAGGCGCGCGCGCCATGCTCGGGGCGATCGAAGGAAGCAACCATGCGCAGCAGGTCCGCTTTCTCTTTTAGCTCCGCTGCGCGGCCGAAGACGTGCAGCCCGGTCGGAATCAGGCGCTGCTGAATCTCCACCAGCTGTTCGTAGAGTTCCGTGACGCGTGCGTCGCGTTCGTTGAAACTGAGGGTTAACGACATGTTTAAGGGCGCGGCTGATGGCGTAGAACCAAGACGGAAAACTGCGTAAGTCTTTTAGCTGAAAAACATTAGTTCGGCAACTGTGTAGAAATGCTTTGCCCCGGACTCCTGTTTGTGTTCTTTAGTGGGCTTCGTGTGATTTCGTGATCGTATACCAGCGTTTCGTCAGCGTTACGATTCACAAAATTGCACGAAAGCCCACGAAGTGACACCAACCAACGCGATCTCCGGCATTGTTTGCTTCAAATTGCCGGGGACTTTCGGTGCAAAGCCGCGTAGAAGCCAACGCTCGAACGGAATGACACTTTCTTCCGAGTCCGCTATTATCGCAAATCAAATTGTCCCGCTCGTCTGCCGGTAATTAAATAGGATCAATGCTAGAGGCTATCAATCTTGGCTGCGTGCGTGGCGATCGCCGGCTGTTTAGTAATGTAAGTTTCGCCTTGACGGCCGGCACGCTGCTGCAACTTACAGGGCCAAACGGAAGTGGAAAGACCAGCCTGCTGCGAATACTCTGCGGGCTGGCGACGCCGGAGGAAGGCGACGTCCGCTGGCAGGGTGCGAACATCTCCTCGCTGGGTGAGGAATATTTCACGGATCTAACCTACATCGGCCATCAAAACGGGTTAAAGGACGAGCTCACTTGTACCGAGAATCTAGTTATCTCCGGCGGCCTCGCGGGGAAGCCAGTAACCCAATCAGCAGCGCACACTATTCTCGAGAGGATGGGATTGTCAGGTAGGCAGAACCTAGCCGCCCGGTTTCTCTCTCAAGGTCAAAGACGACGGCTGGCTCTCGGGCGGCTCTTAAGTTGCACTGTGCCCCTGTGGATTCTGGACGAGGTGCTGACTTCGCTCGATCAGGCGGCAGCGGGCCTCGTTAGGTCACTGATCGAAGAACATCTATCACTGGGTGGGATGGCGGTTGTAACTACCCACCAGGAACTGAAGGTGACGGCAGCAAACGTACTGCGCCTCGAGCTTCCTGCCGGAGTTCTTTTGGGCGCGTCGGCGGTGGGGTGGTCTTCGTGAGTCAGCCATCCGCCGTTTCAATGTTCCGTTGGCTGGTGGCGCGTGATCTCAAGCTGGCGTGGCGGGGCCGCGCCGATGTTTTATCGACCGTTTTCTTTTTCGTTATTGTGGTGAGCTTGTTCCCCCTCGGAATCGGGCCCGAACCACAATTGCTGCGTTCGATTGCGCCGGGTGTGGTTTGGGTGGCGGCATTACTGGCAGCGATGCTTTCCCTGGGCCGTCTTTTCGCGAACGACTACCGCGATGGAACCCTGGAGCAGTTGCTATTAACTCCCCAGCCGCTTTATTTGGTAGTCTTGGCGAAGACATTTGCACATTGGCTGGTTTCCGGAGTACCCCTCGTCCTGATTGCGCCGCTGCTTGGCGTGCAGTTCAATCTGGCGCCCCACGCTCTGTTGATGCTGTTCGTTTCGCTTTTGCTGGGAACTCCGGTGCTCAGCCTGGTGGGATCAATCGGCGCGGCGTTAACGATCGGATTACGAGGCGGCGGTGTTTTGATCGCCCTCTTGATCCTGCCTTTGTATATTCCGGTGCTGGTATTTGGCGCCGGCGCAGTGGACGCCAGCATCAGCGCCGGAAGCCCGCAGGCAAATCTTTATCTGTTGGGGGCGGTGCTGGTGTTGACTTTGGTTTTCGCCCCCTGGGCAACCGCGGCGGCGCTGCGCATCTCGCTGGAGTAGTTTGGAGTGCGGCGACCTGTCGCCGCTTTGGTCTGCGGCGGCCTGACGCCGCATGCTGTTAGAGAGAAGAAAGGGTCGCGACAGGTCGCGACCGGTGAAAGCGCTGACAGGTCAGCGCACTCCAAAAAGTAGAGTCATGCCTAGTCGAAAGCTGAACTGGTACAGATACGCATCGCCCGCGGCTTTTTATCCGCTGGCGGGGAAACTGATTCCCTGGTTCGCGATCCCCGCGGCGCTCTTATTTGTGGTTGGTCTGTACGTCGGGTTTTTCATTGCTCCCACGGATGCGCAACAGGGTGATGCGTATCGCATCATCTTCATTCACGTTCCAGCTGCGTGGATGGGAATGTTGCTGTATGTCCTGATGGCGGTGTATGCGGGTATTGGTTGGGCGTTTAATGCGCGATTGTCTTCGATGATGGCTTCGTCCCTGGCAATCACTGGCGCGTTGTTCACGTTCCTCTCACTCGTTACCGGTTCGCTCTGGGGAAAGCCTACATGGGGGACGTGGTGGGTCTGGGACGCGCGCATGACCTCAACCTTGATTCTTCTTTTTCTGTACGTCGGATTCATTTCCCTGCAAGCGGCGATTGATGACGTGCGGCGCGCCGATCGCGCCGGCGCCGTGCTGGCAATCGTCGGGGTTATCAACGTTCCGATAATCTACTTTTCCGTGCAGTGGTGGAACACACTGCATCAGGGCGCCACCATCCGCATCCTGAACAAGCCCTCGATGGCGCCGCCCATGTTGGCGGCGATGTTAATCATGCTGGCCGCCTGCTGGCTCTATTCCATCGCGGTGGTCCTGGTCAGGCTGCGCTGCATAATTCGAGAGAGGGAGCAGAACGCGACCATGATCGCCGCGGCTTCGGCTTAAAATTATGGACTGGTCAGCATTCTTATCGATGGGTGGCTATGGGTTCTATGTTTGGGGCTCATATCTGGTTGCGCTGATCACGCTGGGCGGCGAAGTGGTGCTCCTGATTCGGCGCAGGCGAGCTCTGAAACGGAAGGTCCAATGAGCCGACTAAAACCGTCCGTCTAGCGGCGGGCTACCGCCTGCCGGGTCGTGGGCAGCGAAAGAGACGGGCATTAGCCCGCCGCTAAACGGTAGATTGGGTTTTTCCCTTTTCGAGAAACATCGAAGTGAGGGTGGGAATGCGTAGCTTTGAAAGTGGTAACAAATGAAACGGCGTCATAAGAGAATTGCCTTCATCGTGATCGGCCTGGCCGGCTTAAGTATTGCTGCCGTGCTGGTGCTGAGCGCATTCCAAAACAATCTCGTGTTCTTCTTCAGCCCCACGCAGGTGGCTGCGAAAGAAGCTCCCGTGAACCGCACCTTCCGCGTCGGCGGCCTGGTTGAGAAAGGCACATTCAAACGGGACAACGATGGCTTAACGGCGCATTTCACGATTACTGATACAGCCAAAACGCTACCCGTGGTGTACAAAGGGATCCTCCCCGACTTGTTCAAGGAAGGCAAAGGCTGCGTGGCCCAGGGACACATTGGCAGCGACGGCGTGTTCTACGCTGACCAGGTTCTGGCCAAGCACGATGAGAACTACATGCCGCCGCAAGCGGGCCAGGCAATTGATGCCGCCAAACACGAACGCGAGGCAGCGAATACCGTGGTAGATAAATAAGCTGGCCAACGATTACAAGCATGATTCCTGAAATTGGACAGTTCGCATTAATTCTCGCCCTGTTGCTGGCGCTGACACAGGCTACGCTGCCTTTGATCGGCGCATCCCGAGGGAACAAGTCATGGATCGCTCTGGCTGCTCCGGCCGGCCAGGCGCAATTCATCTTTGTCGCGATCGCGTTTTGTTGCCTGGGATATTCCTTCATTACTAATGACTTCTCAGTTCTGAACGTCGCATCGAATTCCAATTCGCAGTTGCCTTTGCACTATCGCCTGGCCGCAACTTGGGGTTCGCACGAAGGATCGCTGCTGCTCTGGACGTTAATGCTTGGGCTTTGGACGGTGGCGGTTTCGCTGTTCAGCCGGCACCTGCCGGACGATATGGTGGCGCGAGTGTTGAGCGTGATGGGAATCGTCAGCGCCGGGTTCCTTCTCTTCATGTTGACCACGTCGAACCCGTTTGCGCGCCTGTTTCCAGTTCCGCCGGATGGGCGCGATCTGAATCCTTTGCTTCAGGATCCGGCGATGGTCGCGCATCCGCCAATGCTGTACATGGGGTACGTGGGATTTTCCGTCGCCTTCGCGTTCGCGATCTCCGCGCTGCTTAGCGGGCGGCTGGATGCGACCTGGGCCCGTTGGTCGCGGCCCTGGACCACCGTGGCCTGGATGTTCCTGACGGTGGGCATCGCCCTCGGAAGTTGGTGGGCCTACTACGAGCTGGGATGGGGCGGCTGGTGGTTTTGGGATCCGGTTGAGAACGCTTCCTTCATGCCCTGGCTCGTGGGAACCGCACTGATTCATTCGCTCGCGGTCACGGAAAAGCGCGGCGGTTTCAAGAGCTGGACGGTTCTGCTGGCGATTGCCGCATTCTCTCTCAGCCTGCTGGGGACTTTTTTGGTGCGCTCTGGCGTGCTGACTTCCGTGCACGCCTTTGCCACCGATCCCAAGCGCGGCATCTTCATTCTTGCCTTCCTGGCTTTTGTGATCGGTGGCTCATTGCTGCTCTATGCGTGGCGCGCGAAAAACGTCGGACTGGGAAGTAAGTTTGATTTGATATCGCGCGAGTCATTCCTGCTTTCCAACAACGTCCTGCTCGCGGTCGCGGCGGCTTCGGTTTTACTTGGCACGCTCTATCCTTTAATCATTGACGCCCTGGGAATGGGCAAGCTTTCCGTTGGACCACCCTACTTCAATAAAGTCTTTGGACTGCTGATGGTTCCGGCTTTGTTTCTGATGGGAGTTGGACCGATCGCGCGCTGGAAGAAATCGAGTGTCCCGGAATTGTGGCGGCGCCTGCGCTGGGCATTCGTCGCCAGCGTTGTGGCGGGCCTGCTGCTGCCCTTTGTGTTAGGCGAGTGGAAGTTGTTGGTTAGCCTCGGCCTGCTGCTCGCATTCTGGATCGTCAGTTCCGCTGTCCTGAATATTTGGGAAAGGGTCCATAGTGCGTCCGGCAAATTCAATGTGTTTCAAAAGTTGCGCATGCAAAGCCGCAGCTACTACGGAATGCAACTGGCCCATATTGGCGTAGCCGTTTTCATCGTCGGCGTAACGCTGGTAACCGGTTATCAATCAGAAAAAGACGTGCGCATGGATGTCGGCGATACCGTCACCGCCGGCGGCTATACCTTTAAACTGAATGGAGTCACGCGGGTGCAGGGGCCAAACTACCTGGCGGCGCGCGCAGAGATCGACGTCAGCAAGCGCGGCAATCCGGTCGGCAAGTTATATCCCGAGAAGCGTTCGTACACGGCCACCCAAAACGTGATGACTGAGACAGCGATTGATAGCAACCCGCTGCGCGATTTATATGTGTCCATGGGTGAGCCGGTCGAGGGCGGCGCCTGGAGCGTGCGGGTCTATTACAAACCGTTCGTAACCTGGATCTGGGGAGGCGCCGTGCTAATGGCGCTGGGCGGAGGGCTCGCTGTCAGTGACCGGCGCTATGCGCTGGCGGCGCGAAAGCAGCGCGAAGCCCGCACCACGGGCCAAACGTTGATTCAGCCCCTGACAACGGCAGCAGCGGCGACGGCCGATGAGTCATGAGCAAATACGCGATACCGCTGGCGATTTTTGTGGTGCTGGTAATTTTCCTGGCCATCGGGCTGGGCCACGACCCGCACGAAATTCCCTCACCTTTAATAAACAAGCCGGCCCCCGCTTTTCAGTTGGCGCAGCTTCAGGATCCGGCAAAGAAATTCTCCGCCGCCGAAATGCACGGTAAAGTCTGGTTGCTAAACGTCTGGGCCACCTGGTGCCTTCCCTGCCGTGAAGAGCACCCGTTACTGGTCGAATTGTCGCGTTCCGGCGCCGTCCCCATTTACGGCATGGATTACAAAGACAGTCGTGACGATGCGGTGTCATTGCTGAGCGAACAAGGCAATCCGTACGTGCTGTGCGTATCCGACAGCGATGGCCGCGTGGCGATTGATTACGGCGTCTATGGCGTTCCCGAAACTTATTTGATTGATCGCGGAGGAGTCATCCGCTTCAAGCAGGTTGGGCCTCTAACACCGGAATCGATTGAGAAGAATATCCTGCCCTTGGTTAAGGAACTAAACAAATGAAGCGCGTCGCGGCCGCATTGCTGGTCCTGGGCCTTGCCGCCGTCGCTGTATGGACGCAGGAAGCACGACCGGCTGCGGACGATCCGATCCTTGAGCAACGAGTGGCGGCGCTTTCACAGGAACTGCGTTGCCTGGTCTGCCAGAACGAAACGCTGGCTGATTCGCGGGCCGACCTCGCTCAGGATCTTCGCAACCAGATTCGAGAGCAGATGAAAGCCGGGAAGAGCGACAAAGAAATCATCGCTTTCCTGACAGATCGGTATGGAGAATTCATCCTCTATCGCCCTCCCGTGAAACCGGCCACTTACCTGCTATGGTTTGGGCCGTTCGTTCTACTCATCGCGGGGCTCGTGTTTCTGTTTCGACATTTGAAAGCCAGGCGCGCGTTGATTACTGTCGAACCGCTTACCGCCGACGAGCGTAGGCGGGCCGAAGAATTACTTGGTGGGACATCGGATATCGCTGCCACTGGGATTGCCGAGAGGGAAACCGTATGATCCTCTTTCTTCTTATCTGTGCCGTACTGTTGGCAATTGCTCTGGCCTTCATCCTCCCACCTCTGTGGCAATCTGCCACTACGGCGCTCGCGACCGACGAGTTAGGCCGGAAGGCAGCAAACGTCGCTGTTTACCAGGATCAGATTTCCGAGCTCACATCCGATCTGAACAACAGCATCATCAGCGCGGAACAATACAAAGAGGATCGAGAAGCACTGGAGCGGCGTTTGTTGGAAGACGTTTCACCTGCCGAGGATCCTGTAAAGAGCTCGACGATGATCCCAGCTCGGCCGCTGCTTTATGGCGTAGCGCTCGGGTTGCCTGTGTTGGCGATCGCTTTGTACTTTGCAATTGGCAATCCTCGCGCTCTTTCGGCAGCAAGTATGCCGCCTTCCCCCGGCGAGATGGCCGCGGCGCCCACGGGACCTGCTGGCCCGATGATGAATGGGCAACCAACGCAACAGCAAATCGAAGCGAATGTCGCCGCGCTGGCGAAGCGGCTGGAACAAAACCCGGGAGATGTTCAAGGTTGGATCATGCTGGCCCGCTCATATACTTCGATGGAGAAATTCACCGACGCGAGCGCGGCGTTCGCCAAAGCCACCGCCCTGAAGACAGACGACGCCGGCCTTTGGGCTGATTACGCATTCGCGCTGGCGATGACCAACGATCGCAAACTTGAAGGCCAGCCAGTAGAATTGGTAAACAAGGCTCTAAAGCTGGATCCCGAAAATCCTAAAGCACTGCAACTGGCCGGAAGCGCAGCGTTCGAAGCCAAAAACTACAAGCAGGCGATTGAATACTGGCAACGGCTGCTACAAAAAACTTCTCCGGATACGGAGATGGGCCAGGCGCTAACCGAAAGGATCGCGGAAGCCCGCACGCTTTCCGGGAGTGCGAAGTGACGCTTGCCGCCGTCGTAACGCAAACTTCAGTTTGCGATCCCGAAGCCAATCGCAAACTAAAGTTTGCGTTACATCAGGAGGATTCAACCATGTCAGAAGCCAAAAGGAAAGTCGTGGATTGCCGCCTTTTTCCGAGCGAAAAAGGCTGCACCGTGAGTATTGAGGGGACCGAAGAAGAAGTATTGGAGGCCGCTACGGATCATGCCATCAACGCTCACGGGCATACCAACAGTCCGGATCTGCGCGAGAAAATTCGGGCAATCATGAAAGATGCGGAATAGGAATTCGCTTCTTGAATTTTTAGAGACGAGCCAACTGAAGTTTGAACTCTATGCACCTGTTGGGATAGAACCTCAACTGTCAGTTCCAGGCGTATAGAGTTCAAGCTTTAGCTTGCGTTTGGACCTTTCCATGTTTTTAAACCGAATTCAATAACTTAACTATGACCAGAGACAACTTGCTTTTCGGCATCATCGGCCTGCTCCTCGGCTTCATCCTCGGCTTCATGTTCTATAGCACTATGGCCCAGCGCACCGCGCCGGCGTCCGCAGCGATGCCCGGCGGCGCAAACATGCCCGTCGATCATCCGCCGGTGGGCGCCGATGCTGGCGGCGGTAACCCTCAACAGGTTTTCGCTCAAGTGCAGTCAGCACTGAAGGAAGCGGCCGACAACCCCAAGAATTTTGAAGCGCAAGTCACCGCCGCGAAGCTCGAGTATCAAATACAAAAATTTGATCGGGCGATCGAGTTCCTGCTGAAGGCGAACCAACTGCAACCTGACAACTTTGACGTGATGGCCATGCTGGGCGTGGCGAATATGGATGCGGGACACAACGAGGCGGCGGAGAAGTGGTACCGCGCGGCGCTCTTGAAAAAACCCGACGATATCGTTGTGCTGGATGGGTTCTGCGCCGTGCTGCTCACCAAAGGCGACGCCACAGCCGCAGAAAAGGCGATTGATAAACTTGCGAAGCTCGATCCCACAAATCAGGATCTGCCGCAGTTTCGGGAAAAGCTCAACACACTAAAGAGCGGCTCGAAGTAGGGTGTTGCTGCGCGGGCAAATTGAAGCTGCGTAATGATGAAAGAGCGGGGGCAAGCCCGCCTTCCTTACTGCAAGTAGATGGTGTTGAGTGCCGCCGCAAGTCGAGCTTCAACTGTGAATTCTCGCAGTCAGGAAGGCGGGCTTGCCCCCGCTCTTTTCCAAAACCATAAACATTAGGGTTGCGTCAGGCGTGGACGAACCGGCGACGCCCCGGGTGACGGCGGGCGCTTGCCGGTGTGATACTCGGGTCCGCAATACTTCCTCGGCTCCTGACCGATAACGAACGTGCGGGTGCGAATTACCGGGCACGTGTCCACCGCAATCAAGCCCGTGGTCGGATCGATATCCAGCGTGATCGTGCCTTCCAATCTGCTAGGAACTTCATCAACAGTCAGGTTGCGCCCTTCGCCTCGCAGTTGCTTGCGCGGCGATGCGGTTGGCGAGGGCAAAGGCAGAGGCCCGGGCTCATAACCTGGCGCTTCGATCGGCGGCGGTTCCTCGCTGTCGGGTGGAGGTTCTTCCGCGAGAACCTCTGTTGACTCGGTATTCGGCGCCGTGCCGTTAATAAAAAGCTCAGTGCGTTTGTTGGGATTGTCTGCGGCTGCCAGCTTGCCCGTAGTCGGGTCGATGTTCACCTGCTGGATTCCCTCAGGCATCTGCCAGTCTCCGGCCCACTCCGGATGATTCGCGAGGGCGACGCTCATGAAGTCGGCCCAAATCGGCAACGCGGAGTTCGCGCCGGTCATTCCCAATTGCGATCCATCATCGAAGCCGACCCACACCACACAAACAAGGTTTGGCGTATAACCGGCGAACCAACCATCGCGCGAGGTGCCGGTCTTGCCGGCGACGTTTCCTTTGAAGCCGCGCGC
>JAWVFI010000153.1:0-9271 GCA_033856235.1 Blastocatellia bacterium | reverse complement strand
GCGAGACAGTTGTAGGTCGCGCGATGACCTGCGTTGCTTGTCATAATTCCGAACGCCTGGGCGCGCTCAATTGGCCGATGGATCGCGTGCTGATCAGCTCGTTCATCAAGGGCGGCAAGATGCCGTTGGGCTATGAACTTTCCCTGGCTCAGCGTCGCGAGCTTCTCGCCAAGTTGACCCAGGAATACTTTGCCATCGACCCGGGCCGTCCCGGTATTCTGAAATCATGGCTCCTGGGCGGCGCTGAATAGTCCACCTACCCTTTATCTCATTGTCCTCGAAGGTCTCAGGCTTTGAACCAACCCTGCAGGGCATCTCGTCGCCCCTGGGTGTAGGCGCAGATCCGTTTCGTGGCAGGGGTCAGCCGCTGGCGCGTTTTGGTCATGTGCATGAGCAACCGGAAACCGCATGGAGGACTACCTTTGTGATGCAAGTGCTGCGATGTCGAATGTGGACAGCGGAAGGTTGAAGTGGTAGAAATACGAGCTGTTCCTATTGTCGGAGAATTCTTACTTCTGTCCGCCACTCTTTCAAACCAGTTCACGATCCTCAACGATGAGAACAGACAGGTCAGCTCTTTCCCTCTTCTGCCTTAGAAAGGTGGGTCAATGAAATTAAAGCCACAACAATTAGAGGAAGTAGTTTTTGGGAAAACCGGATTCCGCCGCTTCACTCAAGACTCACCCATTCTGCCAGATGTGTGGATGGCTTTTGGAGAAGAGCCAGATTCTAAACAGGATCTGCTCTTGACGCCGAACTGGGGCTCGCCTCCAGGGAAACTGTCCAATGAGATCGCCATTCGTCTCCAGTTGGAACAAGAGCACCGGGAAGGATCTGAATTAATGCCAGGCCCTCCGAGCGAGGCGGACATTGCGTACAACTTCTCTACGGTCGCCATTCGACTCTATTTTGAGCAGGTAATTCGTGTGATCCTGCCCATGACCACATGGTGGCACGAAAACATCCTGGCCGATGATGGTAAGAACTTTCAGCTACTGGTCGATGATGAGGGGTTTAGGATCCGGCTGGCCACCGCCCTATCAGAATCGGCCAGAAAGCAGGACCGCGAGACCGAAAGCGACGAAGTATGGGATCTTAATCGCGCACTAAAGAATGAAATTTGGAATAACGAACCGCCTAAGCACATCGAACATCTTATCTGGTTGGTAAAAATAGTCGGAGCCATTGCTGTAGCTGGCCCCTTCGAAGACGGCAAGAGCATCGTCAATAACGCGCCCGCCTTGCTCAAAGCCTTCGCAGATCTGATGAAGAACGTGATCCCTGTACAACCGAATGGCGCGCGCGTCTGGACGGTGAACATCAACCGCAAGGCACAGGCCATGATCTGGCGCTCAACCACCGCGATCAAAGCCGATGCAGCCCGGCGCCTCTTTGAAGTTAAGTGCGAAGACATTCGCTGGGGAATCATAGATAGCGGTATTGACGCATCGCACCCAGCCTTTCGACTCCGGCGAACTGACGGAACGCTTGAGCCGGAACCATTCTTGAAGGATGGCAAGCCGTTTAATAACACGCGCATCGTCAAGACCTATGACTTCACGGTCATCAGGAAGATTCTGAGCCGCGATAGGGATACACTTCACGTTCTGCCACCGCAGTTGCAGAAGCGTTTTATGGATAACGCAAACGAGAGAAAGGCGCTCCAGGAACGCCTGCAACAGGGCCTGGCTATTGATTGGGAAATCCTCGCGCCTTTCCTCGAGATTCCGCACCTTGATGGACAGTACGAAAGCCCGATCTTTGAGCACGGAACGCACGTCGCCGGCATCATGGCGGCCGACTGGAAAGCGAATGACATCGGTAATGAAAAAAAGTTTGACATTAGAGGCGTCTGTCCCGATCTACGTCTGTATGACCTGCGCGTATTGGATGAAAACGGCGAGAGTGACGAGTTTTCTATCCTCGCCGCCCTCCAATTCGTGCTTTACCTGAACTCCAACAGCGACAATCTAATGTTACACGGCGTGAACATGAGTCTTTCGATTAGACATAAGGTCAAGAACTTTGCCTGTGGCTGCACCCCCGTTTGCGAAGAGAGTGAGCGCCTGGTGAATTCGGGACTGGTCGTCGTGGCGGCTGCGGGAAATGACGGTTACCTGGAATCAGAATCAGGGGGATCTTCGGATGGTTACCGTAGCATCAGCATCACCGACCCCGGCAACGCCCCGGGTGTAATAACGGTTGGAGCTACGCACCGCGACAGCCCGCACACCTACGGAGTTAGTTACTTTTCCAGTCGCGGCCCTACTGGCGACGGCCGTACCAAGCCCGATCTCGTCGCCCCCGGCGAGAAAATCACCAGCACGGTTCCCGACGGCGGTTTGCGGGCGATGGATGGGACCAGCATGGCCGCACCCCACGTCAGCGGCGCGGCCGCGCTCCTGATTGGACGGCACCGCGAGCTGGTAGCCAAGCCGGCCCGCGTGAAGCAGATTTTATGCGACACGGCGACGGACCTTGGGCGCGAACGATATTTTCAGGGACGCGGCATGCTCGACATACTGCGGGCCATGCAATCTGTTTAGAAACTCGGCGGGGATGACGAAATGATCTTCACACTCGAAGCTCTCCAGGCCAAACATGGGGACTCATTACTGTTGCACTACGGCGACCCAGGCGATCCGAAATTGATCGTTATCGACGGTGGTCCCGCGGGCGTCTTTGATCGAAGTCTGCGGCCCCGGCTGGAGAAAATCAAAGCGGACCGTAGCCCGCATAATCCACTGCCCATACGCCTGATGATGGTCAGCCATATCGACGACGACCACATCCGCGGGATATTGGATTTGACCGATGCCCTGATCGAGCAACGGGGGAAGGAACCCCTTCTTTGTGACATCACAACTCTGTGGCACAACAGCTTTGATGAAATTCTGGGAAATAACGAAACGGGCGCGATCGCCGCCTCACTCAATTCCGTGGTGCGTTTGTCAGCCGCCGGCGAGCTCACTTTTCCGCCCGGATTGTTTCGTGATCATGCGCCGGCAGCTGTGGCTGCAAACGTTCCTCAGGGACGCCGGCTTCGAGACAATGCCGTCACGCTGGCTTTACTGGCCAACGACCCGTTCGAGAAACTGGTGGCTCTACCGGCGGACAACAAGGAGCCGATGGTGATCGATGGCCCCTTGAAATTTACGATCCTGGGTCCAAGTCAACTACGGCTGGAAAAACTGCAAACGGAATGGGACAAGAAGTTAAAGAAACTTCAGGAGAAACCGCCGGCAGAAGCGCGCGCCCTCGCCGCAGAATTCATCGATACGTCGGTCTATAACCTTTCGAGCATCATTGTCCTGGCGGAAGTTGAAGGTAAGCGAATGCTGCTTACAGGAGATGGACTCAGCGCTGATATCCTCGAGGGGTTGAAAGAAGCCGGACTACTGCCGGAGGGTGGCAAACTGCATGTGGACCTGTTGAAGATGCCGCATCACGGCAGCGTTTATAACAACTCAGAGGAATTTCTTACCACGGTCACTGCCGACCACTACGTGATTTCGGCCAGTGGCAAATACAACAATCCGGACGTTTCCACGCTGGAGCTATTAACCAAAGTACGCGGCGCTGATGATTACACGATCCACCTCACCAACCCTGTTCCCACCGCAGTTGAATTCTTTGCCGCGCATCAAAACGATCCGGGCCGGAACTATAAACTCGACATCCGTCAGGATCCGGCGGTATCACTCCGAATCAACCTGGGAGAGTCGTTTGATGCTTAAGATCTCAATGAGTCTAACTTCGCCGGTAATACGACTCGGAGGCGAGTCGCAGTGACCGGACCTCGCCGATCGATTCTCACGACCCTGATTCGTTGTCTGCGACTCTCTTGCCCGGTATGCGGTCAGGCCTCAATTATCGAGGGCCTGTTTCAAACCAGACACCATTGTCCTTCGTGCCTTGCGTTGTTCAAGCGTGAGCAGGGATTTTTCGTGGGCGCCATTCTGGCCAACGTGGTCACAACCGAAATCGTGATCATGCTCGCCTATGTGGGCTGCTTGCTGTTGGGGGCAGGCAATGATCTGATGCTTGGTATCCTATTTGGCGTCGGAGTCTCATTCCCTATTCTTTTCTACCATCACAGTTGGAGCTTTTGGCTGGGGTTTGATTACCTGGTTGAGGGTTTGCCGAAACACTTGGAAGGCTCCGAGCCCAAATAGCCCTGCCAGGTGTGAACAACTGTGCACACAAATGTTGCCAGATGTTCCAAGTGGGATTATTCTCCCCACACTTAATCAGAGATTTCATTGATTTTTTGTCGCCCGCAATGGCATGCCCATTGCGCTTTGCAAACTCCCAAACGACCGGAGCAGGAATTAATCAGGTAGGCTCTTTAAGGAGATCAATGATGAGAAAGAAGTTCTTTGGCGCGTCGGTTCTAGCGATCGTTCTGCTAGCCCTCTCAGGCTCAGGCATCCCCCGCACATATTCGGCCGCGTCCACACTTGCCACCGACCCTTGTCAAAAAACGTGCGAATTGGAACTTTCCTATTGCGCCAGCGGGGGCATCGATCCGTTCGGCCGATGTTGGGGCCAATACATGAAGTGTCACAACCAGTGCAAGGGTCGTTAGCTTCTTCTGATCGTTTTCGATGAACGGCAGAAACAATCTCGGCGCCCTGGGGCGCCGAGGAAGAGTCGGGTGTGTGTCCGGAGACTTGCTGACGGCCAAGCCGTCGATGAGACGTCCACTTAGCAACTGCTGGTGCGATGTCAGGGCTTTGGTGGCATGTTGAACTTCGTGTCCTCGACCGGGACATTGATCTTTATCTCCGCAAAACTTCGCGTCGATACCAGACCCGGCTCCACTGACTGCACCCGCACCGTGAAAGGCAACTTCACGCCCTCAACATCCCGGTAGTCATCAAACTCAATCTGTTCCGGAATTACCCCCACCAGTGTTTCAGTGTAGGTCACGCGGCGAAGCAATAGACCCGACACTGCGTCAAAGAACAAGCGCTCGCGTTTATTACCCACCGTCCTGCCACTGACGATGATAATCGCCCGGTCTCCGAACTGATCTCTGCCGCCAAAGCGCATCTGCGTGAACTGTTCCTTCAACTTGATATTTTGAAAGAACAGGAACGCGGCCTTCAAACTCTCGAGCACCGGATTGCCGAGCTCATTGACGCCGCGCGAACTCTTTTCCCATCCCAGCTTGCCGTCAAATGCTCGTTCGATCGGGCCCTGTGGAGTCGTAACGTTGAGGTAAAACTTATCAGGAGCTTTTTGATAAATCTCGAAGGGCAGGGCCACACCGTTAACGCCTGTGTAGGTGCCCCTCATCAGGCGAGTCTTCATCTTGTCAATCGCCGCCGCGCCGCCGATGGCGTCTATGTATTTGGCCAATACTTGATCCACGGTTGGCGGGGCTGGCGTGGGAGCCGGCGTCGCTGCAGGTTGTCCCGCCGCGGCAGGATTACCCGGCGCCGCACCTGCGGGAGGCTGCGGGCGTGGCGACGGCGTGGGCACCGGCAGCGGCATCAGACCCATCGGGGAGGTGCGACCACGATGACAGGTGTAGCAACTAACCGCAGTGTTCCCTTTGAAATTATTCTTGTTGATGTCGATCACCATCTTCATCATCTCGCGGCCGGTCTGTTTTTCCGGCTTCTCATCTGACTCCCAATTCCAGGTGCCTCCTTTGTTTACGTGACAGTAGTCACAGCGCTTGCCTAGCGAAGCCGCCACAAAATTCATCACCGTGCCCAGTTGTGATTCGGGCAAGTCCTTCAGCACCTGGATGTTCTTCCCCGTCTGTCCCAACGTCTTTTCCTGGGGAGCGGCAGTGGCGGGTGTTTGCGAAGCCGCAGGCGTTTCCCTGCCGGCCCCATCAAGCCACTGTTCATCGTTGGCCGCAGGAGATTTTTGGGCCCGCGCACTGGTGATGACCAACCCGACGCAAACGCAGACCAGGACGAACACGAGAGATCTAAGAATCTTGATTTTCATTTTTCACTCCGCTGAAATCATGCAGGAATTAGTGTGGCCCGGACGCAGAACACCGCGGCCGTCGAATAAAAGAGCGTGCCGGCTTCTTCGAGAGATTACCGGCACGCTGTTATAGAACGAATGGATTGATTGATGCAAGCAGCGCTACTCGCGCTTCTTAGCGGGAATCAGGCTTTCGAACGATCGATAGATCTGCAAATAGATTTGCGTCTCGCGAGGAATCAAGGTGCGCCACCCTGCCCCGCCACGCTGGATGTAGCCCGGCAGCTTCGCCGCGTTCGAATTGTACCCCGCGGCCATTAGCTCCCACTCCGTGGCCAGCTTCTGATCGAGGGCATACTTTACGTCCTCATTCGCCGCCAGGTCGCTCCAGGTGTCCTGCATGTATAGCAGCATCGCCTCCAGCGCGTTGCCATGATTTTGCATGCCCACGACAAAATCCGGATTCAACCCGGCGCCCGGATGCCGCCGCCGCTCCAACTGATAGGCCCAGGGAATCATTTGCACCATGCCCCCGGCGCCCGCGGAGCTTACTGAGTAGCGATAGGTATCCAATTCGTTCAGAGCGTATAGCGAATAGATTTCCTCAAACAGGGCAACTCTGTTCTCCTGGCGAAAGCGCTCATGATCCGTGTGCTCGATTATGCATAGCCGTTTCGCTATCGCCACCAGGTTCGGAGAAATATTTTGTCCTCGATCATGCAGCCGCTTGGCCGCCAGATCGACCATCGTATTGACGTAGGTCTGACCCGCCTTTACCAAATCAGTTGACAGCAGCGCGGGATGTGCGGAAGTGTAATAGGCGACCTCGCGAAACACTCCGCGCTTCTCTATCGGAAACTCAACCAGGAGCGGCACGAGGGAGCGGCCCTGATTGTCGAAAATCGTGACCGCGGTATTAACTCCGTTGGCTCGCAGGATCCTCAGCTGCACGGGAGTCCCCAGCGAAGTTATCAAGGAAAGCTCATTGCCCCGTGTCAGAAACGACTGTTTTGAAAGTGGCAGCAGATGAACCTGGCCAGTCTCGGGCTGCAAGGCCGCCAGGGTCACATAATCCAGCGCCGGCGACGAAATCGCCGTCAGCGAGGGACGCGAGCGCAGCAGGCGCTTAACCTCAGTGATTTTCGTGTGAATTTTGGCGGGCGAAAGACGGGCAGTCTCCGGTCTCACGTCCGGTGTTGTTGTCCTTGGCGTCGCGGCAGGGGTCTGCGGGCTAACGACAGTTTGTTGTGCGACCGGACTGGCAACCGGTTTTGGCGGGGCCGATATCACGATCGATCGAGGCCGCGAATCACCAGCCGAAGGACGCACCTCAGTCTGCGCTTGCGCACAGTTAAACCCAATCAGCAGTAAGACTGAAAGACTAGCAAGGTCAGCAGTGGTTCTCATTCTCTTTTTCATCGTTTTAGATCTTATTAAATTCATCCCGGCAGGTACGCGAGATCCAATTTCAGATTCGCGCAGCGTTCGTAGGGTTGTCAACAACTTTTTCGTCCACAGCGGGCGAACGGCCACAAGTAGCTTTGATACGCCGCACTTGTTAGCACTAGTCCCCTGAATGCTGGATCTGTATTAGCCACCCCGATCTCCATCGCAAGAGCCGCGTGACTATGGAATTCACTTAGTCCCTCGCAAAGCCGCAGATTCGCAGGGCACATTGACCGGTGGTGTTCTCTCGCAAGACGATCTCCCGCGTTCCCTAGTCGCCTCGCGGCGACTGACAAACCCTACATGACCTCATTTGGTTCGGCAGTGACCGAGGGACTGTGAGTTATCACGAAACAGTCACATTGGTTCTTGTGACGAGTTTCCTCAAACTATAGAATGCGGAGTGTTAGGTCAGTGGCCCTCACGCAGTACCTCAAACAAGTAGAAGTTAATAAAAGTTAAGAAAGAGACGGAAACCCCTTTGCCGCCTGTAAAAACGTTCCCCTGCGCGCTAATCGCGTGCCTTATTTTGGGTCTCTGTACCGCCGTTGCTTCCGCCCAGACGCCAGATTCATCTTCCCGACAGGTCACTGCCGCCCTCGACAATAGCTTCAATCGAATGGTCGATGCCGCGGCGGTGAATGTCCCAGGATCTGCTGGAGAGGAGCGCCCTCCCATCAAGGCCTTGAGTTCGCTGGGCACAGCCCGCAAAGGTGCGTTCGAGCAATTGCTCTTCAGCGCCATCGATCAACGCCTGGGAGCCCATTATTCCTGGGGCGCCACCGGTCCCGATGTCTTCGATTGCTCGGGATTTGTGTGGAGTAGTTTTCAGTCCGCAGGAGTGAAGTTTAACCGTGCCAGCGCCCGCAGCCTTTGGGCCACGTTTGCGCCGGCAACCAGGGAAGAAGAGTCACAATTCGGGACCCTGGTGTTCTTCAGCAATCTGGCCCACATCGGAATCGTCGCTGACAAGAATGGCTTCTATCATGCTTCGCGCCATCACGGCGTGATCTATTCACCTTTCAATGATTACTGGCTCGCTCGGATCGACGGTTTTCGTCGCGTGCCGGTTACGTCTCCGGCGCCGCCAACCCCCGTTGAATAGTTCAAATACTAGTTTATACAAAAGGCCCTCGCAGACTCCCTGCGGCGGCCTTTTCTTTGTAGCGCAATCTGTCAGATTGCGATCTTTGATGCTTAGCCGATGTTTAGAGTCAAACTTCAACTGAGCGGGCGGTAGCCCGCTCCTAAACAGCGCTATTCGTTCACGAGGTGCGAAATGAAACCGGCGCGGTTCCCTTCATCACGGGCCTCCCAGACAACCGCAATCTTATCAATGGCGACGTAGCACAAATGACCCTCGTCGTCTTTCAAGCGCAGCACGCCGCCTTCGACTCCCAGTACGTCACCGCGCAGGCTCGAGGCCCCGCCGCAAAAAATATCTATCTTGTGTCCAACTAATTTGGAAAGGAATTCCTGCATAAGTCATCAAATGCGTATCAGTTGCTTTCTCTAAAAGTGATTTGGACTAGGGGCAAGACGTCCGGGTCGCCTTGCTGAATTCGTTCGAACTGGATCAGGTCGAAATATGAACATCGGGCCCGCGCAGGGTACTCGCGGCAAACCGCGGGACGCGCATGATATATAGTGCAGCGCCGGGTGCCCGGATCCAGAAACTTGCACGCCTGGCCAAAAATAGGATCAGCCTTACGGCGCAGGACGCGCTCTTTACCATTCAGCTTGGTGAAGCGTTCCGCGGCCGCTTCCGGCGAAAGTCGGAAGTATGACGCCAAACGAGTCAGATCGCGTTTCGTTACCTGAACTCGTTCGTAAATAGAGCAGCAATATCCAGGGCATTTCGAGCAATCGTAATAGC
>JAWVFI010000152.1:0-21363 GCA_033856235.1 Blastocatellia bacterium | reverse complement strand
CTGGGAATCAAGAGTCTTAGTTCTGGTCCGCGCATAACAAGTCATTGAACCGGACGCGAGTTAGCTAGCCCTTCATCGACAACTTGTCCGTACCGGCATTGAATGCGCGCCGGTTAATTCCACCGTTGGGTTTCTTCTTTGATTCAGTAGCCGATGAAGCAACTACTCTCAATCCTGGTATTCGTCGTTGTCGTTACCTTTGGCACCGTCGAAGCCTTCGCGTGCAGTTGTGACCTTCCACCGCTTCACAAATCACAGAAGCAACTTGTTACTTCGGCACGCAAAGCCTCAGTCGCACTCTTTTCGGGTGTTGTGCTTAAAACTCAGGAAGTGGGTTACTCAGTGCGCGTAACATTCAAGGTTGACACATTCTGGAAAGGGCCGTTGTCATCCGAGGTAATTGTTATGACCGGGCGTGGTGGTGGTGACTGCGGTTACCGATTCGCGGTGGGTGCCCGTTACTTGGTATACGCTTATGGCAGTGACGTCACAAATCTCAACACAAATATTTGCCAGCGGACGGCGCTATATGCAGACGCCGCCGATGATCTAAAGGTACTCAGTAAAGCGAAACGGCCGTCAACGTGAGGGACCTTCAACCGGGGGACGAAACCCAACAAATCGTTGGACCGGAGCGGCGGGAGCTGGTTTTGCATCATCATTGGTCCGGCCAGGCTTGTGTGAAAACGCGCCGCCCGGTCAACTCAGACGTTGGGCACGTTTGCATGGTAAACAACATGAGTGATGAAATCTACGAATTCAAGTGTTTCAACTGTCAAAACCAGAGCCGCTATCTCCATCCGGTTGTGGCAAGTCGATGGGAGTACTCCATATTAACTCTCGGACAAGAGGATGAAACCCGAACTTACAAATGTGAGCGCTGCCAGGCGGAGAATCAGATAACAAATTCCCAGGCGGATTGGATGACAATTGACTTCGGAGAACGTCCACATGAGTCATCGTACGGAAGGTAAGGCACCGAATGAATCCTCAACCCGCGAGAGAGAGTATCTCCTCAAGAAACTGTCGGAGGTCCGAAAGGATTGCCAATGGCTCCTCGGGCTAGCAGCGGCCAGTGTACTTGGCGTCGTTCTCAAGGACAATTTTGGGATCTCGATGCCGCGCTTGCGAATGACTACTCTAGTTATTTCCTCGATTCAAGTCTTCGTTTCCATGATCGGTGCCGTGTCTTGGTTTGAGGCGTTGATCGATCCTGCGAACGAAGTCGCGTTCCTAACTCGACGACTCCGGAGACGGTATGTTCTACGAAACGCGGCCATCTTCCTTCTGGCCGTTTCATTTATTCTTATCGCGGTGATGGGGTGGAATGTCTCGATGCCTTCTAAGTAAGACGTGCCCAACAAATCGTTGGACGCGAGCGGCGGGAGCGTGTTTCGCATCATTAAAGATGCGGCGAAGGTTGAATGAAATCGCGCCGCCGCGTCAACTCAGACGTTCGGCCTCTTCGTGACAGAACAGAAGCCGCGACTGGCTTGTCGTCGCTATTTAGCAGGGAGAAACTAGTATGTCCTCGGAAGGTTCTGCCGGCGGGCAGCGGGCGGAGAACGCGCCTGCTTACAAATCGACGCCACTTCGGCCGACAATCATCATGACAACCGTTCTGGTCTGGGCGTTAGTCGTGACGCTGATCGTGCGCGTCCCGGCCTGGGCGAGCATCTTCCTAGCCGCCCTGACCGGGGCATCCTTCTTGGCTTTCCTGGGGGGGTACTTATACCTCTTCGCGAGGGATCGCGAGTCGCTCCGCACCGGCCGAGCGCGGCGCGGCGCGCTCGCCGCAAACGCACCCGTAGAGGAGAGAAGGGCGGTGGCCTCGGGCAGACCCATGGCTCTGGGCGGCCAGGAGTCGTCCGGGATTCCGGTGTCGGAGGCGAAGGGGGTGGCTGAACGTCGTCCCTATTAGGCAACGGCGATGCCGAACAACTCATAGAACTGGAGCGCGAGTTAGCTTTTCTTTCATCGTGAACTTGGATGAATTCGGCGTTGTGTGCGCGCCCGGTTAATTCGGGCGTGTGGCCTCTCTTGTTATGGTGCCAATCCCAGTGAGCGATCTGACCCGCGCAACCGAAAACGAATTCGCATTTCTTGTGGAGCTCGGGCTCCCCATTGTTGAACGGCGCGAATTCGCGCCGGAATCGTACCGCGGAGGCTTCGAATTAACCTTCGGCGGCGCTTCGGGCAAACGCGTTACTATCCTTTACAGCGACTATGAATTTGACGTGCGTGCCGATGACAAAGAAATCTTTGGCGCATCAAAGCATGACTCCTTTGCGGGAAACATGTTCAGCCACGAACACTTGATTCCGGCGCTGCCGAAATTGCGCGCCGCTGTCGAACCGGCACTGCGCTCTTTCGCGGCGGCGGCCACATAACAAAATCGTTGGACGCGAGCGGCGGGAGCGTGTTTCTCAACTAACATGGTGCGGCGAAGGGTGCTTTGATTCGCGCCGCCGCGTCAACTCAATCGTTATGCTGCTAATTACGCCTAAAACGATTTCTTAACTTAGTATTGGATAAATTTATTTAGTGGAGGTTCAAATGAACGATTCAGATTCCGACCGCGCCGCGACTGCGGCTACCGACCAGACTTTGCCGCCGGCTGTACAGGTTGTTCAAATGGCAGGTGGACTCGCTATCTCGCGGGCGGTTTTCGCAGCGGCTGAACTAGGTATTGCTGACCACTTGAAAGATGGCTCGCGCTCATCTGAGGAAATTGCGCAAGCCACTGGCACGCACGCTCTTTCCTTATATCGGCTGTTGAGGTTTATGTCGGGCTTTGGGTTCTTCGTCGAGGATGCTGATAAGCGTTTCTCTCTAACGCCTCTGGGAGCAGCGTTGCAATCGGATGCTCCCGGATATGCACGTTCGACGGTTCGGATGCTGGCAGGCTCAACCGCCTGGCGGGTATGGGGCGAGTTTCTCCACTCGGTTAAGACCGGCGAAACTGGGGTGGAAAAAGCCATCGGGCAATCAATGTTTGATTACCTGAGCACTCAACCCGAAGAAGCGACAATATTCAATGAAGCGATGATAGGATTTCACGCAGGAGAGAAGCCTGCGGTGGCGGCGGCTTACGACTTCTCTGGAATCCAAAGACTCGTTGATGTCGGCGGCGGAACCGGAAACCTTCTTGCCACTATTTTGCTGGCGAATCCCGAACTCAGGGGTGTCCTCTATGACTTGGCACATGTTGTAGCCGAAGCTCGTCACCAAATTGAAATGAACAACCTGTCAGAGCGGTGTGAGATTGTTTCGGGAAGTTTCTTCGACTCTGTTCCGAGCGGCGGCGATGCTTATCTACTTTCGCATATCGTCCATGATTGGGAGGAGCAGAAATGCTTGAAAATTCTGGAGAACTGCCGACGCGCCATGCCGGATAACGGAAGGCTTCTGTTAGTTGAATGGGTAATGCCTTCTGGAAACGACCTCCATCCGGCAAAGTTTCTCGACTTAACAATGCTGGTCTATACAGGTGGAAGGGAGCGCACGGAGGAAGAGTACGCCGCTCTATTTGCAAAATCTGGATTTAAGTTGACGAGAGTAGTTCCAACGCAATCCCCAGCGAGCGTGATAGAAGCGCAGCCTGTCTAGCGTATTTCAAGCTGCGCCGCAGCATAACAACTCATTGAACCGGAGCGCGAACAGCGTTGCTTTCATCCGCGAGACTTGGCTCTAATGACATTGTTTCCGCACCCGGTTAATTCGGGCGTTCGACCGCTTTCTGTTATGACAGCCAAGCTTCTCATCGCCGCCGTTTTGATGTTGTCGATTTCGAATTCCGTCGAGGCCCAATCAACCTCTAACCGAAAAGCGGATCAGTTGGCTGGCAACGTCAGAAGTGTTCGCACGGAGCAGACGTGGACAACCAAGTACGTTGAAAGCAAGCGCGTCCTGATGACGGTCGAAACCTATGACAAACGGGGGAACAAAACTGAATGGGACGCTTACAAGGGGAATGACAAACCTCTCAGAAGTCTGTTTACCTACGACGATGAGGGAAATGTCATTGAACAAATTTGGTACAACTCTGCCGACCAGCTAACAGGCAAAACCACGTACACCTATGACTCCAACGGACTTGTGATCAAAGAAGAATCGTCCAATGGAATCAAAATCGTCTACGCCTATGATTCGCACGGCAATAAAACATCTCAACGTATTTTCGATGTCGCAAAGGATGAAGGGCCACGAATGTTTGGGCCCGTCGAAAAAACGGTGCATTACACCTACGACCGGAAAAACCATCTAACCGAAATTTCTTCTTATAATCCAAATGGCTCGCGGGTATGGAACCCGGCTCTTCAAGCGCACCGAATCACCTACAGCTACGATAAACAGGGACGAATCGCCTACCAGACTGTCTTCAACCAAAATAATACGATTCGAACCACAACTCGTTATGGATATGATTCCCTGGGGCGCATCGGAAATGAACTCATGTTCACCTTTAAGGATGGGGTCACGCGGGCGTATAAATACTCTTATCGGGTCGACTCAACCGGAAACTGGATCGTCCAGGCCAAACTTAAACTAGTGGTGGCCAAAGGCAGACGTCTTTATGTTCCTGTGGAAACCGTTTATCGTTCCTTCGATTATTACTAATTCGGCACGCGGTCGAACAAATCGTTGGACGCGAGCGGCGGGGGCGTGTCTCTCAACTAACTTGGTGCGGCGGAGAATGCTTTGATTCGCGCCGCCGCGTCAACTCAAACGTTCGACGGCTTCCACTTTTCATGAAAACGATCCTTACTCTGCTTGTCGTAGCTTTGCTGGGTTCCTGCTCCCCGGCTGGACCGCCTGTCCCGGTGGTGGTCAATTCGCCAACGCAGGGCCCCATTGACGAGGGTTTACCGCCCATGACGTATCAGCAAATGCTGCCTCACGTGGCGCGTCTATCTAAGGAAGCCGGCATCCCAAACTTGAAAGACGTGAAGTTGTCAGATACTCAGACCGAGTTCAGGTTGTGGAAAGGTTTGGGCATAGTACTTCCACGTTGCTTTGTGCTGAAAATCGATGACAGCAATCCAGCCGCGTCCTTCTTATCTGTCAAAACCATTGGCACCAAAGGCGTCTTCCGCAAAGGCCATCCTGTTTACGTGAACACTCATCTCAATGAACCTCATTCTGGCTGGGCAAATCTGCTCGCTTAGTTGAAGGAAAACGGCATTGATTCATCCATTAATCTTGCCCTGGATAAGCGATACTACTCAGATCCCGACGTAGAAGCTCTTATCCTGGAAATGAAAAGCGGTTCGCGACATATGCTAGCCTACTATATTGATTCAACGGTCACTGCTGACGGTAAGAAGGCTTTTGCTGTCTGCGAAAAATTGCAGAATGAATTTGATATTCAACTCGCTTGTAAATTCTGATCGCCGCCCAACAAATCGTTGGACCGGAGCGGCGGGAGCGTGTTTCGCATCATGACTGTCCGGCGATGTGAATGAAATCGCGCCGCCGCGTCAACTCCGACGTTGGGTGGCCTCATCGCAGATTATGAAACATTCGTTTCTACTCATCTTCGTAATCCTTTTCGCAACCTCATCCATTGGGGCGCAGACGGAACAACTCTTCATGATCACCGAGAGTTCCCGAGTCGGGTACATTAACGCAAACGGCAACGTAGTGATACAACCCAACTTCGGCCTTCATTCCAGAGACTTCTCGGATTATCTAGCTCTGGTAACGTTACCAAACGATGCCACCGCTGTGGGTTACATCAATCGGTCGGGACAATGGGTCATCCGACGACTGACCTTTGACGATGCAGGTGATTTCTTTGAAGGCCTCGCCCCTGTGAAGGTGGCGAACAAGTATGGTTACATCAATCGTCGTGGCCACGTGATCATCGGGCCTCGTTTCGATTGGGCCTTCGGCTTCCTACACGGCTTCGCTGCTGTGCAGATCAATGGAAAATGGGGGTACATCGACCGAAACGGAAAACAAATTATCGCACCTCATTACAACAATCCGGATTATTACCGCGAGCGTTTGTTCCACGTCTCTGTTGGTCCGAAACATGGATTCATTGATGCCCGGGGACGCACTGTTATCGCAAGGCGCTTCGATGACGCACACGCTTTCCGAGACGGTGTGGCAATCGTAAAGGTCGGTAATCTGTGGGGCGCTATCGATCACACGGGCCACATTGTGGTCCAACCGCAATTCGGTTGGATGTCAGACTTTTCGAATGGTGTCGCTTGTATTCAGCTTGAAGATACGTTTGGCTATGTAGACCGATCCGGCAAACGGGTCTTCGGCACCTACAACGAGGCAACGGGATTCCTGGACGGTTTTGCTTCTGTCAAAATCAATGGCAAGTACGGCTTCATTGACGCCACCGGCGCGCTAGTCATTTCGGCGCGCTTCGACAAGGTAGATTTCTTCCATGGGCCACTTGCTTATGCAGTTGAAAATGGTGTGGGCGGATACATCGATCGGCACGGACAATACGTTTGGCGCGAATCTCCGTAACGGCGGCCACCCAACAAAACGTTGGACGCGAGCGGCGGGGACGTGTTTCTTAACTTGATTGGTCCGGGAAGGTTGCGTGAATTCGCGCCGCCGCGTCAACTCCACGTTAGATGCTCCCGTCTGGAGTGCATTAAAATCTCATCACAGTGAGGCGTGCATAATGTTACGAAAAACTCTAACCGCTTATCTTCTCCCTCTAGGCGTACTATTTATTCTTTCAAGCGCCACTCCGGCCGTGGGTCAAGACCGCCGATTCCGCACTGACTATACCGTTGAGGTCTCGAATCCTGAAACAAGCCTCTTCCATGTGACAGCGAATGTCCAGAATATCAATCAACCGCGTCTAGATCTTTCTCTTCCTGTATGGACGCCGGGATGGTACACGATTGAAAACTATGCGAAGAACATTCTCTGGTTCAAAATTACCGGCGAAGAAGGCGCCGCCCTGCCGCACATAATGACGAGCAAGCAGACATGGAGCGTAGATACCAAAGGCCGCCACCAAATCAGGATTGAGTTTGATTATCGAACCACCACTCTCTTTCTAGACCAAGCGAAGATTGCAAAGGATTTTGCATTCTTCACTGGTACACAGTTGTTCTTAATGGCCGAAGGACACCGCGCGACTCCAAGCACAGTGCACTTTATCATTCCCGCCGGATGGCAAGTCATCTCCGCTTTGAAAGAGACTTCGGACCCGCTGACGTTTATCGCGCCAGATTATGACACCTTGGTTGACGCACCGACTGAGTTGGGTCACTTCGACGTGACCCGTTTTGAAGTCGAAGGAAAACCGCATTATTTCGTTACCACTCCCGCGGGTGACTTTCCATCCGACAAAGCCCAACAGGTTGCGAATGTAATGGCGAAAGTGGCGTCTACAGCGAGCGCTATCTTTGGCAAACTGCCTTACGAGAAGTACCTGTATTTTTATTTTTTTAATCTGGTGGAGTCCTCGCAAGTGAGTGCAGGCCTTGAACACATGAATTCGTATGTAGCATTAGTTGGCGCCAAAGGAGCCGAAGCCCGCGATTACCCAATTGAAAGTTGGGCTGGAGGAGTGGCGCACGAGTTCTTCCATCTGTGGAATGTGAAGCGGATACGCCCGATTGAGATGTGGCCGTACGATTATTCCCAAGAGAACACAACTCCTTTGCTCTGGGTCTCGGAAGGCTTTACTAACTACTACGCCGATGTCATTGCCTATCGTGCCGGATTTCGCAACAGAAAATCGTTTCTCGATGGTATCGCTGGTGCGATCAGACGCGTGGAGAATAACGAAGCACGTCGTTACATATCGCCTGCCGAATCATCTGTTCGGATCTGGCTCGGATACGACACTCCGCCAAACTTCCAGATTTCTACTTATACGCAAGGTCAAAATCTTGCCGCGCTGCTTGATCTTTCGATCCGGCACGATACGAACGGCAAGGCTGGCTTGGATGATGTAATGCGAGGTCTCTACCGCGAGTTTTATCAGCGGGGCAAGGGGTTCTCGACCGAGGATATGATCGGCATCATTAACCGCCTCACAAGGCGCGACTATCACGATTTTTACCGCCGCTTTGTGTGGGGAGTCGAAGTACCGGACTACGATACAATTCTGGGTTATGCGGGCTACCGGCTGGAAAAAAGCAATGTAAAGCGAATTTACTTCGGCTTCGCTCGGAGACCCGGTGCAAGCGGCGAAACAATAAGCGTCACGAGCGTTGATCCCGCCTCGACCGCTGCCGCTGCAGGTTTAATGGCTGGCGATCTGATACTGAAGGTTGATAGCACCAATGCGCTTCGGTTCGGATGGTTCGAAGATGGAAAAGCCGGACAGACGGTAAAGTTGACTATAAAGCGTGCCGGCGAGGAGAAAGTATTGACAATGATAATCGGCTCGCGCAATGAAGTTGCCTACGATTTAGTCGAAATGGCCCAGGCGACGCCCGACCAAATTAAGATTCGTGAAGAATGGTTGGCGGTAAGTAAATAAAGCGGGCCGTCTTCACAAAAACCTAAGCTGCGTTCACAGCAATAGGTATTGAAGATTTGCCTTGCCCATGAACGCATCTAACAACTCATTTAACCGGAGCGCGAATAGCATTGATTTCAAGCGCGAGACTTTGTTCTTATTGCGGTTCGCCGCGCCCGGCTAATTTCGGGCGTTCGGCATCTTTCTGGAGGCCCAATGAAAACCAAACTCTCGATGCCATTGCTCTTTCTTCTAACTTGCGTCGCGTGCGGAAGCCAAGCACAGAATTACAAGTCGTATAAACTTCCGTCCGGCAAGGAAATCAAGGTAAATGGCATTGGCAAAATGGATTTCCCCAACAGTGATCCTGCCCTCGTCATGAACTACTTGACGGACATATCTATTGACGACAAGGTCGCCCTTCGCAAAGAAGCCGATGAGATCTGGAGTGGGTTCCAAAAGGACGTTGAAAACGCGAAACTAAAAGCCGGTGTCATTCGTGCAACCCACGTCGAAGGCAGCGGCTTCGTGAAATCGGGCAAGGGCTACGGCTTTGTTTTTGTGAAACGTGACGATGAAAAATGGCATTGCCTTGACGACGACAAAAAAACGAAACAATAATCCTGTTTGTAGGGGCACCGGGAGACGTTTCCAACCGGCGCGCCGTGTAGTATATGTCCGGCAAGCTTGTCCCTGCTCCGTGTTCAGAGGGCCTCGGCATCCCTATGAAAAGAAACCATCTTTTGCTGGCCTTAGTTTTGTTGTCAGGTGCGCTGATCGGAAGCAATCTCGCTCTTGCGGGTAAGTCGGCTGACGCCGTTCTCGCGCCAGTGCCTCAGACAAGCGCCGCCCAGGCCGGTGGTAAGATCGCCTTCGTCAGCTTTCGCGATGCGGGCGGTACGGGCGAAATCTACGTCATGGAGGCGGACGGCAGTAACCAGACAAGGCTCACCAACCATCCTGCCGTAGACGGCGCGCCTGTCTGGTCGCCGGACGGCTCGTTGATCGCATTCCAGAGCGACCGGGATAACATAGTGAGCAGCCGTCCTGACATTTACGTGATGAATGCCAACGGCAGTAATGTCAGGAGGCTGACAACCCACCCGGCAGACGACGAAGCGCCCGAATGGTCCCCTGACGGCACCAAGCTCGCTTTCATAAGCTCGCGGGATGACGCGCCCGGTGGACGCCGCCAAGTCTACGTGATGAACGCCGACGGGAGCGACCAGACCCGCCTGACTTTCGGCAATTCCGTCCAGCCGAAGCTCTCGTGGTCGCCGGACGGCTCCAGGATAGCTTTCTCCAGTCTCGCCGAGCCTTTTCCGACCAACCTTCGCATCTTCACAGTCAATGTCAGCGACCACGCCGTCAGCCCCTTAACTTCCCCCAGCGCACCGCTGGAAATTCACTACCAACCGGACTGGTCGCCCGACGGACGGCAGCTCGTCTTTGTAAGCTCTATCAGCAATGGGGCGGGATCTTCCGAAATCTACGTTGTAGAGGCGGACGGCAGCGGTCTGAGGAATCTGACAAACAATTCTGTCGACGATTATGCTCCGGCGTGGTCACCTGACGGGAGCGCCATAGCTTTCGTGAGTTCACGCGACGGGAACACTGAAATCTATTGGATGTACCCGGACGGAAGTGGGCACACAAATCTCACCAAAAATCCGGCGAGCGATTCCAGCCCCTCCTGGCAGTCGCTGCAAACGGACGCGCCCTGGTTGCTCGCCGAAGGGGGCACGGAGCGCGCGATTGCCGTCGACTCCGTAACGCTCACGCGCGACCCGTTTGACGTGGTGACGACGCGCAACTTCAGTTCTGATCACCTAACCCGCATCATACTCTTCGCCAGGAACGTCAGGTTGCTGCCGGGCGATGACGCCTCGGCCTTGACTGCGCAAGCAGTGGACAATCAACAGCACGTTCATCAGTTAGTGGTTGAGCACGTCGGGAAGGTGCCGGGCTTCGACTGGCTGACACAGGTGACCGTCAAACTCCCAAAGGAACTTATAGGCGCCGGGAACGTGGGAGTGAGTATTAGTTTGCACGGCGCGGCTAGTAACCAGGTGTTCTTCAGCGTCACCCAGAGTGGCAACTCCCCATAGCCGACGGCGAACGTAGTCCTCACTCTGCCTTATGGAAATTACTGAAACTCACGGTGTGCGCGGTTTGACTTGGCAATTGAGCGCTTTCGCGAGGCGTACCCCTTCACCTTCGAGGGGATTTGTTTCAGGGCGCCGTTGAGTTGTGTCGTTTGACCCGGGACTCTTTGGTTTGGAAACGCGAAGCTCCTGTGGGCATGAACGCAACACTCGTTGGACCGTAGTCCAATGAACAGGATGTTTTCGCATCATGATTGGTGCGGCGAAGGTTGAATGAATTCGCGCCGCCCCGTCAACTCGGTCGTTGGGCGGCTTCTATTTGATATGTCTCGGGCTGAAAAACAAAACAAGGAGAATTTGACGCGACGTGATTTTCTTTGCGGCGCGGCTGCAATCGTGGCGGGTGTTTCAATGCCTGGTCATGAAGTATTGAGTCAGCAATCGAATGTGCCTAAGGCAAAGGCCCTTGATGATCCGAATATCACGCACGGAAAAGTTACGTTTAAGAGTGGCACAAATACAATTGACGGTTATTTGTCTCGCCCGCAAGCAACCGGACGTTACCCAGTTGTGATTGTGGTTGCAGGTAATCGAATTTCAGAAGAGTACATACCCAACACGACGGCGATTCTAGCGCAAGGGGGCTTTGTGGGATTAGCCCCAAACATCTTCTCGCTCCAAACTGATTCAATGTCAGCCGAAGAAAAGCGAAAGATAGCTACCACCGAGATAACCGACGAGCATGTCTTTCGGGACATTCAGGCGGGCATTGATTATCTTAAAAAACAATCATTCGTTAAGCGCAAGCGCATTGGCATTACCGGTTTTTGCTTTGGCGGGCGAAGCGCACTGATGTTTGCAGCCACGTCAAAAGAAATTGATGCGGTAGTACCGTTTTATGGAACGCTCCGCTTGCCGCCGGAAGCTAATCGCCCAGTAAATCCGTTCGATATCGTCAGTAAAATTAAGGCGCCCGTTCAGGGACACTACGCGCTAAAAGATACAGGCATCGAGCAATCGGACGTGAAGAAGTTTTTCGAGATGCTGCAAGCGCAGGGGACGAAGACGGAATTGTATAACTATGAAGCCGAACACGGCTTTTTTGCATATACGCGGCCCGTTTATAACGCTGACGCTGCAAAGTTGGCACAAGGTCGGATGTTAGGGTTTTTTCAGAAACATCTGAAATAAAGCGGCGCTTTGAACAACTCGTTGGACCGGACGGCGGGAGCGTGTTTTGTAACTGATTGAGTTTAGAATTGAGTCAAGTCGAGCGTGAAGTCAGAGAGTTTGAACGCGAGTGGCTCGATGCTTATGAAAAGCGACCAGGCGTCGCACTGGTAAGCGGCGCTTTGTCTAGACGGATACTTGGGTGGATTGGGCAGCGTAAGATGTGGAATCGATAGGTAGCGTGAATCTGTGAATCAACCAAGGCGCTTTCGGGGTCAACTTCTAAATGCGTGCATCGGCGCCTTAGTTTTCACTCTGCTGGGAAGCCTGTGGGCAGTCTTCGGTGTGTGGTCGCTTGGTTTTAAGGCGGAGCCGCTAGTTGCAATCCTTTTAGTTCTTCCTTTTGTGGCGCTATTGATTTCCAGCGTCAATGCTTTTCGTAAAGTGTTGCGCCTACCGCCGGACGCTCTGAGTTCGGAGATGCTTGAGCGTATCGCGCGTGTTAAAAGAGGATTCGGGATCGTCAACGCGGCTCAAGGGATTGCTATCGGCCTTGTATTCATGCTGGGTTTCAGGCTTGGGCATCCTGAGTACATTCCGCCTGTGGTGGCCTTCATTGTAGGCTTACATTTCATTGCCCTTGCGCCGATCTTGCGTATGCGTTTTGATTACGTGATTGGTTTAATCCTTTGTTTGCTGGCGCTCGTAACGATGTTAATGGTGCCTCTATATACTAATGCTGAGATCTCGCAACACCGCACTTTCTTATGGGGCCTGGTAATCGGCGTCGGTAGCGCGGTTGCGCTTTGGCTTGGAGCAGTCTCGCGGCTCAGAGGAGTTTATGTTGCGCTGTAATACATGCCGGCTGCTATCTGAGGCGCGAAACTGATTTGTTGGTCTGAGCGCCACCCCACTCAACACACCGTTGGATCGGAGCGGCGGAAATTTCGCATCAAACCTGTTGCGGCGAAAGTTGGGTGAAATCGCGACGCCGCGTCACCTCAGACGTTCGGCCGCTTCCTTAAATATCGCACTTCGCAAAGCGAAGAAAAGTCGTAAACTTCGAGCGGTTCCCCTTAACTTAGTGAGCAAAAGCTCGACGGAACAAACCAGGAAGGAACAGAGTCGGCCACGATGGACAGAAATATAGTTTGCAAAACCGCGACACTTGTTTTAATGGCAATTTTGACGTTTGCCGGGTGCAGTTTAATTGGGGGCAGCAGTCCTACGGCGACGATTCGTGATTATCATCGCGATGCCGAGAACGACAGCCCGGAAGCGATGATCAAATTATTTTCAAAAGGCTATCTGGACAAAAGAAAAGACGCTATTGACGGCTGTCGTGGGCTCGTGAGCATGGCGAGAGCGTCAAAAGCCCAGGGACATCCGCCGTCTCTTACGGATTTGAAAGAAACGTTCTTTGGCGAAAAAGCTATTGTCAAAGGATATTACGGCCCGACTGACGGTAGCGGCGGCGGCTGGGCATTTCAAAGTCGTCTGGTTAAGGAAAACGGCGCTTGGAAAATTGATGTTATGACCACTGACGTGTATACGGATTTGACCAAAGAATAAGGAATCAAAACGAACCGGGCAACTTCACCGTTAAGCTGCGAAATAGCATCTCGCAATCCTTCGTTGCGAACCATCGGGGGATCGCCACCAATTTCCGTTCAGTCAGGGAGGAATCGATAGTGCGCCGAACTTGGCTAATGCTTGCGTGCGCCTTTGGATTGTTAAGCTTGGCAAGTGGCATCGCTGTAATGCGCAAGCTCAAGCCCGAGCGAGTACAAGCGAATATTCCGACAACATCAGACCAGCAACAGGCAGATGTCGGTAAGGCCGGCGTTTGGCAGCCGCCTTCGGGAGTAAAACAGATCCCCATCTGGCCGAGCGGTGCGCCGGATATGGCGGATGTCTCTCAACCAGCCGAGAGAGTTGAGGTCACGAAAGCCCCGGATGTTGTTGCTGGGCGCTCCTACACAGCAGCCTATAACGTAAGCTCTCCAACCATGACGGTCTTTGCGCCCCAGGGTAGGAATACTGGCGCGTCGATGGTGGTTTTCCCCGGTGGCGGATTCCAACTTTTGGCAATGGACCTTGAAGGAACTGAAATATGTGACTGGATGACAGCCAAGGGCATTACATGTGTCTTGTCTAAGTATCGCGTTCCCAAAAGCGATGACTACTGGGACAAGGATTGCGATTGCCACATCACACCCAAGGTCCCCCGCGCACTTCAGGACGCGCAAAGAACAATCAGGCTCGTTCGGGCCACGGCGAAGGAATTAAACCTCGATCCCAACAAGGTTGGGGTGATCGGCTTCTCCGCAGGCGGCTATCTGGTCGCGCAAACCAGCAACATATTTGAGCCTACTTACAAGCCGGTCGATGCGTCTGACAAACTAAGCAGCCGCCCTGACTTTGCCGTTGCTCTTTATCCGGGTCATCTGTGTCGCTCCGGTGGCACTCTCGATCCCGGCATACACGTCACAAAGCAAACGCCGCCGACGTTCCTGTTGCAGGCGTGGGATGACCCCGTGGACGAAATCTGCAACAGCACGGTTTATGCGCGGGCTCTTGATGAGGCGGGCGTGCCGGCAGAGGTCCATCTCTTTGCCAAGGGCCGTCATGCCTTTGGACTGAGGCCCACAGAACATCCAGTGGCGATGTGGCCTTCGCTGGTCGAGAGCTGGCTCAAGGAGATCGGAGTTCTGTAGTTTAGGGAATCGCGCCGCCGCGTCAACTCTGACGTTGGCCGTCTAAGTCACGAACACTTCACATAAACGGAGGCAACGATGGCGAAAGTTACCGGAATCGGTGGGGTCTTTATCAAGAGCAGAAATGACCATGCCGCACTTGCGGCTTGGTATCAGGAGCACCTGGGCATTCCCCTCGAGAGTTGGGGCGGTGCCATCCTGAGGTGGCCGGACGACAAAGCCGAGGATAAGGGGCTGACCGTATGGACCACCGCAAAGAAAGAAAGCCAATGGTTCAGCCCCAGTGACTCATCTTTCATGATCAACTACCGGGTTGACAATATGGACGAGTTGGTCGCGCAGCTCCGCGCGGGCGGGGTCGAAATCATCCAAGGCCCCGATTCTGCTGAAAACGGAAAGTTCGCGTGGATCATGGACCCTGATGGGAACAAAGTGGAGTTGTGGGAGCCGATGCTCTGGGATGAAAAGAACAAGAGCGCCTAGGGTTTCTTGTTCGAGCCGCCCAACAACTGCATGCAGCAAAGCGGAACGTTAGAGGATTTTCCCAAGGGGCACACGAGGTATCTCCTCAAAAAGATTTTCGCGGACTGAGGCTTTCTTGCTTAAATGACTGTAGGGGCGGCACTCCGTGGCCGACCCCCTCGTGATTCTCCGAGTTCCCGCATAGGAAGGGGGTAGCCACGGAGGGCCACCCCTACAAATCCTCTACGGTTTTGCCGGTGACTCAAGCTTCGCATCGGGCGTGACCTCAAAACGATGGAAGCCGCTGTACTCGAAAGTTGCCCTCCCACCCAACAGTAGTAGCGGCACATTGCCCGGTAGCGTTCGCCCATTGTTGTTAGTGGTAATCACGATCTTTTTTGGAGTGAGAATCCCGACATCGCTGTTAACGTATTCGAACTCAAATCTTATAAAGGTATAGGATTGGGGCCACGAGGGCTTTTGCAACATCATGTCCCGTTCTTCTCGCCAGATTTGCGCTGTCTCCGCGTCCAACCAAACTCGGCCGCGATAGCGCGTCTCAGCCCCTTTCAATACCGGAGGCACCGAGGAGAGCTTGAACTCCAACTCAGGACTGGGCGTCATCTGCTGATACTGGACCACAATTACATCCCGCCCATTAATTTGCTCCCGACCAGCGACTGTGAACAGAAAAAGCGCGCGGTTCCGCTCGGTCAGGGTTAACCCCTGGTTGAGAGTCCAGTTGTAGACACTGTAATTGCCATCATACCTGCGGCTTTCGCGGTCAACCCGGTCAAGTTCTTTCTTCAGCGAATCCACTTTAGCTAACCGGTCATAGAACTTCACCAGTCTTTCTTCTCGCTTTGCCACCGGCACACCATCAACCGCATGGATGTAACGGTACTCGGCTGTTACGGACGGATCCAGTTGGGACTGATAAATGATCAGTTTGGAAGTAATCCGCCGCTGCCGCTTGAGTTTGCCTGCGAGGTCGTATTCTTCTACTTTCTGGTCTTCATCGGCGGTGATGTCTATGAACTTCGCCTTGTACTCGCTTACTCTGCGCCCGGCTTTGGAAAGGAATTCATTCAACGCGGCCGGATCGAGCTGCGCAGATGGACGCTGCTGACCAAAGGCTGGGCTCGCGTTATTCAGGAAGATTAAGATGAGTGGGTAGAGAATACTTCTGAACATTTTTTGGTTTGGCGAATACATCGCTCTTGCCTCCAGGCGAAGTGTACAAGAGCCGCCGTCCACCTAACAAAGGCATGCACCCGAAATGCTGGAGTGCGGGTATGAGTTGAGCAGCTTTGCAGCACAACTGCAATTTCGTGTTCTTTAGTGTGTTTAGTGCGATTTCGTGAACCGGATGAATCCGATTCTTTAGCACACGATTCACGAAATCCCACGAAGTTCACGAAGTCACACGAATCAAAGCAGCTCTGGGAGATCGCCGAAGCACTTTTAGTGCAAAGCCGAGTTGAGCGCGCAGCGGTTGCCAGAACCCCGACACGTCGTGGTAGCGGGCGGGCTCTGTTTTCATCTAGCGACGGCCAGGCGGCAGGTTCGCAAAACTTCCACTGACAGTGAGCGCTGCTGGGGGCCAGTTGGTTTCCTTCCCCGAATCGGCATTCTTGCAGTTGGCGAGTTCGACCAGGAAACGGCCGCCGAGTTCATCGGAGCCTGCGCGCCGCGTGGTGCGGAGATAGCCCTTCGCAGGATTTGCGGGCCGGCAGTTTAACCTCACCTGCCTGCCCCCAAGAGCCGTCGGGAACACCAGGTGCGTTCCTGAAGCGAGCCGCCCTTCGCCATCGGTCTCGATTAAGAGGTCCCAGCCGTCCGCGGTAAGCTCGAGGCGGTCGGGTTGCGCGATCCCGATCCGGGCGCCACTGCTCGTGTGGTCGAACCGCAGCTCGCGTGGAGTGAGGTCGTTCCTCTTCACCAGCCAATCCGGGAGGATCCCGCCGAGGGGCAGGCCGGCGCGAGGCATGATGAGCCGCACTTCGAAGGATGGACCTTGCGACGTCTCCGAAACGCTCTCCCCAACCGGCTCGTCCAATTCGTCGGATCGCGTTCCGCGCCAGACCAGCCAGACCAAACCGGCAAGACCGACGAACAACGCCAGCGCGATAAGCAGCGATCTCTTAATGGATTTCTTCAATGCGATCCAAGATCACCGCAGAGCACGGCAGGGGTCAAGCGACGGAGAAGAGAAGCGTAGCTTTGCACCAAAATCCAATTTCGTGTTTTTAGTGTGCTTAGTGTGATTTCGTGAACCGTATGGTTCCGGTTCTTCAGCATACGATTCACGAAATCACACGAATTTGACGAAGTAATACGAATCAACAATTGGTTCTTTCTGTTTCCTTAAGTGAAGAACTTCCTAAAGGAGTTAAGAATGCTGGAAGTAATTTTGAAGAGTTTCGACACGCCCGATGAGACTCGTGTTTTTGAAAAGGGCAAATTAGAAATTGTGCGAATTGGCGGAATAGTGCTCGGCCGGGCGAGTTATGAACCTGGCTGGCGCTGGTCTGAACATGTGGGCCCAATTGCCAGCACTCCGCTCTGTGAAGTCGAACACGTAGGAATGGTTTTGTCGGGGCGCGCGATGGCGGCGATGAGTGACGGGACAGAAGTGGAATTAACTGCCGGCAGCCTTTTCTATGTCCCACCTGTTGCACATGATAGTTGGGTGATCGGAGACGA
Organism: Blastocatellia bacterium; assembly: GCA_033856235.1. GTDB lineage: Bacteria > Acidobacteriota > Blastocatellia > Pyrinomonadales > Pyrinomonadaceae > DASXRU01. The sequence goes on along the minus strand of JAWVFI010000152.1, from coordinate 3,751 downwards.
ACCTTATATTTCGTTGCATTTCCTGGGGGCGGAGCAGTATGCGACTTAAAGAGCCAGCGTTGATTCAAATCGGAAGGATACCGCCAAGCGACTTTGATCGGCCCCGCGGCCGGTAATCCAGGCCCTCTCTCATGCATCCAGCGGGCTGCGCACTCCACGTCCGCCGCGGTTTAGGACGTGTGTATAGATCATTGTAGTACGAACGTCCTTGTGCCCCAGCAGTTCCTGGACAGTGCGTATGTCGTAGCCATCTTCCAATAAGTGGGTCGCAAAGCTGTGACGAAATGCATGACAACTGCCGTTCTTGTTGATCCCCGCCGCTAGCAAGGCCGTTTTCACCGCGCGTTGCACTTTCTGCTCAGAAACATGGTGCCGCCGCTGTTTCCCGGAACGAGGATCAAGCGAAAGTTTGGTAGCCGGAAACAGATACTGCCAGGAAAACTCTTTAGCGGCATTTTTGTATTTTCTCTCCAAAGCGTACGGCAAATAAACATCTCCGCCGCCGCGCTTCAAGTCTTCTTGATGTAACCGGTGCACAGCTTGGACCTGAAGCTTAATTGCAGGTTCCAGCAACTGGGGCAAGATCGTTAGGCGATCCTTTTCGCCCTTGCCGTCGCGCACCGTAATTTCGTGGCGCGCAAATTCGATGTCCTTCACCCGCAACCGGAGCGCTTCCATGATTCGTAGCCCCGAACCATAAAGCAGGCTGACGATTAGGCGGTTTTCACCATTCAAATGGGTTATTACGGAATTCGCTTCTGCCTTGGTGAAAACAACCGGGAGATGGCGGGAACTACGTGCGCGCTCGACGCCTTCAATGTTCGGGGCGTCGAGTTTCAGGACCTGGCGATAGAGGAAGAGCAACGCATTAAATGCCTGATTCTGTGTGGAAGCGGCGACGCGATCCTGGACGGCAAGATGTGTGAGAAAACTTCGCACGGCCGCAGCGTCCAAGTCCCGGGGATGACGCTTTCCATGAAAGAGGATGAACCGCTTGATCCAGCTGCGATAGGTTTCTTCCGTGCGCAGACTAAGGTGCCGTAAACGAGCCACATCGCTCACTTGGTCAAGTAGTCTTCGCTCCGGCATGGTGATGCATAATACCGGAAAACGGCGTATTATGTAGTCGTTTTGACGTCTATTAAGTAGTTGGATGTCTTCTTTAAAAATGAAGCGGCTTATCCCATTTCTCGTAATAATCGTTTTCACGTGCACCGCTCCAAGTGTGGCTGCGCGGCCTTCCATTCGTCGCGTCGATTTCAAGAACTTCACGTTTCACCAATTCTGGGGAACACATCGAATCCAATTGAAACACGGGCAAATGGAATTCGAAGGTGACGGCTGCCACACCGAATACAAATTGAAATCCGTAACGTATCGCGATCTCACTGGCGACGGGAAAGAAGAGGCGCTAATTCACATCGAAGACTATACGGCGTGTGGCTCCTCTGGGGTATCGGACAACTACTACATTTACACTATGCGAAATAATCGACCGCACCTCTTATGGCGGTTTGGAACCGGTGGCTTTGCTGACGCTGGTCTCATGGATTTTAGATTGCGCGGCCGCGACTTAATATTCCAATTATTTGGCAAATACAAAATCGTTGGGCCCAAGTTTGTTTCTCTCGGCGAGGATTCGATTAGCAAATGGGACCCAAAGCACTATTCACGGATTCGCATTTCCTGGGACGGCAAAAGATTCCGCCAACGAACGCTCAAGATTCTGCCGTTCCCTTACAAAGATATTCACGAATATTGGGACGCGGTCGGATACACTCGGAAATGATTCTACTCGTCGGCGACATCCAACAAATCGTTGGACGCGAGCGGCGGGGGCGTGTTTCGCATCATGACTGGTACGGCGATGGTTGAATGAAATCGCGCCGCCGCGTCAACTCCGCCGTTGGGCGGAACATTCTTTTCACTCACGTTGTCCAAAAGTTATGAAGCGAATTACTCGCCGCATTGCTCTTTCTTTCGTCATTGTCGCGTCAATCGCCGCATGTTCATCGCGTCGAGCTCCAGGGCCCGAATCACTTTCCTGCTGTGCGTCGAGCGTTACTGTCCCATCTAACAATCAATCCACGTCTTACTTTCCCGTCGGTACCTTCCGGCCGGACGTAGTCCGCGAAAATGGCTTGGTTAACTCATACGCAATAAGCCTGCAAGAAATGGCGGAGCCGTCCTTTCAATCCATTGTAAATGCTAACGTAGAATCATATCGCTTTCTTTGGCTCCGTTCTTTTCTTCCAGGTGTTGCCATTCGCGTGTGGATATGTTCGCAAGAGTATTGCATCACCGCTAAACAACTTGACCGTCTCGACAAATACGTTGACGGGAAACTTATTCCTTCGGCCAAGCTGGCTATTAACAATTCCCGTTCTCTCAGCGTCGATGAATGGAATGGTTTCCTTTCTGTCCTAGAACGCTCGCGTTTCTGGTCATTGCCAACCGTCGACGGGAAGATGATGGCTAATGATGGTGCCGAATGGGTACTGGAGGGTGCGAAGGATTCTCAATATCACGTCGTCGCGCGACAGTCGCCAACAGATGGTGATTACTACGATGCATGCGTGTTTCTTCTAAAGTTGTCGGGACTCAAGGTTGACGCCTCGAAGGGTGAGTTGTATTAATGCGGGGGTTCCGCCCAACAAATCGTTGGACGCGAGCGGCGGGAGCGTGTTTCGTAACTTGATTCGTCCGGCGATGCTTGATTGAATTCGCGCCGCCGCGTCAACTCCACGTTATGCCCTTGTCTCCTGAAGAATGATGGAAGACCCAATGACAACTGATGAGATTTGTGCCACCTATGCGGATCGCGGCGTCAAAGTAACCTGCCGAACGATGGATGGTTCCGTCCTGCTCGAAGGTGATCGAGACGCGCTCGAGTTTCTTGGCAACCTTCTGCTTGCCCAGGCAAATGATCTAAATTGCTGCCACAAATCGATCGAGCCGAACGGTGCTGGCAACGCGCTCTTTACCGATGGATCGAATCTTGGGATTTACATCCACCGTTTGCCTTGCCAACATGTCGAAGGCGCTCCCATCTCCGGACGGGCATAACAAATCGTTGGACCGGAGCGCGGGGAGCGTGTTTCTCAACTTGATTGGTGCGGCGAAGGTCGAATGTAATCGCCGCGCCCGGTCAACTCAAACGTTAGATTCCTGTTGAATGGTTAAAGAGATGACATATATATCCTCAATCAATATCTCCAACGCTTCTGACAAAGAGATTATCTTTAGCCTTGAACCTTGGGGCGAGCAGATTAAAATGCCTGTTGGTTCTAAATTCAATGTCGTTGCCAAATCCGAGCAAGAGGGTTCTTTTGAAGTTGAATATGGCGAGCGCGAAATAATTGTCTGGGCATGGCCGAGTTCCATCGTGAAGGTATTCTGTGATGGAAAGGGAATCGGAAATGAATCTGGAATTGCTCGTCCCGCAGTTCCAGGCGTTCCCGAAGGTCAAACGACCTCTTCCTTTTTACGTTCAATGTTGGGAAAGGAATAAAGACAGATACAACGGACGGAATCTAACAACTCATTCAACCGGAGCGAATCAGCGCGGCTTTCATCCGCAAGATTGAAGGCTTGATACAATCTTTCCCGCCCGGTTAATTCGGGCGTTAGATGCTCGCGTCGGAACCTTAAAGACCTAAGTGGCGAACGATCTTAACCATGGGACGGCTCCCACACATTCGGTTGCTCTTCAGTCTTTCGTGCGTTGTGCTGTTAATCCCAGCTGCCAACG
>JAWVFI010000151.1:0-79706 GCA_033856235.1 Blastocatellia bacterium | reverse complement strand
GCGAACGCATTTTCCCGTAGCGCGGGACGACATTGACCACCTTCGAAGATTCCAGGCTGACCGTCTTGGCGACCGCGCCGCCCCAGCCCGCGTCGAAGGATTTGGCGATGACGCGCGCGTTTGTTCCTGGAGGGCCGGAGCCCAGCAGGAAGGGGTTAGGGAACTTGATGCCGTTGACAGTTATTGAAAGGTCCATGGGTTACTCCTGGGACTGGATTAGGGGCGACGCCTTCTTGGTAAACCAGCGACGCGGCTGTGCCGCCTGACGTGCGGAAGGTCTCCGACCTTCCGGCTGTGGGTCAAAAAGTTTGGGCTACGCCTATAATTTCAAGGGCGGAGCCCCTTGAGACAGTGAGTCCGAAAGGTCGGAGACCTTCCGCACATCGGGCGGCACAGCCGTGCGGCTTGTATATGCCGCTTCATAAATTCAATCGGCCACCAGTGCCCCGTAACTATCCGGCCGCCGATCGCGGAAAAACTGCCATGTGTTGCGAACTTCGCGGATCATGTCCAGATCTAAATCAGCAACTACGAGGGCGTCCTGATCGCGCGGCGCTTGCGCGATTATTTGTCCGCGCGGATCGCAAAAGTAGCTCTGGCCGTAGAATTCGCCAATGTCCCAGGGCTGCTCGTGACCGACGCGATTGATGGCCCCCACGAAGTATCCGTTCGCCACTGCGTGAGCCGGTTGCTCCAGTTTCCAGAGATACTCCGAAAGCCCCGCCACCGTGGCTGAGGGGTTGAAAACGATCTCCGCGCCATTCAAGCCCAAAGCCCGAGCGCCCTCGGGGAAATGCCGGTCATAGCAAATGTAAACGCCGATGCGCGCAAACGCCGTATCGAAACACGGATAGCCCAGATTCCCCGGACGGAAGTAAAACTTCTCCCAGAAGCCCGGGTTGACGTGCGGAATATGGTTCTTGCGATATTTGCCCAAATACTTTCCATCGGCATCGATGACGGCGGCGGTGTTGTAGTAGATGCCGGTAATTTCTTCCTCATAAATGGGCACGATGATGACCATGCCATGTTTCTTGGCGAGCTTCTGCATTAGTTGCGTGGTCGGGCCATCCGGGATTTTCTCCACCGCTTCATACCAGCGCGTCTGCTGCTCAGCGCAAAAGTACGGCGTGGTGAAAACTTCCTGCATGCAAAGGATCTGCACACCCTGTTTAGCCGCATCCTCAATCAGGCCGACGTGCTTATCGACGTTACCCTTGATGATGTCAGCCATCGGCGCGTCGGTTGGCCCGACGTTGGTTGCTTGAATCAATCCGCATTTAACTGTGCGTGGCATATGTGCTCCAGTTCAATTGTTAAAGGCTTTCGTCTCTAATTGTCCGACAAACTTCAGTTTGTCGTGTACTTTCCCAAATTCGCACTCTGAATGCAGCGACAAACTAAAGTTTGTCGGACATGACAGAGGCTTTAAGTTGTGACGCCCGGTATCTCAGCCGGTGGCCGCGGTCGCATTGTTTTCATAAGGACCAGATGCATAACTGCAGCTACTCCGAAGCCGACAAACCAGGCGTAATCGTAAAGCGATCTGAGTGCCGGGACGAAGACGCCAATCCATGCAAAGAAACAGCCCAGTAGAGTAGCAACGACCGCGCGCCAATTCCAGCCGCCATCGTAAGAGTAAACTCCGCGCCGGCGATAGAGATCGCCCAATACCAGTTGCCGGCGGCGCACCAGCCAATAGTCGGCAATCAGCACGCCGGCAATTGATCCCAACCCCCCGGAATACCCCACCAGCCAGGCGAAGATATAGCCGGACGGATCAGCCAGCAGCCGCCAGGGCTGCATCAGGATGCCGATAATACCCGTAATCAGCCCGCCGGTGCGAAAAGAGATTAACTTCGGAAACGCGTTCGCAAAATCGTTTGCCGGAGACACTACGTTGGCGGCGATGTTCACGGCCAGCGTAGCAACGATTACCGTGAACATCGATATCGCAATGACCGCTACCTGGTTGAACTGGCCGACGAGTTTCATCGGATCCCACAGCTCTTCCATCTTCATGTGCGGGTAAATGACGACGGCAGCGGAGGTGATGATCACTCCCATTGCTGCAAAAACGGTCATCGTTGTCGGCAGAGCAATGACCTGCCCGACCGCTTGCTCCCGCTGGCTGCGGCCAAAGCGGGTAAAGTCCGGCATGTTCAGCGACAGTGTGGCCCAGAAGCCAATCATTCCGGTCAAAGAAGGAATGAAGATGGGCCAGAACTCGCGCAGGCTGTGAAACTTGCCTTGCTGAGTCAGGAGGTAACCGAGGCCGTGAGCTTTCCAGATGGCCCAACCCAACAACAGCGCGGTCATTACCAGGACGAAAGGTGCTGCCCAGTTCTCCACCTTTCGGAGAAGATCCATTCCGCGGTAGATGATGTAAATGTTCAGTCCCCAGAACAGCAGGAAGGACAACCAGGCGGTCGGCGTGTGTCCAAATACTGGTCCACCCAGCAACGTGGGCCACCCGGGAATGATCGCGCTGAAGAATGTATTCAACGCTTCGCCGCCAATCCACGCCTGAATGCCAAACCAACCGCAGGCGACAATTGCGCGCATCAGCCCCGGCAAGTTTGATCCGTAAGTGCCGTAAGCCGCTCTCGCAAAGACCGGAAAGGGAATGCCGTACTTCGTTCCCGGATGCGAGTTCAGAAGGATCGGCGCCAGCACAATCAGGTTACCCAGCAGAATCGTGATTAGCGCCTGCCACCAATTCATACCGGCGCTGATCAGGCCGGAGGAAAGCATGTAAGTCGGAATGCAATGCGCCATGCTGATCCACAGCGCGGCGTAGTTGTACGTGGTCCAGTTGCGGCTGGCGACCGGGACCGGGGCCAGATCGCTGTTATAAAGCGGGCTGGCGCTGATTTCAGCGCTGGCTGCAGGACCCAGTTCAACGCGGCCGTCGGGATGTTGAATGGTTTCTGTTTGTGCTGTTGGCATCAAAAGTCCGATTCCTATTGAAGACTTATCGAAGCTCAAAGCGAACCGTCACGCGCGCCGTAATCTTGATGCGGCCAAGAGCGAGCGTACCTTCGGAGGAGGTTGCATCGCCGGCCTCGGTCGAGATGAAGTTCGAAGTGTTTTGCACGGCGTACCCACGTTGAGGCACGTCCTCTTCTATCGAATAAGCCTTTCCGATTGTCTGCCCGATAGTGGCTGTTAGCGCCAACGCTTTTTCCCGCGCCGCGGTTATTGCTGAAGTGCGCGCCTGATCGCGATACTTGCGCAGCTGCGAAGTCTGAAAACGGACGGAGTTCAGGCGGGTTACACCCGGCTCCAGAATGTCGGATAACAAGCCTTCCGCTTTTGTGACATCGCGGAGGGTGAACACCAGATCCTTGCGCACCGAATAGCCTAAAAACGTCCGTGCCTCGTCGTTTCCTCTGTAGCGTGGCTCCAGTTTGATGTAATCCGTCTGCACGTCTTCTGCGGCAATTCCATACTTTCGCGTCAAGGCGATCAGCGTTTTCAGCTTTTCGTCGGTCTGGGTTTTCGCCTGCCGCAAGTCGCGGTTCAGCGTCTGCACCGTGACGTCAAAGACGACTTCGTCAGGAATCACATTCACTTCCGCTTCGCCGGTAACCGTGATTAGCGGAGGATCGATCTTGTCGTCGGCGAGTGCGATCATGGACGCGCTGAAAATGAGCGCGATAATGGCTGACAATTTCCAAACCGGATTACGCATAGTTGACCTCCCGGGCATTCGCATAGCTTATACAGAAACTCTTCACCCTTCGTAAAGGTTTAGGGAAGAGATACAGATTCAGTTTGGAGCATTCGGGTAAGTCCGCTTAGCGGACGAATGAGAATAGCCCAGCAGCTTACTGCTGGGGTAAATTCGCGAGCGCTATCAAGTCCGCGAAACGGACGGCTGATCCGTCGTGTTCTGCCACATGAGAGTTCGTGTTGACTTCAGTCGTCCGCTTCGCGGACTCAGACTGGTACGCCTGCCCTGATCCCAGCGACGAATCACTGGGCTACTATCATTAGTCCGCTTCGCGGACTAGATCAGGGAATCGCTATGAACTTTGGCTTCCCGCTTTTTATTTTTCGGTAAGTGCCGTCAGCCGTGACGTTATGTCCAAAGCCGCAGTCCGCATCTGAGCCTTCCTGAGTCACCTCGATGCGGTTGCGGGCGAACTTGATAGTGATCTTGCAGCCAGTGGTTTCACCGGGCACAAACGTAGCGACGTCGCCTTCGATGGTTGCTTCGCCCATGGCCTCTCCGATATTGGGATAACCAGCGCGCGTCATGTACTCCCCGTTGAATTGCACTTTGAGTTTGTTGTGGCCCAGGGCGAGGATGCGGAACTCGCTACCGCGATCGCGATAGACGCCATTCGCCTGGGCAGCGGTAACCACCTTAACAGTTTGCGATTTGGCGATTCCGCCAAAGGCCACGATCAATAGCAGTAAGATAAGCGCATTCTTCATGGCAATACCTGGCTCAGCTCTCATGGAATTAGCATTATTGTAGGGGCAGCACTCCGTGGCCGCCCCCTTCGTTAACTAGAATACTAATAATCCGAAGGGGGTGGCCACGGAGAGCCACCCCTACAACCAGCTTAAACCGCGACGCAGGTTCCGCGTTTCAGGAACTGCCCATCACCAGCCTTGCCTTTGTACTCGCCGTTTTCAATCACGACCTTGCCGCGCGACAGGACTGTCTCCACCACGCCTTTGATCTTTTTGCCCTCGTACGCCGAGTAATCAACATTCATATGACTCGTCTTCAGGCCAAGGGTCTGTTCCTGCTCCGGATCGAAAATTACTATGTCCGCATCAGAACCTACGGCAATGGTCCCTTTTTTCGGGAACAAGCCGAACATTTTTGCTGCGGCTGTGGAAGTGAGTTCGACAAAGCGATTGAGGGAAATCCGATTCTCCACCACGCCGCCGTTGTAAATTAACGGCACGCGAAGCTCGACGCCGGGCGCGCCATTAGGGATCTTAGTGAAGTCGTTCTTGCCGAGTTCCTTCTGCTCTTTCATGCAGAATGGGCAATGGTCGGTAGAGATGACCTGCAGGTCATCCATCTTCAAGCCCTTCCAAAGCTCTGCCTGGTTCGACTTCTCACGCAACGGTGGGGTCATCACATACTTCGCGCCGTCAAAGCCCTCCCCGTAGTCATCGATATCGAGAAACAAGTACTGCGGGCAGGTTTCAGCGAAAGCGGGAATGCCGCGATCGCGCGCCTCGCGAACCTGGTTAAGCGCGTCCGCGCAGGACAGGTGAACGATGTAGACCGGCGACTCAGCCATTTCCGCAATCGCAATCGCGCGATGGACGCCTTCTGCTTCGGCGCGCGTGGGCCTGGTTAGCGCGTGATACTTAGGGGCGGTGTGGCCTTGAGCGAGCGCACGCTTGATGATCTCGTTGATGACGATACCGTTTTCCGCGTGCATGCAGATCAGCCCGCCACGCTCTCCGGCGGCAGACATGGCGCGAAAAATCGTCGCATCGTCAACCAGAAAAACCCCGGGATAGGCCATGAAAAGTTTGAAGCTGGTGACACCTTCGTCCATGAGGGTGTACATCTCTTCGATCTGATTGTCTTCCAATTCCGTGGTGATCAAGTGGAAGCCGTAGTCGATGGCGCATTTGCCTTCGGCCTTCTGGTGCCAGTTGTCGAGACCCGAGATGAGGGACTCGCCTTTGTTCTGCACGGCGAAGTCGATAATCGTGGTCGTGCCGCCATGGGCCGCGGCTATGGTCCCGGTACGAAAGTCGTCGGATGCCTGCGTGCCGCCAAACGGAAGCTCCATGTGCGTGTGTGGATCGATACCGCCTGGGATCACTAGCTTTCCCGAGGCATCAATCGTCACATCAGCCGGCATGTCGAGCTTCGCGCCGATGACGGAAACGACTTCGTCTTCGATCAGGATGTCGGCGCGGTAATCGTCGACGGCAGTGATGATGCGGCCGTTGGTGATAAGAGTTCTCATGTCAAATGTTGGGCTCCTGCTTCATACAAGAAAGATGTCTTCCGGCTCCGCCGTCTGATGTGCGGAAAGGCTCTGCCTTTCCGGTCAGCTTCATAGGAGAAGGCTACGCCTTCCTCCAAGCGAGTTGATTAATATCCACTCTGAGAGGTTCATCCTCCAATGGGCACGTCATCCACCAGCGAACACTGGACCAGCGATAATCTTCTGCCCGTTCAACCAATCCGGCCCGCACCGGATTCTGATGAATGTAATTCACCTTCTGCATAAGCATGTCTTCGCTGGTAATGGAGAACGCATTGCTGTGGTGGTCCCAAAGTGAATAGCTGTAGCCGCGCTCCTTTGTTTCATGCCTCAATTTCTCAAGCGATGCATTATGGCCGTGCTCTTTGAGATGGTCAATAACTCTTCGGCTGATGATGCCGTTGATGTACCTGAGCACTTTTGATGGCTTGAAAATGGAATCCGTAATTAGGTGAAGATGGTCCGCCATGATGACGTAGGCATAGATGGCAAAGCCATGGTTATTGCGGGCCTCGTCAAGTGCGGAACAAGTTACTTTCTTGATGGCCTCGGTTCGGAATACTGATAGGCGGTCTTTTGCTGTTGCGGTGAGGTAGAGGGCGGGGGTGTCTCTAGAGATTGTATGCATGAGGCTTAGCCTCATGATTCATAGACCGACGGGCCGGAAAGGGCAAAGCTTTTCCACATATCAAGCGGCAGAGCCGGAAGCAAGGGGTTTTGTAAGGTGAGATGATGAGGCGCAGCCTCAGGGAAAGGGAGGGTTCATCGGAAAGGCAAAGCCTTTCCGCACATCAGACGGCGAAGCCGGGGAGCAAAGCGTTTTGTGCCGGATTGGGAGGCGTAGCCTCAGAATGAGGGAACTGCCTTACGGAAAGGCTGAGCCTTTCCGCACATCAGGCGGCGGAGCCGGAAGAAAGTTTACCTATTCACCTCAAGGACACGTGTTAATACAAATTGCCCTCGCGCTTGCGGCCAGTGTAATCCACGTACACGACTTTCAGATCAGTATAAAAGTCGAGCGCCGTTGAGCCCTGCTCGCGATCGCCAATGCCTGTTCCCTTGATGCCGCCAAAAGGAACGTGCGCTTCACCTCCGGTGGTTGGCGAGTTGATGTGCGTCATACCGGTTTCGATCTCATCAACGAAGCGGAAGATGCGCGCCGCATCATTGCTGAAGATCGAAGATGACAAGCCGTACTCGCAATCGTTTGCGACCTGCATGGCCTCCTCAAAGTCCTTCACCCGCAACACGGACAACACTGGCCCGAAGACTTCCTCGCGCGCAATGCGCATGTCGGCCGTGACGTGATCAAAGACCGCCGGATGAACGAAGTAGCCTTTGTCCAGGCCATCGCCGGTGGCGCGAGTGCCGCCGCATACTAGAGTGGCGCCGTCTTCGCGACCGATGTCGATGTACTTCAGGACTGTTTGAAACTGGTTTTCATCGACGCTCGGGCCCATCTCAGTTGCCGGATCGCTGCCCTTGCCGATCTTCATGTTCGCGGCGCGGGCGGCAATGCGTTCCACAAACTCATCGGCGATATCATTAATCACGACGGCGCGGCTGGTTGCGGTACACCGTTGCCCCGACGATCCGAATGCGCCCTGCGCGGTTGATTCCACGGCCAGGTCGAGATCGGCGTCTTCCAGAACCACGACCGGGTTCTTGCCGCCCATTTCGCACTGTACCTTCGCTCCGCGACGAGAGACTTCTTCGTACAAACGGATGCCTACTTCGTTTGAGCCGGTAAAGGAAACTGCGCGTACCGCCCGGTGATTGATGATCGCGTCACCGGCTTCCGAGCCGGAGCCTATGATTAGATTCAAGACCCCGGGAGGAATACCGGCCTCCTCGAAGATTTCCACAATGCGCACCCCGGTCGCCGGAGTGAGGGAGGCCGGTTTGAAAACGACGCTGTTGCCGGCGACCAGGGCAGGCGCGATCTTCCACACAGGAATCGCGACGGGAAAGTTCCATGGCGTGATGCATGCCACAACCCCCAGCGGCTGTTTGATCGTATATGCGAAATTCAACGGCAGATCTGACTGGATCGTCTCGCCATTCATGCGGCGTGATTCCCCCGCGCAGAATTCCGCTACATTGATTGATCGCTGTAGCTCGCCGCGCGATTCGGAAATTGTTTTTCCTTCTTCCCGCGTAAGCAGTTGCGCCAGCTCTTCCTTGTGCTCCTCCATCAGCCGCGCTGCGCGAGCGACGATCCGGCCGCGCGCCGGCGCTGGAGTAGTGCGCCAGCCTTGAAACGCATTGCTTGCCGCCTCAACGGCAGCGCACGCTTCCTCGCGAGTCGCTTGTTTGACGGTGCCCAGCACCTCTTCGGTGTTGGCGGGATTGATGTTTTTGACTACTTTAGATGACGAGGATTCGGCCCACACGCCATTGATGAAATTTCGATAGTTATCCATATGCTGAATCTGGAGCGGCAGCTGTTAGCTTGCGCGCAAACAACTGTTTGCGTTACATAAATTGGTCGTTCTAAACGCGGCATAATATATCATCGTGAACTCATGAATAATAGCGAACCTTCCCTGGGACCATCTGACGCCGCCGAATCTCAGAACCTGCGGCAACTTCTGGAGCGGCGCGCCACGGCGACCCCTGATAAAGAGTTTCTCTTTAGCGAAGCGGATGGGCGCAAGTTTACCTATGCTGAATTCGATGCCGCTGTGAATGCAACTGCCCACCTGTTGCTGGCGCAGGGCGTGCGCAAGGGCGACGTCGTAAGTTTGATGATGCCTAACAGCGCGGAATACATCATTGGGTACTATGCTTTGTGGAAATTGGGCGCCCTGGCCGGGCCGGTGAACTCCCTGCTAAAGGCTGAGGAGCTTGCCTACGTCATTGCAAACTCCGAAGCAAAAGCGCTGTTGGTGCATTCAGAATACCTCCCGACAATTGAAGGGATTCGCGACGGCCTGCCGCACCTCAAGGCTGTGCTGACGTTTGACGACGTCGCCATAGCCACCGGCGATTTCAGCGCAAAACCGGAGGCGCTGCCTGCAACTGAACTCCATAAGGAAGATGAAGCGATAATCATCTACACGTCCGGAACGACAGGCAAGCCAAAGGGCTGTCTGCTCACTCACGGCAATGTCATTGCCAATGCCAGGCAGATTTGTGAGTGGTTGGGATTCACCGAACGCGACCGGCTCTTGACGATCATGCCGCTGTTTCACATGAACGCGGTTTCGGTGACCACCATGTCGGCGCTCTACGCGGGCGGATCGACCGTGGTGAGTCCAAAGTTCTCAGCTTCGCGTTTCTGGAACATGATTTCGGATTATCAAATCACTTCGTTCGGATCGGTGGCCACGATGCTTTCGATCCTGCTGAATAACTATCCCGCAGGCGTGCCCGCCGGACCGCAGACGGAACAATTGCGGTTTGCGATGTGCGGGTCAGCGCCGGTTCCGGCCGAAACATTGAAGCGATTTGAGCAGACGTTTAACTGCCTGGTGATCGAAGGGTACGGGCTTTCGGAATCGACTTGCCGCTCAACTTTCAATCCTCCGGATCGACGTCGGCGTGCCGGATCGTGCGGGATGCCGATCGGTAACGAGATGAAGGTAGTTGATGAAGACGACCGTGACGTCCCCGATGGGGAACTGGGCGAGATTGTTTTGCGCGGGGAAAATATTCTCTCTGGCTACTTCAAGAACCCCGAAGCGACGGAGCGCGCATTTCGCGGTGGCTGGTTCCACACCGGGGACATCGGTTATCGCGATGCGGACGGCTTCTACTACATTGTGGATCGCAAATCAGACATGATCATTCGCGGTGGCGAGAACATTTATCCACGTGAGATCGACGAAGTACTTTACAAGCATCCCGCGATTGCCGCTGCCGCCACGATTGGTGTGCCCGACCAGCTCTACGGTGAAGAAGTCGCCGCGTTTGTGGTGCTAAAAGATGGGGTGGAAATTACAGAGACAGAAGTGATTGAGTATTGCCGCAAGCATCTGGCTGATTACAAATGCCCCAAGAGCGTGCGCATCGTTAAGGACATACCTAAAGGGCCGACCGGGAAACTGCTGAAGCGGGAGTTGGCGCGCGAGTTTGCAGCCTCCGCGCAAAACCCATGAGTGTTTAGAGGCGGGCTACTGTCTGCCAGCGTTGAGCGGCGCGGATCGTCGGCGGGCAGTAGCCCGCCGCTAAGCGATTTTCGGGTTTCTTCTAATGTCCTGCCTGGGGAAGTGGGGAACCGCTGGAGATGCGCGGCCGGAAGCGATCGATCACCCAGCCTGCCAGCAACCACAAGGCGCAAACAGAAATCATCACCAGCGAAAACCATTTGCCATAAAGCCCGTCTGGGGAAAACTTTTCTGTGGCCGCGTGCAGCGCTTCGCTGTTTGGTAGCCAGCCCGCTTCCGAGAATTCGTGGAAAGAGTAGATTCCTACCTGGACCATGAAGAGCAAAAGAAAGATTCCCGTAACGTGAAAGAACCGTCTGACATTAATCAGATGGCCAAAGCGCGCCCAGCCCACAGCGAATAATCCAGCCGCGGCCAGTCCCAGCAGCGCTCCTGTAATCATTTGTCCATTTCGCACCTGCATCAACATCAGCGCTGTTTCCATGCCTTCGCGCGTGATCATCAGGAAGGTGAAGAGAAAAACACCCGCCACGGCCGCGATGCGAGAGGCGCCAGAGGACATTTCACCCAGCCGGTGATGCATTTTCTCACGCAGCTTGCCGCCGGTGCGCCACATGTGAACGACCAACGTGCCTACCATCACGATGGCGATGACTCCGAGGACGCCCTCGCGCAGCGATTCGTTGGCCATGAACGTTCCGACATAGGACCCCATCGTGGTGCCGAGTATCCTTTCCCAGGTTTCGGGGGAAACGTCCAGTCTCAGGAGATAACCAAGTCCCAGGCTGGCAGAAAGGCCTAAAGCGATAGCCACATAAACGGCGGAGGCGAGACGTTTTTGTCCCGACTTGTAGAGATAGGAAAGAATAACCGCGACGAGCAGAAAGGATTCGAAACCTTCCCTGAGAACGATGATAAATGACTGCAACATAAACCCGATCCTTCTGGCGATAACGATTGGCACCCGCCGGCGGAACCCGCCCGCGTGCGCCGAGCGCCAGCAGTATACACAAATTGAAAACCACTTTCAATTTCAAATTTGCGTGCCAGCTTGAGATCAGCAAGTGCATGCGGTTCCAGAGTACCGACTTCAGTCGGGTTGTTATTAGAAAAAAGCCCAACTAAAGTTGGTACTCTAAACGCCTCGGGCATGGAGATAGCGCCGCCGCGAGAGCGAAATGTCCGTAACTACTGCCGGGATGTGGGAATTATGACCAGATCCGCGCGCAACGGTCCGATCTCGGTCAAGGCGGAGAGTCTTAGCGGCAAACGCTTTTGGTCGGTGCTGATCCAGGCCCGCAGCTGGAATTTGTCGCTCTGCGGATCGTCTGTGGTCAAAGACACCTGAATTGCCGATATTTTCTGGCCCGCAAGTTCGATCACTTCTCGCTTCAGAGAGGTGATGAAAAGCGTTTTGGGCCGGTTGTTCACGAGCACTGAGATAGCGTTGCGCCTGGGTGGCGCGAGATCGAAGGTCCGTACAGCGTAGAGAATAGAAATCAGATCGTAGGTTCCTACTGGAATGTCGACTCGCTCGTTGTTGTCGCCCACCGCAATTCCGCGGTCCTGATCGATGGTCCAGACACGATTGAAACGGCGCTTGCCCTCAACCAGGTTGAGCTCGCTGCGGAATGGAACCAGAGTCGCCGGGTCGAGGTACGAGTTGATTTGATCGTTGGCGAAGAATATTCGCTGGGCCGCATTCGTGGTCTGGGCGCGCACGGTTACCATCAGCCCGTCACGATTGAAATAACGCGAACGGGATCGCACTTCAAATGACGCAGTGCCGACTGCCTGGGTGACGCTGGCAATATAGACCTGGAAGTTGAGTTGCTCGCCAACCTTGAAAGGCAAATCCGCCGGCAATAGACCACCGCCGACTGGTGGGCCACCAAGTGGAGGCTTGCCAATGATCGGGGTGGGCACCGGAGTGGGGCGTGGCTGCGGCTGCGGCGCAGTGATGGACAGCATTTGCGATCCCGCGAGCTCGATGCGAATATCTCCGCCTTCATGACGAGCGGTGAGCAGCACCGGCACATGCCGCTCGTCGTCGCTGAAGTAAATCCGATAGTCCTTTACCTTGCCGCCTTTGATGCTCAGCCGGGTAACAATTGTATTGAACGAGCCGACGTTGGTCTTGATGACCTCCGTTCCAGTGACTTTCAATTCTGCCTCGTACATCGCGCCTTCGGCCTGCACGGAAAAATAGTATTCAGCTCCATTCGTCAGCGGCACCGCGCGGGCGCGATAGATGGCAGAAATCAAGTCATACGTTCCGGGGAATTCGCCGGCGCGAAATTTTCCGGGAATGGCGGCCGTTCCCACGGGCTGGTTGTAGTCGCTGGAAGTATCGGACGAGCGGCCCGCTTCGCGCACTACCTGTTGCGCTCGATAAGGCAGGCCATTCGCTGGATCAACATAGGTCGTGTAGTCGTTGTTAACTGCGTAAAGTGCGGCATTAACTGTTCCCGTTGTTTCGACGTGCGCGCGCAAAGCGATCCCCTCCCGGTTAAAGAAGGTGCCGCGGCCAGCCACGAACAATTCGACATGACCGGCGTCAACAAATTGCGCGAAGGACACGTTGTAAGTCAGACGCTCGCCCACGCGATATGGCGCCTGGGAGAAGGGAATTGGGCCCGCCGCGTTCTGCTGCGCCGGCACTGAATAAGAAAAAAAGAGGAGCGCTGCGAACGGCAGCAATTGCGAGAAGGATAGTTTCAATTTTCGAGGCACCTTCGCATGATACGGTCTAAGCCAACCTCGCGCAAACCAGCCACCGCCATGAGTAGCGTTCTGCGCTGATCAGCCAGGCTCAAGAGTCTAAAGCTAAGATTCGACGCTACGCGTCGATCATATCAGGTGTCGCTGACCTTTGACGCAAGCCCGCCACGCGGACGTCGCCTACTGGCGGGAGCTAACACGCCGTGTGCTCCGAGTAGTTCCTGGGATATTCGAATCAGTCCGAGGACTGTGTCGCAGTATTAGCAGCCTGGGTGATTTCGCGAAGAATGCCGGCGGCGGCAGCGACGGGATCCGCCGCCCCCACAATCGGGCGGCCGACGACGATATAGTCAGCGCCGGCGGCAATGGCCTGCGCCGGAGTCATGGTCCTTTTCTGATCGTGCTGTTCATTACCCAAAGGACGCACGCCGGGAGAGACGATCAGGAAATCAGGCGCGGACACCACACTGCGCAACATTTCGATATCCTGTGGTGAAGCGACCACGCCATCCATTCCGCTATCGGCGGCCAACTGTGCCAGCCGGGACGTGTGGTCGGCGGGCGCTGCCGCAATCCCAACTTGATTGAGTTCGATGGCGTCAGAGCTGGTAAGCAATGTCACGGCTATGACGCTCGGCCGGCCCAAGCCTTCGCGCGAGGCGCACTGGCTAACGGCGTCTGCGGTTCGTAGCATCATCTCGCGGCCACCGCTCGCATGAATATTAAAGATTGAGACGCCCATGCGCGTCGCTTCGATGCCCGCGGCCGCCACCGTCGCGGGAATGTCATGGAACTTCAGATCGAGAAATATACGTCTGCCGCTGGCTACTATCTCGCGCACTATTTCTGGACCTGCGGCGGTAAAGAGTTGCGAGCCGATCTTGAACATGCCGGCAACGTGGCTCAGGGCGTTGACCAGTTCCAGCGCTTTCATCTTGTTGTCGACGTCGAGCGCTACAATCAGTTTATTATCTGCGGGTGATGTCATAGGGGTACTCATGCAAAGGATCCTCAGGTGAACTAAAGTTCAGCAAGTTCATTAGCCCGGCTGCCAACCGCTTCGTCAAGCCAACGAAAACCACTCTCGAGTAGAAGTTGGGCCAATCCTTCGTTGATCATCCGCGCGACCGCGGGTCCTTCGTAAATCAGGCCGGTGTACAGTTGGACCAGGCTGGCGCCGGCGCAAATCTTTTCCCACGCGTCGGCAGCAGTAAAAATTCCGCCTACGCCAATCAAAGGCATCGAGCCGTTTGTCAGATTGAAAAGAGTGGCGATTACTTCAGTTGACCGGCGTCGCAGTGGCGCACCGCTTAGGCCGCCCATGCCACAATCTGCAACCTGCCGGGCGGGGGTTCGCAAGTGCGTCCTTTCGGTGGTGGTGTTTGTCGCGATCAGGCCGGCGACGCGATTCTGCAGTGCAACGGCGACAATTTCTGGCAAAGACTTTGCTTCAAGATCCGGCGAGAGCTTCACCAGCAACGGCAAAGGTTCGCGAGCAGATTTCTCAGCCAATTCGCGGTTTCGTTTCTGTAAAGCGCGCAATAACGCATCAAGCTGGTCCGCACGTTGCAGCTCCCGCAGACGAGGCGTATTTGGCGAACTTACGTTGACCGCAACGTAGTCGGCTACGTGATAGACAGCTGCAAAACTTCTCAAGTAATCATCGATCGCGCCTTCAAGTTCTACGGTCTTGCTTTTGCCAATACTGACGCCGACAACGCACTTAGGCTTCTGCCGCGATACGCTCGCGGCAAAGGACATTGCACCTGCGTTATTGAAGCCGGCACGATTGATCAGGGCCTTGTCCGCGGGCAAGCGAAAGAGGCGCGGTCGCGGATTGCCGGGCTGCGGCTGATAGGTGACGGTGCCCGCTTCTATGAAGCCAAAACCCAGCGCAGCCAGACTCTCCAGCGCGATCCCGTCCTTATCAAAGCCGGCGGCCAGACCTACCGGATTATCGAACTTTAATCCAAAGCGTTGCAGTTTTCCGAAAGGACTGCGCTGAAAACGCGTTCCCAAAAAACGTGATGTCAGACCGGGAGCGAAAGAAAGGGAATGCATGGCCGCTGCATGGGCCGTTTCGGGAGGCAGGCGAAAGAGTATGGGGCGCAACAATGAGCGATAGAGCATGAACGGCTCTGGTTTTCCTGCTTCTGTTTGGCAGCAGGGAGACTACCAGAGCGTGTTAACAGTGACAAGGTTGTGGTCGGGAGAGTACGGGACTCAACGTCGCTGGGGCTGGTCAATTTCGTGTTGAAGACATAACTCGTTTCATAAACTTGTCACTTCTCGTTCTTCTTGTTAGTATCCGCAACCAATGGAATTTACCGAGAAGGCCCGGATCATGGACAGCGCGCGAATCAATCGCGCGCTCGCACGATTGGCTTCCGAAGTGCTGGAAGAAAACCATGGCGCCGGCGATCTCTACCTGATTGGGATCAGGCGCCGCGGCGTGCCCCTCGCGGAGCGTATGGCCGACAAGATTGCTGATTTGGAGGGCGAGCGGCCCCCGGTCGGAATTCTGGATATCACGCTCTACCGCGACGATCTTTCCACCGTCGGCGCTAAGCCCATAGTCAATAAAACCGATCTGCCGGGGGACATTGAGAACCGCAACATCGTTCTGATCGACGACGTTCTTTACACGGGTCGCACCGTGCGCGCCGCCATCGATCAGCTGATTGATTTTGGCCGGCCCCGGCGCGTCCAGCTCGCCGTGTTGATTGACCGCGGAAAGGAGCATCGCGAACTGCCCATTCAGGCGGATTACATCGGGAAGCTCGTCCCGACCAAAAAGAGCGAGATCATCAAGGTCATGCTTAATGACTTTGACGAGGAGGAAGGGGTCGTCATCGTGGAACGACCGGCTGCAGAAGCGGCGTAACAGGCGGCCAGCGTTGGCCGCCTTTTTAGTGTCTCAAGGCCGAAAGTCCGACAAACTTCAGTTTGTCGTGCCGGAGCGGGAACAGGATCGGACGAGGACGACAAACTGAAGTTTTGTCGGACCAAACTGATGGCGGCCACCACATCAATAAAACATCTGCTGGGGATTCGCGAGTTAACGCCCGTGCAGATTCTTAGTTTGCTGGATACAGCCGAATCTTTTCTGGATATCGCTAAACGGCAAATCAAGAAGGTGCCGGCACTGCGCGGCCGCACGGTCATCAACCTCTTCTTTGAGGCTTCGACTCGCACGCGCACTTCATTTGAAATCGCGGCTAAACGTCTTTCCGCCGATGCCATCAACATCAGTGTGTCCACCTCCAGTGTTTCGAAGGGCGAGACGCTGATGGATACAGCGCGTAACCTGGAAGCGATGGCCCCGGACTGCATCGTGATTCGTCACTCGGCGGCCGGCGCGCCGCATCACCTGGCCCAGGTGTGCAGCGCTGCGATCGTGAATGCCGGCGACGGCGCGCACGAACATCCGACCCAGGCCCTGCTGGACGCGCTCACCATCCGCGAACGGAAAGGCCGGATTGAGGGCTTAAAAGTAGCCATCATAGGCGACATCCTGCATTCGCGCGTAGCCCGCTCAAACATCCACCTGCTCACCAAGCTCGGCGCGACCGTAAGCGTGGCTGGCCCCGGAACTCTTGTGCCCGCGGAGTTCGCGGAATTTGTCGAACAGGGCGTTCGTCTGGAGCGCCGCATCGACGACGCAATCGACGGCGCTGACGTGGTCATGATTTTGCGAATTCAGCGCGAACGACAGTCAGCCGCGTTTTTTCCCTCCATGCGGGAGTACGCGATCCACTATGGCCTGCATCCCGATCATTTGCAGCGCGCCGCGGCTGACGCGATTGTGATGCATCCGGGCCCAATCAACCGCGGCATCGAAATCTCGTCC
The DNA here is from genome assembly GCA_033856235.1 of Blastocatellia bacterium. GTDB lineage: Bacteria > Acidobacteriota > Blastocatellia > Pyrinomonadales > Pyrinomonadaceae > DASXRU01. The sequence continues at coordinate 63,051 of JAWVFI010000151.1, read as the reverse complement.
GAGATAGCGGATGGCGGTCGCTCGTTGATTCTCGATCAGGTGGCCAATGGTGTTGCGGTACGAATGGCGGTGCTTTATCTGCTGGCCCGGGGGACGACGCGCAGCGAGAATGGGAAGGGAACTGTGGCGAAAGAGAAGAAGGAGCGGGGACGAAAGGGAAGTGGAACCGTGTCCGACAATCTTTAGATTGTCGTAGCCTGATCCAAGCGACAAACTGAAGTTTGTCGGACTATAAAGACATGCGGCTGCTAATTACCAATGGACATGTAATCGATCCCGCCGGCGGAATTAACGCGGGCAGGAACGTCTTTATTGAAGACGGCCGAGTGGTGGATCTGCCCGCGTTTGGCGACGGCGTGCCTGAGGGCTGCGAAGTCTTCGAAGCGGCCGGACTGATTGTGGCGCCTGGTTTCATCGATATGCACGTGCATCTGCGCGAGCCGGGACAGGAATATAAAGAAACCATCGCCAGCGGAACAGCGGCCGCAGTGGCCGGAGGCTTTAGCAGCGTCTGTGCGATGCCGAATACGGATCCCGTCAACGATAATCCCGCGGTTACGCGGTTCATCATTGAGCAGGCAGAGCATGCGGGCCTCGCCAATGTGTTTCCCATCGGCGCCGTTACCAAGTCGTCGCGCGGCGCGGAGCTCGCCGAAATGGGCGAGATGAAGAATGCCGGAATCGTCGCCGTATCCGACGATGGGCGGCCGGTGCCGACCGCTGGAATGATGCGCCGCGCGATGGAATACGCGCGCGGCTTCGATCTGCCGCTCGTCGATCATTGCCACGATGATTCGCTTGGCGCCGGCGGCGTGATGCATGAAGGCCACTGGTCCCTGGTGCTGGGGTTAAAGGGCATGCCGGCTTCAGCCGAAGAAATGGATGCCGCGCGCGATTGCTTGCTGGCGGAACTTACCGGGGCGCGTGTTCACCTGGCCCACGTGTCTACCCGAGGTGCGATAGAGGTTGTGCGCCGCGCCAAGGATGCGGGATTGCGCTTGACGTGCGAGGTGGCGCCGCACCACTGGAGCCTGACGGACGAAGCAGTCCAAAATTACGATACCAATACGAAGATGAGCCCGCCCTTGCGCAGCCGCGAGCACGTCGAAGCGATTGAAACTGGTTTGCGCGATGGGACGATCGATGCGATTGCGACGGATCATGCTCCGCATCATGCCGACGAGAAAGGGCTGGAGTACGACGACGCCCCCTTCGGGATTGCAGGATTGGAAACTGCGGTCGGGCTGGCGTTTGAAAAGTTGGTACAGCCGGGAATCATATCGCTCGAGCGGATGGTGGAATTGTTCGCTGCGAATCCGGCGCGCATCTTTGGGCTGAAGGAACGAGGCACCCTGAAGAAGGGCTCGCGGGCCGACGTCACCATTCTCGATCCCGAGCTGAAGTGGACTTTCGATGTCTCTCAATCGAAATCAAAGAGCCGCAACACGCCATTTGATGGTTGGAGTTTTCGCGGCGCCGCCGTGACCACGATGGTCGCGGGACGCATTGTCTATATGCATCCCGACTACGCCCGAATTATCGAAGCAAAGGGGAGCGAGGCGCTGGCAAAGTGAAAGTCGCCTTCCGCAGGGTCAGTTTGTCTTAAAAAAAAGAAACCCGTTGCGCTCTCCCCTTCGCAACGGGTTTCTTGGCGATCGCCTGGCTTACGATGTAAACGAGGCGACCGATTTCAAGCTAAGTCTGTTTTCGCTGATCCCTTCCTTCTCCTCGAATCTCAAACTGAAAGCCGGCGACCTTGACCTCGCTCAGCGATCTCAAATTTGAGATCTGAGATTTGAGAGCTGGAACCTGAGATTTGAGATGCTGATAGTAGGGAACCCGCCCGCGCTCTCCCCTTCGCAAACGGGCTCCCTCTGCACCGACAACCGCCCGGTTGCCGATCTTTCGGTAACGGCCGCACTACCATCTGCCCCCCGCAGCGGTGTGCGCTGATTCAGCGCTACCAGAACCACAAACCGCTAATTCTCAAATATCTACTAAACTTTTGAATCTGTGCGCTTGCGCTCACGGGCGACCAAATCTTTCAGCTCTCCAAAGCTACGCGGTCACCGTCCCCTCATTTAGCAATGACCGTGCCAGCGCGACTGCGCGAACGCCAGTCAGCAAAAAGGCCGCGATTATGGTTCATTGTGCGGCCCTGGTATTGATTCGTTCTCGGAATAAGAAACGGGAGATAGACGATGTGCGTAGCGACCGAAAAGCGTTGCACGATACCGTGTAGGGGCGGCACTCCGTGGCCGCCCCCTTCGACGTTAGAGTCTCGGGCCTGTCCAATCCAGTTTTAGCGCCGCCCCTCCTTGGGTCTCACTCCCGACTCGCGAACGCATGTAGCGCCCAAAAAGAAAAGGGGCTGGTCACGGAGTGCCACCCCTACAAATCCTGCGTCCATCTCGCCGGTCTGGGTTAGAATGCCGAACTGCCCGTCTAGCTTAACTTCTGAAAAGGAAACTCATTTATGCGAGCTGTCTTGTGCGTTCTCGTGATCGCCATTGTTTTCGGTGCGACTGCCGCCGTCGCGCAGAAACGGAACATTACTGAGAAAGATCTCTTTAGCTTTGTCTGGGTAGGCGACCCGCAGATTTCTCCGGACGGCTCGCGCGTCGCATTTGTGCGAGTCACTGTAAATGAGAAGAAGGATGGCTATGTCACTTCCATCTGGTCCGTTTCGCCCGGCAGCGGGGAAACGCATCAATTAACAACCGGGCCGCGCGATTCGTCTCCGCGCTGGTCGCCCGATGGCAAGTACCTGGCTTTCGTGCGCGTGACGGAAAAAGACGGACGGCCCGACCTGCCGCAACTTTTCATGCTGTCGCTGGCTGGTGGCGACTCTTTTCAATTTACGAAAGTCACGCGCGGAGCGGGCCAGCCCCAATGGTCGCCCGATGGCAAATTGATCGCGTTTGTGAATACTGCGAACCCGGAGGATCTGGCGAAAGAGAATGAGAGTCAGGAAGGCACGCCCAACCCCGCGCCGGCGACCGCCGCTCAGGCAGCCGCGTCACCATCGCCTACACCGCAACCAGCCACAGCCAATACAAAAAAAGGCGACGACAAACGCGAGAGCGATGTGCGAGTCATCACCCGCGCCGTCTATCGCGCCAACGGAGCCGGCTATCTCGATTCGAAACACCCGCAGCACATCTGGGTGGTCACAGCGCCGCGCAATGCTGAGGAGAAGGTGGTACCGCGGCAGCTAACTACGGGACGTTTTGACGACGACAATGTGACCTGGGCCAAAGATGGCTCACGGATTTATTACGTTGCCGAAACGATGGATGAACCTTACTACGAGGATCCCCGGACCGACATTTTCTCTGTCAAAGTATCCGGCGGACGACGAGAGAAGCTCACGTCGTTTGATATGAACACAGGCGGGTTTGCACTTAGTCCTAACGGCCAACAGATCGCATTCATAGCTCAAACCAGTAAGCCTATCAATTCTTATACGCAGCCGGATCTATGGGTGTTGGATGTGACGCCTGACGCCAAGCCCCGCAATCTGACCGCTGGCTTTGACTATGATGTGGGCTCCGGAGTGGGCGGCGACAATGCGCCGCCAAGGGGCGGTGGCGGCAATCTTCCGATTTGGAGCCCGGACGGGCGCAGCATCATTCACCTGTACGCGAAAGAAGGCCAGGCGAACCTCGCGTCGTTCAGCGTAACGAGCGGCAAGCCGACCGAGCTCACCCGAGGCGACCAGGCAGTGCAAACGTTTCGATCGATTCCCGGAACCACAAAGTTGGTCTACACCGTTTCCACGCCCACACGGATCGGCGATCTGTTTTGGTTGGACAAGCCGGGTGGCGATCCGAAGCAGCTGACACACGTTAACGCTGAATTGTTCGGGCGCTTGAATCTTACTGAGCCGGAATCAATCTGGTACCAGAGCTTCGACGGCAAGCGGGTCCACGCATGGATTCAGAAGCCACCCAACTTCGACCCGGCAAAAAAATATCCGCTTATTCTGAATATCCATGGCGGCCCGCACACTGCCTACGGCTTCGTTTTCGATCACGAGTTTCAATGGATGGCGGCCAAAGGTTATGTCGTGCTCTATCCGAATCCGCGTGGCAGCACCAGCTACGGCCAGGAATTTGGAAATATTATCCAACATCATTATCCTGGGGATGACTACAAAGATTTAATGGCCGGCGTGGACGAGGTCATTCGCCGCGGGTATATCGACACGAGCAAGCTCGGCGTAACCGGTGGCAGCGGCGGAGGTCTACTGACCAATTGGACGATCGGCCAAACCACGCGATTCGCGGCCGCAGTGTCACAGCGCGACATTGCGAGCTGGTCGGATTGGTGGTATTCGGCGGACTTCGTGTTGTTCCAGCCTTCGTGGTTCAAGGCGCCGCCGTTTGAAGATCCGGAGGACTACCGGGCGCGCTCGCCGCTTACCTACATCAAGAACGTAAAGACGCCACTGATGTTGATTCTGGGCGAAGCCGATTACCGCACGCCTCCCGGCGCTGGTGGCGAAGAGATGTTCCGGGCGTTAAAGTATCGCAAGATCCCGACGGTGATGGTGCGCTTCCCGAACGAGTCGCACGAGCTTTCGCGATCCGGCCAGCCGTGGCATCGCATTGAGCGCCTGCAACACATTGTGGGCTGGTTCGACAAGTGGTTGATGGGAGTACCCAAACCTGAGTATGACGTCGCGCAATAGATTTGACGCAAACGACATAGGGAGAATGACATGCCGAACGATGAACAATTGATCCGCGAGGTCATCGACAACTGGATGCGGGCCACTGCGGCGGGAAATGTCTCTCAGATCCTGGAATTGATGGATGAAGATGCAGTCTTCCTGGTTCAGGGCCAGCCGCCTATGCGGGGCCGCGCCGCCTTCGCCGCCGGACTGGAAAAGGCCCTGGAGAAGTTTGCGATCGAATCCACCAGCGACATTCAGGAAGTTGAAGTTGCCGGCGAGCTGGCGTATTGCTGGAACCAATTGACCGTCACCATGACGCCGAAGGCTGAAGGTTCGCCGATCAAGCGCAGCGGATACACGCTGACGATTTTCCGGAAGGACAAGGAAGGGAAGTGGGTGCTGTTTCGGGATGCGAATTTGTTGGCGTGAGGGTGAAAGTGCTCGCGCGCCATATCGGACCGCAAGCGCCAAAGGCGCGAAATGTAATAGCCTGGGCCAGCGGCCCAGGAAAGCAAGACCTCCCTGTATGCGATTCGTTGTGATATCTATTCATTCAATGTTTCGTTTGTGACCGGCCCCCGGAGATTCGCCATGATCAAAACCATTTTTTCCGCCTTTGCCCTGCTCTGCGCGTGCTCAGTTGCGGTGCTCGCGGCGCCGCGGACCATGCGGCTCGATTACTTCCACACCGGCAACGCCACCCAGGAACTCTTCAGCGTCGATCACGTCGTTATCGAACCGCTGCCGTGGCCGGGGGACATGACCAAGACCATCGATGATACGAACCTGGGAAAGTATTTTTTCGAAGTTCGCGATCAGAAGACGAAGCAGGTTCTTTACTCACGCGGGTTTGCCTCCATTTACGGCGAGTGGGAAACAACCGACGAAGCTAAAACGATCAATCGCACCTTTAGCGAGTCTCTCCGCTTTCCCGCGCCGACCACGTCGGTAGAGATCCTCATGCGGAAGCGCGACGCGAAAAACTACTGGCGAGAATTGTGGTCCACAGTCATCGATCCCAAAGACATGTTCGTTGATAGCTCGCGCAGCAAAGCCCCCGCGCGCCTGATTCCTATTCAGAAGATGGGCGACCCGGCCACGAAGGTGGATTTCCTGATCATGGGCGATGGCTACCCCGCGCGGGAACTGAAGAAGTTTGAGGCCGACGCGCGGCGTCTGACCGAAGTTCTGTTCCGCACCTCGCCTTTCAAAGAGCACCGCCGCGACTTCAATGTTTGGGGCCTTTGTCCGGCGGCTTTGGAGAGCGGGATTTCGCGGCCTTCAACGGGCATTCAACGCGATTCGCCTTTGGGGGCCACCTACGATGCTTTCGGGTCAGAGAGATACGTGCTGACATTCGCCAACCAGGCGCTTCGCAAGGTGGCACAGTTCGCGCCGTATGAATTCATCGAAATCCTCGCGAACAATCGTACCTATGGCGGAGGTGGCATCTTTAATCTCTACAGCACCGTCGCGGCCGACAATGGTTTTGCGAATTACGTCTTTGTACATGAGTTTGGTCATCACTTCGCGGGGCTGGCCGACGAGTATTACACCTCGCCGGTGGCGTATGCTCCGGCCGGTGAGCGGGTCGAACCGTGGGAAGTAAACGCGACAGCCTTACTCGATCCGGCAAATCTCAAATGGAAGGATTTGGTGTCGCCCGGTACCCCCATACCTACGCCCTGGAACAAGTCGATTTATGAGAGCGAGTCGCGCGAGTATCAGAAGCGGCGGACGAAACTGCGGCAGGACAATCGTCCGGAAAGTGAAATGGAAGCGTTGTTCCGTGAAGTGCAAACTCATGAGGACGCGATGTTCCGGGCGGAAAAATATTTCGGCAAGGTCGGGGCCTTTGAAGGTTCGATGTATGAAGCTACCGGATACTACCGGCCGGAGGTGGATTGCATAATGTTCTCGCGCACCGACCACTTCTGCAGGGTCTGCAGCCGCGGGATCGAACGCATCATTGGGTTGTACGCTCGATAAGGCAATAACAGACTTAGTTCATCATGTCCGACATGCTTCAGCTTGTCGTCAAGATTGAGAACCCAGAGTGCGACAGTTACCAGCGGTATCATTACCTGAGTGTTATGAATCTCAACGACAAGCTTAAGCATGTCGGACAATATGGACTGGACCAACCTGCCAACGATCGACGCTGAGCGAATCTCACTTCGGTGGATTACCGCTGAAGATGTCGATGCCCTCTACACGATTTACTCCAACCCGGAAGTGATGAGGTACTGGAGCACGCCGCCACTCCCTGATCGCGATGCGGCGGTCCGGCTTTTTGAAGAGATTCAGGACGGCTTGAGCCGCCGCGCGATTCTGAAGTGGGGCATTGCGTTGCGCCGTGACAATACTTTGCTGGGAACGCTGACACTTTTCAACCTGGAGTTCACTCATCGCCGGGCCGAGGTGGGTTATGCGCTGGGGCGCGCTCATTGGGGCCACGGGTACATGCATGAGGCCCTGAATGCGCTGCTGGGATACGCGTTCGAAATCCTCAATTTTCACCGGATCGAGGCCGACGTCGATCCGCGCAATCAGAACTCGATCCGCACCCTCGAGCGCCTTGGCTTTAAGCAGGAAGGCTACCTGCGCGAGCGCTGGCAGGTCGGCGGCGAAATCCAGGATGCCTACTTTTACGGCTTGCTGCGCCCGGAGTGGAAAGGACTTTCAAATCCAATTAGCATATGATTACGTATATTCCGTTGAGGAACCAATATGTATAAACGTTTACTTAAAATCTCTGGAGTTTTGCTTATGACTACTACAATGGCCTGCAATGCCGCGGCTTCTACTACGCGGATCCCGGACCCCGCCGTGGACATTCCGCTCGCTACTACCAAAGGCGAACAAACGGCTGTCCTGGCCGGAGGATGTTTCTGGGGCGTGGAAGCTGTCTTCGAACACGTCAAGGGAGTGAAGCACGCTGTGTCCGGGTACGCGGGCGGATCAGCGGCAACGGCGAATTATGAAAAGGTCAGCATGGGTACGACCGGCCACGCCGAGTCGGTGCGAATTACTTACGACCCTTCGCAAATTTCTTACGGGCAGCTGCTCAAGGTTTTCTTTTCCGTCGCCCATGATCCGACCGAGTTGAATCGCCAGGGCCCGGACACCGGCACGCAGTATCGCTCCGCAATCTTTTATGCGAATGAAGATCAAAAGCGAATCGCACAAGCCTACATTGAACAACTGAACCAGGCGAAAGCATTTAGTCAGGTCATTGCCACTCAGGTTGTCCCGCTCGACGCGTTTCATGAAGCAGAGGCTTACCATCAGGACTATCTTGCTCAGCATCCGAATGAGCCGTATATCGTTTTCAACGACATCCCTAAGGTAGAGAACCTGCGCAAAGAGTTTCCGGGGTTGTACAAGGCGAAGTAAAGCGGCCGTTCGCAGCGGGTAAAGTGTTGCAGAGGAATCGTAGCCCGTTTCAACGGGCTTTCGATCGGGAAGGCTTAAAAGCCGCCAAACACTTCGAAACACGCTGAAGCGTGCTACTCGCCGCATTGCGCGCAACGACCCCAGCGCTCAAAGCGCTGGGCTAACAACCCTGCGGGAAAGCCCGATGAATCGGGCTTTGTTCCATTTACTATCTCTCCATGAACAACTCGTCGACGATGCCGGTGGTTTTCTTCGGACACGGCAATCCGCTGAATGCGCTCCTGCAGAACTCGTACACCGAGGGTTGGGGAACGATCGGCAAAAGCATTCCCCAGCCACGCGCCATCCTCTGCATCTCAGCCCATTGGTACTTGCCTGGCACGGCCGTCACTGCGATGCCGGCGCCGCGCACAATTCATGACTTTGGCGGCTTTCCTCGCGAACTCTATGCAGTCGAATACCCCGCGCCGGGAAGTCCGGAATTGGCCGGCCGCGTGGCCGATCTCCTGGCGCCGCTCTCAGTCGGATTGGATCAGACTTGGGGATTGGACCACGGCGCCTGGTCCATCCTCTGCCATGCGTATCCCAACGCCGATGTTCCGGTTGTGCAACTGAGCATCGATGAAACGCAGCCGGCTGAATTTCATTACGACCTGGGCAAGCGCCTGGCGCCACTGCGCGATGAAGGCGTGCTGGTGATTGGCAGCGGCAACCTGATACACAACCTGCACACCTACGCCTGGGGCCGTCATGAGGTTGAACCCTTCGATTGGGCGGTCCGCTTTGAAGACCTCGCGCGCGATCTCATGCTGAGAGGCGACCACGCGCCCCTGATCAATTACGAGTCCCTGGGACAAGACGCGAGCCTATCGGCCCCTACACCGGACCATTACCTGCCGCTGCTGTATGTGTTGGCTTTGCAGCGCGTGGGTGATGAAGTGACTTTCCCGGTCGCCGGCTTCGATGGCGGTTCTATCTCGATGCTCTCCGTGCAGATCGGCTAGAGAGCCCGGAAGTTGTAGGGGTGGCCCTCCGTGGCCACCCCCTTAGTTTGCGACACGCAATCAAGCGAACAAAGGGGGCGGCCACGAGTGCCGCCCCGACAATATTCGCAGTCAGGCGTTTCATTACCGGTCGCTCTCTCGACCTGCCTTTGCGAAATCCAAGATGCGATGCCGACTCATTGGCTAAAAAAGCGGTACCGCCCTCTCATCTTGCCTCGGTACGCTCATTGCCTGTCACTGAAGAAACGCGAATCGAGTTCTCAAAAACATACAGATAGCAAAACCATGGAGGAGAGTTTTATGGGTCTATTTGACAAAATGTTCGGCCGGGGCGCTTCCGAGTCCGAAAAACAACAGGGAGCGCAGCAGCGCTTCAATGATCTAAAACTGAAGTACACCTCGGTTCTCAACACGGCCGACCAGGAACACATCCAGTTTCAGAACCTGCATGTTCAGGACAACAAGCTGTACATCAAAGCGACAGCACCATCTGAGGATGCGAAGAACAAGTTCTGGGACCAGATCAAACTAGTCAATCCGAATCAGGACGACATTACGGCCGAAATCAGCGTTGATCAAAGCCGCGCCATGGGCGCAGCGGCCGGCGGTGGCGGAACAACAGGCGGCGAGACTTACACAGTTAAGTCTGGAGATACGCTGTCGAAAATCAGCAAGCAGTTTTATGGAGACTCAAACGAGTACATGCGGATCTTCTACGCAAATCGCGACAAGCTGAAGGATCCTGACAAAATCCAGGTGGGGCAGGAATTTGTCATTCCGCCCGATGACGACAAGTAATAAATAAACCTGCAACGCCCACCCATCGCGGTGGGCGTTGTTGTGTAGGGGCGTCTCTCTGTGGGCGCCCCTTTTTTCCTGGCAAACCAACGGGGCGGCCACGGAGTGCCGCCACTACAGATTTCGCCGCAAGTTTTCCGGCCTCGCTCCGTTCAATTCCCATGAACGGACTAAATTTAGAGTGGCGAGGTCAATCATGAAAACTCTCTTCTTCCTAATCGCAACTGCTTTCACGGTCACTGCACTCCCGGCCTGCACAGAGGTTACCAGCAGCGCTTTTCCACCAGTTGAGGCTTCCGGCTGGGACATTCCGGCGGGGAAAGGAATGCGCGCGTTCCGCTCTGAAGCAGAACTTGCCGCCTACCTGCGCGAGCTCGGTGAACGGCAGAAGCGGGAACAGGCACGCCGCGCTGCCGATGACACCCAGCAAACCTCGTTGGGGTTCGCCAAGTCCGAGGCGAACGCGCCAGCCGCCAGCCCGGCGGAGGCCGAGTCAATCACCAACACCCAACATGCCGGCGTCGATGAAGGCGGAATCGTTAAGCTGCACGGCGATCACCTGGTGGTGTTGCGCCGCGGGCGTTTATTCACGGTAAAGATTGGATCCGGTGCGCTGGAGCCAACTTCAGCGATCGATGCCTTTGGCCCGGACATAGATCCCAACGGTACGTGGTACGACGAGATGCTGGTGTCAGATGACACTGTCGCCGTCATTGGTTATAGCTACCAGCGCGGGGGCACGGAAGTCGGATTGTTCAATATCGATCGCGAAGGCCAGCTAAGCTATCGCTCGACTTATCACCTGCGCTCCAACGATTACTATTCGTCGCGCAACTACGCCAGCCGTCTCATCGGCAACAAACTAATCTTCTACACGCCGCTCTATTTGAATCCCACGCTCGATAAGCCGTTCGAAAGTTTCCCCGCCGTGCGCAAATGGCACAAAGGCGCGACGCCAGAGGAGTTTCAGCGAATAGTTGCCGCCACGCATGTCTATCGTAGCGAAGGAGAGATTCAATCAAATGCTCTGGCCCTGCACACTGTGACTACCTGTGACCTGAGCGGCGGCGGTTTCAAATGCGAGGCTACGGCCGTGCTCGGCCCGCCGGGACGGGTATTTTATGTGTCGCCGGAATCGGTGTACGTCTGGGTAAGTGACTGGGCCTGGCGTCAACAACGCACGAACTCGCAAGTCTATCGCCTTCCACTGGATGGCTCCGGGCCAGGTGCGCTCGGTGTTTCCGGGAGCCCGATAGATCAGTTCTCATTTCTGGAAAGTAAAGATAGGTATCTAAATGTGCTGGTTCGGGCCGACGGCTCCGGGGATGGAATGTGGAACGCTGAAGGCGCAGCCGGAAACCTCGCGCTGATGCGCGTGCCCCTGGACAGTTTCGGCGATGGGAGCACAAACGCGCCGTCGTCAAGTTACCGCAAACTGATCAGGCCTGATGGCTACACGTTTCAGAACCGTTTCGTGGGCGACTATTTGTTGTACGGCACGGGCAGCGGCTGGAGCTATCCGCAAAACACGAACCGCGCGAGCGTGTTCGCCTTGCGTTGGGTGGAGGGGAACGTTCACCAGCTTTCCCTCGACCACGGAGTTGATCGCATCGAGCAGATGGGCTCCGATGCCGTAGTGGTGGGAACTGACGGAAAAGATTTGCACTTTACAGCGATCCGTTTGGACGAAACGCCCCAGGTTGCGGGCAAGTTCGTTCGCCAGGGCGCTTCGCAAGGCGAGTTGCGCAGTCAGGGGTTCTTCTATAAGCCTGATGGGCCAAATTCAGGGACGTTGGGTCTGCCCATCAGCGTTCCCGGCCGTCCGGGCTACCGGCACTTATTCGAGACGTCGGCAGCGTTAATCTTCCTGCGCAATGATTCTCTGGAATTTCACGAAATGGGAGAGTTGGGGGCGCAAGCGGATCGCGCTACCGACGATGCTTGCCGTGCCTCGTGTGTGGATTGGTACGGGAATGCCCGCCCGCTCTTTGTGCAGGGCCGGGTGATGGCGCTGCTGGGCTATGAAATAGTCGAAGGCAAGTTGGGCGATGACCGCCTCCGCGAACTACGCCGAATAAATTACGCTCCGCGCAGAGCCGAAGTCACCCGCGGCCTGGAGTAGGACAGGGACTCCTGCCTGTCCCGGATTCTGCTCAGAAAGAGCGGGGGCAAGCCCACCTTCCTGACTGCCAGTAAACAGCGTCGAGTCTGACCGCAAGCCTTGCATTCAGATTCAACAGGAAAATACTTGCAGTCAGGAAGGGGGGCCTGCCTCCGCTCTTTGGTTCGCGATAAACCCTTCATTTAATACCGCAAGCCTCCTCCTCTTGACTGCCCTGAATCTTCCGGCCTAAGGTAATCCCCATCCCCTAATTGCAGCCCGTTTCCCACGGGGCAGGTTTGTGCCTAGCCTTTTGAAAGCCGGCCGGGGGAAATTACAATCGGCGGCACGCCGTTTTGGAAGAGCAGGGTGGAACATGGGATCGCGCACAATTGTCGTGGGAGATATTCACGGCTGCTACGATGAGTTGATGGATTTGCTGGGGCAGCTAGGCTTTGACGCCAATGACCGCGTTGTCAGCGTTGGAGACCTAATCACCAAAGGACCAAAGAACCGTGAAGTGCTTGATTTATTCATGACGGACCCGCGGTTTTCCACTGTGATGGGGAACCACGATCTGGCCTTGCGCCGGAAGTGGAACGGCGAAAAGTTGAAATTGAAAGATGCCCAGAAGACCACAAATAAAGAGCTCAAGCAGGACAAGGAACACTATGTTGCTTACCTCAACACAGTGCCCTTTATGATCGATTTGGGCACGCACCTGGTGATTCATGCTGGATTGCGGCCGGGCGTGGAACTGCACTCCCAGTCGAGTGAAGACCTCACTGAGTTGCGCTCTCTGGGAAAGCATCGCGATGCTCGCGATGGTCCACCATGGTACGAATCATATGAAGGCGAAAAGGTGGTGCTCTTTGGCCATTGGCCAGCGTCCGAACCGCGACGCGGGAAAAAGGCCATCGGCCTGGATACCGGATGTGTTTACGGCAACCGGCTGACGGCCTTGGTCGTGGAGACAGGTGAATTGCATAGCGTGCCGGCGCGGCAGACTTATGATCCTAACTGAACGGCCGTAACCCAGACTGTTGGTTTGCGTTCCAGGTTAGTGGATTCAAGATGAATCGCAACTGGCAGTTTGCATTACAAAGATAAGGCAAGGATGACAACGTCAGGAAACGATCTCCAGCAGAATTCGGGCAGCCTGAGCGCGGCTTCCCCGGCCGGCGAACGGCAGCACTTCCTGGGGTGGTCCGTCTTCAATCGCGATCTCAGCCAGCTGGAATTCTTCCGCCGCGTGTTGGAAGAGGCGATCGACGAGTCGCTGCCCGTCCTCGAACGCCTGAAATTCCTCGCAGTCTTTACCAGCAATCTGGATGAATTCTTCATGGTGCGCGTCTCCGGCTTGAAGGAGATGCTCGAAGTCAAAGACATCCCGCCGATGCCCGGCGAACTCACGCCGGTTGAGCAATTGCGAGTTATCCGAGAGCGCGTGCTGCCGATGGTTGCTGAGCAAGTGCGTTGCCTGCGCGACAGCGTCCTGCCCGCGCTGGCCAGCCAGGGCATAGAAATCGTGGCGCACGAATCGCTTTCGGCGCGGGAAAAGAGGGCGCTGCATCGCTACTTCATGAGCAATGTTTTCGGCATTCTGACACCGCTGGCAGTTGATCCGGCCCACCCATTTCCGCACATGGCCAATATGAGTTTGAACATCGGCCTGACCGTGGAGACTGAGAACAATCCGGGGGAACCGGTGACCTTCGGCAGCTTGCCCCGGTTCGTCAGAATAAAGGTGCCGCCCGTGGTGCCGCGGCTGATTCCGGTGGAGGAGGGCGGCGACAAATTTGTGCTGCTGGAAGATCTGATCGAGGCTAACCTGCATTCAGTCTTTCCGAGTATGCGTCTCAGCAAGAGCCACCTGTTCCGCGTGACGCGCGACGCCGATGTCGAAATCAGAGACGACAAGGCAGCCGACCTTTTGGAGTTGATCAAGGAATCTCTGCGCGAACGGCGGTTTGGCAATACGGTGCGTCTCGAAGTCTTTTCCAGTATGCCGTCCCAGATGGTGACCTACCTGACCGAGTCTCTCAGCATTGAGCCTGATGACGTTTACGTCATGGATGGCATTCTGGGGGTTGGCGACTTGATGCAACTCTATGGGTTAGACCGCCCCGAGCTCAGAGACAAACCGATCCGCGCCACCGTCCCGGCATCGCTCAGCGACAACAACACTTTCTTCGGCGCGATTAGGAAGCATGACATTCTGCTGCACCACCCGTACACGTCCTATTCGACGGTGACGGATTTCATCAAGGCGGCGGCTAGAGATCCGAAAGTGCTGGCGATAAAGATATGCCTGTACCGCACCGGCAAGAATTCGCCGATACCCCAGGCGCTGATCGAAGCCAGTGAGCGGGGAAAGCAGGTGACCGCTGTAGTAGAGATCAAGGCGCGCTTTGACGAAGAGAACAACATCGAATGGGCCAACCGCCTGGTGGAGGCCGGGGTGCATGTGGTTTACGGCCTGGTAAAACTTAAGACGCATTCGAAGGTGGCACTTGTCATTCGCCGCGAGAAGAATGGCCTGCAAACCTACGTGCATGTATCCACCGGCAATTACAATCCGACCACCTCGAAGATCTATACCGACCTGGGATTGCTGACGGCCAACGCCGAGATTGGAGACGACGCTACCGACCTCTTCAACTTCATCACCGGTTTTTCGCGGCAGCGAAAACACACGCGACTGATGGTCGCGCCGGTGAATCTTCGTGCCGGAATGCGGGGGCTGATTGAGCGAGAAATAGAGCACGTCCGCGCCGGGCGCCCGGCCCGCATTATCGCCAAGATCAATCGTCTCACGGACCTGGAAATCATCGATGCGCTTTACCAGGCGTCATTGGCCGGGGTGGAAATCGATCTGATTGTTCGCGGTTCGTGCATGCTGCGGCCCGGCGTTCCCGGTTTATCAGAAACCATTCGGGTGCGGAGCGTTGTGGGCCAACTGCTGGAGCACAGCCGGATCTTTTACTTCGCCAACGGCGGGGATGATGACGTTTACATCGGGTCAGCCGACTGGATGAGGCGAAATCTGGATCGCCGGGTCGAGGTAGTGACTCCGATCCTGGATGTTAATCTGCAGCGCTATTTGAAGGACACGGTGCTGGCGGCTTATTTGAGAGACAATGTTAAAGCGCGCATCTTGAATTCTGAGGGAGACTACGAGCGCGTGCCGATGGCGCCGGGAGAAGAGCCATTCAATAGCCAGTTATTTTTCGAAGGCGGCATCAGCTTGGGGGGATAGAGTTTGTGAACTCTGCACAAAAACTCCAACTTCGTGTTCTTTAGTGTGCTTAGTGTGATTTCGAGAATCGTATGGCTCCGATTCTTCAGCACACGATTCACGAAATCGCACGAATTTCACGAAGCGAGACGCATCAAACCAGGTCCTGGAGATGGTCGGGTTGCCTTTTGATTGGCAGGGTACTTATTGTGCAAAGCCCAGTTGAGGCTTCTCCCTCATAACTTGTGAGGGATCGACGGTGCGGTTGGCGTGCTGCCTTCCTCTCCCATAACGCCTCTCCGCGAAGCGGAGTGGGAAATAGCAAATGTGTTTACTCGCGGGCTACTGCTTGAGAGTTAAACGGGGATCCAGAAAGGGGTTGGTCATGTTTCGTAAATCATCGCGGGCTTTCATGCTCGCTCTGTTGTTCCTGTCCGCGGCGCTGACCGCCGCGGCCCAAAAGATCTGCTTCACGGCGGAGGCGCGCGCGACGGCAGAGCGCAGCGCCAAGGTCTGGCAAGAACCGGATCCAGGTTACGATCCTGTGCTCGGCTACAACCCGACCGTGGGCCCACGCGCGGGCGCGCCTGCGGTTGACGCTAACGGCCTGGCTGCTCCAATTAACTGTGTCGCTAACAAGAAACCGGAACAAGGTTCGGGTACCACGCCAAAATTTTATTGCTCGGTCCCGGGAACCGTTGACGAAGACGGCGAGCTGATACGTTACAAGGTGAAGCCTCACTTTAAAGGGCAGACGCCAGAGAAGCGGAACGGTGAAATCTATGGCGAGTTTCTTTCTTCGCGCTTTTCCCAAGCGCTCGGTTTCTTTGCGGATGATGAATGGGTCGCCGATGTGACCTGCCCTGACTGCGAAAAGAGTCTGAACAAGAGTTTTCAGGGCGCGCCCTTTTTGGCCCGTCAACCGGCGGCGGGCATCGAGTTGCCGCTGGGCAGGGGAATCGATGTCAAATGCAACAATAAAGACACCGGTGCGCTGGAAGACTCTCTCGAAAAGCTCAGAAAGGGCGGAACCCCGCGGGCTGAAATCGACGCCTTCAAACTCTGGCTCGGCTTTATCGATCATGGCGACACGAAGGCCGACAATCACAAGTACGCCTGTCTGGATTCAAAGAAGAACCCCGACGGGACCCGCATCTGCAAGCCGGGACAGGCCGTGTATTACGTGAGCGATATGGGCTCCACGTTTGGATACTCCTCTGCCAGTGAGGGCAAGGCGCGCCTGGCAAAGTGGAAAGAGCGGGAGCCAATCAAAGTTAGCGGGGGCAAATGCAGCGCTACGGCCAAGAGCGTCGGCGATGCGAATGTCAGCGAAGAGGGACGCCTGCTTTTGGCGAATGGCCTGCAGCGGTTGCTGGATGGCGAAAGTTCAAATGGCCTAATCACAAAGGTATTTCAGGCATCGCGCAACGCTGAACGCGACCAGCCGGCCGAGGCCTGGACCGCAGAGTTCCAGCGCAAGGCAAAGCTGATCATTGACGCGCGCTGCTCTAACTGATTGCTGAATCACATGCCAGTTGAGGGTCACAGTCCAAACTCAGAGGTGATCTCATGAACAAACCGATCGTCCGGCTGCTGGCGGTGTTCGCCGCTGTCCTGTTGGCGAGTGGGCTCCTGGTCTATTTCCTGTTAAATCAATCTCCGGCGCCACCAGGAACGGTCGCAGCTGAGCGGCCGTCGGCGACCAGCCAAACAGCACCGGCTGTGCCATCGGCATCGCCTCGTGAATCGCGGACCGTAATCGATGTATTGACCGGAGCGAATGTCGCTGCTGAACCGCATGTTCAGATAGGCACTTGGGGTGAAGTCGCGGCCCACCTGTTGCTGCGGTTCGTAGTGGCCGCGCTGCTCGCCGCTCTCCTGGCCTTTCGCTGGCGTCGCGGACTCTCCCTCACCAAACGCAACCCTTATGTGGCGCAGACGCAAATTCTGCTGGCAGTGGTGGCCGCGGCCATGATGCTCATCGTCGGGGACAGTGCGGCGCGCGCCTTTGGAATCTTTGCTGCTGCGTCGCTGGTCCGTTTCCGGACCAACATTCGCGATCCAAAAGAAACTACGGTGCTGCTAATCTGCCTGGGCGTGGGATTGGCATGCGGCGTGGGCCGCCTGGATATGGCGGTCATCCTAACGCTGTTCGTACTGTTCACACTCTGGATTCTGGAGCGTTTCGAGGAAGGGCAGATATTTCGTTCCATGGAGCTATGCGTGGCCACTCGGAAGGTTGAGGAAACGAACGAGGTGCTCAAGCGAATATTCGCAGGCCACAAGTTTGGCATTGAGCTTCGCCAACTCGATCGTGAGGATGCTGAGGAGCCGTTGGGTAAGATCGTTTATCTGGTCAACCTGAACACCACCGTCAGCACGAACGCTCTGAGCGACCAGATCCTGGCGGCCGATCCTGAAAACATCGACCGGGTTGAGTGGGAACAAAAGAAAAGCTCGACCTACGATTATCGATAGCGATTACCCTCGAGATGGACGAGATTTCGTTGTCGAGGAAGCCCGCTTCAGCGGCTTGCCCGGAGGGTTATTAGGCCAGCGCTTCTAGCGCTGGTCTTTGTATGTTGTGATGCGAGAAGCGCGCTTGAGCGCGCTTACATCGGCGGCTTTAGCTTCTGGCTGAAGCCTCGCGATGGAAGCCCGCTGAAGCGGGCTCGCAGTCCAGATGCCGGCGTGAACCGGCCCTACAACGGCCGGTCTAACAACCCGTCGGGCAAGCCGCGTAAACGCGGCACAAGCAACCGACCTCCGTAAACCTTTAGCCTAACAGGCGTTTCTCCAGCGCCACCACGCGGGCAGCCAGGCGCGCGTCGCCCATCTTCTCTGCCAGCGAGGGAAATGACGCCGTCGCTCCTCTCCACCTTAATTCCTCAACATTACTAAACAGCGGGGCATTGGTTCTGAGTGTCGCCAGGTCTTTGAAGAGCAACGCGCTGCGGCGATTTTCCGCGTTAAGAACTTCGGCGGGAAAGTCTTCGAGCGCGCCATAACGGTTAATCACCCGCGCCGCCGTCTTCGCGCCGAAGCCCGGAATTCCGGGATAGCCGTCGGCTGCGTCACCGACCAGGGCGAGGTAATCAGGAATGCGCGCCGGCGTTACGCCAAACTTCGCGAGCACACCGTCTGCATCGCGAATTTCGTTCCGGCGACGGTCTGCCTGCACCACTCGGTCGCCACTGACGCACTGGGCCAGATCTTTGTCAGGGGTCCAGATGCAAATTTTTTCCGCACGCTTGTCCTGCGCTGCCAGGTGCGCCGCCGATGCCAGGGCGTCGTCCGCTTCCAGTTCCACCATCGGCCAAACTGCGACA
Source organism: Blastocatellia bacterium (assembly GCA_033856235.1). Classification (GTDB taxonomy): domain Bacteria; phylum Acidobacteriota; class Blastocatellia; order Pyrinomonadales; family Pyrinomonadaceae; genus DASXRU01. The sequence continues at coordinate 44,507 of JAWVFI010000151.1, read as the reverse complement.
CCCATCGCGGCCAATGCTTCTTCCAGGGGAACGAACTGCGCCCGCAGGACCGGCTCAATCCCCTGGCCATTCTTGTAGGTCGGCCAGAGCCCGTTGCGGAAAGACTCGATCACATGATCGGTGGCCACGCCAACGTGCGTCGCTCCATCTTCGATCATCTGGGTCACTGTGCGCAGCACCCCGACGACAGCCCCATACGGTGGATCAGTTTTTTTGAAACGCCGGAGGCCGTAGAAGTGCCGGAACAGTTCGTAGGTGCCATCAATCAGGTGAACAATCATGTTGCAAGGACTCCGTTATAACTATGCGAGCCGCCGTTGCGCTACTTTCTTGCGACCTTACTACAAAACACTCAAGCTCTTCACTGGGACCTCGGGCGTCTCGCCCGAGGGCGAGTGATCTAACCAGAGTGCGTGTGGGTAAGCAATGCGGGCGGGACGCCCGCGCTCCCAGTGAGGAGCTTGAAGGATTATGCCCGGTCGTTGCTTCACCTCAGAGAGTCCTCGCGTTAAGATGCTAAAAAATCAGAGGAGGGAAGCATGAAACTGACTGAGTTTCTGTTGGCGGAAATGGATCGGGAGGTGGAGCGTTCGCGCTTTGCTTTAGAAGAGGCGCCGGAGGGCAAATACGATTGGAAGCCGCATGAGAAGTCCATGATCTTCGGATACCTGGCGAATATGGTGGCGACGATTCCCATGTGGATTGGCATGCAAATCACCCAGGACAATTTGGATGTTGCTCCCGCCGATGGCGGAAAGATGGAACAGAAGCGGTTGGACACGAGGGCTGAGTTGGTGGAGGCCCTCGACAAGGCCGCGGCCGGCGCCCGAGCTGCCTTCGCAGCGACCACGGACGAGCATCTGGAGACAAGCTGGCAGTTGCTGGCGCGGGGTAAAGTGGTCATGGAGGCGCCGCGCTATGTGATGATCCAGGACACCATCAACCATTGGGCACATCACCGCGGGCAGATGACCGTTTACCTGCGTCTGATGGGTGCGAAAGTCCCGGCCCTGTATGGACCTTCGGCGGATGACAGCGCGTTTCGCTAGGGTGATTTGAGTTCCCAGATGCTCAGCTCGACATGGGCGCTTCCGCAGAGGGAAAGCGGCTCGCGGTCCGGGTCCGCGCCTTTGACGCTTCAACATCGCGATCTCTTGGGGGCGCGTTCGTGACCAGTGATTGCAGCAGTTCGTGCGCGGCCTTGGTAACCTCCTCGACCGCGCGCGTGAAGGCGACCTCGTTGGCCTTCGAGGGCCGGGTAAAGCCACTGAGCTTGCGCACAAATTGCAGCGATGACGCTCGGATCTCTTCGTCCGTCGCCGGTGGCTTAAAATTGTGCAGGGTCTTAATGTTTCGACACATAACTATCTAATTCTCCATTGACATCTGAGTACACAAATCGGACTCTGGTTCAAAACTGCAAGCGAGAATGCCGATGCTATCGGAGCGGGGTTAAGACTTCCCGCGCAGCGGCGACAGACGCCAACGACCGTAGGCCACGAAGGCGGCCAGCAGGCAAACAACGAACGGTACTACCGCCGCTTTAACCCCATCGCCAGCGATCGTCAGCCCTACCGCACCGATCATAACCAGCACCAGGCCGAGAGCAGCCAGTGGCGTCAGGCCGGTTTTGATGCGAAAGAGTCCAGGCAAAATCAGTCCCAGTCCGCCCAACAATTCGCAGACTCCGACAAATTGCACCAGCAGTCCCGGCAGCGGTATCTGATTCGGCGAGCCCATCTTCTGCATGACCTCCGGCGAGATGACCAACTTCATTCCGCCCGAGAAGATAAAAAGTAACGCCAACAATACTTGAATAATCCACAAGGCAATGTTCATGGTTGAGACTCCTCAGGCTGATGACAAAGCTTAATTTAGGATGGCAATCAGCCGCGAGTTTCCGAAAGGAATTACCGGCTGAAGCTGCGCCAAGCACTCGCGCAGCCGGGACAAACGATTCTAGTGTTCCCGCAGGCAGTTAATCATCCACGGGATGTCGAATTCGTCAACCAGCATCCCGAAGCGCGGTGACCAGAAAGTCTCCTGAATTGGCATGCGAACGGTACCATTTTCCGCGAGGGCGTGGAAGATTCGTTCCGCCTCTTCAGGATCCTTGAGCTGGATGGAAACCGAGAAGCCGGCGGGTTTTTCGTAATGCCCCGGCGGTGCGTCAGAAGCCAGCAACACGGTGTCGCCGATGGTCATGCGCGCGTGAAGGATCTTCTCGCGCCATTCGGCGGGCACCTGACCCTCTGCCGGAGATCCCGTGTGGGCCGTCATCCCTTCGATGTGTCCTCCCAGAATCCTCTCGTAAAACTTAAACGCTTCCGCGCACCGGCCATTGAATAAAAGATATGGAGTCACTTGCATGATTGCTCTCCTTTGTCGGTTCTTAACGGGAAACTGAGCAAACTAAAGTTTGTACTCTATACGCCTGTCTTATCGTCGCTCAATCCTGGTTCGCAGGCGCATAGAGTTCGAGCTTTAGCTTGCCGCTTTAGTTCCGTTATTTCTGCTTCGCCTCAATCTCTGCGCGCAAACGCTCTTCCTGTGCGCGGGCCTCCGGGGTGAACTCAGCCCCGAAATCTTCGGCCTCGAAGACCTGGCGAAGTTCTAACTCAGTATCATCATCGAAGGGCGCGCGTTTCAACCATTCGATGGCTTCGTCTTTGGACTTGACTTGCCACAACCAGTATCCGGCGATCAACTCCCTCGTTTCGGCAAATGGCCCGTCAGTCACTATCCGGTTGCCGCCCGAAAACTTGACGCGGACGCCTTTTGAGCTGGGTTGCAATCCTTCGCCGGCGAGCATTACTCCGGCTTTCACCAGCTCTTCATTAAACTTTCCCATTTCGGTCAGCATTTTTTCGGTGGGCATCACGCCGGCCTCGGAATCTTTGCTTGCTTTTACAATAACCATGAATCGCATCTCTGTCTCCTCTAGTTATTTGGTTCAGAATCTCCCCGATTGTGCAGATCAGTTGGCTGGCAGCCCTCTACTTCCTATTTCCCGTCGTACGCTCGCTGCAATGTCGCAATGTCGAGTTTTTTCATTTGCATCATGGCGTGCATGACTCGTTTTGATTTGGCAGGATCTTTATCCTTTATCATTCGGGTCAGCACAGTCGGGGTGATCTGCCAGGACAAACCAAACTTGTCTTTAAGCCAGCCGCATTGCGATTCCTGGCCGCCGTCTGCGGTCAGCTTCGTCCAAAAGTCGTCCACTTCTTCCTGAGTTTCGCAGTTCACCACGAACGACACGGCTTCTGTGAACTTGAAGTTCGGCCCTCCGTTTAGCGCCGCGAATTCCTGTCCCTCGATGACGAAATCAACCACCATGACCGAGCCGGCTGGCCTGCCGGAAGCTGCCGCAGCCTCTTCGTCATAACGGGCAATCGCACCCATGCGGGAATTCTTGAAAATCGATACGTAAAAGTTCGCGGCCTCTTCGGCCTGGTCATCGAACCATAAAAATGGCGTTATCTTTTGCATCATGTTTCCTCTTCATTTGGTTTTCATTTTTCCGCCCAGCCACACCGAAGGCAGGGCCAGCACCGCCAGCGCGATCGGATACCAGGTTGGTCCAAGCTTCATGGGAATCGTTATGATCGCGCCCACAGTGCCCATTACCAGGCCCAGTAATCCAAGAATCGATACATATCGCATTCGTGGTGGTGGCGCCAGCGCAGCAGTGACGTACCCGCCGGCTACCGTAAAAAGCGTGCGATAGACAGTCGCTAAAACTGCCATCCACGTTATGTGCAACCCCTGTTGCGGTGGCGGAAAAATACCCAGCGCCTCCAGCACGAAATCTGTCGCGGTGTGGGTGACAACAATAAAGACCATGCCCGCCAGGATGGCTCCGATGGCTTTTAGAATGTTCATCGTCCTACCTCATTAGTTGTGACAATTACATGATCCGGTCGAGAGATGGATCGGCTTTGCTCAAGAATTCATTTCGTAAGGTTTTCGAATCGTGTGGCGGGAATTGTCACACGGGGCACGAAATCAGACGACCTCACGGACTAATACGAATCACATTTGCTTACATCGACCCCGGGGGGTGGCTCATCTGCGGACGGGCCGTAGGATCCGGGCACCGGGATTTCGAGCAGTCGCTCATAAACCGATAACTGGCCGCGGTGATGAATGATGTGGCTCAAAACAAAATCTCGTAATACCTCCGCTTTGGGTTTTTCGAACTGCGAGTTGCCCATGATTTTCAAGCTCCAGGGTTTCATCAAGGCCGCTTCGTCGGCGCCCGCCAGCGCTTGTTTGCCGCTGGCAACGTGCTCGTCAAAAGCCTTGAGCATATCAGCCACGGACGCTGCCTGGTAGGGCTTGTAGGTGGCAGGGTCAAAGTTGAATTCGTCACTGTTGAATATCGCATCCGTCCAACTGAGGCACTCCACGATGTGCGAGGCCAGCCCTTGCAAGGTAAAAGACTTCTTGTGAGGCTGCCACGCGAACTTGTTGTCCGAAAGCCTTTCCAGGTGCTTGCGCGTGGTTTGCGCTTCGTGCTCAAACTCTGAGGTCAGCGATTTGATAGTGTTCATCGGGTTGGCTCCTTTTGCTTGCGTTTCTGTTTGCCCTTCATCCGCTCTCACCGCGCCGGACGGACTTCCACTGTGCCCATGCCGGCCAACGGAATTTGGCTGGCGATGCCGGCGGCCTCATCAATGGCGTTAGCTTCAATCATCGCAGACTACGCGAAGTGGGTTCCCAAAGAATAGCTTGTCACTCTGTTAGCCGGGAAGACTGATAGTAGCCCACCGACGCAGGGTTGGACTATTTCAGCCGTTTTCCAGAGCGACGTTCAGAGTCTCCAGCCCTACTTTCTCAAGGCATAGAAAATGCCATTGACCACCTGGTGGGCCGCTGAAACAGGGGGCATGACTCCGCCATGTGGCGATCTGCCTTGGCGTCCTCGCGTTGATGTGGCTATTAGCCGCAGACCATTTTCGCTCAGCGACGCGTCGGGGTCAGCGGCCAAAAACTCTCCTTCTGCAAAGGAAACAATGATGATCACCAGACGATACCTTGGGCACGCCCTCACCTTATGGCTGGCCCTCTTGATCTCCGGCGAAATTGCGCAGGGACAATCCACGGTCTTTAACACTCCATCGACAGATGTTGTTTCCCCAAAGCGGATCTATGTCGAGGGCGATTTCGTCAGCCACCTCGCGCCTTACCAAAAGGATGGTTACCAGCTCTATGGCGGCCGCGTGGTGTACGGGTTACACCGGCGAACTGAGATTGGAATGAACGTCTATTACACCCGCAGCAGCGAGTCACCCGAGCCGATCGTCGTCGAGCCAAATTTCAAGTGGCAGTTTTACAACGATGAAGGAAAGGGACTGTCCGCCGCTGCAGGTGTTCTTGTTTCACTGCCTTTAACTCACCGAAGCGCCGGCAGCACCAGCGGCTTCTTATATGCCGTCGGTAGCAAGAAATTTGCCGGGAGCTTTGGTCCACGCCTAACTGGTGGTGCATATCTGCTGGTGGCCAGTGCTGAGCCGGGCACCAGCAAATACGGATCACTCGTGGGTTACGAGCAGCCAGTAAACAGTCGCCTCACATTCATTACAGACTGGACCAGCGGAAGGAATGACCTGGGATACCTGGCAGCTGGTGTCGGCATTACGCTTACGCCGAAAAACGCTCTCTACCTTGGCTACAACGTGGGCAACCATGGTCGCGGCAACAATGCGCTGGGGGCATATTATGGCTTCACCTTTTAGTAGCCCGCGGAATTACCGCTTTCCCGGACAGATGGAAACGACCAGGCCTCACCCATGAGAAACTTCCAACCAACTGCAATCGAATTAGGCGGGCTTCATTTTCCGGGGGCCTGGCTACGTGACTGGGGCGGAATCCTGATGAGCGGATTGGCCCTGTTGACGATTTCATATCTGCTCTGGTTGTTGTTCGGTGGCGACAGCGCGGAACACAAGACGCTGGTAACCGACATCGTCCAACCAATCGCCAGCCTGGGGATGACAATTCTCGCCTTTCGCGCCTCGCGCCAGCCGAGTCTCGATGCGCGGACGCGTCGCGCCTGGACCATTCTGGCAATCTCGTTCGGTTTTTATTGTGCGGCTAATTTGATTTGGTTCTACTACGAAATCTGCGTCGGCCAGGACCTGGCGCTAACGTGGGCTGATCCCATCTACCTTGCTTACTACCCCATCGCCCTGGCTGGATTGTTAACGTTTCCGGTAGCGCACTCCGCCAGATCGCGTTTGACGCTCGGGCTTGATGCGGGGACGGCAATGGTTGGCGCTTCAATGGTGATCTGGCATGTGATTCTGCGACCCATCGCGCTCGCGGAAGATACCAGCATTCTGGAAACCGTCGTGGCGGTGGCCTACCCGGTAGGCAATACGGTCTTGTTATTTGGGGTGGTGGCTTTGTTCCTGCGCGGTATCGACGTCAGGATGAGAGGAGTGCTGCGCATCCTCATGTTAGCCGTTCTGTTTGATGCCGTCGCCGATTTTGGCTACTCATATCAAACGCTGCAAGGGACCTACGAAGGAGGCAACTGGCCCGACTGCTTTTATATCCTCAGCTTTTTCCTGATGGGTCTGAGCGCACACTGTCAATGGTGGAGTGCGAAGCGCCCGCAAGTTCCAAATGCCGGCGTCACAGACAAGCACCTGGCCTTTCCGTGGTTACCCTATCTAGCAGTTGGGTTGGCGTACGGTCTATTGTTTGTCGTCGCTTACAAAGATCAAAAACACGACGATCAGATTACGTGGCTAATCATGGGCGCCTTTGTGATTACCGGGCTTGTAGTTATGCGCCAAGTCATTGCTTTGCGGGAAAACTCGCGCTTGTTGGCCGAGAGGGCAACTCAGGCTACCGAGGCGCGCTTCGTCTCGCTGGTGGAAGAGTCCTCCGATGTGATTTCCATTATTGAGCCCAAAGGGAAGGTCCTCTACGAGAGCCCATCAGTTGAACGTGTCTTCGGCTACAACATGGCCGAATTATTGGGAAAGAACCTGGGCGAGTTTGTTCATCCTGGTGATCTTGCCGCGGCACGCGCAACCATCAGAACCGTTTGCGAGAAGTCCGGGATGCGCGCCCGATTGGAGCTGCGCCTGATGCATAAGGATGGCCAATACATCGACGTGGAAGCGGTCATGACTAACCTTCTCGACGACCCTAACATTTCCGGGATCGTCATAAATTCCCGCAACATTGTGGAGCGAAAGCAGGCCGAAGAGGCTTTGCATGAAAGCGAAGAGCAACTGCGCCAATCGCAGAAGATGGATGCCGTCGGGCAGTTGGCAGGTGGCGTGGCGCACGATTTCAATAACCTGCTGGCAGTGATCATTGGTTATTCCGATTTGTTGCTGGTGCGCTCCGGCACCGACTTGAGCAAAGATTCGCAGCGTAAGGTCGAACAGATCAGCAAAGCGGGCCATCGAGCCGCCGGTTTGACCAGACAACTCCTGGCCTTCAGCCGTCGGCAGGTCCTGCAACCCAAACTCCTGGATCTGAACACAGTCGTTGGCGATATGGACACGATGTTGAAACGACTGATCGGCGAACACCTTGAAATGACAACCATACTGGATCCTGCGCTCGGGGTAGTGAAGGCCGATCCGGGCCAGATAGAGCAGGTGTTGTTGAATCTGGTGGTCAATGCCCGGGACGCGATGCCGGCCGGAGGTAAGCTGACCATTGAAACGGCGAATATCCTGATCGACCGGCTTTACGTGCAGACGCACCGCTCAATTGAACCGGGGCCATACGTGATGCTGGCAGTGAGTGATACGGGGCTTGGGATGGACGCAGCCTTGAAAGCGAGAATTTTTGAACCGTTCTTTACCACCAAGGAGAAGGATAAAGGCACGGGACTGGGCCTCTCAACCGTCTATGGCATCGTCAAGCAGTCCGGCGGCAGTGTCTGGGTTTATAGCGAACCAGGGCGGGGAACTACCTTCAAGATCTACCTGCCATGCGTCGACCAGGATGCTGACGTCGCAACCGCCGATCTCGCTTCTTCTGACTATCGCGGCACGGAGACGGTCCTGCTGGTAGAGGACGAAGAGTCGGTAAGGGAAATCGCCAAAGAAATTCTAACCATGAATGGCTACCGGGTGCTGCGCGCCAGTAACGGAGACGAGGCGTTGGAGGTCTCGCGCCAACACGACGGCGTGATCGATTTGCTGGTGACCGACGTGGTCATGCCCAATATGGGCGGGCCGGAACTCGCCGGAATCCTTGCACAGACGCGGCCGGAGATGCACACGCTCTACATGTCCGGCTATACCGATGATGCCATCGTTCGCCATGGAGTGCTGCGGGAGGAAACCGCTTTCCTGCAAAAGCCCTTTACGGCAGTAGACTTCGGCCGCAAGTTGCGCGAAGTGTTATCGAGCCACAAGGGTGAAGCCGCACTTTTAGGCTCTCCCACGCAATAGGGCAGCGCGAGGGGCAAGACAAGCGGTGCTACTTAACCCTAACTGTGAACGAAACCGTGGTGACCTTCCCGCCACGTTGAAACTGAGTCCAGATGCGATAGTCCCCGGCAGATGGAAACATTGCCTTGAACTCCACCTTCGGCCCACCACGCAAGCTTGCCGTGTTCGCGCCGCTGGGCAACATTTCTGAAGGGTGTGTATGAAGGTACTCGGACTGATCTGTATTCAGGATCAGCGTGTGACCCCAAGCCCCCAAATATGGTTCGAGGTCGCGCACAGGCGCGCCAGTTTTAGCGTCAGCCAACTGATAAGTCAGCGGAACCAACGTGCCGGCTACTAAGGGCCCGCCCAGTTCAAGAGTTACGCTCATGCCATCCAGATTTTTGACGACCGTCGCGTCCGGAGTCAGCCTTGGTAAACGTGGTCCACGTCGCGGCGCGTGACCTGCCGTCATTAGTTCCCGGTGAATTATTTGCGGCATCCCTCCCATCGGAAAGAAATCCGCATGCAGTTTATACAAGCCCGCTTTTGGCAGAACCGTCTCGATGGAGAACGTGCCATCAGGAAGCAGTTGGGGATGAAGGTGCTGATACTCCGAGAGGTCCTGGCTGACGATGAACAAATGCAGAAGTTTCTCGTGAGTAACAACGTATTCCTTCGCCCGTTCTCCCGAGTGAGGATTAGATATTGTTAGCTGTAGTCCGACATTTTGACCGGGCCGAGGTTTTGGAGGATCCGCTGTCACGAGAAATCCATACTCACCGCGCACCGCGGGGTCCACTTTCGTGAGTGGCATTCCACAGATCGGACATAACCCCGGTTGGCCTTCGTGTACGGCCGGATGCATCGGGCAAATATACTCGTAAGAGGGAGCAAGCCGCTCCATCTCCTGCACGCGCTCACGCGTCGAGAGTCCGCTCCAACTCGTAGCGCTGCCGCTCGGCGCCGGCTCCGGCGCGGTTGTTGCGATCCTCACCAGTCTCATTCGGCAGCGAGGGCAAAAGCCACGCTTTGAGGAAATCACGTCGGGATGCATGGGACACGCGAACTGCGCGCGTGTCGGTGCGGGTTTACTCTTTCGGGTTGTCCGAGTGGAAGGGGCTCGGGGTTTTGTCGCTGGCTTTGAGCCGGGAAGTGTTGATGAGCATTTGAGACTAGCGTCGCTGGCTGACGGGTAGTACTCCACGTTCGTTACAATTCCTTGTGCGACGTCAACGGTCCAGTTGATTCCCTCGTTCTGGTTAACATAGTAGTAGATGCTCTCCAGATGATTGTCCCTGCGCTTTTCGTATTTGGTTTCTTCCAGCTGCACCTCCGATAGTTTTAGCGGACTCTTCGGAGAGACCGAGACGCTGATTACGGTATCGATTGGGACCTGCCAACCTCCGGCGCACGGTCGATCGGCGTAGGTGACCAGAACGGTTTCAGTAGGGGTGACGTAAACGTGCCGGGTTCCGGATTGGGGCGGACCAAGGAGACCCTCGACCATCGTCCGGTTTGCACGTAAAGGAACAATCCCACGCCACGTTTTGGCGGTTGCCGGCGCCAGACACGCCAATGTGATCATCGCGCCCGCAATGATTAATCGAATAATGTTCATCTGTTGCAGAAAAAATATTCGGGCCAGGATGCGTCGGGAAGCACGCAGTATAATGCCTCAGGGCCGCCACCTTTGGCGAATCACCTGACTGATGTAGCGCCTTTTTATGCAAGGCAATCCAGTTGTGACCACCTTCAGCCAGTTTTTTGCCAGGCCGATGTTGCTTTCGCCCGGGTGGTGCCCTGATTTAGTTTCTTGATCTTCCTATTCCCCGCCCTTTGGGAGGGGTTAGGGGGAGGGCTTGGCGCGTTTCTTCATCACCGGGAAAACGCGCGGCCTCGATGGCCGCGCGCCCCCGCTTCATGCTTATCTGCGACAAAGGAATTATTGCCGCGGTAACATCTACTCCGCAGGATTATTGTCTGGCTGCGACTATCAGAATGACGCGCGGCCATCGAGGCCGCGCGTTGGGAACAGTTTGGCTTGTCTCGTCACAAGCCCTCCCCTAACCCCTCCCAGAGGGAGAGGAAATAGAAAAAGAAACTAAAACTAGGGCCCTACCTTCGCGAGCTATGGCTACACTCGCACAGCAGAGATCGAATACAATGTCGACGATTGTTATGCATAAACTAATCCTAACCCTCCTCATCATTGCGGCCGCAGCGCAGGCTGTGGCGGCTCAGTCAGGAAGACGAGTCGACATTCCCAGGCTCCCAACCCTAACGGCGCCCGTGCAACCACCGGTCAACCCGGAGCCTGAGATTCAACCGCGACCAGCTGCGGCTGCGCCTGCGGCGTTGATTTCCCTGCCAGAGAGCCTGCGCGAACGGCAGATTGAAATGCTGGAAGGGGGAACTTTCCGGTTCGCTGACTTTCGCGGCAAAGTCCTGGTGATAAATATGTGGGCCTCCTGGTGCGGTCCGTGCCGTCGCGAAGTTCCTGAATACGAGAAAGTGCGGAAGGCGTATGCCGGACGTGAAGTGGAGTTCATTGGATTGACTACGGAAGATCCGGGTACCGCTTCACAGCGAGTGAAAAAGTTCGTGCGCGATGTCAATTTCAGTTTCCGTATTGGTTGGGCCGACCGCGAGACAGCCCGCACATTAATGAACGGCAGGAACGCGATCCCTCAGACATTGGTGATCGACACTGACGGACATGTCGTCAACCATTGGGTCGGGTATGGCTCCGGACACAGCGCAGAAAGATTGACCCAGGCGATTGATCAGGCGTTGAGGGTGAATGCGATGCGCTAGGCATCAGGGCATTTCAACTACCCTGTTCCAGCGCGCGGGCAACTTCATCCTATTTACTGTTTGCCCAATCAAACTTCCGCCCTTATACTCCCTCGGCTTCAAAACAGTCTGCCGGTTTTGATCTGACTTTCCGCGTAGCCGCGCAAAGTCCGGCGATTCCTAAGCTCTACAATTAACTACTCAGGAGAAGAGAATGATGAAACGTTTGACACTATCGTTTGCGATGTTCGCAGTGGGAAGTTTGTTGGCGGCTTGTGCCGCTCCATCAACCAACACCGCAACCAACACATCGACGAACACACCAGCGAGCGCCCCAGCCAGGGCGACAACCAGCGCCACCGGAGGCTCGCTCAAGGATCCGAAAAGTTCGATCGCCTACCAGTTCGAGTTGGTTAAGGCGGGCGATGCGGAGAAGCTGAAAACGTGTATGACGCCGCGGTTGCGTGATCGCATAACCCAGGAGCTGGTTGACAAAGGAAAAGCCCAGGCTGCCAACTACACCATTGACGATCTCTATGCGTCCGCCGAGATGGGCGAGGCCGATGGCCAGAAGACCGCCAAGATCAAAATGAAGAACGGTCGCACCCTCACCACCCTGATCGAAACCGACGGCCAATGGCTGGCTGACACAATCTGGTTCAAGTAGGGGACAACTCCATAGTCCGTTAACGACGCTAGCTGAAGTCTGGACGCTCAACACTTCCTGGCACCGACGCTCAACATGCCGGTTCCAGGTGTATAGAGTTCAAGCTTCAGCTTGCGTTTCATTCTCACGAATACAGAATTTTGAATAATCGTTAACAAATTTCGGTCTCCGGCGTCTTTATTGGTAGAGGCGCAATAAAAATGCAACCGGACGAGTGCGTTCGCGTTAACTGAGTTCAAGGGAGATCGTTATGTTAAAGGTACACGCCAAAAACTTAGGGAATGTCACTGTGCTGAGCCTGCAGGGGCGAATTGTGAATGGGGAAACCGAGATTCTGCGGACTGCGGTGGGTTCAGCGTCTGACGTCAGGGCCATCATATTGGATTTAGCTCGGGTTACCACTGTCGATGCCGGCGGCCTGGGTGTCATGTTGGATCTGCGCCAGCAAACTGAGTCAAAGGGAATCCGCCTTGAATTAATGAACGTAACCAAGTGGGTCGGCAGAGTACTCGAACTCACGCGCCTGGATACGGTTTTTAAGATCAATTCCAGCGTTGAGTTCTTTCCCCAATTGGCGCGCAACTGCCAAGCGCCGGTGACAACGCTGGCGTCCTGCGCGTAGCAAGGTACGAACTTTTGAATTTCCCACAGCGACCGCCGCTCCATTGGGGTTCGAATCGTTCGGTCAAATGAAGAGGCCGCTCAAACTGAGCGGCCTCTTCGTTAATTGGAGATCCTCACACCGAGGGGCACAGCGTGTGCTCGACCGGCGCAGACGTGGGTCCCATCGTTAGAATTTAGGGCGGCACCCGTTGTTTTACTGCGGCCCGGTGAAGCCCGGCGGCGGGTTGCCGTAGAAGGCGTCGGTCTTCCACGCCGCCTTGTTCCACGGCCCGTCCTGCGCGTCGAGGATGGCGACGGGCACGATGACGCCGGACTCTCGATCCCCGTCTCTGTCCCGCACCCTGTAGAGCAGCGGGACGCCGCCGGCGAAATCGCCGCCCGCGCCGACCGTGAACTTGATCGAGCGCGACAATTCGTCATTCCATAGCACCTTGATTTCGTACGCGCCGGGGTTCGACATCAGGTAGTGGATCGGGATGGCGAACTGCTCACCCTTGTCCTTGACCATAGCGTCGGACCTCATCTCGCACTCGACGAGCTTCCAGAGGGGAGCGGGCTTAACCGTGCGGATGTACGCGTCCCCGACTTCCATCCTGTCATTACAGCTCGGCTTTCCCTCTAAGCCTATCTCCTTACCCTGATAGAACAGGTGCGGCTCTACCTTATAGGTACTCCCGCGCACCCAGAACGCCGTGTAGAGGTGGTTGTCCGCGGGACTGTAGTAGACGTAGCCGATGGGAAGGGCCCAATCCATGTTAGGGAAGAAGAAGGATTTTTTGGCGCGCTCGGCGGGCGTGCCGTTTTCGTCAGGCGCCTTTTCGATCTTGACCTTGCCGGTGAAGAGCGTCTGGTCGATGCCCTTCAGCTCGTTCCGCATCTTGATGGCGAAGGGGAAGACGCCCGTCGCCGTCGTGCCCTTCTCCTCGGGGACGTTCGGGCCGCCGCACTGGTAATAGCTCTTATAGTTACCACTAACCCATGTGCAGTCCATCTCGACCCACGGCGCTCCGCCGGGCAGCGATACCACCGCGTAGTATTGGGCGCCGCTCGGGATGTTGCCGTTGGTGTCGAACGTGACGACGGGCGTCCAGCTGTAGGTGCTGCCGTCGCCCTTGTAGGACGTGACCGTTCTGGTATTCACCGTGACCAGGTGTTTCAAGACGGCGAGCGCGCCCGACCCGGCGACCGCCTGCTGCGGTTGTCCGGGAGTTGCAGCCGCCGGTTGCGGCTCAGCGGCGGGCCGCGGCTCATTCGGCGTCGCTGCGGGCTGCGTCGTCTCGGCTGGAGTTGAGTTCGGCTTCGGCTTATTCACCTTCGGAATCTTCAGTCTGCCGGGCAACTGTGCCGAGGCGGGGTGCGGGCCGAAAGCGCTGAGGGTGAAAAGGACGGCTACCACAACTAGTTGCTTTTTCATCTTGGTGCTCCCTGTGTCTTGAGAAAGTGCGCAGTAGATCTTGTCTCGTCTTTCGGAGGCCGGCGCTTACTGCGGCGGCCAGTTGAAGCCGGTGAGCGGGTGACCGTAGAAGGCTTCGGTCTTCCAGGCGTTCTTGTCCCACGTTCCGTCCTGCTCGCCGATGATAGTAACGGGCACGAAGATGAAGTTGTCCCACGTCATTCCATTGTTGGGGGCGATGCGGTTATCCACGATCCTGCCGTCGGGCCCGGCGGCGAACTTGATCGAGCGCGCCAGCCTCTTGTTGCGCAGCACCTTGATCTCGTAGTCGCCGGGATTCGCGCCGAGTACGTGCCATTCCGGGGCGTTGCTATTCGGCTTGGCGGCTACGGTTGAGAAGGTACAGTTGAGGCGCGCCCACTTCGCCCCCTGCGGCGCCGCCGGGCCGGCGTCCCTCGTAGGCCGGTACTCGATGTCGGGCGAACAACGGGACCCGCCGTATTGCTCTCCATACTTTTCGAACAGTCCTACCTCCTCGCCCCGGTAGAACAGATGTGCCTCCTTGTCGGCGCCATCGGGCTCGCCGCGGATCCAGAACCTGACGTTCAGGTGGCCATCGTCTCCGACGTAAACCTGCCCGATGGGCAAATTCCAGTCCTGGTTAGCGTAGTAAACGAACTGCTTGCTGGCCGTAGGGATGTTCCCACTCGTGAGCACCTTCTCGACCTTCGCCCTGCCGATGAAGAGCGTCTTCTCGGTACCCTCAAGCGGGTTGCGCATCTTGATGGCGAAGGGGAAGAGGCCGATCGCAAGGGTGCCGCTCTTCTCCAGATCGTTACGGTCGCCGCACTCGAAAGTCGGGCCGCCGTACGTGGTGTTGACGCATTTGAGCTTCACCCACGCGGCTCCGCCGGGCTGTGTGACCTCGACGTAATATTGCCCGCCGCTCGGCAGCGCGGCCCCATCGGTTGTGAATCTGACCGTGGGTATCCAGCTCCAGACGTTGTTATATTCCCCTTGGTAGGAGGTGAGCGTATAAGGCCAGAACTGGATAAGGGTCTTAATTAGCGCGCTGCCTTCCGCCGGCGGACGTGGGGATGCCTCGGCGTTTGTCGCGCCCGGCTGCGTCGGCGCGGCGGGCTGTGTCTCGCCAGACGGCGCGGGCCGCGCCTTCTCAGCCGGTGTCGGCGTCGGCTTGGGCTTACCCGGTCTCGGGACCTTCAGGCCACCTGGTAACTGCGCCGAGGCCGTGATCGAACTGAGAAGAGTGAATGTGAATATCCCAAGGACGGTAAGCAATTGCTTTCGCACTATATATTCTCCTTTGTCACGGACGAGCTAGTAACAATTTCGCGGCCCACTACAATGAACCAAAATGGGGCAGCGCAGCGAAGTTAACTCCGTTGCGCTGGTTCATGATCAAACGATAATCCTTTGTAACCCATTGAGACAATTGGTGCCGAGGGCGGGAGTCGAACCCGCACGCCCTTGCGGACAACGGATTTTAAGTCCGTAGCGTCTGCCATTCCGCCACCCCGGCACGTGTTTGCAAAATAGCATGCCCACGCTGGGGCTTCAAACGCGATTCCTGTTGCTCCTGCGAGTTCCGTGGATATAATCAGCAACGCTTGCGCTTACTTTCTTCAAGGAGCTTTATGATGCATCAAAATCGCTTTCTGACTTGCCGTACGTCTCTGTCTTTCAGCCGGAGCTTGCTTCGCCGCCTGGTGGGCATGGCTTTGGGTACAGTCTTTATGGCTACGGCGATTGCGGTTAACGCTCAGGATCAGCTTACGCCGGCGCTGCGAGAAAAGATCGATAAGCTGGCGGTTGAAACTCTCACCAAATCGGGCGTCCCCAGCGCTTCGATCGCTGTGGTGAACGACGGCCAGGTTGTTTACGTGAAGGCTTATGGCGACGCCAGGTTGGAAGGGAAAAAACTCGCCACGCCCGAGATGCGCTACAGCATCGGCTCAATCAGTAAGCAGTTTACGGCGGCGGCCGTCCTGCTGCTGCAGGAACAAGGGAAGCTTTCGCTCGATGATAAGGTGGCGAAGTTCATTCCCGATCTTACCCGTGCTAATGAAGTTACGATTAGACAGTTGTTGTCGCACACCTCCGGGTATCAGGACTATTGGCCGCAGGATTACGTGATGCCGATGATGCTGCAGCCCACCACCAGTTTGAAGATCATGGACATGTGGGCCCGCAAGCCACTGGACTTTGAGCCGGGAAGCAAATGGCAGTACAGCAACACGAACTATGTCATCGCCGGAGCCATCGTTGAGAAAGCTGGAGGCAAGCCGCTGATACAGTTTCTGCGAGAGACGGTATTCGCTCCGCTGGGGATGACGAGTGTCGCCGACATCGATGCAAAAGGACTAGGTGACCCGGACCCTACTGGTTACATGCGCTATGCGCTGGGGCCGATTCGGGTTGCGCCGAAAGAGGGTAGCGGATGGTTGTTTGCTGCCGGAGAGCTTGCGATGACTGCGGCCGATCTCGCGAAGTGGGACATCGCGATGATGGATGGAAAAATTCTTAAGCCTGCTTCTTATCGCGAGCTGCAAAGGGAAGCGCAACTTAATAACGGTCTGGGGACGCGTTACGGACTTGGTGTCAGCGTGGGCATGGAAGCCGGCCATCGCGCCGTTTCCCACGGCGGTGAGGTGTCCGGGTTCACCGCGGAGAATGTTGTATTTCCTGACGACCGTGTAGCCGTGGCGGTCCTGACTAATCAGGATGCCGTTTCCGCCTCAGGCGACATTGCCCATGGGATAGTTCCTCTGCTGTTCGATAACAGTGATCCGGCGATGCCGCAAAAGCTGGAGCAGGCAAAGAAGATCTTCGCCGGACTCCAACGCGGCAGCCTTGATCGTTCGCTATTCACGGACAACGCCAACGCGTATTTCAGCGAAAAGGCTTTGCAGGACTTTGCCAGTGGCCTCGGCCCATTGGGTGCGCCGCAGGAATTTGTACAAACGCGGCAGGGTTTACGTGGAGGAATGACGTTGCGCGTCTATCGCGTGAAACTGCCCACCAAAACGTTGCGCGCGTGGACGTACGAAATGCCGGATGGCAAGCTGGAACAATACCAAATCGCCTTGCAGAATTAGAGGCGTTGAGAGTGCCGACTTTAGTCGGGCTTTATCGAACGCAAAGAACCCGACTAAAGTCGGTACTCCGAACACCTATTGGCGAGGCGGCTGGCTTCTTCCCACGGATCGTCGCCAAGTGTAGAATCGGTTCAATCCAGTGACATGCCGCAACCGGGCCGCTCAACTATGACCGAAGAACAGGAAGTTTTTCTCAAGCACATCCAGAAGCAGGGATTGAAGCGCACGTCGCAGCGCGACCTGATTCTGGATGTATTTTTGCGCACGGAAAAACACCTCTCCAGCGAAGACCTTTACCGCCTGGTCCGCGAGCAGGATACGAACATCGGGCAAACCACGGTCTATCGCACGCTGAAGTTATTGTCTGAAGCGGGACTCGCGCGCGAGGTGCGCTTTGGCGACGGCATCACGCACTATGAACATAACTACAAGCACGAACACCACGATCACATGATCTGTTCACAGTGTGGGAAGATTATCGAGTTCTATTCTGCTGAATTGGAAGCGCTCCAGGATGCCATGGCGGCAAAGCATAAATTTGAGGTGACCCAACATCTGCTGCGCATTATCGGAGTCTGCGCGGATTGCCGCCGCAACGCCAAGTCGCGCACGAAGGCGTAACAGAGACACCTGGCGTTGGAACACGATCCGGCCAGAAAACCCAAGGATTAAGGATGATTAAATCGCTTACTACGGCTGTCGCTTCGGCGGCGAAGACACCAAGCTTCGCGCTGGCTTTCTTTTTTCTTTTTCCATTCGCGTTCATTGGATGTCCGGGAAGTTCCAACTCCGGATCCAACACCGCTAACCCCGCGAATACGCCGACGCCCGGGGGCTCCTCCATCAGTTCACCATTTGATGGCGAGCGGGCCCTGGCACATGTGCGCAAGCAAGTTGATTTCGGTCCGCGCCCCGCCGGCTCCGCAGAGCTCGAGCAAACGCGGAACTACATCATCGGGGAATTGAAGTCGTACGGATTAAACGTCACGACTGATGAGTTTCAGCCGGAAACCCCCAGCGGTAAGAAGAAGATGGTGAATATCACCGCGGAACTGCCTGGCGCCTCTCGTGATGTGATCATCATCTCCAGCCATTACGACACTAAACAGTTCAACCAGTTTCGTTTTGTGGGAGCGAATGACGGCGCCTCATCAACGGGGGCGCTAATGGAGCTCGCCCGAGTGCTGGCGCCGGCTAAAGCAGAGCGCAAATACACAATCTGGTTTGTTTTCTTCGATGGGGAAGAAGCATTTTGTGCGGGCTGGGAGGACTGCGGCAAACCGCGTTCACCTGACAATACCTACGGCAGCAGGCATTACGTCGAGCAGTTGCAGAATCGAAACGAACTGACGCGGGTAAAGGCGATGGTTCTGCTCGACATGATTGGGTACACGAACCTTCAGTTTGGCCGCGATGACGTGAGCTCGACCTGGCTAGTGGATACCGTTTGGAAGACAGCAAAGGATCTCGGCTACGGATCCGTGTTTTTGAATCGCCACGAAGGAGTCGGGGGCGATGACCACGAGCCGTTCCTGCAGGCGGGAATTGACGCGCTCGACATCATTCAACTAAACAGTTACAAATCTCCCAGCGGCGAAGAGTACTGGCATACGCCGAATGATACGCTGGACAAGATCTCCGCAAAGAGTTTAAAAATCGTTGGCGATGTGATGTTTGTGAGCTTGCCGAAGATCGAGCAGCGGCTGGCGACTAAACGTTGACCGGAACCAGCGTTGTTCAAATTACTTCGTGAGATTCGGGTCGTTTTCGTGCGCCGTGCGGTAGGACGCGAGTCGGCTTTGCACAAAAAGAGACCTGACGATCTCCAAGACCCGCTTTGATTCGTGTCACTTCGTGAATTTTGTGGGATTCGTGAAGCGTGTGCTGAAGAATCGGAGTCAGGCACTACATGGACCCTCACGAACGGCACCAAATACGAGTTCGCGAACGGCCCTGCCAGATTTGGATACTGATCAGGCCATCGTCCTTAGCTTAACTTCGACTGCCGCGCCTACTTCGCTGCACCGCGAAGCTTTCGCCTCTCCTATTAAATCGTAGGTTAGCGTCTTCCCTTCGCTTAGAAGTTCAGCCACCGCAGTTTCGACTTGTTCGGCGGCGCGGTGCAATCGCGAATCTTCATATCGCGTGCCAAGCCAGTCCAACATCATCTGTACCGATAAAATTGCCGCCAGCGGATTCGCTTTGTCCTTACCTGCGTGCTTTGGTGCGCTGCCGTGAATCGGTTCAAACATCGCGTGGTTATCACCGATATTGCCGCCGACCGCGAGTCCCAAACCTCCCGCTGTAGTCGCTCCATTGTCGCTGATGATGTCCCCCACCAGGTTTGGCCCAACCACTACGTCGTACCACTCAGGGTTGCGAATCTGCCACTGGCAGAAGGCGTCTACGTAAGCATAGTCGAGCTTGATGTCCGGGAACTCGCGCTCTCCGACTTCGCGGAACACTTCGCGGAAGAAACGATGGGCGCCGATGATGTTTGACTTATCGACGCAGGTGACTTTGAGCTGTTTGGCGCGGCGTCGTGCCAGGTTAAAGGCGTAACGCGAGACGCGCTCTGTCGCCTGGCGCGTGATTTTAATTGGCGTGCTCTGGCCGTCGGGAATTGGGTTGGTCTCGCCTGTGTAGGCATCCTCCGTATTCTCACGAATTACTACGTAGTCCACTTTCCCCGGCTCCCAAACCTGTCTCAGCTCACCATGGATCTTGTGCTTAACACCCGGGTAGAGTTTCACTGGCCGAACGTTGGCGTACAGCTCCAGCTTGCGTCGATTGAGAATTACCTGAGCGAACCCGGCCAACTGTGGCTCGGGATATGGCTTACCAGGCTTGGTGAAGACTGTTTTGCCGTTGACCTCATGTCCGACTGCGCCCAGCAAGACAGCATCGGCCGCCTCACACTTTTCAAAAGATCCTTCCGGCCATTCCGTTTCGTGCTCAACATAATATTGCCCACCGCACGGAATTTCTTCGACCTGAAAATCGATTCCAAATAACTGACCGGCGGTGCGCAACACGTTCAAGGCGCACGCCAGGACCTCGGGCCCGATTCCATCACCGGGAAGCGCTACGATGTAATAAGATTGCTTCGACATATTTGTTCCCCTTTGAGAATCAGTGACTATAAGCGACCCGGTGACGATTCGACAAATACACCTCCTTTACGATTTCTCCTTCTCGTGCCTCTATGGTAAATAAGATCCTCCATGCTAACTGCTGAAATTATCGCCATCGGCTCAGAGCTCTTGGCGCCGACACGCACCGACACCAACAGCCTCTGGCTCACCGAACAATTGAATCGCCTCGGGATTGACGTCAAGCTGAAGACTATCGTCGGCGATGATGACGCGCGCCTGGAAGAAGCAATCAGAGATGCTGTCAAACGTTCGCGCGTCGTAATTACCACCGGGGGTCTGGGACCAACTGAAGACGACGTGACCCGTAAAGTGGCGGCGCGCGCCCTGGGCCGCAGGCTGGTGCTGGACGACAGCGTGCTGCGTGAAATACGGAATCGCTTCGCGCAGTACAAACTGGCGATGCCGGAGAGAAACTCACGCCAAGCCATGGTTATCGATGGCGCGGAGGTGCTGGATAACCCCAATGGCAGCGCTCCCGGGCTATTCATCGAACACGAAGGCTGTTCTATTGCGCTTCTTCCCGGACCGCCGCGCGAAATGAAACCGATGTTCGAAGCCTTGGTGCGACCGCGGCTGGCGGAGAAGTCCGGTGAGGTGCGGTTTGCGCGGCGGGTCTTGCGCGTTGCCGGAATGGGCGAGTCAGCGATTGATGAAAAGATTGCGCCGATTTATACGCGCTACCAGAATCCGCAAACCACGATTCTGTTCAATAGCAGCGAAGTTGAAATTCACCTCAGTGCCCAGGCGAGGACCGAGGCCGCGGCGGAGCAGTTGCTGGACGATCTTTCGGAAAAGTTGGAAATGGAATTGGGTGACGCAGTCTTCGCCTTTCGCGGCGAGACAATGGAAGAAGTGGTCGGACTGAGATTGTCAGTCAGCGGGTTCACCCTTGCGGTAGCCGAAAGTTGCACTGGCGGATTAGTCGCACAGAGGCTGACAGACGTTGCAGGGTCATCGAAATACTTTGTCGAGGGCGTGGTGGCCTATTCAAACGCGGCGAAGACCCGGCTCCTGGGAGTAGATCCGAAATTAATTCTGGCTGACGGCGCGGTCAGCGCGTCCGTGGCTGAGGCGATGGCCGAAGGGGTTCGTGAGCGCGCGGGAACGGATTTTGGTCTGGCTGTTACCGGCATCGCTGGGCCCGGCGGGGGTACCGAGGATAAACCCGTAGGTCTGGTGTACGTTGCGCTAGCTGACGATGCACATACGGAACACCGCAAGCTATCGCTTCCTGGCGATCGCCATCTGGTAAGGTGGCGCGCTTCGCAGGCTGTGCTGGATTTGTTGAGAAGAAGATTGATTTGAAAATAGTTTGGTCTGACTGAGGGACACAAAGGTCCTAACGCTGTTTGGCAACAAGAGGAAACCGTTCTGGGTGTTGGATCGATTCGACTGCGAGGTCGACATCGAGGTCTGGCCAGAAGAGATGTCCTGGCTGAGGTAGCTGAACATTAAGAATGGCGGACACAGAGACGCCTTCTTAAACCAGGGAAATTGGTCGTACGGCATGAAAACCTCGCGGTCGCGCAGCAGCAACCATACACCATGCTTAGAAATATGGCTGACCTCAACCTCCGAAGTGTCTGTCCCAAGCATTTCTGATTTCATCTTCGTGTTCCTCAATTACCAGCTTGGGACTGGGTCAGAGAAGCGATCAGAGACTGTTCCTTGTCGATTAGCGTGCGCAGCGCCTGGCGAAAAATCCGCTCCGAGAGAAAAGCGTCGGCAAGTAATAGGCTGCGAAAGGCAGCGGCGTCCCACTGCAAGACGGTTGACGGCTCAAGCACTCGCACGGAAGCGGAGCGCTGAATGCCGCAGAGGACGGCTAACTCGCCGAGAATCGTTCCGGGCCCACAATCGGTCAGGACCATCGACCGGCCTTGACGCTCGACAAAAACCTGCAGCTTGCCCTTCAGGACCAGTAACACATCGGTGGCAGCGTCACCCTCCTTGAAGAGCACTTCGTCGGGGGAATGTTCTTCGACTGCGCCTTCACCGATCAGTCTTTGCGCGCCCGCAGCTGTGTACCCTTTGAACAATGGCAGGCCGGTAATGAGTGAAGCATATTCCTCATGCATGGCGGGGGCCTTTCTAAGTTCGCAGCCTCGTCTTAAAAAGCGAGCGCAGAGTAGCAGCATCCATAACCCGCCGACAAGGAAAGTTCTCCGGGATGGCTGCCAGCTGAGAAATTGACATTGCCATGTCGCAGGAATAAAGTCCTCAGCCGTCTGGTCTCTTACCCACTTCACGTTCTTAAGACAAGCATGTTTCTCATGGAGGTCAAATGAAAACCAAGGTTCTCTTGATACTGTCGCTATTTACTCTTTGCATCGGATTTGTCCTGACGCCCAGCCGGCTAAACCACAGCGCGCAAGCGGAGAATTTCAAACTTGGGCCAGCGAGCGCGCCTAAGGCTAACGATCGCTCCCAGCATTGCGGCACCAAAGACATCGACGAGACGGTGGCGGTGCAAATTCAGTCGTCCTCAGATCAATTCAATGCGGGCCGGAGCAAGGGCCAGATCAGAAAGTCCGGCTCAGTGACCGTGCCGGTATTTTTCCATGTCATCAACACCGGCAAAGGGATCGATAACGGTGACGTCCCTATGAAAATGTTGATGGACCAGATCGATGTCTTGAATCGAGCCTATGCGGGAGCGACGGGCGCCGCCGCCGCCAACACGCCATTCAGGTTTGTTTTGTCCGGAGTTGACCGAACAACCAACGCGTCCTGGTTCGAAGCCGGACCGGGAACTGCTGCTGAGCGCGAAATGAAAACGGCCTTGCACATCGGCGGGGCTGATGCGCTGAATTTCTATACAAACAATGCGGGCGGGTTCCTTCTCGGTTGGGCGACGTTCCCGTTTTGGTTTGCCGCAGACCCGGCGATGGACGGGGTCGTCTGCCTTTACTCATCGCTGCCCGGCGGCTCGACTGTCCCTTACAACGAGGGTGATACGGGAACGCATGAGGTGGGACATTGGCTAGGTCTCTTCCACACATTTCAGGGAGGGTGCGCCGCTGTCTATAACGACTTCGTTGCCGACACGCCAGCGGAGCGTTCGCCGGCATTTGGTTGCCCTGCGGGACGAGATACCTGCCCAAAGCCCGGCGTGGATCCGATCGAGAACTTTATGGACTATACGGATGATCCCTGTATGTTCCAGTTTACTTCTGGTCAATCGGCACGGATGGAAGCACTATCGCTTCAGTATCGCGGACTGTAGGCGGGCGAACTGGAATCGGTTAGAAGAACAGGAAAGGCTGCTCGAAAGACGGGCAGCCTTTCTTGTTGTGCGGCGCTTCGCCCCATTCAGAGGAAATCTATCTCCGAGTACCGGTAGTAGATCCGAAACCCGTGTATCATGCGTGACGCTCCAGCATTCACATCACAGCGCCGCGGCATCGTTTACGGCCGATCGCCATCATGAGTCGATATCTGCTTGTAATATTGTTCGCCTATCTCCTGGGCTCGATACCTTTTGGCTACTTGATTGTGCGTGCGCGCCAGGGTGCTGATGTGCGCGGGGCCGGGTCGGGCGGAACCGGGGCCACCAATGTTTCCCGCCAGGCGGGAAAAGCCGCAGGTGTGATCACGTTGTTACTCGACGCGTTGAAGGGGTCAGTGGCGGTTTTAGTTGCGCGATGGGCATTGGGCACGGCAGTTCTCGGCGGCCCGGCTTTACCTTCTGCGGCAGCTTGGGTAGTTTCCGGCGCCGCAGTTGCAGTTATATTAGGTCACTGTTTTCCGGCCTGGCTCGGCTTTCGTGGCGGCAAAGGTGTAGCGACGGGTCTGGGCGTGTTCCTGGTCTTAGCGCCGATCGCAGTTGCCCTCGCGGCTGTGGTGTTCTTACTTATCGTTATCGTTACACGGTACGTGTCATTGGCCTCGATCGCAGCGGCAATGTTGATTCCTTTCCTTATTTGGTTAGAGGCGGCGACGGTGCACCCGGTTCCTAATCTGCGGCAGCTGTTGGCTGCCGTCAGTGCGGGCGCCGCATTGATTGTGTTCGCCCACCGGGGAAATATTGGGCGGCTGGCAGCGGGGACAGAAAACAAATTCAAGTGAACTACGCATGAAGTCGGTTGCCATCATGGGAGCAGGAAGTTGGGGCACGGCGCTCGCTGTTATGGCCGGGCGCGCCGGGCACGAGGTTCGCCTCTGGTCGCGCAATGCAGAAGTTGTTGCATCGGTGAATGCACGGCATGTCAATGACTTCTATCTCGCATCCTGCCTGATTCCGGATAAAGTAAGAGCTACGACGGTGGTGGGCGAGGTTTTGGTGGGCGCTGAGCTCGTGATCCTCGCTGCTCCGTCGCATGCAACCCGTGACCTGCTGAGAAAGATGTTGCCGGCGCTGCACGCGGAAATGATATTGATCAGCGCCAGCAAGGGGATCGAGAACGAGAGCGGTATGCGAATTTCTGAGATCGTCATTGACGAACTCGGCAAGATCTTCCCGCCGCGATTTGTCTGTCTCTCCGGTCCTTCATTTGCCAGTGAGGTGGTCGCCGGACATCCGACTGCCATAGTCGCAGCAGGCGTCAGCGAGAGCGACAGCGCCGTAGTGCAGCAGGAGTTTAGCTTCGACAATCTTCGGATTTACCGCAATCGGGACGTGGTAGGCACAGAGATCGGCGGCGCGGTAAAAAATGTCATGGCCATTGCCGCCGGGATGGTCGCTGGCTTGGGTTTCGGAAGCAACAGTGTCGCGGCGCTGATCACACGGGGTCTGGCAGAGATGACACGCTTTGCCCTGGCGCAAGGCGCAAGGATCGAGACGCTGATGGGACTAGCCGGCCTCGGCGATCTCGTTCTCACTTGCACAGGGAGTCTGTCGCGCAATCGCTTTGTGGGTGAGGAACTGGGAAAAGGACGGGCCCTCGGTGACATCCTGAGCGACATGCGCGAAGTTGCTGAAGGAGTGCGCACCACACATTCTGTAAAGCAACTCAGTGCGCGGTTGGGGATAGAGATGCCCGTAGTGAATGAGATACATCGAGTTTTGTATGAGGGCAAACCCGCCATGGAGGCCGCGCGCGATCTAATGGCCCGGCCATTGCGAGGGGAACCGGATTAGACCAAAGAGGCCTTTCGGGAGCTGTTGGTAGTTTGTGCAGTCCGGCGACCGGGTGCAGCAATGCGATAGCGGAGGAACACAGTTGTAGGCAACGGCTTCTCGACTTTTACTGCTTAACGGTCTACTTTTGAGATTATGGTTAGGAACACTAGTTGCCGCAATTAGCGATGAATCTGCCCCGATGCCAACTGCCAAAGACGAAAAACCGCTAGCCAGCAATCGAAGCGTTTTTCATGAATATTATATCGAAACAACCTATGAGGCGGGAGTAGCTCTCACTGGCACCGAGGTGAAGAGTGTCATGGCGGGCAGGATCCAGTTGAAGGAAAGCTATGTCGCCGTCCGCGATAATGAGGCATGGTTATTCAACGCCCATATCTCACCTTATTCCCACGGCAACCGCGCGAACCACGAGCCCTTGCGCACGCGCAAATTGCTGTTGCACCGGCGGGAGATAGAGAAGTTGGAACAGTCCGCGGCGATCCAGGGAATGACCCTCGTGATCACTCGGGTTTACATGAAGAGTGGCCGCGTGAAACTCGAAGTAGGAGTGGCCAAAGGAAAGAAACTTTACGATAAGCGAGAAACGGAAATGCGCCGCACGGTGGAACGAGAAACGCGCGCACAATTGAAAGCCAGACAGAGATAAGCAAAAGGAGAAGCGGGAAATGGAAGTTAACGGAAGTTCAGGATCCTACAAAGAGACCGACGTACACGCCCTGGCGATAGCGATCTTTCAGGGCGAGAAGGTTGAAGATGGGTTTCTGAAGGAATTGGACGAAGCCGCCGGCGGCCTCGTGAAGCTCGTGCTGGAGTCCGAAGAGTTGAAGGGCAAAGAAGGAGAAACTGCATACCTTCATCTTTCCAACGGCAGCGGACTGAAAGCACAACGCCTTCTGCTGGTCGGTGTGGGCCAGCGGGACGACTATGGCGCGGCATCGTTATCGCAAATGGGCGGAACGGCGGTGCGTTTTCTGAGGAGCAAGAGCGTTAAGAGTCTGGCCATCGTACCGCGCGCTACCACCGATGCGGCCCGGGCCGCGCGTACTGTCGTGGAAGGCGCTGTCATGGGCTTGTTTGAGCCCGACAAGTATCGCACCGAGGACAAAGAAAAACGGCAGATTGAACGTTTGGTGGTGGTCGTTGAAGGCGAGGACGACCAGGCCCTTAACCGCAGCGTCGAGGACGGGCGCATTGTCGGCGAAGCCGTTAATTATACCCGGGAGTTGGCAAACGAACCGGGCGGATACCTGACCCCCACTGATATGGCTGAACGCGCTCGCGAAGTTGCGAACGAATTTGGGCTCAGCATAGATGTCCTCGATGAAGCCCGCATGACCCAGGAGGGGATGGGCGCGTTGCTAAGCGTATCGCGAGGGTCAGAAGAGCCCGCGAAAATGATCGTGCTTAAGTACACCCCACCGTACGTAGGCGAAAAGGCGGACCATGATCTGCTGGCCCTCGTGGGGAAGGGAATAACGTTCGACTCCGGCGGCATCTCTTTGAAGCCCGGCGAGAACATGGAGTTAATGAAGTACGACATGACCGGCGGCGCTACGGTCATTGGCGCGATGCGAGCTATCGCCCAGCTGAAACCTCCGGTGCCAGTGTTGGGGATTGCGCCGTGTTCCGAGAATCTCCCTTCCGGCAAAGCCACGAAACCCGGTGACGTCGTCACGGCGATGACTGGCAAGTCGATTGAGATAATAAACACCGATGCCGAAGGCCGTCTGGTTTTAGCTGACGCGATCGCCTACGCAAAAACTCTTGGTGCCACTCGGATAATCGACATGGCCACTCTGACTGGCGCTGTTTCCATCGCCCTGGGCGATGTGAACGTGGCTATCCTCGGAACGGACCAGGCCCTGATCGATGAGGTCATCGAATCCGCCCGGGAGGTAGGTGAAAAGTTTTGGCAGTTGCCTCTGGATAAGGAATACTCAAAACAAATCAAGTCCGATATTGCCGACATCAAGAATGTGGGCGGCCGCCGGGCTGGGACGATCACCGCTGCTGCTTTTCTGAAGGAGTTTGCGGACGGTGTTTCCTGGGCGCACCTGGACATCGCGGGTACCGCCTGGGCAGAAGAGGCGCGACCCCACCGGTCTAAGGGTCCAACCGGAATCGCTGTGCGAGCGTTGATTAACTTTGTCGAACGCGACGCCAGAACCAAGAGTGTTGCAGAAGAGGGGTAAGAGAGGGACGGCTTTAAGAGAGTGCTGGAAACGTGTCCTCAATCCGGCACATGGGTGTGCACATATGTGCACACTGAGTGGGATCGCCTTAGGCAGGACAGCGGCTTTTCCTCAGTTATATCGATAACGGACTTTTGGCATGGACATTGCTCCGAGGGAATTACCCTAGCCAAAGGGGCCGTGGCCACTTAAAGAAAATGTCCTCGCCCCCCTCGAGGGCCGCTCGAGGCGCAAAGCATAGTTCCTTTGGTGTCCTCCTCACAAAACCCCCTCCACCGCACAAGTATCAACCCCCGGGATCCTGGCCGCAGGATTCCGTTTGCCTTCAATTGGCCTCAAGACTTAGGCGAAGAGGTGTTATAGTATTGAAAACGCAGGGTGATCACTGCCCTGAATTCGCATTGGGGAGCCAGGATCCTTAATGAATTACTACAGAGTCCTTGGCGTAAAACGAACAGCCACTAGCGCGGAGATCAAGTCCGCCTATCGGCGTTTGGCGCGCTTGCGGCACCCGGATGTTAACCCGGGATCGGAGAAGGCGGCCCGTGAATTCGCGCTCATATCACGCGCATATCGTTGCCTCACCGATCCTCAGGAACGCGCCTACCACGATCGTCAGCTGGAACAAAAGAGTAACCCTTCGATTCTTTACTCAAATAATCCACATGCCCAAAGAGCACGAAACCTTGCGGTCCAAACGCGCTGGGACAATGTGGTCAACCAGCTGCTGGATAGAGACAGGCGCGATAACATGGAGCGACAGCGGGCCGTGTTCACTACGGTTTCCCTGTTTCTTTCAACGTTTTTTGTGGCCATGATCAAACCGCCCTTGTGGCAGGTCCTGAGCCTGGCGGGCCGCTCAGTACTGATTGCCTTGTTCCTGGTGGGGCTCTGGCATCTGACCACCAGGCTAAGAGAGTATCTGGCGCACTATACTTACCGGCCCAGCCCGATCCATTCTTCGATTATTTCAGAAGACAACGCGCCGGAACAGCGGTTTACCAGAGTTTCAGCCTACGCGTTCTTGATCGGAGGCTTCGCAGCCAGTCTGGGCCTGGGGCTATTTCTGGGATGGCATGCCCAGGAGTTCATGTCGGACTTGACCATGCTCTTTCGACACCGGCCGCAGACCGGGCCGGGGGGTATTCTCCCTTATTCACACGCCTCGCTGCTGCTCTCCAACGTTGTGCTCTGTCCCCCCATCTTCGTGCTGATCATAGACACTCTCCACGGCGTGGCTTCCAGAATTGATGCCGGCTGATTCCCGGGCGTCACTCAAACACTAACGTTCAAAACCTTGAACGGCTGTCGCCAGGTCGTGTATATTGCGCCCATTAGATTTCTGGTGGCATGGCTGGAAGGGTATTCAGCGAAATCAAGCAGGAGAAACACGATCATAATCCCTCGATCGAAACTCATTCTGACGACGGCCCGCAAGTTAATCCCCTGACCAACGCCTGGCCGTCGCTTTGCACGAGTAGGAGCAAAGAGATGGCGAAGCGATTGACCGAACGCCAGCATCTCGCCGTGAAGCTGGATGCGCTAAGCGATTCAGAAGTAGCTGAAGTCCTGGATTACATTGGTGTTATGGAATCCATGCGGCGAGCAACCATGGCGCCCGGGCTCTGGGAAGACGATCTGATCTTGTTGCTCGGAGAAGCCCATGAGAACCGCCGGGCGCGGCAGGCGTTCGAATGGGAAGCAGTGCGTCGCCGAGCGGATCGCAGAGCTGGACCAATGCTCGCGCGTGCTTAATCCATCAGCTGGTGAAGCAAACATTGATTCAACATTTCCTGATGAAGCGATATATCACCCTGCTTGCTCTCGGCCTTGCTTGCGCGATCCTTGTCGCAGGATACGGAGTTGCCTCCGCGCAGGAAAGCAGAGCTCTGACGCCGTTGCAGCGGGAAATTGAAAAGCAGAGAGTCTTGTTGGCGTCCTCGGATGTCGAGGCAAGGCGCGACGCGTTGATTCGGCTGGGAAACCTCCACCGGGCGGCCAGTTCCAGAGTTGCCGCGACAGGCTTGACGGACCCTTTGCCGATCATCAGAGCCACTGCTGCCCATTCGATATTGAGTCTTCCAGTGGACGAGGCTATCGCAGGCCTACTTCCGCTCTTGAATGACAAGCAGGAGTTCGTGCGGCAGCAGGTGGCCTATGCTCTGGGGGAAACGCATAGTGATCGTGCAGTGGCTGCGTTGGCCAATATTATGGCTGGCGATAAAGAGAACAGCGTCCGAGGGGCGGCCGCGGTGGCTCTCGGCGAAATCGGCGACGCAGCGGCGGTTTTGTCGCTGACAGCGATACTCGACCCGGGCGGCGCTGCTGCCATCCCCGGAAAGAAACAGAAAGCAAAGAGTAAGACAGAGAATGAATTTGTCGCGCGCGCAGCTGCTCGATCGTTAGGTCAGATTGGCAGCCGGCAGGGCGTGGCCTCGCTGACCAGGGTCCTGGCAGAAGAAATCAACCCCGGCGACTTACGACGCGAAGCTGCGACCGCGTTGGGTCTGATAGGCGACTCAGCAGCGGTACCAGCGCTCCGTTCCGTGCTGGGATCTGAGGACCCGCACCTGGCACGGACTGCCCAGGAAGCTTTGGAACGGATTGCAAGGCGCTCGAATCGGCAGGGAATGTAAGCGACGCCCGACGAAAGTCATTTAAAAGATAAAAGCGCCGGTCTTTGCAGGCCGGCGCTTTCTTTTAAACAGTCAATGGGAAGCTCAGGAGTCGGTTTTTTCCCCGCGTCCCTGACCTTTGCGGGCTGCTTTGGTTTGAGGGATTGGCACTCCCACGCCGCCTGATTTCGATTCCATCTGTTCCGGTTCCGGCGGCATCTCAGTCATCTCGTGAATCAGAGCGCCACCAGACTGCTTCGAAAAGATCAGCTTGTTGGTGATCTGACTGAGATCGACTTCAACCAAATCGCCGAGGCCAACCTGACCGGTCGCTACCAGGTTCGATAGCGGGTAAACGAGGAACCGTTCGATCGCCCGTTTCAAATGGCGGGCGCCATACTTGAAATCGATTCCTTCCTTCAGCAGCTTGTCCTTCGCCGCGTCGGAACAATGAAAAACAAACTTAGTTCCGGCCGACTGCATGACGCGATTCTGAACCGACGCTAGTTCGAGTTCCAGAATCTCGCGCAGGTGATGTTCTTTCAGCGATCGAAAGACCACGACCTTATCGATGCGATTCATAAACTCCGGCGAGAACTTCCGCTTGGCTGCATCGACCGCGGTGCGATAGATCTTTTGATCCACTTCGCTGTCATTCGGGTTCTTAACGTTCTTACCGCTGTGGAAACCGATTCCGCCGGATATAAGTTCCGACATCTCGCGCGCACCAAGGTTTGAAGTCAGCACCACCATGGTCCGCGAGAAATCAACCCGGCGATTATCGCCCAGCGTCAGGGTTGCCTTGTCGAGGATACCCAGCAGCAACTGCCACAGGCTATCGGACGCCTTCTCGATTTCGTCAAACAGAACGAGCGATAACTTCAGCTCCTCTGTATGCATGCGATCGAGGTTCTCCTGCGTCAGCATCGGCGATGTTTCGCGATGGCCCAGATATCCTGGCGGCGAGCCAATCAGCTTCGCAATCTCGTGGGAATGCTGAAACTCGGCGCAGTCGATCTTGACGACGGCATTAGGGTCGCCAAAAAGCACTTCGGCGGCGGCCTCGATCACACGGGTCTTGCCTGAGCCGGTGGGGCCCAGAAAGAGCATCGTGCCGATCGGCCGGTTGGGCGGATTCATTCCCGCCAAAAAGATTTGGTAAAGGCCGCTCATGCGCCTGACGGCGCGTTCCTGGCCCACAATCCGGGCCGAGAGCCGCTCCTCGAAATCCTGAGCGCGCGGGCTCTTTTGGTCCGGGTCAAGGAAGACTGTTTCTCTGATCTCGTTCTCGTTTTCCATCTCTGTGTCCATTTCGGCAATCATGGTCGTCCTCCTTCTCAAGCGTTACGCTTCCCGGTCATCCAGCCCATCTGCCAATTTACCGGTGGGATTCCCGTTTCGATTGGGTCCCCAAAGCTCACTCAAGCAAAGAACGATCCATTCCCCCAGTTGATGCGCCGGGATGCTTTGCGGGTTGGCTCAGAGATCCTGGCCCGAAAAGTGGCTCCAGAAGGCGCAGACGCTATATATACGACATCGAGGGAAATGTCGCCACAAAATATACGCTCCCGCGCGGTCCTACGGTCTGCACGCACCGAGGATGTTAATTATTTGGTGACAGATTCCGGCAGGAATGCCCTGACAAAAACTGTGGCGCTAGCCGGGCAGGAGTCTCTGGTTGTAGCGAAAGGTTGGACGCCTTACGCAAAAGGTCTGAGTTACGAAGCGCGCGCCCCGGGCCCCGCCGGGCGGAGCGCAGAACAGACCAATTCATCGGGCAGCCCGTATTGCAGCCAGGGGTCCAAGCCGGTCCGCCGCTCGCTAATTAACGGCCGAATTAATCGTAGTACTCGAGACCGAGATGGGTGATCAAATCCTCGCCGCGAAGGTGCCGGAGCGTGTTCTTCAGCTTCATCAACTGAATAAAAACGTCGTGCTCGGGATACAGTCCGGGCGGTGTCTGCGGTGATTTGAAATAGAAAGAAAGCCACTCCTGAATCCCACCCTTGGTTCCAGCGCGCTGCGCCAGATCCAGAAAAAGGGCCAGGTCGAGGACGATAGGCGCGGCCAGAATGGAGTCGCGACAGAGGAAATCAATCTTGATCTGCATCGGATATCCCAGCCAGCCAAAGATATCGATGTTGTCCCAGCCTTCCTTGTTGTCACCGCGCGGCGGATAGTAGTTAATTCGCACGACGTGGGAAAAATCCTTATAAAGCTTGGGATAAACTTCCGGCTGGAGGATGTATTCGAGGACTGAAAGCTTTGATTCTTCTTTGGTTTTGAACGATTCGGGATCGTCGAGCACTTCACCATCGCGATTCCCCAGAATGTTAGTTGAATACCAGCCGGCCAGGCCGAGCATCCGGGCCTTCAGTCCCGGAGCGATGATGGTCTTCATCAAAGTCTGGCCCGTCTTGAAGTCCTTGCCACAGATGCCGACGCCGTTGTCTTCGGCGAGCTTGCGCAGTGCCGGAACGTCCACGGTCAGGTTTGGCGCGCCGTTCGCGAAGGGAATCCCGGATTTCAGCGCTGCGTAAGCGTAAAGCATCGACGGTGCAATGCTGGGATGGTTCTCGCGCATCCCCCGTTCAAAAGATTCCAGGGTCTTGTGAATCGGATGCGGCTTAAGAAATATTTCCGTGGAGGCGGCCCAGACCATTACCAAACGAGAGCATTTATTAGCACGCTTCCATTCTTCAATTTCCTTGATTAGCTGACGGGCCAGCACCAACTTGTTGGCGCCCTTTTTCACATTAGTACCGGTCAAACGCTTAACGTAGTTCTGATCAAAGACGGCGCGCATCGGCTTGATCTTCTGCAGCGGTGTCCTAAGCTTTGTTAGTAATTCCTTGTCGAGAACACCAGCGTGCACCGCAGCTTCGTAAGCAGAATCGGGAAAGATATCCCACGCGCCGAAGACCAGGTCCTTGAGCTGTGCGAGAGGGAGGAAATCCTTGATGAGGGGCACCCGATTGTCAGTTCGTTTTCCCAGCCGAATTGTGCCCATCTGTGTCAGGCTGCCAATTGGTTCAGCCAGACCTTTCTTGATAGCCTCGACGCCCGCGATAAAGGTTGTGCTTACAGCGCCCAGGCCGACCAGCAAGACACCCAGTTTTCCTTCTGCGGGCGCAATCTTCGCGCCCTTTGCAACCGGCATTATGTAGTTTCCTCCGAATGATTTTTAAGCTGTTGATAATACCTTAGAAACGCGTGCTTCGCACCTTGGGCAGTGTCAGGAACATCATGGGAGCTTCGACAGGCATTGTCGCGCGTGAAACGGCTGAAGCTCTTGGGACAGCGGGCGTCCCGCCCGCAATGAGTGCGAAGCACGAAAATCACTTCAACCTGGATAGCAGGGTTTCTTGGGCGGGCGGGACGCTCGCGGTCCCAGTGAAGAACTTGCGTGCCGCTCCGCAGAAGATGTGGGGGCGGACTCTTATAAGATCGAGGCATTTGCCCTGCGAGCGATCATTTCGTGAGGATTGTTGGTAATTATCGCCTTGAGTCCCAGGCGGCGAGCGGTCTCCAGCCAGCGGGGGTCATCGACTGTCCAAACCACAACCTTTAACGCGGCGCGCTTGGCTTGCTCAATCAAACGTGGAGTTGCCAGGAGGTTGTGGAGAGCTATTTCGTCGGCACTGGAACTACGTGCAGAACGAATCATCGCCCCGCGCCGTATCACCGAACCTGCGCGGAAAAGTCGTGGCTGAAACAGCGCGCCAGTTCGAATCTCCGGACACGATTCCTTGACCGCCTTGATTGCGGCCAGGTCGAAACTAAGCACCACGATCCGATCCTGGAACTGGCGTTGTTGGATTAGCTGTCCTACTGCGAGGGCAAGGTGCGACGCCCCATTTCGGTCTGGCTTCATTTCGAGATAGAACGTCCCATGATGTCCCTGGATGAAATCAAAGAAGGTCTCAAGCGTCGGGACGCGTTCAGCGGCGTACGCCTCCTGAGCCAGAGCAGGGAAGCGATGGTTGAACCAGGAACCCACATCACATTCTGCCAGGTCGGCGACGCTCACTAGCGACACCATCTCCTTCCGACCGGCAACGCGGCGCAAGTTAGGATCATGGATTACGACCGGGACGCCGTCACGGGACAGGCGCACGTCGAACTCGATTCCGTCAGCGCCTGCGTCGAGCGCGCGCTTGAAGGCGGCCATCGTGTTCTCTGGCGCCATCGACGACGCCCCGCGATGCGCAATGATCAGTGGCAGCGTAGTGCCGGCGGTAATGTTGGAGGAGGCTTGCAAAAATGGCGGCGCTTAGCCGGTTTGACGCGGCGGTGGAAAGGAAAGCCGTTTCAACTTGATCTCGAATTTGCCGAGCTCGTTACTGAGATCCGCTCGTACCGGAACCCGACGTTCATCGTCAGAGAGCCAGATCGAAAATTTACCTTTGCCACGGACCAGTCGATCTTCCCCGAACAGCTCCGGTTCGATGCGGATTACACTGATGCGGCCGAGCACCGTTTTCATTCGGCGGCGTTCCACGACATTCACCGGCAAGCGATAGATCCTACCGGAATCGCTAACCTGTACTTCGAACCGTTTCCCCACCTGAAGTGGTTGGCTGCGAACAAAATAGATGGCGGAGACTAGATCCTGAATGACGCCGGAAAAACTGCCTGAGATGACGCGGGGTTCCTGTTGCGGATTATTTGGGTCGCGCTCGGTCCACATGACCTTGCCGGTAGTCCGGTCGAAAACGGCTTCACTGTGCCGCAGCCTTTTTCCCTGCTCATCCAGCTTGCCGGTGCGCAAAACCGAAAATGTTACAGGATCGACTATTGATTCGATGTGCTCGTGAAACTTCAGGTTAAAGAGTTTGCTAAAAAACCCTTTACTTGCAACATCGCCTGTCAGACGCAGGGAAATAGCAGGTTGGCCGGGTTGATCGGGGCCACCTTCCAAGGTAGAAGTGAAGCGAAAGTCGGCCACATCCACCTTGCGCAACACTGCGCGCGAAAACTCGGCCTCATAAATAAGCTCCTCGCCAGCAGCAAAGGGCTTCACATCGAGTGCCAGCGTGGTTTGGGCCCGAACGGGCAGCGCCAGGAAGAACGAAAGAGCAAGTGCGACGCACGTCGCGCGCAGCAATGTTAAGAGAAAATATTTCATTTCCAGTAAAGAGCTTTCGCTAACAGAATCCCCCAAACTACCAGGAGCCCCAGAGCCGCTTCGTATTCGCGATATCGCAAATACAGAGTGGCTTCAAACCTGCTGTTACCGCCGTGCTGATTGGCATACGGCAACAAGCGCGGCAAAAATAACGGCACCTCCCGGGCGTAATCTTGATACGCCACGCCAAAGAGCTGGTCGAGCGTGCCTGCTTCGACGCGCATCACGGGCAGATAGATGCTCAGGAATAAGAGTGCGAAGAGGATTCCCAGTTCGGGTCGCGCCGCAGCGATCGTGAACCCCAGGCCAATGATGAAGCTGCCGAGGTACAGTGGATTGCGCGTGTAGGCATAGGGCCCGCCAACCGCGAGCGCGTCGTTCTTTCGAATATGTCCGGCGGACCATGCCCGCAATAGGAGGCCGAGGAAGGCCACTGATCCTCCAAGAGCGAGGGTGAAAGGTCGCGGCCGTGAAAATACAACGAACATGGCCGCACAGACGAAGCCCAGGGGAACTCGCCAGCGTTGCATCCATGTTCCGGTTCTCGGCATTAGTCAGTAAGGCCCGCAGCCGTTGCCGGCCTGACGACGGGGGGTGGCGTCGGAGAAGAAGTCGACTCTTCGGACCGCAGCAAAAAATCCGGAAAAACGAATTTCCAAGCCCAGGGGGTTTTTAATCGAGGGTGATTTAGAAAGCGGGAAGGCAAAGAAAAACGAAGGCCGAGGCGTGAACCAACGTAACTGCTGGCGCGGTGCCCGCAGCGTCTCCCCAGACATTAGCCCGCGCCTCAGCGCCTTCGTGCCGACTACGATGAGGCGATCAAGAATCGGGTTGTCTCGCAAAATGATCCTGTTATTTCTTGCCATCTAAAAGCCCCCACCCCTTCCGCAGAGAGGCCGGCACCAGGCTATCGCAAGCCCCGGATCAGGTCGGTGCTGGAATGATCCTTCGGGTCGCCCACGATTGCCACCTTGCCGCCATAGCTGCGCACCACATCCCGTTCCGGAACTGTTTCTTCTGTGTAGTCAGTACCCTTAGCGTGAATGTCGGGACGGAGCGCGAGCAGCAGCGTTTCGACCGTGGGCTCGTCGAAGATGGTCACGAAATCGACGGCTTCCAGGGCCGCAACTATTTCGGCGCGCTGTCGTTCCGGAACGAGGGGGCGGCCAAGTCCCTTCAAATCTCTAACCTGCCGATCGGAGTTCAAACCGACCACGAGCAGGTCCCCAAGGGCTTTCGCGCCCTGCAAATATCGCACGTGCCCGACGTGCAGCGGATCAAAACAACCATTCGCGAAGATCACGGTGAGCCCTTTAGTGCGGGCGAACGCAATCTGCTGGACGAGAGATTCGCGATTCAGGATGCGTTCTGATGTTTCCAAGTCCATCACTCTTTCAGTGTTCGGCTGCCAGTTTAGAAAGAAACAAATCCTTGTGATCAGCGATCTGCTTTCTCCATGTTCTGAAGATAGTAACTGATAATTAGTGCTACATCCTCGCTATAGCTTCGAGTTCCACCGGGTACGTTATTCGCCCTGAGATAAGAGTTGTTTATTCTATGACCTAATACCATGCCGCGACCCTGGTACCGCGCCCAGAATGCCGAGCGCGCCGTTAGATCAGCGCGCGGCCCAGCACCCAGGGTTCCCACCACATTCCGGTAGCGCTCAGGGCCGGCGACGCGAAGTGCGCTCACAACCCTCAGCGAGTTGAGATACCCCGAATACCGCACGAAGGGATCTGGTGAGTTCGAACAAACGAGAAAGGCGATGAAATTTGCCTCGTCCTCGCGCGCAACGCCGCATTGGTGCGCCTTCTCATGGGCAATGACATACGGAAGATCGAAATCGGGCTGAAGGGAATTAAAGTTCGCTTCACCCGTGAACGGCATGTAAATGCCGGAGATTCCGAACCAACTCATGATTCCGGACAAGCGGATAGGCTTGGGCCGAGCATAGCCTCCGCCGCACAAACCGGTGAGCAACGGGACGTTGTGGTAGGCGTCTTCGATTTCACCATAGAGCCGGGTCCGGTTAAGTGAACCGCCGCTTCCGCCCTCGTGCGAGAGCTGATAGTTTGCATTGACCTCATTGATGATCGAGCGACTGAGGGCTTCTATTTGATCATCGGTGGCCGTTCGCTTCGCGAGGCCGAGGCTTTTCCCCAGAGGCTCGCGATGATAATTGAGACCCCAGAGGAGCAGGAAGAGCATCAAGGCCGAACTCAGCCCCCAAAGAAGAGTCAGCAGGCTCGTGCCGATTACCGCCCCGGCCCTCCGAGGCGTTTGCAAGACCCGGAGCGTTTGATAGACAACCCCACCAACCACAAATCCAATCAGGCCGACCACGAGTATCTCGGCAAGAGAAAAACTGAACCAGCCGTTGAAAAAAGAAAGCGCATGGCCAAAGCGGGGAAACACTGTGCGACTGTAGTAGTGCTCGACGAAATGCGGGGCCCGCTTGGCAATGCCTTGTAGCAACAACGCTGCGCCAAGTACAGCAAGAGCAAAAATCCATGAGCGCCAGCTGCGACGCGACGCGGGGCGGGAAACGACGTCGGTTTTCTCGTGCTCTTCAGACAGCGATGCGTTGTCGGGAGTCATGTTGACTACTACTGCGTCGGTGCCGGCTGGCTGAGACCGTGTTCGCTAACCGAGGCGAGCAATTCCTGTTTGGTGACAGTCGCCGTCCCGCGTTTCATAACCACGATGCCGCCGGCAAGATTTGCCAGCCGCGCCGCATCCGCGAAGGAAGCGCCGGAGGACAGGGCAAGGCCATAGGTCGCAATCACTGTATCACCTGCCCCGGTTACATCAACTGGCTCGTGCGGACCGACGGCGTCCTCGTGCAGAGGTGCTTTGCCTGGCTCCAACAACATGATGCCGTGGCCGCCCCGCGTTATCAGGAGCGCTTGATACTGCAGCCGTTTGCAGAGCTCAGTTCCGGCCGACTCCAGTTCGGCCAGATCAGCGGGCTCACGACCAATCAGCTTAGCCAATTCATCTTCGTTCGGAGTAGCGGAGGTGAACTGCGGAAAACTCGACAAGCGAAATCTGGAATCCACTAACAACGGAGTTCCGGAATTTGCAGCGGCTTCGTGAACCGTTTCCGCGATTGAAGGATCCGCGGCGCCGTAGCCATAGTCGGAAATGATTACCGCATCGGCTCGTTGCGCCAGTTCGCGGATATAGGCAGTAAGCTGATCGCGCAACTCAGCGTCGAGGCCCCTCTTTGCTTCATAGTCAATGCGAATAACCTGCTGGCGCGTCGAGTGTGTTTGGCCGGCGAGGACGCGGACCTTGGTGGTCGTGCGGTACTCCGGCGACACCACAACGCCGCTGCAATCGACCTTCGCATCTCGCAACCTTTCCATCAGCGCGTTTCCCGGCTCATCAGTCCCCACCACGCCAACCAGATTCACCTGGGCGCCCAACGCCGTCAGATTCGCAGCGCAATTAGCGGCCCCACCCGGCGCCGTTTCCGTATGTTCGTGTCGCAGTATGAAAACCGGCGCCTCACGCGAAACGCGGCCGATTTCACCATAGATAAACTGGTCGGCGATGGCGTCGCCGATTACCAGAATCCGGCGGCGTGCGAAATCCGCGATTGTGGCAGAAAGGTCTGTAGCCAAGCTGTCTCCTGTCAGTGCTGCCTGCGGTAGCGGGCGGGCCCACTGGTCCTGTCAGAACCGCCTGCGGTAGCGGGCGGTTTATGTGTCCTGGTCACTAGCTATCTGGACGATCAACCGCCCGCTACCGCAGGCGGTTCTGACTTATTTGTTGCACGGCTTCGAGTAGATCCTCGGCGACGATTTCCGGTTGCGAAGGCCACGCACGCCGTTGGTGTTCCCATTCTCCGCGGCCATAGCCGGTCAGCACGAAGGCGGAATTAACTCCGGCATTGCGCGCGAGCTGAACGTCGCCAAAGCGATCTCCAACCATCCAGCTCTCGTCCAACTTGATATCCAGTTCGGCAGCCGCGCGATTAATCAAGCCCGGCTTCGGCTTGCGGCAATCGCAGTCTAACCGATATGGCGGTTCGCCCACCGTCGGATGATGGGGGCAGTAGTAGATGCCATCGAGGCGCGCGCCCTCTTGCTCCAGCTCGCTTACCAAACGTTCATGGACCTCATGAATCAGGTCTTCGGAGAAATATCCCCGGGCCACTCCGGCTTGGTTTGTCACTAAAATTGCCAGCCAACCCTCCTGATTCAATGTGCGAATCGCCTCAGCAGAGTGCGGCAACAGACGGAAGCGCGTCGGATGGTTAACATAACCGACCTCCTCCGAGATAGTCCCGTCGCGGTCAATGAAAACTGCTTTGTTCATATTTGGAGTGCGGCGACCTGTCGCCGCTTTGGCCTGCGGCGGCTCGACGCCGCATTCTTTCAAAAGATCTCAATTCCAAACCAAGTCGCGACAGGTCGCGACCGACCAAAGCGCTGACAGGTCAGCGCACTCCAAGGAGTTGATCTACTCTGTAGCTACGCTGCAACATCCTACTCGCGCGCTGAAAAACTTCATCAGGCGAAATGGCGGTCATACATCGATGATCGATCGGGCAATCCCGCAGCATACATGGGGCGCAGACCGGTGGTTGCCTGATAAGCTCACCAGTTGATGAGAACGGTCGCGTCGTCAACGGATTAGTTGGCCCGAAGATCACCAGTGTGGGCCGTCGCAGCGCCGACGCGATGTGCGCGGGCCCCGTATCGTTGGTTATCAGCAAATCCACGCAACTCAGTATTGCCGTCGTCTGGGCCAGGTCGGTTGAACCCGTGGCGATGATCGGTTTGGTTTGCATTTGGCGAGCGACTTCGAAGGAGACGTCGCGCTCATCGGGAGAGCCAATCAGCATTACTTCGGAGCCCAACTCCTCAGCCATACGACTACCCAGTTCCGCATAACGATCCGCCGGCCAACGCTTCGCGCGGCTATTCACAGAGCCGGGGCAGATTGCTACCAACGCTCGGTCGCTACGCACGCCGAGCGAAGCCAGTTGCTCGCGCGCGGCCGCGCGCCGTTCCGGCGAAACTACAATTGCATAGTCAGGTTCATGATCCAGTGCCCGAGAGTTGCCGTGCAGCAAACAGCCGACCGCCGCAATGATGTTGACGTAGTAATAGACTTCATGACGCGAATCGCGCCATTCCGGCTGCGGTTGGGAATGCGTCAATAGAAATCCGCGGCCCTGCGCTGCATATCCCAGGCGGAAGGGGACTCGCGCCAGCGCGGCAACCAGGGCCGTCTGGAACGAATTGGGGAAGATCACTGCCAGATCAAAATTCCCTCGCCTGAGGCTCACGATCTGCCTACGCAAAGAACCCCACCCGCTAGATTCAGAGATGATCAAGTCGTCTATGAAATCGGCATCGGTAAATAGACCAGCCGGCCCGGGGCGCGTTGCCAATGTGATGTGCGCGCGCGGCAAGAGCGAACGCAATTCACGCAACGCCGGAATCGTGATCGCGCTATCGCCAACCCAATTTGCGCCGCGAACGACGACGCGTTTGATCGTTTCCGTCTTCAAATCAAACTCCGCAACCCGTCTACAATTGCAATCGTCGGTTGCCAGCCAAGTTCAGAGCGGACCCGTTTCAGGTCGGAGATGTAATTAAGAGGCACCGGGGCCGGCAAGACGATCTCTTCATTGATTACGGCGTTGCACTGAATCATTTCTGCAACCTGGTCGATAATCTCGCGCAACGTAATTGCATTCGTGCGCCCGCCGCCCAGGTTATACAAGCCGCGACTCTGCGCCGAATCGATAAACGCGCGGCAGGCCTGCGAAAAGTCATCGACGTACAGCAAGTCGCGCACAGGACGGCCTTCCAACGGCAGTGCTATGGGCCAGCCTCGTTTCACTGACTCCACATAATTCGTCACAAAGCCGTATTCGTTGCCATCCGACGGCCGGGCATAGACGGTTGAGAGGCGAAAGATACATGTCCGAAAGCCTCGCTCAGCCCCATAGTACTCGACGTAACGCTCGCCGATTAACTTGGACCACTCGAGGGCCGACTGCCCGCTGTAATCGGTTGGGCAGCTCTCCGGCACTTCGAAGTGTTCCTCGGCAGACGCGCCGTAAACGTCTTTGGTCGAAGCATAGATAAAAACCGAGTTTGGCCGCATGTGCTGCAAAAGTTTAGCGGTGCCTTCGGCGTTGGTGCGGAAGCACTGGCTGGCCTCCGCTGGATCCTTGCTGAGAAACGCGGCCAGATGGATTACGACATCGTAATCAGCAACCCGCATTGCATCCTGCGGGTTCAAGATGTCCAAACCTGAACGCCGTGAGAAGTCTTCCGCGCCAAGAAAACGAAGCACGTGCGTTCCCAGATATCCGCTCCCGCCGGTTACCAGTATTCTCATCTTCTAATCGATCCCGAGATCACCCGCCGCTGGCCAGCAGGTTCAATTTCTCAAGTGCCTCAGTTCCACCGATCGCGATTAGAATGTCACCGCTTTCAATCTGTGTTTCGCCCCGGGGGT
The DNA here is from genome assembly GCA_033856235.1 of Blastocatellia bacterium. Lineage (GTDB taxonomy): Bacteria > Acidobacteriota > Blastocatellia > Pyrinomonadales > Pyrinomonadaceae > DASXRU01. Next base: position 2,844 of record JAWVFI010000151.1, on the reverse strand, counting down.
TGAACAGTGACTCGCCGTTCTGGCGCCGGATGCTGACGATAACGACGTCCATTTCCGAGCGATTGACCGACGAGCGAAGCTTCTGCCCCGCTAAACACGATGTCGCTTCTACTACCACTTGCTCGAATTCCAAACCCAGCTCGTTAACGGTCACGGAATCGATGAATTCGCCAACGGCCGGCTTTCGCAGCGCAATCGCCAGGCGATGCCCGCCGATGATCGTCGGAGCTACTACCAAATCAGCCCCGGCGCGCTTCAGTTTTCGATCAGCCTCTTCCTCGGCAGCCCTTGCAACTATGTGGAGATTCGGATTCAGCCCGCGCGCCGTGAGCACGACATAGAGATTGTCCGCATCATCAGGTAAGCACGCCGCCAGCCCACGCGCATGCTCTACGCCGGCGTCGTGCAGGGTATCTTCCAGCGTGGCATCCCGGTGCAGCACCATCGTGTCGTCGTCAGCTAGTTCGTGCGCCTTCTGCGCGTCAATTTCAATGACGACGAAACTTTCGCCTGCGCGCCGCAGGTGCCTGATTAAATGCGAACCGACCCGGCCGGCGCCGCAAATGATGAAGTGATTGTGCAGCTTGCTCATTTTCCTGGACCGCCGCCGCTCGCCAAAAGTGGCAATCAGCTCTGACTCAACGATTGACTGTACCGCGGTAGAAAGAATGTACGCGACTGTCCCGACGCTCACCAGCATGAAGCAAAGGGCGAAGAGTCGTCCGGCCGGCGTCTTCAGCGCGACATCGCCATAGCCGACCGTGGTCATGGTCTGCGCCGTGAGATAAAGACTGTCCAGCAGCGACGGTACTTCGATCAGGTGGAACCCGAGAGTACCCAGCGCCAGGGCGCCCGCCAGCGCGCTGAGCGCGTAAGCAAGGCGACGGCGACTTCTTCGCGAAATTCGGGAAGGAGGCGGCATGAAACCTGTCATACCAAAATGGCATCAAACATTGACCAGACGTTGGACGTTAACGAAAAGCGGAGATAGGTGTCAATTGTAGTAGACTGCGAATTGAGTTTAGGGCCTGTTTTGTAACGCAAACTGTTAGTTTGCCATTTGAGTGACTTTCAGCGTGCACGCAAACTAACAGTTTGCGTTACAGACTTTCCAACTGATTCCATGCCCATTCGCCACCCGCCGGACAATCGCATACCGCCCGTTGCGCGCGACAGCAAAAAACTGTCCCGGCCACCCCGCCCGCCTCGCATCGTCAGATACCAGGAGCCGGACCGAACCAGGGCACAGCGATTCAAACGCTTCCTGCTACAGCCCTATGTCATCATTCCACTGGGTGTAGCGACGGTGCTCTTCTTCGGCATCCTCGCCTACTACTGGATCGTGTTATCGAAACGAATAGATAACCTCCTGAGCGGCGAGGTGTTCACGCGCTCCGCCGGCATTTATGCAGCGCCGAAACAGATCCGCGTCGGTCAGAATATCTCGGAAACCGATCTGGTTGCTTATTTGAAAAGGGCCGGCTACATCGAGCCGGGTCAACAGGGCGAAAGCGCTCGCGGCCGGTACGTTGTCGATGGCCTGACGGTGGAAGTGGTGCCGGGTGCTGATGCCGACGTGGATGGCACGCATTCCTTTCCGCGGTTACGCGTTCAGTTTGCGCGAGCCGGCAACGCGATCGGTGCGATCACGAATGTCGAGGGAAACGCGCGGATGGATCGCGCCCAACTGGAACCTGAGCTAATCAGTTCGGTGACCGGCAGAGAGCGGGCCAAGCGCAAGGTAATCGGCTTTAATGATTTGCCGCCGCACCTGATCAAGGCAATTACGGTTACCGAGGATCGATCCTTCTTCGAGCATTACGGCGTGAATATTCGCGGCATCGTGCGAGCATTCGTCCGCCGCTATGACGCCGATCCTAATTCACCCATCGCCCGCCAGGGCGGTTCGAGCATTACTCAGCAACTCGTTAAGAACCTCCTGCTGTCACCGGAGCGTACTTGGAAGCGAAAGGTCGCCGAAGCCTACATGTCGGTCATTCTCGAGACCCGTTTGCGTAAAGAAGATATTTTCGCGCTCTACTGCAATCAAGCTTATTTGGGTCAACAGTCGGGCTTTTCGATCAATGGGTTCGGCGAGGCCGCCGCTGCCTATTTCAATAAGGACGTGACGAACCTGACTCTGCCGGAGTCCGCATTTCTCGCCGGTCTGATACGCAGCCCAAATCGTTACAACCCTTATCACGATATCGAAACTGCTACGGCCCGTCGCAATCAAGTCCTGCAGTCGATGGCCGAAACCGGCGAAATTACGCAGGAGGAAGCGAAGCAAGCAGAAGCGACTGAATTGAAAGTAGCGCCCACCAAAGGCCGCATCGATCTTTCCGACGCGCCATATTTTTCCGATTACGTACAGGGCCAATTAGGCGATCTGGTTGCCGGTCCGGGCGCGGCTGAGCACCTGCGCATTTACACCACTGTGGATATGGATCTGCAGCGCGCCGCGTACGCAGCTATCAGCAAACAACTGGCGGTGCTTGATAAGGCGCAGGCAAAGCGAGTGCAACCGGGCACGTTGCAGGCGGCGCTGGTGGCCATGAATACCCGCACCGGGGAAATCGTCACAATGGTGGGCGGCCGCGATTATGCCAAGAGCCAGCTCAATCGCGCCGAAGCAATGCGCCAGCCCGGCTCGGTCTTCAAACCATTCGTTTACGCCACGGCGCTCAACACCGCGTACGATCCGGTGCCGCGTGTGATTACGCCGGCAACCGTTTACAAGGACGAGCCGAAGACGTTCACGTACGACAATCAGGAATACTCGCCGGGAAACTTCGGAGATAAATATTCCAATCAGCCGGTAACGTTGCGCGATGCCCTGGTTCA
>JAWVFI010000150.1:0-23055 GCA_033856235.1 Blastocatellia bacterium | reverse complement strand
ACCTGGTTTACGCCACCAAAGCCACCGACGTGCGTACGGTTGTGATCGAAGGTCGCGTCGTCATGCGCGATCGCAAACTCCTGACCCTCAACGAAGCCACCATCAAAGCCGAAGCCCGCAAGTTCCGCCAACAAATCATCGACACTGTTGGCGTGAAGACGATGCCGGAGTAACAATGGTGCGTTCGCCTTCGCCCTCGCCATTATCCCAAACAGCAGCGATGAGGACGTAACATCATGTCATTGAGATCACTTCTTTGTATCGCACTGTTGGCGGTAACTTGTGGACCCAGCCTCGCACAGTCGGCGCCCCAACCGAGAACGATTGAGAGTATTCAGAAGACGCTCGGGCGAACCGTAGAGGGTCACCCCTGGGTCTTTGTTGAAAACCGTGACTTTGCAGCCCGCGTCGAAATCGACGACTCAGACTCAATAGCCAGTATCCACGTATTTCCCAAGTATCTTTTGCGAGCTTGCGAGCCGGACTGGGAGGGTCCCAAGGAAGTAGCAAGATTCTCTCGCGAAGAGTATCTCTTTCTGCTGGCCAAACTGAAAAGTCTTCAAGATACCGGATCGCTCTTGAAAGTCGGGACCCTCGGTGTTTTTAACAATATGAGAGGTGACGCCGTCGATGAATACGGGAAGGCTTTTATCATCCGCACGGTTGTGCCGGTCGCTGGTCAGGAGGGCCCCGGCAGAGAAATGGTTCACTCGTTCGCGGTCTATTTCATTCGGAAGGTAAAAGGCAACATTGAGAATAGGCAGTATTTCCCGCTTTCTGGAGAGTACAGGGTCCGGATCAACGGAAAAACCTACCTGATTACCTTGCCAGAATACGATAAGGCTACGCCGGGCATCAGCGCTTCAATTAACGCCGCTGGGCCCTTGGGCAAAGCTCTTGAAGATTGCTCCGAATCACGCATCCAATATGGCACGAGCCGGGAAGGAAACCGGTGTAAGCCTAAGACTTCACTACTTCAATCTTCAGGTGATACGGCATGCTGTGGGATGACGTCGGTGCTAAAGAGCAGCACGACGACGCCTTAGATCTCAATCTGCGAGCCCAACTCAACCACCCGATCAGGCGGCAGGCAAAAGTAGGCGGTGGCGCTGGTCGCGTTTTGCGAGATCAGGGCAAAGATTCTCTCGCGCCAGAGGGCCATGCCGGGACGCTTTGACGCCATGATCGTTTCGCGTCCAAGGAAGTAGGTAATGTCCTGCTGATCCAGGACCAGACCGGGCACTTGCACGCCTTCCAGCGCCTTGGGAATTTCCGGATCTTCCATGAAACCGTAAAAGACGCGCAGGCGGAAAAAACCATTGCCGACCGGTTCGATTTCCACCCGTTGATGCGGCGACACGTAAGGCACCAGACTGGTCTTCACCGTTAAGAAAAGCACATGCTGGTGCAGAATCTTGTTGTGCTCAAGGTTGTTGACCAGGGCCGGCGGGGTTCTGGTGGCATTCCCGTTCATAAAGATTGCGGTCCCGGTTACGCGATGGGGTTTCAGACGCGCTACCTCTTCCAGAAATTCTTCGAGAGGTTGGTTGTCGCTCTGACTCCGTTCGGCGAGAATTTGTCTTCCTTTCTTCCAGGTTGTTAGCACCACGAAAACGATAGCCGCCAGCAGGAGCGGGAACCAGCCGCCCTGCGCCACCTTGATTATGTTTGCGCCAAAGAACGCGACGTCGATTATCAGGAAGAAGGCGCAGAGGGCGCCGGCACTCAGGATGCTCCAACCCCAACGATTGCGGGCGACGACGTAAAACAGGATGGTGGTGATCACCATTGTGGAAGTGACCGCCACACCGTATGCGGCCGCCAGATTGCTGGAGGTGCGAAAGCTGACCACGATCGCGATGCAGCCGGCCAGCAGCACCCAGTTAACCGCCGGGATATATATCTGGCCATACTCTGTGGTGGAGGTGTGATTGATTTTCAGCCGCGGACTGAAACCTAATTGGATGGCCTGCATCGTGAGTGAGAACGCTCCGGTAATCACCGCCTGAGAGGCGATTACGGCGGCGGCTGTAGCCAGCACGATCATCGGGTAGAGCGCCCACTCCGGGGCCAGCCGGTAAAAAGGGTTTTCCGCCGCGAGCGGATTCTCCAGCAGCAAAGCGCCCTGACCGAAGTAGTTCAACAGCAACGCAGGCAGCACGACTATGAACCACACCAAACGAATAGGTCGCATCCCGAAGTGGCCCATGTCGGCATAGAGTGCTTCGCCGCCGGTTACCACCAGAAAGACCGAACCCAGAATCAGGAATCCATGCCAGCCGTTACGCATAAAGAAATCAACGCCGTGAATCGGGTTCATGGCCGAGAGTACCTGGGGGTAGCGAACGATCTGCGCAACGCCCAGCGCGGCGAGGGCTAAAAACCAGACCAGCGTGACAGGTCCGAATACTTTGCCGATTTTGGCGGTGCCGCGTCTTTGAATTAAAAACAGTGCGAGCAAGATGGCAATCGTGACTGGCACTACATAGGGACTAAGGACCGGAGTTGCTACCGTTAGACCTTCCATCGCGCCGAGCACCGAGATCGCCGGCGTGATCATCCCATCACCGTAGAGCAGGGCGGCGCCAAAGATGCCCATCAGGATTAGCATCTTCCGTTCGCTCTTGCCCGACGGCTTGATCGGTGTCGCGAGCGCCGTTAAGGAGAGGATGCCGCCTTCTCCGTGATTGTCCGCCTGTACCACAAAGATCAGGTACTTGATGGAAATGACTATTACCAGCGACCAGAAGATTAGTGAGAGCACGCCGAGGACGTTGGCTGGAGCCGGCGTGATCGAGTGCGGCCCGTGGAAACATTCACGCAACGCGTAGAGCGGGCTGGTACCGATATCTCCGTACACGACGCCGAGGGCCGCGAGTGAGATAACAAAGAGATACTTGCCTTGCGGGGTCTTCCGCGGAATGTGCCCGGTGGTGACGGTGGAGTGGATATCCGAATCTGTAAAATCTGACATTGTTCCCCGCTAGAGCTGATATAGGTCGGCGTACACGACGGGCTTACACCGACGGTCAGGGCCGCAGAACTTCAGCCGTAAGCGCCTTGAAAGTATGGGGGTTAGAATTCGCCGCCTAGAATGCCATAAGTATAAGGATTTCATAAAGACTAATAATCCAGGGCGGCGAATTGTCAGAACCGCCTGCGGTAGCGGGCGGTTGATCTGGGAAACAATTGGTTGTACCGACAATTTAACCGCCCGCTACCGCAGGCGGTTCTGACGCCTCTCTAATCTTGATTAAAAAGTCAGGTATGCTATAATCCTCACGTTCTTGACGTAAATGTGGTTTAGACGATGAAAATCTCAGCACAGGAAGAGTACGGACTGCGTTGCCTGGTGCAACTGGCGCGGGCGGAAGCGGAAGGTGAATCTCTCACCCTCGCGCAGGTTGCTGAGCGCGAAGGGCTGTCAGTGGCCAACGCCGGGAAACTGCTCTGGATCTTGAACAAGGCCGGGATCGTGCAGTCGCAGAGGGGAACGAAGGGCGGCTACTCCCTGGCCCGACCCGCGTCAGAGATTCGCCTGCACGAGGTCATTCGAATCCTGGACGCCGATACGGTGGACTCTTTTTGTAAGACGCACGCGGGCGTGCTGGACGTTTGCGTTCATACCAGTGACTGCGGCATCCGGCCAGTGATTGTTGGCCTGCATGAAGTAGTGCAGAAGGCCCTGGCTGAAATTACGCTCGCGCAACTGATAGGCACCGAAGCCAAGGTCGATGCCACGCTACACCGCATTCAGAGATTGCAGGAGCGCCCGGAGGGTGCGCGGCCCAGTGCCTGAAGATAGGTTCACTGAAAATTATTTTAGGTCGATGAGAGAAGAGACTAAATGAGCCAGGTCGAGTTACTAACAAATAAGGAATACAAATACGGTTTCGTTACCGATATCGAATCCGACATGATTCCGCGCGGGCTAAGCGAAGATACGGTCCGCCTGATCTCCGCCAAGAAGGACGAGCCGCAGTTCATGCTGGATTTTCGGCTGAAGGCTTACCGCCATTGGCTGACGATGGAAGAGCCGCGCCGTTGGCCCAACCTTACTTTTCCCCAGGTAGATTATCAGGACATGATCTACTACAGCGCGCCTCGGCAAAAGGCGACCAAGGCGAGTTTGGATGAAGTCGATCCGGAGTTACTGCGCACCTTCGAGAAGTTGGGAATTCCCCTCTCGGAACAGAAGCAGTTGGCGAACGTCGCCGTGGACGCGGTATTCGATTCGGTTTCGGTAGCCACTACCTACAAGGAAAAACTGAAGAAGCATGGCGTGATCTTCTGTTCCTTCAGCGAAGCCGTGCGCGAGTATCCGGAACTGATCAAGAAGTATTTAGGTTCAGTGGTTCCGACGAACGATAACTTTTACGCGGCGCTGAACAGCGCGGTGTTCTCTGACGGCTCGTTCTGCTTCATCCCCAAGGGCGTTCGTTGCCCGATGGAGCTTTCCACCTATTTCCGCATCAACAATTCGGAGTCGGGGCAGTTTGAACGCACGCTGATTGTTGCCGAAGAGGGATCGTACGTTTCTTACCTCGAAGGTTGCACCGCGCCCAAGTTCGATAAAAACCAGTTGCATGCCGCGGTGGTGGAATTGGTGGCGCTGGACGATGCCGAGATTAAATATTCGACAGTGCAGAACTGGTATGCCGGCGACGAGGAAGGCGTAGGCGGCATTTACAACTTTGTGACCAAGCGCGGCAAGTGCGCCGGCCGCAATTCGAAGATTTCCTGGACCCAGGTGGAAACCGGTTCGGCCATCACCTGGAAGTACCCTTCATGTATTTTGCAGGGCGACAATTCGATTGGCGAGTTCTATTCGGTGGCGCTGACCAATCACGCGCAACAGGCGGACACCGGTACGAAGATGATCCACCTGGGCAAGAACACGCGTTCGACGATCATTTCGAAGGGCATCTCTGCCGGGCACGCGAACAATAGTTACCGCGGCCTGGTTAAGATCATGCCGAAGGCGGAAAACGCTCGCAACTATACGCAGTGTGATTCGATGCTGATTGGTTCGAAGTGCGGCGCGAATACGTTCCCTTATATTGAGGTCATGAACAGCACCTCGAAGGTGGAGCACGAAGCATCCACTTCGAAAATTAGCGAAGAGCAATTGTTCTATCTGATGCAGCGCGGGATATCGCAGGAAGACGCCGTTTCGCTGATCATCAACGGTTTTTGTAAGGATGTTTTTCTGCAGCTTCCGATGGAGTTTGCCGTCGAAGCGACGCGCCTACTGGGAATGAAGCTGGAAGGCAGCGTTGGATAATCGATTAGGTGTCGGGTGTCGGGTGTCAGGTGCCGGAAAACGCTTTCGACCGACACCTGACGCCCGATATGTGAACCGTAACGAGGAATTTATTGTGTTAGAAATTCGTGATTTGCACGCAACGGTCGATGGTAATGAGATCCTCAAAGGCATCAACCTCAAGGTTAACAAAGGCGAAGTACACGCCATCATGGGCCCCAACGGGTCCGGGAAATCGACGCTCGCAAAAATTATTGCCGGCCATCCAGCTTATGCGGTAACGAGTGGAGAAGTTCTTTACCAGGGCAAGAACCTGCTCGACCTCTCGCCCGACGAACGCGCCCGCGAAGGCGTTTTTCTCGCTTTCCAGTATCCAATCGAAGTGCCGGGCGTCTCCAATGCACAGTTTCTTCGTCTGGCTTATAACGAGAAGCAAAAGCATTTCGACCAGGAAGAGCTGGACCCGTTGGAGTTCAAGGATCTGCTGAAAGAGCGCGCGAAGATCGTGGAGATGGATGCCAGCTTTATGTCCCGCTCAGTGAATGAAGGTTTTTCCGGAGGCGAGAAGAAGCGCAACGAAATCCTCCAGATGGCCGTGTTGGAGCCAAAGCTCGCCGTCCTGGATGAAACGGATTCGGGCCTCGACATCGACGCGCTGCGCATTGTCGCGGGCGGCGTCAACCAACTGCGGAATTCCGAAAACGCTGTGATTCTGGTGACGCACTACCAGCGCTTGCTGAACTATATCGTTCCCGATTTTGTGCACGTGCTTTCCGGCGGCCGCATTGTCAAGGAAGGCGGCAAGGAATTGGCCCTGGAGTTGGAAGAGAAGGGTTATGACTGGCTGAAGAGCAAAGCCGTACCCAGCGCCGAGGCTGCGCCGGTGGCATTGCGGTAGGTGATAATTGTAGGGGCGGCACTCCGTGGCCGCCCCCTTCGTAGTATTGCTCAGGACCGAAGACAAAGCGGGCGCCCACGGAGGGGATGCCCCTACAGGATGACAGCTTCAGACGAATGGTAATGCAAGTAGAAAAAAAGGAAGACTGGTACGAAGAAACGTTTCGCGCGGTGGCGGAGTTGCCTGAGGTCGGTGGCTCCTGGCTGCGACGGTTGCGCGATAGTGCATTCGATCGGTTCCAGCAAATCGGTTTCCCCACGCCGGCCCATGAAGAGTGGAAATACACAAATGTAGCGGCGATTGCAAAAGGGAAGTTTGGGCCCGTTGTTGACGCGCTTCCGCCCGTTCTTCGGGTGCAAGATATCGGGCCGCATCTTTATAAGGAAGCGAGTGAAAGCCGGATCGTTTTCGTCGACGGGATCTTCACCGAGGAACTTTCAAGTCTTTCGGCGCTGTCACCTGACGTGGTGGTCATGGACCTGGTCGCAGCGATTCAGAGCCCGGAGCATGGGGAAGTGATTCGCGCAGAGCTGGCTCGACACGCTGACTACAATGAGGACGGCTTTACTGCCCTGAACACAGCGATGTTTGGCAGCGGCGCTTTCATACGGATTCCGCGCGGGAGAAAGATTGAGATACCCATTCACATCCTCTTTCTTTTCGAGCCGCGATTCGAGCCGATCGCCTCTTTCCCTCGCGTGCTGATCGTTGCTGAGGAAAACTCCGAAGCGACCGTGATCGAGAGCTACGCGCACCTGCATGACCAAACGTGTTTCACCAACGCCGTAGTTGAAATTGTGGTGAGGGCTGGCGCGCGGCTCCGGCACTACCGCCTGCAACAGGAAAATCTCAATGCCTTTCACGTCGCGACCAGCAAAATTGACCTCGGATCGCAGAGTAGTTACGACACAACAGCGATTACGCTGGGAGCGGAATTGTCCCGCCATACCATTGGCGTGCACATGGACCACGAAGGCGCGGAATGCTGGGTCGATGGTTTGTACATGATCGACGGTAACCAGCACACCGATACGCACTCGCTAATCGATCACCGGCAGCCGCATTGCACCAGCCACCAGCTTTACAAGGGCATTCTGGATGGGAAATCGCGCGCGGTCTTTAACGGCAAAGTGTTCGTTCGCCCCGGCGCCCAGCAGACGGACGCCATGCAAACGAACAAGAACATGCTGCTCTCGAACCAGGCCCGGGTGGACACCAAGCCGCAGTTGGAGATATTTGCGGACGATGTGAAGTGTGCGCACGGAGCGGCGATCGGCCAGCTTGATGAAGACGAGCTGTTCTATCTGCAAACCCGCGGCATGCATCGCGACGTCGCGCGTAACCTGCTGACCTATGGCTTTGCGGAAGAAGTAATCGCCAAGATTGGAATCGAATCGATAAGGGCACAGCTGGACGAGGCGGTCCTGCATCGCCTGCACGCCGAAGCGTTAGTGGAATAACTTGTAGGGGCGTCCCTCCGTGGGCGCCCCCTTCGTCACGTTTGCGAAGTGTTTAGGAAAAAGGGGGCGCCCACGGAGGGACGCCCCTACAAGTTGGAAAACAAATGGCCACGTTGGAAAAATCAGTAGCTGTAGAGACGCCCGCGGCCTGGGACGTCGCGCGTATTCGCGAGGACTTTCCTGTGCTGCGCCAAACTGTGAACGGGAAGCCGTTGGTCTATCTCGACAACGCCGCGTCGTCGCAGGTGCCCCAAGTCGTGGTGGAACGCGGCAGTCAGTACCTGGAGCACGAACACTCGAATATTCACCGGGGCGTGCATTACCTCAGCGTTAAGGCCACCACGGCCTACGAGGGCGCGCGCGAAAAGGTCAAGCGCTTTATCAATGCGCGCGAGTCGAAGGAATGCATCTTTGTCCGCGGCGCCACCGAAGGCATTAATTTGGTGATGCACGGATATGGCCGGAAGTTTATCGGGCCCGGTGACGAGGTCATCGTTTCCGAGATGGAGCACCATTCCAACATCGTGCCGTGGCAGATGCTTTGTGAAGAGAAGGGAGCCCGCCTGCGCGTGATTCCCATGAATGACGCGGGCGAGTTGCTCCTGGATGAGTATGAAGGATTGCTGAACGAGCGCACGAAATTCGTTGCGGTAACTCACGTCTCCAATTCCCTGGGGACTATCAATCCGATCAAGGCGATGATTGAAAGCGCGCACAAGTATGGTGTGCCGGTCCTGATTGACGGGGCACAATCCGCGCCGCACATGCCAATCGACGTGCAGGATCTGGACTGCGATTTTTACGCGCTGTCCGGGCACAAAATGTTTGCCCCCACAGGCAGCGGCATCGTGTATGGCAAAGCCCGCTTGCTGGAAGAGATGAATCCCTTCCAGGGCGGCGGCGATATGATTCGCAGCGTAACGTTCGAAAAGACGACCTATGCGGACCTGCCCAACAAGTTCGAGGCAGGAACGCCGGCCATCGCCTCGCAAATTGGACTGGGCGCGGCCATTGATTATCTCGACGGAATCGGCCGCCAGCAGGCGATGGCATACGAAGCAGAGTTGCTCCGTTACGCGACGGCGCGACTGTCTGCGATCGAAGGCCTGCGGATTATCGGCACGGCACGGCAGAAAGCGGGAGTGCTGTCATTTGTTCTTGAGGACGTTCATCCCCACGATATCGGCACGATTCTAGATCAGGAAGGAATCGCGGTGCGCGCCGGACATCATTGCGCCCAACCAGTGATGAAGCACTTCAACGTCCCAGCCACTGCGCGCGCTTCGTTTGCGTTCTACAACACGAAGGAAGAAGTTGAGGCGCTGGCGCATACCATTGAGAAAGTGATAGAGATCTTTTCGTGAACCGCGAACAGTAAACGGTGAACAGTAAACCGAAAGGCGTGCTAGGTTTTACTGTTTTCTGTTTACTGTTCACGGCCTTTATATCCATGTCAGAACTAAGCGAGCTCTACCAGGCAGTCATCCTCGATCACAACAAGAAGCCGCGGAACTTTCGCAAGCTGGAGGCGGCGAACCATTCCGCCGAAGGTTTCAATCCGCTTTGTGGCGATCAGCTCACGGTTTATCTGCAACTGAAGGACGGAACGCTGGACGACATCAGCTTCGAGGGATCGGGCTGCGCTATTTCCAAGGCGGCGGCCAGCATGATGACGCAAGCGGTAAAGGGAAAGAGCAAACAGGAAGCTGAGATTCTGTTTGGCGAGTTTCACCGGATGGTTACCGGCGAGCTGGACGAAGAGGCAACCCCCAATCAGCTGGGCCGTCTCACAATCTTTGCCGGCGTGCGCGATTTTCCGGTGCGCGTGAAATGCGCTTCGCTGCCCTGGCATACGATGCACGCCGCGCTGAATAACGAACCGCTGGTTTCCACTGAGTAGCCGGCAGAAGCCCGACCGTAAGGAAGGGCTCATCAAGGCGCGGTGGAGCTGCCTCGAAGTTGGGCAATTAAACCGAGCAAACTGAGTTGTTGGGGAGACCTCCCGGACGGTCGGGCTTCTGCTAACCTAAGACACACGCATCGCTAACATGAACATTTCCGCAATTGAGCTGCGCGAAATTCGCCTGCCCCTCGTTCACTTTTTCGAAACCAGCTTTGGCCGCACCACTGAACGCCGCATCATTCTGGCGCGCGTCACAGATCCCGACGGCGCCACCGGGTGGGGAGAATGCACGGCCGGCGAAGGACCCTTCTATTGCGAGGAATGGACCGAGACGGCTTGGCATACCCTCAAGGATTTTCTTGCGCCCATGATCGTCGGGCACAAGGTTGAGAGTGCGGCGGCGGTCGGCGGGCTGATGGAGAAAGTGCGCGGGAACCGGATGGCGCGCGCCACTCTGGAAACTGCGTGCTGGGATCTGGAGGCAAAGCTGGCCGGTGTTCCTTTGTGGAAACACCTCGGTGGGACGCAAGCGGAGATCAGTTGTGGCGTCTCAATAGGTATTCAGGATTCTCCGGCGGAGTTGCTGGAGAAGATCGAAAGGGAACTGGACGCTGGTTACCAGCGCATCAAAATCAAGATCAAGCCGGGATGGGATCTGGATATCATGGAAAAAGTGCGCGCGCGCTTTCCGAAGATCCATTTAATGGGAGATGCTAACTCTGCTTATTCGCTGGACGATGCGCCGCTGTTCCAGCAGCTGGAGCGATTTGAATTGATGATGATCGAGCAGCCACTGGCCCATGACGACATGTTCGATCATGCAGAGTTGCAGCGGCACTTGAAAACACCAATTTGCCTCGATGAGTCCGTACACTCGGCCGCGGACGCGCGACACGCAATCGAGCTCGGAGCGTGCCGCATTATTAACGTCAAGCTAGGGCGGGTAGGCGGGCACGCGCAAGCGAAGCAGATTGAAAGCATTTGCCGGGAAAGGAACATTCCGGTGTGGTGTGGCGGAATGCTGGAGTCCGGCATCGGCCGCGCCCACAACATCGCAATGGCTACGCTTGCTGGATTTACACTACCCGGTGACGTTTCCGCCAGTTCGCGTTATTGGCAAGAGGACATCATCGATCCGCCCGTCACCGTGACCAAGCATGGAACGATCATCCCACGCGACGAACCCGGTATCGGCTACAACATCAACGAAGATTTGATCGAGTATTTGACGGTCAGGAAAGAGCGAGTGACTGGCTAACTCGAAGGCGATTGGCAGCCAGCCCGATTCATCGGGCTTTCCCCAAGGGGTACTAGCCCAGCGCTTTTAGCGCTGGGTCAGCGGCAGATTGATTTCGCTTAGCGCGCTTCAGCGTGCTTACAACCACCGGGTTCAGAGTCTGATAATGGCTAAAGCAGTAGAGAAGCCCGCTAAAACGGGCTCAGCCTCAAAGTGGGCGCGTCCAACCCAGCCGTAAAACGGCTGGTCTAGTAACCCTTCGGGAAAGCCGCGTGAACGCGGCTGAGAAGTAGTTAGTCATCCTTCGGACTCGGTCGATATCTATTCCTCCCCAGGCTCCAGTGCCAGACCTCGCCCACATCGGGATCCTGCGCCGAGCCGACCCGAATCATTCCCAGTTTTTCCAGCACCCGGGTTGACGCATTTGGTTCTGCCAGAGTGTGCGCGTCCACTGTCTGAACGTGAGGGTGGGAAAACGCATAGGCGGTCAATCCCTGCGCCGCTTCCGTTGCCAGTCCGCGACCACGGTAAGCGGGTACGATGGCATAACCGATTTCCACCATTCCCGCATCATTCGCGCGCCCCTTGAACCCGCCATGGCCGATGAGCGCGTTATCTTCGAGGTGAATGAAAAGATAGGTCCACCAACCTGCGGCATCGGGGTTGGCCTTCAGATATTCATAGCTGTACTTGATTGCCTCAATACCCGCGACGCCGGGAAAAATAAACCAGTCGTCGAAGACAGTGACACCGAGCAACTCGCCTAGCTCGCTCTGGTCATTCAGAATGGCCTCGAAGTGTTTTAGCTCGTAGGGGATTAGTTTGAGACGCGCAGTCTTTATCATTAGGTTACCCGCAGATTTCCTGATCGATGTTATTAGCAAACTTGAAAGAGGATCATTCGCAGGTATAATACGCCGCGCCCCGAAAAGTTTTCGCAAAAATTATTTGTAGGGCTGGCACTCCGTGGCCACCCCCTCGTAAAACTTCCGCCTTGTTGTTTCGAAAAGGGGGCGGCCACGGAGTGCCGGCCCTACAATCCAACTGACTACCATTTATGCCCAACCAAATCTCCAAGTCCACGGCTGAAGCTCTGGAAGCCCACTTCGTCGCGCGGCAAACTGAAATGCTGGCCCTAACGCGCGCGCTGGTCGAAGCTGAGTCTCCGTCGGGCGATCAGGCCGGGAATGGAGTTGTGATTTCATTGCTCGAAACGGCGGCGGCATCCATTGGAGCAGTAACCTCAGTCGATCGAATTGACGCGCAGGAGTTCGGCTTTCATCTGCGGATTAGCGCATTTGCGGGAGACATGAGTGCCGCCCCGCTGGTTATTCTGGGGCACACAGATACGGTTCACGCGCGCGGTTCGTTGGCGCAGCGCCCTTGGCGCGCGGAAGGGAATCGGATTTACGGCCCCGGCATCTTCGATATGAAAGCGAATTGCGCGGTGGCTCTTGAGGCCCTGCGCGCTTGCGATGTGGCGGGGTTGCCAATCCAGGGACCGGTGATCCTGCTGCTGACGTCCGATGAAGAGAATGGCAGCCGTACCGGACGCCGAGTGGTGGAATCGGAAACGAAGAACGCCCGCGCGGTGCTCGTCCTTGAGCCTCCGGCGTCTAATGGCCGCGTCAAGACGGGACGCAAGGGAACCGGAATGTTTACTCTCGAAACGCGCGGACGGGCCGCGCACGCCGGCTTGGAACCCGAAAAAGGCGCGAGCGCCGTACTGGAGATGGCGCACCAGATTGTGAGGCTGCACGCTATGAACGATTTTGCCTCCGGAACTTCCGTTAACGCCGGAGTGGTCAGAGGGGGAACTCTTTCCAATGTAGTCGCCGCCGAAGCGCGGGCCGAAGTGGACATCCGCTTCAGCTCTCGTGATGAGGGAAAACGAATTGAAGATCAGATACTGAATCTCAAGCCGTTTGATGAGCGCGTCCAGCTAATCGTTTCGGGCGGAATCAACCGGCCGCCGATGGAAAGGACCGCAAAGGTCCAGGCACTTTATGAACACGCACGTCAGGTTGCGCGGGTGTTGGATTTTGATTTGGGCGAAACCAGCGTGGGTGGCGCTTCCGACGGGAATTTTGTTGGCGCCCTGGGAGTGCCCGTACTTGATGGATTAGGCATTGATGGCGACGGCGCGCACGCCGCCCACGAACACATCCTGGTAGACGGCATCGCCACCCGCGGGGCGCTGATTGCCGGACTGTTGGCGACACTTTGAGTGTGTGTAGCATTAAAGCCTGGAATGCATCACTCAAGCTCTTTACTGGGACCGCGGGCGTCCGCCCGCAGACGCGCCGCCGGGCCGCGAGATTTTCGTCTGAAGAATTCAAGTTCCTGATATGTTCGCGCTGCGCGCTCATTTGCGGGCGGGACGCCCGCGGTCCCAGTAAAGAGGTTGACTCAAACCTCGGAGGACAGCATGGCTAAGGTTGTAATCGCAATATCCACCCTGTTATGGGCGACGACGGTTTTTGCGCAGCAGGAAGTGGGCCCCATCAGGAATTTCCTTCGCGTCAATGACCAGTTTTGCACCGGGGGCCAACCGCGCCCGGAACATTTGCAGCAACTCAAAGAAGAAGGCGTCAAAGCCATCATCAACCTCCGGCCGCCGACTGAGCATCGCGCTGCCGAGGAAGAAGCCAAGGCGAAGGAATTGGGTTTGCGCTACTTCAATATTCCCTTCGTCTTCGGCGACCCGAAAGATGAGCAAGCGACGGAGTTCCTGAAAATCACCGACGATCCGGCGAATCGTCCTGCCTTTATTCACTGTACGTCGGCGATTCGGGTGGGAGCGTTTTGGATGATTCGACGCGTGCTGCGTGATGGGTTGACCGTTGAGGCCGCTGAAGAAGAAGCGAAAAAGGTTGGCTTGCGCGAGAGTCCGCACTTGAATGAATTCGCGCGCCGTTACATAGAAAAATATCGGCAACCACCAGCGAGCGCGCAATTCCCTTCATTTCCTTTGAAGTTTGGCGCCTTCGTGGCGCAGTTCGATCCCGCCGGAAGTTTCACTCTAAAAGGACAGGGTTGGCCGCCGCTGAGTGGTGGCTGGAAAACCAGCGGTGGCGAGATTCAGCTTTCGATGTCCGGCGGCCCGGGTGGATGCGACGGGTTGGGGCGTTATCAATTTCGGCCGAACGGTACGCGCGTGAGTTTTAGTCTGGTCAGCGACGACTGCATGGTGCGGCGCATAATTCTGGATCAGAGTGAATGGCGGCCAGCTTCAGAAGCAGAGATTATTCCCGCGCGGCGGATCACGAGAACCGGCGGCGGGATGGCGCCCAAACCTGCGGCAACGGGGACGGAAAAAGGGAGCTGGCCTTCCTTCCGCGGATCTCAGGCGAACGGTGTGGCTGAAGGGCAGAATCTGCCAGACCACTGGGACGGCAAGACCGGCGAAAACATTCTTTGGCGCACCCCAATCCCCGGGCTGGCGCATTCGAGCCCCGTCGTCTGGGGAAACCGCATCTTCGTCACCAGCGCCGTCAGCGATGATCCGAAGGCCAGCTTCAAACCCGGTTTGTACGGCGACGGCGATGCTTCCAAAGATCGCTCGCGGCAACGTTGGATGCTCTATGCAGTCGATAAGCGCACCGGGAAGATTGTCTGGGAACGCGTGGCCCACGAAGGAGAGCCGCTCGAGAAACGTCACATTAAGTCCACTTACGCGAACTCCACGCCGGCTACCGATGGCCGAATCGTGGTGGCGTGGTTCGGATCGCAAGGCGTTCATGCTTACGATTTCAGCGGGCGTTCCCTGTGGAAAGTTGATCTGGGCCGGATCAACCTCGGCGCTTACGACATTCCTACTTACGAATGGGGGCCGGCCAGTTCACCCATCATTTGGAATGGACTTGTCATTCTGCAATGCGACACGCAGACCGATTCGTTCATCCTCGCGCTCGACGCTCTCACGGGCAAGACGGTCTGGCGGACTGACCGCGATGAATTGCCGTCATGGGGGACACCAACTGTGGCCGCCACCGCCGCCGGCCCGGAACTGGTGGCGAACGCTTCGAACTTCATACGCGGATACGACCCGCGCACGGGTAAGGAACTGTGGCGGCTGGGGCATAGTTCAAAAATTACCGCTCCCACACCCATTTTCGGCGACGGTGTTTTTGTGGTGGCCAGCGGGCGCGGACCCGAACGGCCAATTTTTGTAGTTCGTCCCAATGCGCACGGCGATGTGACCCTGCCGGATGGCAAGACCAACAGCGAAGCCGTAGTTTGGAGTCGCACTGGACGCGGATCGTATATGCCGACGCCGCTGATCTATAACGGCAATCTTTATGTGCTGGGCAATAATGGGCTGTTCGATGCGTACAACCTGAAGACGGGCGAAGAAGTCTATCGCCAGCGACTGCCGCTGGTGGGCAGCGGTTTTAGCGCTTCGCCGGTAGCCGCCGACGGCAAGATTTATCTTTCAAACGAAGACGGAGAAATTCTGGTCATTGCCGCGGGAAACAAATTCACGCATTTGGGCACGAACTCGATGGGTGAGCTATTGATGGCTACTCCCGCATTGTCCGAGGGCGTGATGTACGTGCGCTCGTCAGCCAGTTTGTTTGCAATCGGCCGGAAGAAGTAAGGCTTAAGTCTTTGGTCTTTGGTCTTTGGTCTTAGGCCTTTGGACGTTATCAGGACCTTTGTGAACTCCAAAGACCAAAGACCAAAGACCCAAGACCTAAGACCTAAGACCAGCACCCGACTTATGAAACTAGCTACCTGGAACGTAAACTCAATTCTTGCTCGTTTGCCGCATGTGCAGAAGTGGTTGCAAGCCGAGCAGCCGGATGTGCTGTGCATGCAGGAGACCAAATGCCTGGATGAGAAGTTTCCCTTTGAGGCTTTCAAGGATCTCGGATATTGCGCGGCGGTTTTGGGTCAGCGCAGCTACAACGGGGTCGCCATCCTTTCCCGCGAAGAATGTTCGGCGGTGCAGCGCGGGTACGCCGACGATCAGGAAGGGGCGCACGCACGCCTGCTCGCGGCGGACGTCAAAGGAGTGCGGGTGGTGAATGTTTACATTCCCAACGGCCAGGCGGTGGGATCGGAAAAATTTCAGTTCAAGCTGGAATGGATGGGCCGCTTGCGCGGTTTTCTTGACGCAAATTGCGACGCTAATGCCCCGGTTGTTCTCTGTGGCGACTTTAACGTGGCGCCGGAGGATCGTGACATACACGATCCACGCCTGTGGCAGGAGCGAATCATGTGCAGCCAAGCTGAGCGAGACTGCCTGCAACGGATCAAGGATTGGGGTTTTACCGACGCGTTTCGGCTCCACAACGAGCAAGGCGGACTCTATTCGTGGTGGGATTATCGCGCGGGCGCTTTTCGCCGCAACCTGGGGCTACGCATCGATCACGTTTGGGTCTCGCGGCCGTTGGTTAGCCACAGCACTGCATCGCGAATCGATTCGGAGCCGCGTACCTGGGAAAAGCCTTCCGATCACGCGCCGCTGATCGCAGAGTTCAATTAGATTCGCAGCTCGTATGCAGAGCAAGCCGGTACAGGATGTGAGCCCGATTCATCGGGCTTTCCCGCAGGGTGACTAGCCCAGCGCTTTTAGCGCTGGGAGCGGCCAACATTGGATTTCAATGAGCGCGCTTCAGCGTGCTTCCCACACGGCTTCAGCTTCGGAAGCCCTGATAGTAAGCCCGCTGAAGCGGGCTAGTGACTTGGTTGCTCGGGCCCCCCGGCCGTAAAACGGCCGGTCTAGTAACCCTTCGGGAAAGCCGCGTGAACGCGGCTAGAAATCCCGCTTGCATCAGAAGCAGCTCTGAGTGATTCCACTACGCAGCCGGCAGCCTGATCGAAAAGATTGCGCCGCCTTCCGGCGCGTTGCTCGCCGTCAACGACCCGCCGTGTTCCGTGATTACCCGGTGCGCCAGGGCCAGCCCGACGCCATGGCCACCAGCCTTAGTTGTAAAAAACGGAATGAAGATGCGGCCTAAATCCGCTGGCAAGATGCCTGGCCCGTTATCCTTAATTTCAAGGCGGAACCATTCACTGCCCGTCGGGTCTTTTTCCTTTGCTAAGCGGACGTTGACGTGTCGCCCGCTGTTCGTATCTCGCATCGCTTCGGCGGCGTTGCGCATGAGATTCAGGACCGCCTGTCTGAGCATCCGTTCATCGGCGCGAATCTTATCCCCTGGCGCCGCCGGCCTTTGCACCGATAATTCGATCCCAGCCTTTTGATAGAGCGGCTCCAGTTCGCTCTTGCAGCTTTCAATCAAATCGCCCAGTGACACCTCCTCAACTTCCAGCGGCTGCGGGCGCGCAAAGTTCAGAAACGCCGTCACCATGTCAGCCAGGCTGCGCACTTCCTGCAGCAGGGAAGCGGCCGCGGCTTTTCCACCCTCATCCAAACTGAGATTCTGCAAGAGCTGCGCATATCCATGTAGCGTGGCGATAGTATTCTTAAACTCGTGGGCCAGACCGGCTGACATTTCGCCAAGGCTTTCGAGGTTTCGCTTGAGCGTTACTTGCTCTCTGAGATTGGTGACTTCAGTGATGTCGGTCAGAAGGCAGAGCGCGCCGCGGGCGTCACTACCTGCGGGCGGATCTATGGGGGCAATCGTAGCCCCCAGGCGCTGCACGCGTCCGGCGCCGTCCCTGGTTTCAACTTCCTCGCGGCGATAAAGACGGCCGCTGCGCAAACATTCCTCCACCATCTCGAATAATGGCGGCACGTTCTGAAACAGCGATCGCACCGGTTGGCCCAGCGCTTCGCCGTTAACTTCCAACAAGTGCCGCGCCGGCAGATTGAGGGCCGTGGCCTGTCCCTGCGGGTTAAACGCAATCAAGGCGGAAGGGACACTGGCGACAATTCGTTCGTTGAAACGCTCAGCTGAGTCGGCTCGCTGACTTGCCTGCGCGGTCAGCCGCTCGAGTTCCCGTTGCTGCGCTTGTAATTTTGCAACTACGGATTGAAACGTCTCAAGCACGAAGGCAGCTTCATCGCCGGATTTCCCGGAGCGCACTGCCACCGGAGCGCGTTTGGCTTCGCCAACCAGTTTCCGGTACGGCCCCAGCAGCCACCGCAGCAGCGCCACGATACACAGCAGACTGATGAAGAGCGCAACCGTAAAACCTGTCAGCAGAATCGGACGGTCGATTGAAGAGGTTGCCGGCGCGAGAGCGTAAAGCGCAAATATCAGGAGGGTGGCCAGCAGGAAGATACCGGCTATGATCGCGAGCCAAACTTGAACTCTGTTTCCGTAGCGCATTATGAAAGAGGTCTTAGGTCTTTGGGCTTTGGACTCAGGCCTTCAGTCAAGAATCACACGACCAAGACCAAAGACCAAAGACCAAAGTCCAAGACACAAAGCCCTCGCTTACCTAAACTGTCCCGCATACCATTCCACTATCCGCGCGCCGAAAAGCAAAGCTCCGATCCCCGCTGTTCCCAAAAAGACACCGAACGGCAAAAGCATCTGCAGGTTTCGCTCACGTTGCTTTAGCATCAGCACAATTCCGGTAAGCGATCCGGAAAGTACGGCGAGAAAGATTGTCAGTACAGTCAACCGCCATCCCAGATATGCGCCCACCATGAACATCATCTTGACGTCGCCCAGACCCATCGCTTCCACGCCCCGGATTTTTTCCCACAGCCAGCCCATAACCCATAGGGTCCCGCCGCCGGCGAGCGCGCCGATAAGTGCGCCCACCAGTGATGCCCCCCATAGCGGCAAATCCGCCAGCGGGCCAGTGGCGAGGGAGTGCAGATCGTCGAAATGCGGTTCACCCACCAGGTACGGAACTGCCACTCGCGCCACCAGCGCGAATACCAGGCCCGAATACGTGATCGCGTTGGGCAGGATCATGTGCTCAGCATCTATGAACACCAGCGCCAGCAACGCACTGACAAAAACCAGATCAAAAGGCAGAGCAAAAGTAAGCCCATCGTGCCAGGCCACAAGCGCAAACAGAATCGCTGTAAGAGCTTCCACTGCCGGATAGCGGGCCGAGATTGACGCCTGGCAGTTCCGGCAATGTCCTCTGAGGATCAGGTAACTCAGGATCGGGATATTGTCGAAAGGACCAATCGCCGCACCGCACGCCGGGCAACGGGAGTTGGGAAAGACTATCGATTCCTCGCGCGGCACGCGATGGATGACAACATTCAGGAAACTGCCGATTACGGCCCCGAAGGCTGCAGCCGCAGCGCAAATTACCGGCAAAGGAAACGAAAAGAAGTTTTGAATGGTAAAAAGGATTGGACCGTAAGTCATGCGACACGCATTGTATCTTGAGTTACGTGCTCTGCATACTTTTACTTCCGACGACGGTGGTGAGTGGAGCGCAAACGTTCAGGTGACTTGCGGGATTTGGCCATTTCGTGGATCGTTGCGCCGAAGGATTGGCGCATACGATCCACGAAACAACACGAAAGAATACTAACTACGGCTGAGGGCCCATCGTCACGTTGTTGGCTCGCAACGTGCTGAAAGTCGCGTGCTGCAAGTTGGAAACAGCCTTGGCATAATCAGTCTCAGAGCGTACTTCCTGGTCTTTCGCGTTCGCCAGCGCGTTCTGCCTTTGAATCAGAATGTAGGTTGTCGAGCGCCCGACCGAATACAGCCGTTCTTCACCTTGCAGTTGGATTTCAGCATTTTGCCGCGCGGCCCGGGCTGATAAAACTCGCAAGCGGGCCGACTCAACCGCCTGCGCGGCGTTACGCACATCCACTTCTATCAGTTGTTCCGTGGAGCGCACGGAAGCCTGGAGTTGTTGTTGTTGAATCAGAGCTCCGGCCAGGTTAGCTTTCGCAGTAGTGTTTCGGAAGGGAATCTGAATCGCCACCCCGACCGTGATGTTATGCGTCTTCAAGCCAAACAGGTTGGCCAGGTCCTTGCCATACCCTCCAACTAAATCCGAAGGAGCGCCGGAGGTCACAGCCGGTACGAGCGGCACTGCTGCGCCGGTGAACCCGGTCCGCGTTTGCAAGTCGCGGATTTGTTGTAACAGGAAAGCATTCGCGATCAGGTTAGGATCGCCGGAGATCAGAGGGACGAGTGTGCCGGGAGCGACGCTGGAGGTGGTGTTCGTGCTTCCCGCCAATCCGGTAGTCGCCAGTGTGGTTTGCAAGTCTATTTGGGGCTTCGTCTGATTCCGAAAATACTTAAGATCGATATCGTTAATATCACCTTGCAAGCGCAGGCGCTGTAGTTCCGGCCGGTTCTTACGGGCTTCGCTAACCGCGTCGTTTAAGTTAACCGGAGTCGTATCAATCACGGGCGCATCGGTAGGAGTAATCTGGGCCGACCATTGCGACGCCGTTGTATCTTTCAATATCAATTGCTTCAAACGATTCTCAGCGATCGATACCGTTTGTGTGGCAGTCAAAAGAAAGGATTCCCGGTTCGCCAGCTCAGTCAACACTTCGGCCCGATCCAGCGGCGCCTTGGCCCCGGCGGCAATCTGCGCTTCGATCTGGCGCAGGTTCTCGCGCGAGAGGTTCATGTTCTCAAGCTGCACCTGCTGATCGCGCAAGGCGAACACCAGGTCCCAGTACGCGTTCTGAACTTGAGAGATGACCTCGATGGTTCGCAGGCGAAAGTCTGAGTCAGACTGCTCGATTCGTTTCTTTTGAATTCTGATGTTGCGCCGAAAACTGTCAATGGAGCGATTACGCCAAAGCGGCTGCACGATATTTAGCGAAAGGTTCGAAGAGTAGAACGGGTTCAAAGTGCTGCTGGTGGCGCTGGTAGTGTTCCGGGTGTTGCTGAAGGTCACGTCATAGCTCCCACCGCCGCTCTTAAAATACTTGCTGACGGAAGGGCTGAGCGTGAACACTGAGGTGGAAAGTTTTCCTGAGGGCGCGCCGCTGAAAATGTTTTGAATCGGGGTCACCCGCTTATCAATTTGAGGCGTGACCGAAAAGATCGGATCGTAAACGCCTTCAAATGCCCGCAGTTGAGTTTCGGCGTATCGCACGTCATCGCGGGCCACTTCGATGTCATTATTGTTGACCAATGCCAGGCGGATCGCCTCATTAAGCGTCAAGGTCACAGTGTTGGCGCTGGTAACTCCGAGGCGACTGAGATTGGGCGGCGTCGGCAAGGGCCGGGCCTGGGAATCAGTAAAAATTGGATCCCGTGGTTCAGTGTCAGGTGTCGGGGAAGCAACTGGTTCTCCGGGAGGCGGCGTCGGAATTGCAGTCGGCGACATCGGCGAAGGCGCCGCCGCCGGCGGTGATGTGGACGGAACGACATTCGTTCCCGGCGGAGTTTGCGGGGCCGACCTTTGCGTTCCGGGCGCTGCCGTGGGACTGGTGGGCCGGGTCGCCTCGGGCTGGTTCTGTCCTTGTCCTGGCGGCCGCGTGGCATCACGTTGTGCCGGATTCGGCGTCGAGACAGGCCTTTGGCCCAGCGCGGTCGCACCGGTTATAGCGGTGATCGCAAAAAGGACCAGCAGCACAGTGGTTACCCGAAGAATCGAATTGATCGACATTAAGAGAAATGCTCCTTATTTGAACCTGAACCAAAAGCTCGCGCTGCTTTCCTTCGTTGAGCAGACAAAGAGCGCCGAGTCATAGCGTACTACGTCACTCGCGCACCTCTGGTTTCAAAAACCTAAGCAAACGGCTTGCCTTGACAGTCAAGATACAGGGGCATTATCTTGCGATCTCTTCGGCAACAATTCGCTCCTGGCTCAGGCTTCTGTATTCAGGATGCACGTGTGCTCCGCGCCACGCCGAGGTGCTCGATTACGAATATCACCCTGGAGGATTTAATCACAGAAATGGCAATTAAAGTGGGCATCAACGGCTTTGGCCGCATCGGCCGCAACATTTTTCGCACCTCGCTGGGTGACTCGGAAATTGATTTCGTCGCCGTCAATGATATCACCGACACGAAAACACTGGCGCATCTGCTGAAATACGATTCCGTTCTCGGCAATCTCGAAAATGAGATTTCTGCTACCGAAAATGGGATTCGGGTCGGGACTGAAGAGTTTCGCGTGTTTTCTGAGCGCGATCCGGCAAAGATTGACTGGGAATCCGTGGGCGCGGAGATAGTCATCGAGTCCACGGGCATTTTCACCAAAGCCGCAGATGCAAAGAAGCACCTGCGCGGCAGCGTTAAGAAGGTGATCATTTCAGCGCCCGCCAAAGACGAAGACATTACTATCGTGCTAGGTGTGAATCAGGAGAAGTATGATCCCAAAACGCATCATGTAATTTCCAACGCCTCCTGCACGACCAATTGCCTGGCGCCGGTGGCCAAAGTTATCCACGAGCAATTCGGGATTCGTTCGGCCCAGATGACCACCATTCACTCATATACTAACGACCAGCAACTGCTGGATCTGCCACACAAAGATTTGCGCCGCGCGCGCGCCGCCGCACTTTCAATGATTCCTACCTCCACCGGAGCGGCCAAAGCCGTCGCCCTGGTGCTGCCGGAATTGAAAGGGAAGTTTGACGGCATCAGCGTGCGAGTTCCCACGCCCAACGTTTCATTGGTTGACGTGGTCATGCAGGTTGAAAAAGATACGACGACCGAGGATGTGAATCGCGCCTTGAAGGATGCCGCGAACGAAGAGCTGAAGGGCATTCTGGCCTTTTCTGAAGAACCGCTCGTGTCGGCCGATTTCCGCAAGAACTCGAACTCGTCGATCGTCGATGCTGAATATACGAAAGTGATCGGTGGCAATTTGATTAAGGTCCTTTCCTGGTATGACAACGAATGGGGCTACTCTTGCCGCGTGCGTGACCTGGTGAAATACATCGCCGGCAAAGGGCTCTAAGTGGCCATAGTTGGTTGCTGAATCGAGGAAACCGGGTCTTCGGCTTCGCCGTCTGATGTGCGGAAGGGCTTTGCCCTTCCGTCCATTTCTGGATTGATTTGGGGCTCCGCCCCTTCTATTTGTATTGGAAATCAGTAAAGCCAGGGCACAGCCCTGACCATAAGGGGCGGGCCGGAAGGGCAAAGCCTTCCGCACATCAGGCGGCAAAGCCGAACCCCCCTTAACGACCATTGACTACTGCTACTGCAAAGCTGAATGAACAAGCTTTCAATCAAAGATCTGGATCTCAAAGGCAAACGCGTCTTCATTCGCGTCGACTTCAATGTTCCGATCAAAGAGGGAAAGGTTACTGACGATACGCGCATCCGCGCCGCGCTGCCGACTATCACCTACGCAATTGAGAACCAAGCCCGGGTAATCCTGGCGTCGCATCTCGGCCGGCCCAAAGGCGAGCGGGTTGAGAAATACAGCCTGCGCCCGGTGGCCGAACATCTGGCAACCTTGCTGGGAACGCCGGTCGAATTCGCG
>JAWVFI010000149.1:0-4854 GCA_033856235.1 Blastocatellia bacterium | reverse complement strand
GCACGGCGCTGATTACGCACTTCAATAATGGCGGGCGCGGCCTGGTGATGTTCCATCTGGCGAATGACTACTGGAACGGCTGTAACCGTCTGCCGGGCAGTCCGGCGGCCCCGTGTGTGCCGGCCGGATATGGCGCGGCGGTGGACAACCGGGCCTTCATCGATGGGGAATACAACCGCTCCTTTGTCTATTCCCAGTACTCCGGCTACCTGCGCAGAGACGGCGACATTGGCGGGTTCATCTTCTGGCTGAACCAGGTGAGCGCGGCGCCACCACGGAACGTGGCCAAACAGCATGCGATGGTCTGTTCCTTCATTACCTCGGCGGAGTATCAGTTGCGCTTTGGCAGCAAGACGCCCAGGAACAACGCCGAGTGCACTCCGTAAATCGTAGGACGGGCAGGAATGCCTGTCCTCTGTTTGCGTTACGAAAAAGGGCCGCTCGCGCTTGATACGCGAAGCGGCCATTTCTGTTAACCGAACTTCCTTTGATTACTTGATCTTCAAATCGAACGGCAGCAGGAACATGGTTTCGCCGTTCCGCGCTTTGTCCAGCAACATCGCATAGCGAAAAGCGCGCCGCGCATCGGCGGGCATCATTGCCAGAATCGCTTGCTGTTGTTTGGCTTCTGCGCTCATCGAGGTGGATTCTTCATCGCCCCCGCTGAAGAGCTCCTGCAGGAAGTTGCGCGGGTAAGGCAGGATTACTCGATGAATTCCTTTGTCCGCGGGGATCTTTGCCAGGCCCTTGGCAACTTCCACGGCGCGATCCAGACCACCAAACTCATCGACCAATCCGCGGTCTTTGCCTTGCGCGCCGGTCCAAACACGTCCCTGACCGACGGCGTCAATTTCCTTCGGATCCTTGTTGCGGCCCTTGGCGACCTTGGGAATGAAGTCCCCGTAGTAAGTGCTCGTTAGCCACTCTTCAAATTTTTTGCGCTCGTCGGGCGAAAACTTTTCCGTTTCGCGGAAGATGCCCGCGTTCTTTCCCCGCAAGATATACTCGTTACTAAAGCCCAGCCAATCGTACAGTCCACGCATTACTGGCTTGCCGCCGACCACGCCGATGGATCCTGTGATCGTGGAGGGCTCAGCAATGATCTTGCTGGCGCTGGCTGAGATGTAATAACCGCCCGAAGCGGCCACGTCGCCCATGGAAACGACTACGGGCTTCACTTTGTTGGCCGCATCCACAGCGTGCCAGATCACATCAGAAGCGAGTCCGGAACCGCCGGGGCTATCAACGCGCAACACGATGGCCTTGATCGTTTTGTCCATGCGCGCGTCGTTCAAAGCTTTGACCATTGTCTCTGAACCGATCGACTGGCCGCCGGTCGGACCATTCGCCGAAGTGCCGGAGCCAATGTCCCCGGTGCCGTAGATGATGGCGATGTTTTCTCCCTTGTTCAGTCCCAGGGATTCCTGGGAGACCTGGCGATAATCTCCCGTCCTGGTAATACGCAGATCATCCGAATCTTTGTAACCTAACCGCTGCTTCAACTCTTTTTCCAGATCATCCCGGTAAGTTACGCCATCAATCAACCCGGCATCCTTCGCCTGTTGCGCGCTGTAAGGCGCGTTATCGATCAACGCTTTTACATCAGCGACTGATTTGTTACGGGCGGTGGCAATCGTTTGCACATAGCGGTTGTAGAGATCGTCCAGCAGTTCGTTCATGAACTGGCGATGCGCATCGGACATTTCCTTGCGCGTAAACGTGTCGCCCGCGCTCTTGTATTTTCCAATCTGAAACAGATCGGGATAGATACCCAGCTTATCCAGCGAGCCGCGGAAAAACATGACGTCAGCGGAAAGACCGGTTATGAAAAGCTCTCCCGGCGGTGTGACATAGATTTTGTCGCAGGCAGTGGCAATGTAGTATTCCTTGTTAAGTCCAAATTCAATGAACGCATAAATAGGTTTTCCCGAAGTTCGGAAATCTGCGATCGCGGCGCGAATCTCTTCGGACTTGGCCCACCCGGCCTCCGACATTTCAATCTCCAGGAGGACAGCTGTGATGCGTTTGTCGACCTTGGCCTTCTTTAATTGATTGAGGAAACTAGTGAGCGACTGATCGTTATTGCCCAGCAACCTCCGCAGGGGATCTTCGGGGAGATAATCCGGCATCGAGCCCGAGATACGCAGTGCCAGCACACTGTTGTCGCGAATTGTCGGGCTGCCACCGCGCATAGCGGAAATAATCACGGCGACCCCGAGGATGACCATCAGGACCAACGCCAGCACAATTCCACCAATAATAAGGACTGTTTTTCTGCGACCAGACATTGCCATATTTGTTACCTGTTAAGTTGAGATTTAGTCAGTAAGGGGAAGTATGTCCGGTGTGTGTACGCACCCAGATGGGAAAAGGTTTTATGCGGGTAGCGGGGCTTTAGCTCTCTGGAGCCGGGAGATAGCGGGATAAGGAAAAAACCGGTAGTGACCTAATTTCTTTGCGCCCTTTCGATCCTTCTTTGCGCCTTTGCGAGAAATGCTCTCAACCTTCGCGATATTCCACGCAAAGGCGCAAAGTCGATTTCCGAAGCACGCAAACGACTCGCAAAATAAGCCACTACCGAAAACTAATGTCTGGTGATCCAGCCGCCGCCGACGACCTCGTCGCCACGATAAAACACCGTCGCCTGACCGGGCGTGATAGCGCGCTGCGGCTCATCAAATCTTACGTGCACGCGGCCGGGCCCGAGGGGGCCAATAGTCGCAGCTTCAGCCTGGTGCCGGTAACGGACGCGAACTTCCGCGCGCACCGGTTCGGTTGGTTCGTCGAAAGCGATCCAGTTCAGACCCGCGGCCGTGAAGTCCGTGCGCAGTAAGTCCTCTTCATGGCCGACAACGATCTTGTTTCGGGCGGCATCGATGGCGGAAACATAGAGCGCGCGCTCATTCGAAATACCGATGCCGCGACGCTGGCCAATCGTGTAATGATGAATTCCCGTGTGCTGTCCCAGGACGTTACCCGCCGCATCGACGATCTCCCCGGCGGCTGGTTGTTTTTCTCCCGCGCCCTCCGCCGCCAGATAGCGATCGATGAAGCCGGCGTAATCACCGTCGGGTACGAAACAGATTTCCTGTGACTCTGCTTTTTCTGCTACTGCCAAATCGCTGTCGCGTGCGACGTCGCGCACTTCCGGCTTAGACATTTCACCGAGCGGGAACCAGGATCGTGAAAGTTGCTCCTGGGTCAGTTCCCAGAGAAAGTAAGACTGGTCTTTCTGATGATTGCGACCGCGAAACAGCCGATAGCGATTGGCGTCGGGATCATACTCGACGCGCGCGTAATGCCCGGTGGCGACTTTTTCACAACCTAAACTCGTGGCCAGTCGATCGAGCGACGCGAACTTCAGGCGGCTGTTGCAGGCCACGCAGGGAATTGGAGTCTCGCCTTCGAGGTAACCGGCCACGAACGGCTGCACCACATCGCGCTCAAACTCCCGCTCCAGATTCAGCACGTAGAAAGGGAAACCGAGCTGTTCCGCTACGCGACGGGCATCGTAAACATCGTCGAGGGAACAGCAACGCGACGGCAAAGGATCGCCGTTTTCATCCACACTGATGCCACGGCTCTGGTTCCAGAGCTGCATGGAAAAGCCCACCAGCTCGTGCCCCTGGGCCTTTAGAATCGCCGCGGCCGCGGACGAATCAACCCCACCACTCATGGCTACTGCAATCTTCATTAGTTTCGAGTTTCGATTTCAGGTTATTTCGGCGATGTTCTAGAATACCGTAAAGGAACGCCAAAGCCGAACTGGTCAGAACCGCCTGCGGTAGCGGGCGGTTGATGCGGCGGTCTGAAGCATCAGCGCGATTTGATCAACCGCCCGCTACCGCAGGCGGTTCTGACTGAAACCCGGAACCCGAAACCCATCCCTATGCCCGAAAGAGCCATCGAAGAATACCGCATCGCCGAGGAGCCTTATTACCTGGCGGTTAGTCGTGAAATCGACCTGTTTGAAGCCGCGCACGCTTCGCGTTTGCCCGTCATCCTGAAAGGCCCGACCGGTTGCGGGAAGACTCGCTTCGTCGAACACATGGCCTGGCGCCTGGAGCGGCCCCTGATCACAGTCGCCTGCCACGAAGATCTTTCCTCAACTGATCTAGTGGGACGCTTTTTGCTGGAAGGCGAAGAAACGGTCTGGCATGACGGTCCATTGACGTCCGCCGTGCGCAATGGCGCCATCTGCTATTTGGACGAGATAGTCGAAGCGCGCAAAGACACTGTGGTGATCATTCATCCCCTTACCGATCACCGCCGGCGCTTGCCGATCGAAAAGCGCGGCACCATTCTGGAAGCGCCCGCGGATTTCATGCTGGTGGTCTCTTACAATCCTGGCTATCAATCCATTCTCAAAGATCTGAAGCAATCGACGAGGCAACGCTTTGTCAGCATTGAGTTCGATTATCCGCCCGCTGAGATGGAGGCCGAGATCGTCGCCCGCGAAGGCGGAGTCGATGAGGGAACCGCACGCGATCTGGTTTTGATTGGCCAGAAAGTGCGTAACCTGCGCGGCCACGGATTGGAAGAAGGCGTTTCCACCCGCTTGCTCATCTACGCGGCGCAACTAATCGCCTTTGGCATCCCGCCCATCTCGGCCGCCGAAGTCGCCATGTGCTCACCCATCACCGATGATCGCGAGCTGCAACGCAGCATTCGCGAGATCGTTACCACCGTGATTTAGCAGTGACCGATCGTCTTCAGAACAACACGCCGGATCAGAACCTGGACCGCGAACTTAGCGAGCATTTACGTGGCGTCAAAGGTCCCGCCGAGCGTCGCACGATTGCGGGCCTGGCGCGGGAGGTGGCCAAACTTCCTCTCGACCACGCGCGGACGGCG
>JAWVFI010000148.1:0-51495 GCA_033856235.1 Blastocatellia bacterium | reverse complement strand
CGAAGGGGGCGGCCACGGAGTGCCGCCCCTACAACTGTCCTCTCATCGGCACCGTCCCTATTGAAATGCCAGGGCCTTTGGCATAGCATGGCTCGCCACCGGCATAGCTTCCTACTTCTCGTCTGCGGCGTGTTTGCCGTTTGAGACTGCCTGGACGGTCTCGCCACTCAGAAGAAGCCTTCATGATCGGTCAAACCGTTTCACACTATCGGATCGTGGACCAGATCGGCGAGGGAGGCATGGGTGTGGTCTATCTGGCCGAAGACCTGCATCTCGCCCGCAAGGTGGCCATCAAGTTTCTCTCCGACGCTCAGGATCATAATTATCGATCGCGATTCCTGCGTGAGGCTCGCGCGATATCCAGCCTCTCGCACCCAAACATCGCGGTCATTTATGACTATGGAGAATCATCCGCCGGCCTGCCCTTCATAGTCATGGAGTACATCAAAGGCAGTACTTTGAACCAACTCCTGGACCGCAGCGAGCTGACTATCTCGCGCGCGTTGGAAATCATCGAAGGCGTGGCCGCTGCGCTTGGCGCCGCCCATGCCCGGGGCATTATCCATCGCGATATCAAGCCGTCGAATGTGCTGGTTGACGAAGAGGGCCAGGTGAAAGTGCTCGACTTTGGCCTGGTAAAGCATTTGCACGACGATAGCGCTGCCGGGACCAACCTGGATGCGGCTACTTTGCCGGTGCTGCGCACCGCGAGTAATGTCGTGGTCGGAACGCCCTTATACCTCTCGCCCGAACAGGCAATGGGCACGGCCGTGGATGCACGCAGTGACATTTTTGCGCTGGGCGCGCTGCTCTATGAAGCGCTTACTGGCCAGCCGGCGTTTTCCGGCTCCAGTGTGATCGAGATCGGCGGTCAGATTATTCACGTCGATCCTCCGCCTCCTTCGACCATCAACCCGCGGGTACCGGCAGAACTGGATCGCATCACGCTGAAGGCCCTCGCGAAAAACCCAGATGCTCGCTATCAATCGGCGGCGGAAATGCAGGCTGACTTGCAGCCGGCGCGGGCGGGACTTTCAAGTGCCGCCGGATATCAAACGCAACGGCTGACAGTCACGCCTGGTCCGCACTCGAGTGCCTTTGAGAGTATTGCTGAAACTCTCAGGCGGCCGCGAATTTCAATCGGCGTCTTTGCTCTCGCCCTGCTGATCGTAGCGCTGATTGGTTGGGCCACCTTGAAATGGACCAGATCAAGCAGCAGCGAGCGTTTCCGCAGCATCTCCATGACGAAGGTCACCAGTTCCGGGCGCACTGTGGATGCCTGCATCTCTCCTGACGGCCAATACCTGGCAGATGTAATAGACGATGGCGGGAAACAAAGTCTCTGGTTAAGACAGATCGACGTTCCCGCCGCCGGGAAGCAAATCGTTCCACCGACTGAAAGCCAGTACGAAGGTTTGACGTTTTCGCGCGACGGAAAATATCTTTATTACCTTCTCTGGGAGAACAACGCGCGCGATGTGCTTTATCGAGTGGCCGTGCTGGGAGACTCACCGCGCAAACTTTCGCTGGCAGTAAATAGTCCTGTCGGTTTCTCACCGGATGGCCGGAGTCTGGCGTTCATCCGGCGCGATATCAATCAGGGTGAATCCTCCGTCATCATCGCCAATGAAGATGGCACCGGGGAACGCACGCTCGCAAAGCGGAAGGAGCCTAACTTCTTTGCCCCTTTTGCGCCTGCCTGGTCGCCTGATGGCAAATTCCTCGCGTGCGCGGTGCGCAGCTCGGCCGGCGGATTTCAAGCGTCGGTGGCCCAGGTGCGGCTTTCAGATGGGGCGGAAACCCCGCTCACCTCGCGCATCTGGGCGTTGGTGGAAAAAGTGATTTATCTCAAAGACGATCGGGGTCTGCTGCTCACGGCCGCGGAACAGACCTCAGGTCCATTTCAGATCTGGCACATTGCCAATCCGCAAACTGCGCCTCGCAGAATCACCACTGATCTGAACAGCTACGTCGGTTTGAGCATGTCGGAAGACTCTTCAAAACTCCTGACCGTGCAATCTGATCGCCTGTCATCGGTCTTCGTAGCGACCGGGACTGACCCGACGCAAACGACACAGGTAACTCCGGTAGCCAGCCAGTATTACGGAGTGGCCTGGACCCCGGATGGGCGGATAGTTTTCGGCTCAGTCACTAATGGCAACCCGGATATTTGGATCATGGACGCGAATGGTGGCGGACAGAAGCAGCTCACTTCCGGAAGTTCGGTGGAACGAGATCCTACGGTCTCGCCCGACGGGCGTTACATTCTTTTTTCCTCAAACCAGGCCGGTAGATTCAACGTTTGGCGGATGGATGTGAACGGCGAGAATCCTAAACAATTAACCAACGGCGATGACGAGGCGTTTCCACAATGCTCGCCCGATGGTCAGTGGGTGGTATATCAGGGATTCGTTAATGGCATACCGGCGCTCTGGCGCACATCGATAGAGGGAGGCACTCCGAAGCAACTCACTTTTAAGTACTCAAACTGGCCGGCTATCTCTCCCGATGGCAAAGTGATTGCTTGCTCATACCTCAACGATTCGGGCCAGTGGCGTTTGACGTTGATTCCCGCGGACGGCGGACAGCCACAGGGCTCGTTCGAGATGTCGATTCCCTACCTCCAGCACTTCGCCTGGCAACGAATTCGGTGGACGCCGGATGGAAAAGGAATCGCCTACATCAACAAGCGCGGAGGCATTTCCAATATTTGGAGCCAGCCGTTTGCCGGTGGTCCACCTCAAAAGCTAACCGATTTCAAGGTGGACCAGATCTTCAATTTCGCCTGGTCCAATGATGGCAAAGCACTGGCGTACCTGCGCGGTATCATCAGAAGCGACGTAGTGTTGATAACCGAAGGAAAATAAGCCGACCCAAAGTCGGTGCTTCTATTCGGAGCTCTTTTCGGTCGGTTCGTGGGCGCAATATGGCGGGCAGTCCGGGCCCGGCATGCGGTTTAACGCCTCGCGTAGTTTTTTGAACACGTACGCATGGTCACCGATGCATCTGCTGATGTCCCGGACTCGGTCCTCGATATTAAGCTTGTCCTTAAACTCACCGAATTTAGCCTCATCCTCATCTGACAGCCTATGCATGCAATAGGGCGGGCAGTCGGGTTGAGGGAGCGGATCCAGCTCGGCTTCGAGGGCCGCGAATACTTGAGCAAAATCTCCAATGCACTTTTCGATGTCGGCGACGCGAGCATAGAGATCCTTGCCGTAGGGGTCTTTGAGTTCCATGAGTGTCCTCTTTCGATTGGGAGTCGCGCCGCTGGAGCTTGGAAGGCGCGATGGTTGTTATGTCAGTGGCGTCAGCTTGTCATTCTGGGAAGACGACCAGCTGATACTGCCGGGTTACGCTTGTGAGTTTGGGCCAGAGAAAGCTCCCAGGCTCGATCAACGTCAGACTTTGCTCCTTATATAACCAGCTCTGGCAAGCTGTCAATATGCAGGTGGAGTATCTGCGTCGGCTACCCTGGGTACAGGTGCGAGATTGAATTCCAACCCCAACGAGTTGCGTCGTTTTTATTGGCTGATTGCCTAGATCCCCAGGACGGTAATGAGCTCTTGCACGGAGGCCGCGCTCTTTTGCAAGGCGATGCGCTCTTCCGCCGTCAGCGTGATTTCAATCACCTGCTCCAGTCCGCGCGCTCCTAACTTGCACGGGACGCCAACGTAGAGTCCGTTAATGCCGTACTCGCCCTCCAGATAAGCCGCGCAAGGCAGGATCTTTTTCTTGTCCTTGAGAATCGATTCCGTCATTTCCACGGCGGCGGCGGAGGGAGCGTAATAGGCCGATCCAGTTTTGAGTAAGGCCACAATCTCGGCGCCGCCGTTTGCGGTGCGTTTGACGATGGCGTCGATTTGTTCTTTGGACAATAACTCCGTCACCGGAATTCCGGCGCAGGTGGAATAGCGCGGCAGCGGCACCATCGTGTCGCCATGCCCGCCGAGGACGAAGGCGGTAACGTTCTCCACTGAAACGTCGAGTGCTTCCGCAAGGAAACAACGCATGCGGGCTGAATCCAGGACGCCGGCCATGCCGATCACGCGGTGTTTGGGAAAGCCGGAGCGGCGCAGCGCCACCTGACACATGGCGTCGAGCGGATTGGAAACAATGATCAGGATTGAGTCTGGCGACCGCTTCGCGATTTCGTCAACAACTTTTGAGACGATGTCGGCATTCGTCTTCAGGAGATCGTCGCGGCTCATTCCCGGCTTCCGCGGCAGGCCGGCGGTAATGATCACAACGTCCGAATCCTTCGTGTCATCGTAAGTGTTGGCGCCGGTCAAACGCACATCGAATCCTTCGATCGGAGCTGTCTCCGCCAAGTCCAGCGCCTTGCCTTGCGGCACGCCTTCGACAATGTCCACCAAGACAACATCGCCCAGCTCTTTCGACGCCAGCCAATGTGCCGCTGTCGCTCCCACGTTACCCGCACCCACCACCGTTATCTTTTTTCGCGCGCCCATCGATTCGAGTCCTTTCGCGCAGGTAGCACAAGCTTCAGTCTGTGATACTGCGTTGTTTATTCTGGTTGAGCACCGGCCGAGGCTTGTGCCCTTCGTTGTTGTTTTGAAAGAGGGCGAGTCTATCTGCGCCTGCTTGCGAGTGTCAAGAGAGTGGCAAGTCTGGTCTTCGGGGCAGTAGCCAATCATGTCCGACATGCTTCAGCTTGTCGTCGAGATTCACAACATTTAGGCAATGATACCGCTTGCACGGTCGCACATTGAGTTCTCAATCCTGACGACAAGCTGAAGCATGTCGGACATGATGGGCTACTGCCCCGCATCGCAACTCAACGTAGCAACACCCTTTTACCCCACTACCGCAAGTCTTACGAAGGGGATTGCCCGAAAACGCGACAAACAGAGCGGCTGTTGCTATCATGCGCAGCCGTCAGCCTTTCAGAATAGTCCGTCCGGTGTCGGAACCGTCTGCGGTAGCGGGCGATTGACCCAAGGCGATCCAGCAAGCCGAGCTGAAGGTCAACCGCCCGCTACCGCAGGCGGTTCGGACTCACGCGCAAGTCAACCAAATACAAAGGAGCTTTCCAAATGTGGAAGAGCGTTCGTTTCAATGCCCTAATGCCTAAGTTCTGCATGCTGATCACGGTGCTGTTATTTGCGAGTGTCACTTCGATTATCACTTACAGCCAGACGCGGCCTTCGCCCAACCCGCAGCCCTCGCCGAGCGACGGCGATCAAGTAAAAGTTTTGCAGTGGCGATCCATTGGCCCGTTTCGCGGCGGGCGATCGACTGCGGTCGCCGGCGTGGCTTCGCAGCCAATGGTTTTCTATTTTGGCGGTACCGGCGGCGGAGTGTGGAAGACTACCGACGGCGGAATCAACTGGGAACCAATTACCGATGGCTCCGTGTTTGGCACGGGATCAGTAGGAGCAATCGGCCTTTCGGATTCGGATCCCAACACGATTTATGTGGGCATGGGAGAGTCCGCGATTCGCGGGAACACTTCACACGGCGACGGAGTTTACAAATCGACCGATGGCGGTAAGACCTGGAAAAACATTGGCTTGGCAGACACGCGGCAAATCTCTCGCATCCGCGTGCACCCGAAAAACCCGGACATCGTCTACGTAGCCGCCCAGGGCCACGTCTGGAGCTCGAACGAACAGCGCGGCGTCTTCCGTTCCCGGGACGGTGGTAAGACCTGGGAAAAGGTTTTCTCCCGCGGCGATAAGGCAGGGGCTTCAGATCTGATAATCGATCCCAACAACCCCAACAACCTTTATGCTGGCTTCTGGGAGGTCTATCGCAAACCCTGGACGATGGAGAGCGGCGGCGCCGGCAGCGGCATCTTCAAGTCGACTGATGGCGGGGATATCTGGACGGAGATTACGCGCAACTCCGGTTTGCCCAAAGGAACAATCGGCATCGTGGGCATCACCGTTTCGCCCGCGAATCCGGAGCGACTCTGGGCCATTGTGGAAGCGGAAGACGGAGGGGTGTTTCGTTCGGACAATGCCGGTAAGACGTGGACGAAGACTAACGAGCAACGCAACCTGCGCCAACGCGCCTGGTATTACTCGCGCATTTATGCGGATCCGAAGAACGCCGACACCGTCTATGTTTTGAACACGGGTTTCTACAAATCAAACGACGGCGGCCGGACTTTCACCTCGATTTCCGTCCCGCACGGCGACAATCACGACCTGTGGATCGCTCCCGACGATCCCAACCGCATGATCAATAGCAACGACGGCGGCGCGAATGTTTCCTTCAACGGAGGGAAGAGCTGGAGCGATCAGGACCAGGCCACCGCACAGTTTTATCGCGTGGCGGTCGATAATGACTTTCCCTATCACATCTATGGAGCGCAACAGGACAACTCTACGGTCAGAATTGCCAGCCGCACGACGGAAGGCGGCATTGGCGCCAGCGATTGGTTCGACGTGGGCGGCGGCGAGTCCGGATGGATCGCGCCGTCACCGAAAGATTCCGAGATCGTCTTCGCCGGGTCCTATGACGGCTTGATCACCCGTTACGATCATCGCACCGGGCAATTGCGCGACGTCAATCCCTATCCTAACAACCCGATGGGCTGGGGCGCCGGTGAGTTGAAGTATAGGTTCCAGTGGAACTTTCCCATCGTCTTTTCCCCGCACGATCAGAACACGCTCTATGCCGGCGCGAACGTTGTTTTCAAATCCACAAACGAAGGGCAGAGCTGGCAAGTCATCAGTCCGGACCTGACGCGCAATGACAAAGCGAAGCAAATGTCATCCGGCGGCCCGATCACGAAAGACAACACCAGCATCGAGTATTACGATACGGTTTTTACGGTGATGGAATCGCCGGTGCAGGCGGGAACTATCTGGAGCGGCTCTGACGACGGGCTGGTTTACGTGACCCGCGACGGCGGCAAGAACTGGGACAACGTCACCCCCGGCAAAGGGATCATGCCGGAATGGATTCAAATCAATTCGCTCGACGCTTCCCCGTTCGATCCGGCCACCGCGTATGTTGCGGCGACCATGTATAAACACGACGACAACAAACCGTACCTGTATAAGACCAGCGACTATGGCAAGACCTGGAAGAAGATCACGAATGGAATTCCAGCCACAGCCTTTACCCGCGTCATCCGCGAAGACCCCAACAAACGCGGCCTCCTCTACGCCGGCACGGAAACCGGTATTTACATTTCATTTGACGATGGCGCCAACTGGCAGTCGCTGCAACTCAATCTGCCCATCGTGCCGATTACCGATCTCGTAATTCACAAACGCGAGAAAGAGCTGGTGGCGGCTACACAGGGACGTTCGTTTTGGATCCTCGACGATCTCCCGGTCCTGCATCAAATGATGGAAACGGGAGGATTCGCTGGAGGATTCAATGCCGCGAGCGGGGCCAGGCTCTTTAAACCTAAAGACACTTATCGAATGCCCGGCGGCGGCGGCGGCACCTTGCCGCCAACAGCGACGATTGGAAAAAACCCCGCGAACGGAGCTGTTGTTTACTATTCCCTGAAGACGAAGCCAACCACCGATGTGGTGCTCGAGTTTCTGGATTCCGGTGGCAAGTCAATTCGCAAATTCACCGCTACTACGCCCAAACCTCAACCGACACCCGCGCCGGGTACGGCCCAGGTGCAAACACCGGCGCAACAACCGCCGCCACCGGCAGGCGAGGACGAATCATCCGGCCGCGGCGGCGCGCCGGCGCGTGTCACCACCGATATCGGCCTGAACCGTTTCGTTTGGGACCTGCGCTATGCGGATAGCGTGCGTTTTCCGGGAATGATTCTGTGGTCAGGCGAAACTCGCGGCCCCCGTGTCGCGCCAGGAAGTTATCAGGTGAAACTCACCGTCGATGGCAAGACGTGGACAGAGACTTTTGAAGTAAAGCCAGATCCGCGACTGCAAACTTCACCCGCAGACTATGCGAAACAACTTGAACTGGGTTTGAAGATTCGCGACAAATTGAACGAAACGCACAATGCCATCATTCAGATTCGCGAAGTGCGCCGGCAGGTTGCAGACCTGTTGAAGCGCGTCAAGGATCAGCCGAACGCGAAAGTGATTAGCGATGCCGGTATGGCCCTGAACCGCAATCTGACTTCTATCGAGGAGGCGCTCTATCAAACAAAGAACCAGAGCAGTCAGGATCCGCTGAACTTTCCCATTAGGCTGAACAACAAGTTGGCGGCCCTGGGCGGTGTGATAACCGGCTCAGACACACCGCCGACCGATCAATCGTATGCGGTTTACGAGGACGTCGTGACGCAGATTGATGCGCAGCTACAGCAGCTGGCCCAAATCATAAAGGCTGATGTGCCCGCCTTCAATCAACTGGTGCGCGACCAGAATATTCCGGCGGTGGTGGTAAAGCCTCCCGCGCCCTAGTCTGTAGGGGCGGCACTCTGTAGCCGCCCCCTTCGCAGCTCCTACACCGTAGAGCCAAAACAAAAAAAGGGGGCGGCCACGGAGTGCCGCCCCTACAAGGTGAAATGTGAAGGGCTTCGGCTGGCTTCAAAGGATCTTTCGGCCGCGGCAGTCTGATACTGCTGCGGAAGAATTTGATGGCGGCAACGACGCTGATGTGGATCCCTTCAATCCATTTCCCGAGCCCGTAACAATCGAGATTCGCGATGTCATCGACCTCCACACCATTCCGCCTCGCGACGTCCAAAGAGTGGTTGAAGAATACTTGAACGAAGCTCGACATGCAGGCTTTCCGGCGGTCCGCATCATTCACGGCAAAGGGATCGGAGTTCAGCGAGACAGGGTGCGAGTGATCCTGGCGCGGACACCCTTTGTGCTCGAGTGGAGTGATGCGCCCTCTGACGCCGGTGGTCTGGGGGCGACGATTGTCAGATTGAAATGAGTGGCAGGGAGTTTGGCAGAATTACTTGAAAGAGCGGGGGCAAGCCCGCCTTCCCTGACTGCGAGTATCTAGTGTTGAATCAGACGCAGGCCGCAACGAGTCAACTGGGAATGCATGCAGTCAGGAAGGCGGGCTGGCCCCCGCTCTTTATTTGAGAGATTCCTGCAGTAGATCACTCAAGATCCACATTCGCTGTTTGAGTGCGTCTGGACCAATCCGAATCGCTCTTGATACTCCTGAGATGTAACGAAGGCACAGACCATCCCGATATAATTATTCGGCAAGCGGTTGTTGATAACATTCACCCAGAAGTCGTAGCCGCCCTGATCCGGGTCGCGCCTCAAGTATCCAAAATATTCCATCAGCACAAATGAGGGATTGTATTCTCGGGTTTTGAATTCCTGTATCTCGATTACATCCTGCAGCACTTGCGCCCGTGTTTTTCCCATTGTGACCATCGCATTGATTTGCTGCTGGCGCTCGGCTGCGTAAGGCTGGAGTCCCGCCGTATCGAATAGCTTGTTTACAAACTCGGCCGCGGTCATGGTCGCCGGATAGTTCGTCGTGAATCGCGCTCGCTGCACCCAGTCGCTCGCCAAGGACTGCCGGGCGCTCGCCAGATTGGCGCCCCCAATTACCAGGTTGCGATCCGGCATGTACTCGGAAAAGGCCGGCTGCGTTCCAAAACTCGCCTTGTGCAAGCGGTAGATAAAAGAACCGGTGTCCTGAAACTCCTGCTCAATAAAGAATGAGGCTGCGACTTCCACTCGCCGGCGGTTCACGCAAGCGGCGTCGGCGCCGCATTTGGTAACCTCATTGGTCCAATACGACAGACCTCCGTCATCCGCATCGCGATCAAGGAAATCCAGATACTGCTGTTTGACAAAAAACTGTGCGTCATCGAGGGCGTTGTTGTTGGGAAGACTCTGCGCCGCGGCGGCAACGTTCAGGCGTCCTCCGGTTACAGTCAATCCCGACCATTGGGTCAACGGATCCGCCAGGTTCAATATCGCTGCTTTTAATTCCGCGCGAGATAGCGCACCCCGGTAAGCACAGAGCAGCGCGGCGGCGCCGGCCACATGCGGTGACGCCATGGAAGTGCCGTTAAAGGTGCGATACTCGGCCGGTCCTGCTCCGTATGTGCTGAGGATGCCAACGCCGGGCGCCGCCAGGTCAACTGTGGTGTGGCCGAAACTGGAAAACGAAGCGCGATTATCGTTACTGTCCGACGCCGCCACTGAAACAATGCTGGGTGAGTCATAGCTCGCCGGGTAAAACGCATTCACATCATTGTCGCTGCCGCTGTTCCCCGCCGCGCAGACGTTCAAGATTCCCGCTTTGCCGGCAGCATCGATCGCGTCCTTCAATGCCTGATCATAGGCCGGGGCCTCAGGGGCGCCGCCCCAACTGTTGTTCGTAACGCGCACGTTGACGCCACGTTTCCTCATCATCGTGGCGTACTGAAATCCTTCGACTACGCTTGCGGAGCTTCCGTTTCCCAGTTGGTCGTGCGTCTTGATCGTCATCATGCGCACGTTCCAGTTCACCCCAACTATGCCCCGGCCATTGTTCCCCACTGCTCCGATCGTGCCGGCGACGTGCGTTCCGTGTCCCTGATCGTCAACCGGGTCGGAGTCGTGATTGATTGTATCGACACCGAAAACGTCGTCCACGTAACCATCGCGATCGTCATCTATTCCATTCGTGGATCGTTTTTGTCCGTTTGCGTCAACTCCGGTTTCGCCAGGATTGCGCCACATGTTGGCCGCGAGATCCTCATGGGTGTACAGAACGCCGGTGTCGATTATCGCAACGATGACGTTAGCGTTTCCGGTCGTCTTGTCCCAGGCAGCCGGCGCCTGAATCTTATTAAGGCCGTAAAGATCGTTAAGGCGAGGATCGTTCGAAGTTGCGAGGGTCCGGTAAACGTAGTTTGGCTGGACAAGTTCTACTCCGGAAAGCGCTTGATAGCGGGCGATGGCAGTTTGGACGCTCTCTCCGGGTGGCAACTTCACCTGTTGCCAACCCACCGCGGAAAACTCGCGCGCCACCTCTCCGCCCATCTGCTCAATCTGAAGTCGCGATGATTTAGCCGGCGCTAATCGGCTGAACTTAACCATCAACTCGCCGGGCACAATGTCGCCTACCGGGGGCTGGTGATCGACGACTATGTCGGTCACAACGTCAGATTGACGGCCATTGATCCACCAGGCGCTAGTCGTCACAGGCGCCAGCAGCAACCCTAAGGCAACGAGATAAAATGCAAGCGTCCGGGAAAAGCTCATAACAGTCGGATAAGCGAACAAAGTCGGGCTGAAATATGCATTTTCATTATACGACAGATACGCTGGGTGCGCCTTTGGCATAATCGCGTGGCTTGCCTGACACCGGTTGTTCATATATCCTTGGCACCAACAAAAATCCCCCTGCAATTACTCTCCTATAACGATGCGTCCCGCGAGCTTTGTACGGCGGTTTGTTTTACCAGACACTATCGCCGCCATCGATTAGCGGCTAAAAAAGGAAAAGCCCATGAAGAAAATTATTCTAACGTTACTGATTGTCCTGGCGACGGCGAGTTTCGCCGCTGCCGATACGATTTACCTGCGCGGTGGTACGTCCGTGCGCGGCACCGTGCTGGGTTTTATTAACGGCAGGTTCGCAGTGCGCCTGACCGCGAACGCCACCTTGCCGGTGAATCCCACGACCAACCGCAACCAGACTGGAGAGTCAGCGACTACCCGCATCGTCCGCGAGGGCGAAGTCATTTTCCTGCGACCGCGCGACATTGATCGGATCGAACTGGACGGGCGTTCCCTGGATGATGCGCGATACCAAACGCGCACCGTTGATGTTTCTCTCGGTCCAAATTGGATCGACAGTGGTGTTGATATCCGGCGCAACGAACACGTGCGCGTCGACGCCACCGGCACAATTTACGCCGGCCGCACGCGCATCACGCCTGCGGGTTTACGTACCAACGATCAATACGCGCCATTACCGCAAGCAGCTGAAGGCGAACTAATTGGCGTCATCGGAAAT
Source organism: Blastocatellia bacterium (assembly GCA_033856235.1). GTDB lineage: Bacteria > Acidobacteriota > Blastocatellia > Pyrinomonadales > Pyrinomonadaceae > DASXRU01. Next base: position 39,606 of record JAWVFI010000148.1, on the reverse strand, counting down.
GACTCTAATTCGCCGATCATCGAGTTGGGCGCCAGCCGCGAGTTCGTCGCCGATCGCGAGGGTCGCCTTTACCTGACCGCTAACCGCAGTTCTTATAACGACGCGCGCGGGACATATAACGTCACCATCCGGAAGGAACTGGATCTGAATGCGATGGCCCGGACGGCGGACGACAACCGAAATCCCAACGACAATAGCTACGACCCATTTGGTTTTCCGGGCGACTCGAACTCCAGCACAGCTCCGATTCGTTCGCGGCAACCCGGAGACTTTGGAAGGCCGAGAGATCCGCGCAATAACCGGGAGAGGGTCGTCGAGGTGCCAGGCAACTCCAGGACTGGAATTGACACCGGCATCGATCTGCGCGCCGGCGATCAAGTCACCATCTCCGCCACCGGCCAGGTGACGGCAGGCCAGAGGGCAGGAATAGTTTCTCCGGACGGTGGCCGGCTGGGCGCTGGAGCCATCTTTGGCGCCAGCACTCGTCCAGTGGCGACGGCCGGAGTTGGGGCCTTGATCGGGTACGTCAGACTCGGCAGCGGCCAGGCAGCTCAACCGTTCCTGGTGGGGAGCCAGTTGACCTTCACCGCCCAGGCTGACGGAAGGTTGTTCCTGCTCGTCAATGACGACAACTATAACGATAACAGTGGGAGCTTTACCGCGACGATTAGACTCTTAAACTGAACAGCTGACAAAGCATCTCAGCAAACACGAAAGGGGCAGGTTTTCACCCGCCCCTTTCGTTTCTTCCGGCTTGTCCGCTGCGTGTAAACCCGTCTGGTTAATCGTTTTTCCCATCCAACCTGCTTAGGCTACCGGTCGCCTCAGAGCGGATCGCGTATCCCACGGCGACCATATGAAGATCGCAATCGCTCGGTTGGAAAACCTCATTGCCCTTGTTCTTGGATTTGAAGGCCGCCATCGCAGTAGTCCCGCGGCGGCATTCATAGCAATCCGCCAGTCCCAGCGAGTGACCGATCTCGTGCGTCATTAAACTGGTCAACGCCTCGAGGTCCGTAACCACCGGGCTGATCGTCAGGGACAGCCTCACCTTGCCATTGAATACTGACTGCAACCTGAGCTCGCCGACTCTGTCTCGCCCTCGGGGGGCGCCCCGCTGCACCAGAATACTGGCCCCTGTCCGGTTGTCAGCTTCGCCTTCGTCAACTAGAAACAGAACGTCGGAGTCGGTGTCTGACAGCGCCGCATTCCAATTGTTCACTGCCCGCGAGAGTGCCGCCACTTCGACGGTGGTGAAGTTGTCCTGCAGGTACTGGATCCTGACTTTCGTGCCGCGTTTCCAGCGCCAGCCAAGCGCTTCCGCAGAAGTCTTCCCCGGCTGACACTGCTTTGGCATGACGACGTTATCGCGCGCGCCTCGCGTGAACTCACGGCCATCCCCTTGAGGAGTCGCATTGAGTGAATGCGACAGGCAGAGGATGGCAGCAAGACTGAAAGCAAAAAGTCTCGGCATGATCCCTGGAGCTCGCTTTCAGTTAGTAGGAAGTGGCCCAACGCGCGCGGGCGACTTTTGCGACCGTTGCGTTATCGACCGAACGCATCGTGACGGCGATGTAGTTGCGGCCCCCATTGCTCCGTTTGGCTTCATCGTCGCTCATCAGCTTGAACACCGCTGTTTCGCCCGGCTTCAAGAGTACCCTGGCATCATAGTCCACCACCTTTTGGCCGCCCCGTCCGGTGACATCAACGAACCAGGACAAGACACTCAGGCGATAGAATGGACCATCCAGCGATGAGCCGCGGGAGACGGTGATTTCAGTTTCGCGATCCAAACCCGACAGATAAGAAAGATCATTGGGAGACCACACGGCTTTCACCATTCTGGCGTCGCCGTTGGACACGCGCTCCAAATTCAGTTCGGCGGTCTGCCCAAGGTAAGGCGCTGCCGACTGCTGTTTCCTGATGCTGGCAACTCCCGCACCTACCAGGCTCTTCATCCGGGCAACGAACTGCTCGCTCGTCAGACGGGCATAACTGGCACTACGCCGCATACCGGCAGTTTCGGAAATAAACGCATTCGCGTCTTTGGTGTTGAAATAAGTTACCTCGATTCGCGACTGCAGGGTGCTGTCCACGGGCCGGGCCGGATGAACACCGAAGGCTTCCTGATTCGGACATGATTGGGCGTTGACCCGGTAGGCATTAACGGAAGTCAGCACGAGTATGGCCAAACCGGCGACTAGTATTCTCTTGTTCATGAGTTTGCTCCTTTGCTTTCAAGTGGGGGGAGGATCCCGCGCCGCAACCGCGAGACTGGTGGTTTCCGACAATCCGCATAGCGGCGGATTGGCCGTGTTCAGTGGCATCACACGTTGGGAAAAACGTGGATAAGTGAATAGGTGAGACGGAAACGCACGTGGGCCCGGACGAACATCCCAAGCAGGAGTTCTCCCGAACACAGTCATGGCTGACGAACTAAAACCGTTGTTTGATTGAGAGCAGAAGGAAGGAAATTGAGGATTTGAGATGGGAACGACACGAACGAACCAGCACGTGAATTGATCCCCGCCGCCACTTCAAAGCTGCATTGGTGAAAAATCTACAGCTATGGGATTCTGAGCAAAACACTCAGAGAATTCCAGCAGAGTGGGGACGCTGCTGAAGTCTCGGCTAATCTCAGATCGCCTTCGGCAACCAGACAATCTCCTGGTCGGAAGCGTCCCGGCGGACGTTCAAGAGATTCACGGCTTTGCGTCCCCACCTCGCGGCGGGTTTGCCATTATCGTGTGCAACCATCTGACAAAGAACGTTGCCGCTTCAGAAACGGCGAGGGCATTTAACAGCATTTATCATTGTTTGTAAAGAGCTTTTTCCGGCAGTTTTGGACGCGCGACAAATGTCCCCGATCATCATCCTTCACGCGACTTTGTGCCGTAGCATACTGCCCCATTTCCTTCAGTTTGAGTTAAGGCGCGTGAATTTTTCCGATCGCATCGCAACGAAATTAGAACATGGGTTGATGCGGCCGGCCGCGAGCTTCAGAAGCGATGGCGCGCCTTAGTCAACGATTTCGAAATCCACCCACTGGCTGACGGTGTTCCGGGGCTTCTTTGCGAGGGCATCAGTCACGCGGACTTCCAAGCTATACCAACCGGACGGCAACTTATCTCCCAACCTCACGCTGCCTCCGGCGGCAATACGTTGCAGGTCGCGTTGCTGTTGACCGGTAATCGATTGAGGTTGGCCGCTAAGAATCTCGCTGTTATCGCGATACAAATGGATTTCCCCGCTCAACTGGGGGGCAGCAGTGCCCGGCAACATCGCGGCGTTGTAGATCACAAATCCGTAGTCAAGCATCATCCCTCGCCGAAATCGCCGGATGGCCGGACCATTCGAAGTGGAGAGGGTGACGCCTTCATTCTCCCCTGCCGATCCATTATTCGAGCTCGCCTCACGCCCGCTCACCACTATGCCGGAAAGGGCCAGGTAGTGCTTTTCGAGATCGGGGACTTCCACAAACTCCCGGGCCGCGCCTAACTTTGCCGAGTTGAAATCACGGATCGCGATGCGCAGTTCATACCCGCCCGGACGAGTCATTGGCAGGTCCATCGCATAAACCAAGCCTTCCTGGAGAAACTGCTGGTATTTATCGTTACGGACGTTAATCGTCTGGTTCTTAGTGATCTCATTGGCCATCGAGCCGTCTACCCCCAAGGTTGCGGCGACCACATCGATATTGGCTGACCATGTTCCATCAGCCTGATGTGTGAATGAAAGATCGCGCGCATCCAGATGGAGTAGCGAGCGTATGGCCGAACCCGTTTGACGCTCATTCGTAAACAGTGACGTCAGACGAAGCCTGATGCCATCAGTACCCGTCGGTGATCGGAGCGCGGCGATTAGTTGTTGCGAGCGTGTAGCATTCGCCGGCGCCGAACGCTTGTCCGGAACGCCCAGAAAACCATTTCGCGTTCGCACGCTTACCTTGCCATGCCCCTTGACGGTGACCTTCAATGAGTTGAACTGCTGCGATCCTTTCCGCGGATCAAAGGTCGATTCGTCAGGTCGGTAGGCAATCAGGTAATACCCTTTTTGATCTTCGCTCGCGCGCTCCATTCCGCCGAACACATCATTGGTGTTCCGAATGGCCAGCCCACCGGTCCGGTCGGCGATTGCGATGAGACCGTCCTGTTCCAGATTAAAAGTCAGGCGCCGTTCATAAAGAAAACCGCTTCTGGGGTTGTTCGTCTCGCGCGGATTGATTGTCGGCCGTGGTCCCCCACTCTTGTTAGGATCGTCGGCAGCTGTAACATAAAGAGGATCCACCCCTTTTGTATGGATTGTGTAGATGACGGCTGACGCACGATTCACCAATTCCACCAGGCGCGCAATCCTTAGCGGTTGCGGAGACCTCGTCAGATCAATTCCATCAGAGAGAACTACGATCGCCTTGCGGCCCGGCAAATCGCGGAGACCGCTGGCCACGTACTCCAGGGTCCCGAGGAGACTGCCACTGGAAAGGCGGGCATTGTAGTTTTCGCTCTCGGACTTTGCATTAGCACGAAGCAGGGCGTCCTCATCGCTGGTCCTCGGCGCCATGCCACCACCCGGCAACGATCCGGCCGAGATCACTTCCGGTGGACTCTGATCGTCGTGGAGAGGCCGGCGCCAGCGCAAGCGTTCAATCGCCGCGCGCAGGTGTCGTTTGTCGGTGGTGAACTGCTGTAGCGTTCCGGTGCCCATGAAAGTCGAGATAACTGCGGCGCTATCGTTTGGCTGCATCTCCTCGTTCACGAATTTCAGTAGGGCCTTGCGGGCCTGCGGGATGCTCTCAACCGACATCGAAGTATCATCCATCACCAGCGCGAATGTCCGCCCCGCTTGCTGCCGGCGCATACCTGATGGCGGTGGCACGGACGTGACGGGCATGCCCTTCGTCGTTGCGAGAGGAGCGCTCGGCGCCGGTGCGGGCGTTTCCACCGTAACATAGGAAAAGTGCGTGATCGATTGCAGCTTCCCATTGACACTTAGCTGAAAGTCCTCCGGGCGCAGATTAGTGATGAGCCGGCCTCTGCCATCTGTCACCACCGCATCGAACTGCACCAGGTTGGTGGAGATGCGAACGACATCGTCCGGCGAAATCTGTTCGTCAGGGGCCGGAGTTGGCTTGGTCGGCTCTTGAGCGTAAAGCGGAAGAGTTGAACCGATGACTATCTGTAAGACGAGTAGAGTTCTGATCAGCTTTGCTATTAACACGGGGAGCCTCCGCTCACAACAGGGCGCGCGAGCAATCCAGGGAGAGAGAATACGCTGCTTATACTCTACGCTGGAGCAAATCCAAAGGCTGGGGAAGGATGGCGGTTGACGTGGCAAGCTGAAGAACATGAGAAGTGGTGCCCCCGGCGCGATTCCAACGCGCGACCTTCCGCTTAGGAGGCGGACGCTCTATGCAACTGAGCTACGGGAGCATGTGCGGGTGAATCGTAAATGGTAAATGGGAAATGGTAAAGCGGGCGAGGCTAGAGACTAGAGGCTTGAGGCTAGGAATCCAGCTGGCAGCGAATCTCTAGTCTCTAGTCTCTAGTCTCTAGCCTCTAGCCTCTAGTCTCTAGCATCTATTCCCTCCCCCGCCGCAACACCTCCGTCGCGCGTTTAATCGACTCCACAAGCCGTTGCGCTGCTTCGCCGGCGTTGGCACTGTTTCGCTCCTCGATTGCCTGGCGCAAATCGGGCAGCGGCAGCGCGGCGTATCCGGTGTAAAAACCCGGCGCGTAAACCTGGTGCTTGTACCAAATTCTACCGCGCAGCCCGCGATCATCCGTAAGCGCTCGCTCAGCGCCCATTAACGCGTCGTTGATGCGACGCAGCCGGGCCACGGCGCGCGGGTGCGCATTACTGGCTTCGACGCGGGTCCTTTCTATTTCTAGAACTGTCTCGTCCCGGCGTTTCTCGATTCGCGACGCCTCTTGTGCCAAATCATTGATCGCTTCCTGAATCGCCCGGGCATCGAATGATGAACTGAGTTTCGCTCGTCCCGCCAGTTTCCTGGTCTCCGACAAGAAGTCACCGAGCTCGGTCGCGTAATCCGTGTAATCCAGCGGTAACCCACCGCTGTCCGCCAGCCGCATAGCAAGAATTCCAAGAACTCTCGCGGCGGTTACGTGATACTCAAACGTGGGATCGCCAAAATGTGACATCCAGTAAAACGTGTCGTAGGCGGAATGATAGACGCCATAGTCGCCGCCAAATCCCATATCCATCGCCGGCACGCCCAGGTGCTGCAGGAAGGGAGTGAAATCAGAACCCGAGCCCAAGGCCCCGATGCGCGCTTCGGCGATCGGCGTATCGGCGCCGGTCACGGAATCGGTTAGTTCAGCTGATGGTAAGTTTGCGCGCGCACGTTCTTTCCAAACTTGATATACCGTTTTGCGCGTTTTCGGATCGCGCACGTCGCGGGTGGCCGCCCGGATAAACTTCCAGAGCGAGGGCACGGACGAGGCGCCAAAGTTTGGACCGGAAACTGCCGAGTCGATGTTGAGGTAAGCAACGGCCTTCTCTCTCAACTCGCCGGCATTTTCCTCCGCCCACTCAGTTGAACCGATCAAACCCTGCTCTTCCGCGTCCCAGCTACAAAGGAACATTGTGCGCCGCGGTTTCCAACCGGACTTTCCCAGTTGGCCCAGACCTTTTCCAACCTCCAGCATCGCCGTGGTACCGCTGTTGGGATCCACAGCGCCGAAGGTCCAGGCGTCCCGGTGATTTCCCAACACAACCCAGCGATCTTTTTCTTCATCGCCATCGATACGCGTAATCACATTCCAGATCGTGCGCGTGACAAACTCGATGTCGGTCTTTAAGTGAACCCGGACATCGTTGGTCCCACCCACATGATAGGAAAAAGGCAATCCGCCCTGAAAGCCCTTCGGCCGCAAAGGTCCCCGCATCGGTTGCAACAAGCGGCGGGCGTCACCATATGACATTGGCTGCACCGGAATCCTCGGCATATTCGTAACTTCGGCCATGCTCAGTCTTGGCGTGCCCGGAATCGCCGGCGCGCCGGGCGTTAACGGATCACCCGGATAAACGAACAGGAATTGAACTGAACCACGTTGGGCCGAACCCTCAGGCCGCATTGGCCCTTTAGGATAGACATCGCCCTGCACGTAACCGTCGTCGGCGGGATCTGAATAAATAATCAACGCCACCGCGCCGTTGTCCTGGGCCAGCTTCGCCTTCACGCCGCGAAACGAATTTCCGTAACGCGCAATGGCAATCTTGCCTTTCACATCGACTCCGATTTTTTTCAGCGCTTCGTAATCACCCGGCAATCCGTAGTTCACGTAAACAACCGGAGCGGTGACGTCGCCACTCGCGCCATAACCGTTGAAGAGTGAAATGATTTTCGGGTTCGACGTGCTGGGGTCTTCCGGAATTATCGGCTCAGTCGTTCGCAATCGTTCGCGGCGCGGCGTCACCATTTCGACGATCGCGGGACGACGCGGATAGGGCAGCAGCACCTGATATTCTTTGAGATCAGAGGTGAGGCCGAAGCCGCGCATCTGGTCACGCACATAAACGGCCGTGGCGTAGTCTTCCGGAGTACCGGCCACGTGCGGTTCGGCAGTCAGACGCCGCAGATGTTCCCGCGCCGATGCCGCTGCGGGCACGCCGCTGAATTGGATTTCCCAGCGCCGCTCGGCCAAAGAGTCTGTTGGCGTAAAGCCGTCAAGCGCGACAGTTTCCGCCTGGCCCTGCGCAAAAACAGAGCGTATCGTGAGCGGCAAGCCCAATAGGGCGAGCACCAGAACTGCTGAAACTAAACGGCCGATATTCTTCACTTGGTTGTCTCCCGGATTTTGTAACGCAAAACTTTTAGTTTGCGAGCCTAACCCTAAACTCCACGCAAACAAACAGTTTGCGTTACATGAAAGCGATACTGAACTATCTTCTTTGATTTCTCGTAGAAGAGAACAATTCAGGACGTTTGAAAGGAAGCTGGAACACTCAAATGGACAGTCGCTACTACCCCGGCGTCGAAGCGGACGTTATTAGATTAATGACCGAACTTCGCAGTCTCTTCAATGAGGACTTCGAAATCCAGACGATGAATGTATCCGCGACCGCGGTGTTGCAGGCCCGCAAGTCCAGCACCTTGCGCGAGCTAACCGGCCTTTCCGCCGCGTTGACTGTTAAGATCACTCCCGAAGCCGGCGGCACGCGCGTTGACGTCGGGTTGCAGAAGTGGGCCGACAAAGCTGCAGTGGCCGCGGTAGCCGTACTCCTCACCGGAGGATTGCTTCTGGCCGTACCTGCGCTCGGCGCTTACTGGCAATACAGGTTAACTGAAGACGCTTGGAAAATAATCGAATCTCACATCGCACGCAAGGCGGGGGGCTATGTGCCCCCATCGCCCGGCCGTTGCGGCACGTGCGGCGCTGCTGGTAGCGCGGGCTCAGCGTTCTGTTCGACGTGTGGCGCCAATATGCGGGTCGGCCTGATCTGCCGGTCCTGCGGCGGCGCCCAGAGAGATCCCGCCGCCCGGTTCTGTAACCATTGCGGCAAGCCGGTCACTGAAACAACTTCCTAGTCCCCCACTGTTTCCTGTTTACTGTTTACTGTTTACTGTTCTCCGATCTCCGCGCATTGACTTCACGCGGATTTCATCATATCGTCCGCCCGCCTTAGAGTTTTCCGCCCAGCAGTCTCGAACGAGTTTGGTCGCCAAATTCGCAAGCTTTTCAATCTGAAATCTAATTTCCCCTGGAGGTTTTGTAATGAAGAGGTCTCTCCTACTGCTTGCTTTAGCGTCAGTTCTTTCAGCCTTCGCCCCGGCATTTGCCCAAACCCCTGAGATGCATGTCCCCCCCAAAGTCATGCAGATTATTCGCGAAGAAATTAAGCCCGGTATGATGCCGGCCCATACCCGGCACTCGGGAATGTTCGTTGATATTTTCAACAAACTACAGACCCCAAACCACCGGCTGGCGATGGTGCCAGTAGCCGGTAATGAAAACGAAGTGATGTACCTCACGGTTGGCGACTCCTTCGCCGAGATCGAAAAGATTTCCAATGAGACCGACAAAAAAATGGAAGGCGCCACTGGCAGCACGAAAGCGCAACTGGATTGGCTGAACAAAGAAGCGCCTGAACTCCACGCCGGCATGCGCGACCAACTGGCCCTATACCGTCCGGAGTTGAGTTTCAATCCGGGCGTGCCGATTCCGTTGATGCGCTACTTTGCAGTGACCACTATTCGCGTTCGTCCGGGCCATGATGCTCAATACACCGACTACGTGCAGAAACTGGTTAATGTTGCCCGGCAGAAAGCAAAAGTGGACAGCTTGCATGTCGCTGTTTACCAGGTCATTTCCGGTGCGCCCGGGGGAACCTACCTTGCTTTCCGACCGATGAGGTCGTTGGGAGAGATGGACGATCCCATCGGCATGCGTGTCAGACAGGCCATGACAGACGACCAGCGCAAAGATGCTGACAAAGCCTATGGTGAGTCAGTCATCAGCAGCGAAGTGGCGACGTATGCATTTGTGCCGCGGATGAGTTATGTAGAGAAGGAAATGAGCTCCGCCGATTCTTTCTGGAACCGGAAACCGGAAATGCCGATGCCAAAGCCCAAGCCGAGACCGCGGGCCCCTAAGCCGGCTGCGCCTCCGCCGCCTCCGGCGCAATAGTCACGCAATAGTCAATAGCCGGGCCAGGCGGGACAGACATTACTGTCTGCCCTCAGTAATGGAGGGACAGGCAGGAATGCCGGTCCTACCTGGCTGGCTTCATGAAAAGTAAATCATGCGTAAGACGCGCCTCGAAGCCTTCAGCGATGGGGTATTTGCCGTCATCATCACCATCATGGTGCTGGAGATGCGGGCGCCGCATGGCGCCGATCTGGCCGCCCTCCGGCCGCTAATCCCAGTCTTTCTCAGTTACCTGCTCAGTTTCATGTTTCTCGGCATCTATTGGAGCAATCACCATCACTTGCTCCACGCCGTTGATCACGTGAGCGGACCAATCCTCTGGGCCAATCTGCACCTGCTGTTCTGGTTGTCGCTGATTCCCTTCGCCACAAACTGGATGGGTGAAAATCAGTTCGCTGCGTTGCCGGTGGCTCTCTATGGCTTCGTGCTCTTGTTTTCGGCCATCGCCTATTTCATTCTCGCCCGCGCCCTGGTTTCCCTTCACGGAAAGACATCTACCATTGCGACAGCGCTGGGCGCGGACTTCAAAGGCAAGATCTCAATGGTGATTTGTGCCGCAGCGATTCCACTCGCGTTTGTGAGGGCGTGGCTGGCGTGCGCTCTGTATGTCTTGATCGCGGTTATGTGGCTGGTGCCCGACCGCCGGATTGAGAAGACGGTGACAAGCTGACAGGGGGTTGATGAAACGCGAATTCAACTTCGAAGTGCAACAAGTTAGGTCCTGTCGGATTTCGCCCCAGCGGGGCGACATGTTTATCGCCTGAGGTCATCGTATTAGGCTCGCGCTCCGTAGGAGCGCAACAACCTGGCGCGCCGGGCTGCTGGAAACCATTTCGCTCCTAACGGAGCGAAAAGTATCTGAGGGCGATGGTTTGTCGCTATAAACATGTCGCTCCTAGGGAGCGAAGACCAGTTCAAAAGTTGCACTAGAAACTTGAATCCACCAGATGTCCGGAAACTACACATGACCGCCGTTGGCTATCTAGTCGTGGCGCAGAGCCCGCACCGGATCGATCCGCGCGGCCCGCGCCGCTGGATAAAGCGCCGCCATGACGGAGACCGTCAACGCAAAAAGGATGGCGCCCAGCCAGAGATACGGCGGGAGTGCAAAGAAATCTACGAATGAAGAGCCTTGCGGTTTTAAGATGAAGCGGTAGGCCAAACGATTCGCCACGCCGTCGATTCCCCAGGCCGCGAGCGATCCAATCACCCCTCCAGTAAACCCAATCACGGCAGCCTCGACGAAGAAGATCATCTTTATGTGGCGGTCTTCAGCCCCGATCGCTTTCATGATGCCGATTTCCCGAGTGCGTTCCAGGATCGACATAATCATCGTGTTCGCAATTCCAAAAGAAGCCACCAGCAAAGAAATGCCGCCCAGCAGGCCGAGGGCCGAATCTATTATCAGGAACACTGTCTTGATCTGCTCCAACTGATCCACGATGGAAAAACTGCCAAAGCCCAGCTCAGTCAAACGCTTTCGCACATCAGTGAGCGCCGCGGGATTCGTTACGCGAATAACGGCTGAGTCGTATCCTTCGCTTTCGCTTTCGTCGAGCGTTCCTTTTTCGCGCGCCAGCGCCAGGGCAACCTGACTCATGGGCCCGCGATGTTCCAGAGACCAGGCCCGCGCCGTGGCCGAGGGAACATAGATCCCGGCGTCAGGCATCAGCCCTTTTAAACCTCCCTGCCCCGCGCCGTCCTTAATCTCAATGTTGAGCACGCCGACGATGCGAAGAGTTTTTGCGGCTATTGCATTCGATCCTTGTTCCGGCGCCTCAGGCGGCACTGGTAAGCCAAAGAAGCTGGTTGGTTCATCTGTCTCCTTCTTGTCCCTGGGCGGCGCCAGGAACTCGATCGTTTGGCCAACGGCATCAGACGGTTTCTGAAATCCGAAACGTTCCGTGAACCGCTCATTCACGATCGCTTCATCGGAGGTTGGCGATTCGATCATCTTGCCGAAGCTGAGATTTTGAAACCGCGAACTCGAATTGGGAACACTGGCCCCCGATACAGACTCCGAAAGTACTCGGCCATTGGCACGCACGTAGGCGTTGAAGTTGACCGTCGGCTCAACGTAGGCCACACCGGGGATCTTCGCGATCTCCGCGATGGCCGCATCGCTGAGGATTCGCGTGGGCGTTTTGTCCGGGCGGTTTCCGGGCCCGCGTCGCTCTCCGCCCTCGCCACCGCTGCTACCGCGTCCGGCCTGATCCATGCCCACGGAAGCGAGACTAGTCAGCCCCCGTCCAAAGACCCTTATCTCATTGAACAGATCGAGGGCCTTGAACCGCGAGAGCAAGTTGCGCTGCAATCCCAGACCGAATGAAACCATGGTTACAATCACCGCGACGCCGACGATTACGCCCATGGACGTCAGGATGGCGCGCAGTTTGGCTTCGCGCAGATTACGCAGTGAGAGACGCAGGATGTCGAAGTAAGACATAGTTAAGACGTGGCCGAAGAAAAGAGATGCCGCACCGCGTCAATGCCCCAATCCCCCAGGTTGGGCGTAACGATGTCGGCGCCCGCGACGCGCAATTGGTTTTCCGAAACCGTATTGGTGACTCCAATCGTGCGCATCCCGGCCGCGCGGCCGGCGCGAATTCCGGGAGGCGAATCTTCGATCACCAGACATTCATGCGCCAGTAGCGGCAGCTCGCGCCGTTCACGCCGCCGCCCATTCAAACGCTCTAACGCCAGGCGATAGCACGCCGGATCGGGTTTGCATGCGGAAACATCCCCAGCACTGACGACTACGTCGAATAGCTTTTGAACTCCGGCGCGCTCCAGCACGTAGTCCACCTCCACGCGCTCGGCCATGCTGACGAGTCCCAGATCGAAACTCCGGGCAGCCATCTTCAGGAAAGTCACGATCCCGGGCGCCAGCGGCAGTTCATCCTTAATGCTTGCCAGGTGCAATTCTGCTTCGCGCGCAATCACTGCGAGCATCACCGCGTCGGTCAATGACTGGCTGGCGCGGGAAAAAGCTGCGCGCACAAAGGTTGGGTCGTCCATTCCCAGCGAAGCGAAATAGTCTTCATCGGTAAGCGGCACACCTACTTCGGCCAATGCAGCGCGATAAGCCTGCAGGTGAATCGGCTCGTCATCAATAATGACGCCGTTGAGATCCAGAAGAATTGCGTGAATCATGATTAGAAGAGTCCAGTGTCTAAAGTCCAACGTCCAATATCCAATGTCCAACGTCTTGTCAGCGGAACGCCTGTGCTCTGCCAAAAGTTTACGCTCCCGGCGTCTGGACGTTAGACTTTGGACTTGAGACTTTGGACGTATCGAGTCTGGCGTTTTGTTCATCAAACAGCCTTGGCAAGCGCTCACTCTCCAGCACATCCAGCCGCCGCAAGACCTCAGCCAACGAGAGCTCGTTCTTCAAATTCACTTGAAAATCCAGGTCCGCGCGCAGGCGATCCTTCTGGCCCTGGCGATTCTGCGACATCATGATAATCGGGGCCTGTAATCCGGCAATCACGGCCAGCGTAAGGTTCAGCATTTGAAATGGAAGCGGATCGAATCGCTTGACTAAAAGGTAAGAATTCAGAGCGATCCAGAAGAGAATCAGCCCCAGCGATGTCAAAATAAATTTCCAGCTACCGCCAAACTCGGCCAGCATATCAGCCGCACGATCCGCCATCGTCAGTCGGGCCGCTTGTTCCTCGTTCACGTTGCGCGAGACCCGCCGCCGCAGCAGATCATCAGTTCGGCGGAGACGATCGGTGACCGCGCTCAACATTTCCAAAGCGACATCAGGGTTAGTGCGGACGAAGGAAAGAAACTTGTCGCGATCCAGGATAGCCAGGCGGGCGTCTTCGATCACCCGAGCGTCAGCAGACCGCTGCTTGCCGTCGATCAACGCCATCTCGCCAAAAAAATCGCCACCGGCCAATTCCGCGAGGGTGACTTCTTCTTTGTCCTCGTCGTGAACACTGATGCGCACTCGACCGGACTCGATCAGGTACATGGCGTCGCCAGAGTCGCCGGCCTGGAAGAGCACGGTGCCGCCTCTGACCTCGTGTAACTTCAGGAGATTGCGCAAGTCGCGGGCAGCCTGGTCGTCAAGACCGGCGAACAGCGGCACTGACCGCAACGCTTCGAGCGTCATTTCCGGGGGAGCTTTTCTGGACATGATGACCTTTCAAACATTTTGTAACGCAAGCTTCAGCTTGTGGCGCAAACTAACTTTGCGTGAATTTAATACTTGTCAGTTCACAGACTGACGTCCGCGCCACTAACAACTCTTCCATCTTTCATTAGGATAATTCGGTCGGCAAAACTGGCCGCCAGCTCGCGGTCGTGCGTCACCAGCAGCACTGTCAACGAGTCACTGGCGACCATTCCTCGCAGTAACGCCAGCAGTTCGTGGGCGCGCGTCGAGTCTAAGTTCCCAGTGGGTTCATCTGCAAGCAACAGTCTTGGTTTGTTTGCCAGCGCGCGCGCAATCGCCACGCGCTGCTGTTCCCCGCCCGAAAGCTCCGCCGGCCGGTGATCCATCCGATCGCCCAGGCCAACTCTTTCCAGCAACTCCGTCGCCCGCTGGCGGCGTTGCGCCCCGCGGAGGCCGCCGAAGGCCAGCGCCAAGCTTACATTTTCCGCGGCACTCATCGTGCTGATCAAATTGAAGTTCTGAAAAATCATCCCCACCGAATGACAGCGATACTGGGCCATCTGTTTTTTCCCGAGCGGCCCGAGGGAGGTCGAATCGAACAACACTTCACCGCTGCTGGGCCGATCCAAGCCTCCCAACAGATTAAGCAAAGTAGATTTTCCCGATCCCGACGTTCCCTGGATGGCGACGAATTCGCCTTGGTCGATCGACATCGAAACAGAATCCAGGGCCACTACCCGGGTTGTGCCCATCGGATAGATTTTAGAGACTTCGCTAGTTTCGATTAAATGCATTTGTCTGTTAACGCCTTGGAGTCGCTTTGCACAAGACTTCGATTTCGTGTTCTTTAGGTGTCCTTCGTGTGCTTTCGTGAATCGTATCACCGCGATTCGTCAGCCCACGATTCACGAATTACACAGAATCCCACGAAGTGACACGAAGCAACCCCTGTCCTGGGCATGTCACTTCTTTGCTTCCAATGGCCGGGGACTGGTTAGAAGAGGGTCGCCGCCTATCCCGACCGCGCTTCTAACGGGGCGATGCGCCATAATCCAAAAGCCGTTTCATCAAAGCCCTTCAGCTTTACTTCAAAGCGATCTGCCGTCAACTGACTGCGGGAGTTCGCCAGCAACTCCGCGACTTCCGGGTCCGCGTAAACGTCAGCGGAGATAATGACATCGTCACCCGTGGAAAGTGCTTCCAACCGCGCTGCCATGTTCACGGTAGAACCAAAGTAGTCGAGCCGATCATTCAAAGTCACGGCGATACAGGGTCCGTTGTGCAGCCCGGCCTTTAACTTCAACGGCTGCGTTCCCTCGCCCGGCGACGCCAACACCTGTTGTACTTTCAACATCGCGCGCAATGCAGAGGCCGGCCGCCGAAACACAGCCATGACTGCGTCCCCAATCGTTTTCACGAGTGCGCCATCCTCTTCAGCAATTGCCTGCTTCAACACGTCGAAGTGGTTCATCACGTGACCAAACGCGGTGGCGTCGCCAATAGCGCGGTACATGCGCGTTGAGTCTCGCAAGTCGGTGAACAGGACCGTCAGGCTGCCGACCGAGATCTGTTCGCCGGGACGAAGGGCCTCATTCGCAAACAGGTCGCGAAAAATCTGCAGCGCCGTGACTTCTGCGGCCGTCGCAGCCTGATCGCTCCAGGCCATGCGCTCCAGGATAAATAGTTGTTCGGCCCCGGTCTCGTTTTTTACTTTAAAATTCGGATGCAGCCCGACTTGCAATTCATCATTGGGCCAACCATCGGCGGAAGCAATCAGTTCCACCTCTGCTTCACCCGCCGCGCTGGCGGCCAGGAATTTCCCGCCGGTCAGTTCCATTGTACGCAGCCGGTAACGACCAGGTTCGAGCGGTACGCAAAGCTCCCGGTGATCTCCCGCTGCCAGTAATTGCTGCAAAATTACATGCGGCGTCACTTCCGGCCCGCCCATGCAAAACGAACGCGCTTCCACTTGCCGAATAGAAGCATTGGGGCGGAAGCTCAATTCCACTGAACGATCGAAATTTACGGTGAAGTCGATGTTGCATCCAACGCACTCGGCTTCGGCATGCACGCCGGCCAGCGAGCCCGCAGTGCTGGCTGCGCCGCGGCAGTGTGGGCAGATCAGTTCCCATTGCAGGTCAAGCAAACCGACCCGCGTCGCTTGCAAGCAAAGCGTCAGCACATCTTTGCGGGAAGCCTGCCAGAAATCGGCGAGGGCAAAAGGGCGAATCCGCGACAGGGTTAATTCGTCGGCCGTGGCAATTGTCTCTATCAGTTTGTTCGCCAGCAACGGGGTCTCAGTTTGCAAGCGCAACTTTTCACCGCTCAAGGTCAGGCGTTCGCGGCCGCCCGGCACAAACTTAGGCGCCGACTGCTCGCGCAGCACGGGCTCTTCGCGACGGGCCACGCGGTCATATCGCCGGAACGTCGCAGCGAAACTTCGCTTACTAATGACACCAATCTGCACCGGAATAGCGAGCAGCCCCAGCAAAGATTTCGGTTTAGCGAAGACTTCGAACGTTAAGTGAGTGCCGCCACCCGGGTTAGACGCGAGTTCCGCGTGCACTCGCATCTCCGCCATCGGGCCCTGGCGGTAGCGGCGCACAACGCCAAAGCGGAACGGCCTGATCCATTCAAACGGCTGCTCTTCCCATTCCACCGGAATCAAACCCAGCACATGCAGACGCAGCCGCCGCCGCGCGTTGATTCCTAATTTTCCTCCGCCCGCATCTTCGACTGCGGGCACGCCCGTGTCCCGGTTGAACCGATTAGTGTCGGCGACAAGCGGCCAGAGTTCCTCCGGACTGGAAAGGAGATCGAATTCCCAACGGTAATGGAATTCACGGTAGGGCATAGCCAAATGGTAAAGGGAAACCTAAAGACACTGAAGGCACAATCATAGGAGATCGCCACGCGGGCTTCATCTCTTTCGGGTTGACGGGCCCCGAGTTTCTGGAAGCTGCATTATCTCGCGGGCTGGGCGGAGGCTGGGGGCAATGAGCCGTTTACGAAGGCGTCGTCAAGTTTCTTGTGCTTATCCGCAAGGCCTTCATAGGGGCCGGCCACAGTGATGAGCGCTCGATCCGGTTCGAGTATTCCGCAATTAACGGAGCCGACGTACGCCTGATCATATCCGTAGGCAACCCCGCCCCCGGTTGCCCCGACCTGTCCGAAACCCACAAGCGTTAGCGCCGCCTTCCCTTGCTCAACACAACTCATCTCACGATATGGCGAAACGTTCCGCACGCTAAACCAAATGTCGGGCGCGCTGGGTTTGCCCGGAGAAGCCGGCGTCTCGGGCAGCTTGGTGCCCGTTGGTTCCAATTCCACGCTGTTACCCATAAAGGTGTACTTTTTTACTCGTTGTTCGGAGACCAACTTCTTCAGCGGGCTATAGAAAACAATTAGAACCCCGATTACTACCAGCGGCCACATCAGGACCTTCAGATACTCGAGCAAAAGCGTAAGGTATTCCGTCCGTTTGGTAGGCATGCTTGAGGCACTCTCCCGGGCAGGATTTGGGGAAGAACGCCACGGCTTATATCATCGAATTCATTAGCCGCCAAGGGATCCATCATCCATTGGCCACAGCCGCTCAGACTTCCTTGTATTCGGAATCGACGTCCTCATGGGAAGACGCAACGCGATAGTTCTTTGACTGCACCTGTTTAGTGATCAAGAGATCGTCTTTGGTCTTCAGCAGATCGGCACGATTGTAAACCGACAGCTCGAAGTTATAGCCGTGAGTGATGGCGTCCTTTGGGCAGGCTTCGACGCAATAACCACAAAAGATGCACCGGCCATAATCGATGTTGTAAACCTCGGCGTAACGTTCATCCACACCAGTGCGGTCGGCAGCGGTGCGAGGATCATCCCGGGCCACTATGTAAATACACTCCGAGGGACAGGCTGCGGCGCAGAGAAAGCAGGCTACACATTTCTCTTTTCCGTTTTCGTCAACGTGCAGCAGATGCTGGCCACGATAGCGCGGCTGGACGGTGACCGGCTCTTCCGGGTATTGCACCGTCTGCTTGGTCTTGGGAATGTACGACAGCGTGACGCTCATCCCTTTGATGATGGCGCGCGTGGAGTCGATGACGTCGGTGATGATGGACATAGAACCTCTGGCTACTTATCTGAGAGCGCCGGCCATCATGAGTATCAGATACCCAATCATGATCAGGATGGAGACTGCGCCAAGAACAATACCGCCGATGGCCATTCCTTTGCCGCCATAGCGCGCCGGGTCGCTTTTCTCTTTCATCATCGCCATGATTCCGAGCACGATGGCGGGGATGCCCGTAAAGACACTGCAGCATAAGAAACTCAGGACGCCGCATACGAGCGAAGCGATCGCCAGGCCCTGCTCCTTCTTCTGTATGAAACCTGGTGAAGGCGGGATCTGCGGGTAACCACCCACACCCCACTCCGCAGCCGGGGCTTCCGGTGGATTGCCGACGTCACCCCAGGAAGAAACCCTCGGGACCGCGGGTGCCGGTGGCGCGCTCCAATCGGCTACTGGCGGCGGCGCCACGGGCGCGGGCGCCTCAAATGAACCTGAAGCGGGTTCTTCCTTGACCAGCACGGTGCCGTCCTGCAAACAAAAACTCAGGGCATCGTCTTCGTAGGTGCAACTGCAGTTTGGGCAGCGTTTCATGTGGGGGTCCTCCGGCTTTCTGTTCGTGTCAGAACCGCCTGCGGTAGCGGGCGGTTAACGATGCGTTGAGGCCTGGTAAGATCAACCGCCCGCTACCGCAGGCGGTTCTGACAGGTTAGGCACTCACTTAACCAATTCGATCGAGCTGAAGAAGTATGAACTTTCAATCGCGGCGTTCTCATCCGAATCAGAGCCGTGGGTGGCGTTTTCGCCGACCGAGGAACCAAACTCTTTGCGAATGGTCCCTTCGTCGGCCTTAGCCGGATCGGTTGCGCCCATCAGGTCGCGCCAGGCTTTAACTGCGCCTTCCTTTTCCAACACCAGGACGACGCACGGCCCGCTGGACATGAACTCCGTCAGCCCGGAAAAGAAAGGCCGCTCGCGATGTACTGCATAGAAGCCTTCGGCCTGCGCGCGTGTCAGGTGCAACAACTTCATTGCACGAATGCGAAAGCCGCCTTCGGTCATTCGCTTGATAATGCCGCCAATATGCCCTGCGCCGACGGCGTCAGGCTTAATCATTGCGAAAGTAAGATTCCCTGATTCTTCTATCATACCTATCCTTTATCCAAGGCGATCAGCCGGCGGTCGTATATGTAGTCGCCCACCCAATAAACAATTTTCAGGGCTAGCATAAGCACTAAACAAATAAGACCAATCCCATCGTATAGATGTTGCCAGCGAAGCCACTCGGTCTTCGCCGCTGGATACATTAACCCCGATTCGTCCAAGCGGCTTCGGTGATACCAGTCCAGGGCCAGAAAAACCAACAGTCCCACGAAAGCACAATTCTCGAGAATCTTTAACATCCTCAGAGTAGGCGTTCGTGCTGTCACGAGTCCCTCCTATCCCGCAGCCGAGGTCCCTAACGCATCCTTCATGGCCGACCCAATGTCCGCCGGTGACTGCACCACATGAATACCGGCATCCGAAAGCGCGCTCATCTTTTCTGCCGCGGTTCCCTTTCCCCCGGCGATGATAGCGCCCGCATGGCCCATGCGGCGGCCGGGAGGCGCGGTCTGTCCGGCGATAAAGGCAACGACCGGCTTCGTCACATTTGCTTTCGCAAAAGCCGCCGCTTCCTCTTCCGCGGTGCCGCCAATCTCCCCAATCATTACGATGCCGTCGGTTTCATCATCGGCCTGAAACAGCGCCAGAGCATCGACGTGTGTCGTGCCGACGATCGGATCGCCGCCAATCCCAATGGCCGTTGATTGACCCAGGCCCAGCGCCGTCAATTGGCCGACCGCTTCGTAGGTCAAGGTTCCGGAGCGCGACACAACGCCGACGCGGCCCTCGCGATGAATGTGACCGGGCATGATGCCAATCTTGCACTTGCCCGGGCTGATGATTCCGGGACAATTTGGACCAATCAAACGCGTTGCGCGGGTCGAGAGGTATTCTCGGACTTTCACCATATCGAGCGTCGGAATTCCTTCGGTGATGCAAACCACAACCGGAATGCCGGCGTCGGCCGCTTCCATAATGGCATCGGCGGCAAATGCGGGCGGCACGTAAATCACCGAAGCGTTGGCGCCAGCCTCTTTGACGGCATCAGCGACAGTGTTGAAGACGGGAATGTTTTCATGTGTAGTGCCGCCTTTGCCGGGCGTGACACCGCCGACCACGTTGGTTCCATATTCGACCATCTGCTTCGTATGGAACGTGCCTTCTTTACCGGTCAGGCCTTGCACCACCAGGCGCGTAGATTTGTTTACGAGGATGCTCATTTCTTCCTTTAAATGTTCAGCGATCAGCGAGCGCGCAGTATAACAATTGCGCCGGAAACCCACAAAGAATGCTGGAAATGGGATCCGCAGATTCCACAGATTACTGAGGTTCAACAGACTGCGAGATCAACAGCTCAAAAGAGTCCTTGTTCCATCACAGGGGACCAAACGCAGTTTTTAGCTGTTCTAACAATCTGTGTAATCTGCGTAATCTGCGGATTACGTCAATTCAAACTTCTCACCGTACTTTGGCACCTCAACGTTCCAGCCAAAGCGCTCGCGAATGTGTTCCGCCATGGCGCCGGCGGGTCCTGCTTCGCCGTGAGTAAGAAAAGTCCGTCGCGGCGGTGCGGCCAGGCCTTCCAGCCAGTGCAGCACTTCTTTCCAATCCGCATGTGCTGAAAAGCCTCCGATCTTCGCAAGGCGGCAGCGGACCGGGACCCAGTGGCCCAGGATCTTCACTTCGCGTTCGCCGTCCTGAATGCGGCGTCCCGTAGTTCCGGCCGCCTGGTAGCCGACGAAAACGATTGTGGCATTAGGATCAGGAACCATGCGCAGTGCATGGTGCAGCACGCGCCCTCCGGTCATCATGCCGGAAGCACTGATTATCACGCGCGCGCCTTTCGACTCGTTCAGGCGCTTTGATTCGTCGCGTGAAGACGCCGTGATCATGGAATGCGTGCGCAACGGTTGGCCCTTCTGCTGAATCACCGTGGCATATTCTTCGTCGTGCTCCTCAGTATGTCGCGCGTAGACCTGGGTCGTGGCGGCAGCCATCGGGGAGTCAACCGCGACTGGCAAGATCGGTATCTTCTTTTCCTCTTCCAGTTCACGAATCAAGTAAATCAACTCCTGCGTGCGACCGACGGCAAACGCCGGAATCAGCACCGGTGCGTCCCTCGCGGCCGCATCGTTAATGATTCGCGCCAGCGCCACCTTTGGATCTTCGGGATCATGCAAGCGATCGCCGTATGTGGATTCCACTATCAGGTAGTCGCAGGCTGAGGGCGCCACCGGATCAGTGATGATCGGTTGGTTGTAGTGGCCCAGGTCTCCGGAAAACAGCAGTCGCCGGCCTTGCCCATCATCGCCCGCCCCGGCAACGCTTACCAGCACGAGGCTCGAACCCAGGATATGTCCCGCGATGCGAAACTCCGCCGTGATGCCTTTCGCGACCGCAATGCTCTCTCCTGTATTGGCAACTGGTCGGATTAGTTTCAGCGTGGCAATAGCATCCTCTTCGGTATAGAGCGGCAGCGCGGGCGTATGTTTAGTAAGCCCGTGGCGATTGCGAAAGGCCGCGTCCTCTTCCTGCAGGCGAGCCGCATCCGGCAAGAGAATCTTCAGCAAGTCCGCCGTCCCCGGCGAACAGTAAACCGGGCCGCGATAACCCTGGGCCACGATGCGCGGTAAGTAGCCGGTGTGATCGATGTGCGCGTGGGTGATCAGAACCGCGTCAAGGGTGGCCGGATCGAAAGGCGGCGCCTGCCAGTTGCGCTCGCGTAGTTCCTTTAACCCCTGAAACATGCCGCAATCAACCAGTACCCGCGCGGCGTCGGATTCGATCAAGTATTTTGATCCCGTAACCGAACCGGCCGCGCCCCAGAATGAAAGTGTAGTCACGAAAATCTCCGTCAATGTACGGCAATTAAAGCACTCGCCTGCCCATCGTTGATTGAGGAACGGCGAACGCGAGGATATCCAAAGAACACAAGCAACGCAGGCACCAGTAAACCCAGGTTACGCAACGCCGTCTTCACACCCAATTGGCTGCCAATCAGTTTGCCAAAGCACCCGCACTCGAGTGCTTCGCCATGAAAAATGTAAACGTAGTAGAGCGCAAAGGCGCTGAAGCCAATCAACAACGCGGCGGACAGGAGGGCGCCCAGGCGAACAGTGCGCTGCGCCAGCAGTAACAAAGCAATAACGATTTCGATCGAGATTACGCCGATGGTTACCGGCCACATCCACCGTTCGTAATTAAACTGCATGGAACTCAGGAGCTCGCCAACATTCTTAACAAAGAAACTTATGAACCAAAGCTTTGCTCCGGCAGTGAACAGAAAGAAGGCCGCCAAACCAAAGCGGCTGAGGTGGATCAGGAAGCGGAGAACTCTTCGCATAGACATTGTAGGGGCGGCACTCCGTGGCCGCCCCCTTCGCAGGTCATCCGATGCCGTGATAGAGACGTGCACAATAAGGAAGGGGGTGGCCACGCAGTGCCACCCCTACACCTATCCTGCCAGGGCTACGACTTTTTCCGCGGCGTCCTGCATCCCGTTGGCAACTGTGAAACCAAGGCCCGATTCGCGAATCACGCGCTGGCCTTCTTCCACGTTCGTGCCTTCTAGCCGAACGACAACCGGGACTTTTACACCCAGGTTCTTCGCCGCTCCGACGACGCCGCGGGCCACCATGTCGCAACGCACGATACCGCCGAAGATATTTACCAGGACGGCCTGGACGTGTTCATCGGCCAGCAAAATGCGAAAGGCCGCTTCCACTCTTTCCTGCGACGCGCCGCCACCAACGTCCAGGAAATTCGCCGGCTCGCCCCCGGCAAGCTTGATGATGTCCATCGTGGCCATCGCCAAACCCGCGCCGTTGACCATGCAGGCGATGTTCCCATCCAGCTTGATGTAATTGAGGTCAAACTTTGAGGCTTCAA
Organism: Blastocatellia bacterium; assembly: GCA_033856235.1. Lineage (GTDB taxonomy): Bacteria > Acidobacteriota > Blastocatellia > Pyrinomonadales > Pyrinomonadaceae > DASXRU01. The sequence goes on along the minus strand of JAWVFI010000148.1, from coordinate 16,760 downwards.
TCTCTAGCGGCTCTTCTTCGTTAAGATCGCGCAGCTCCAGAAACTCTTTGTGGCGAAACATCGCGTTGTCGTCGAAGTTTATCTTCGCGTCCAGCGCTATCAGGCGCTTGTCTTTGGTCAGCAGAAAAGGATTTATTTCAACCAGCGACGCATCCATCTGTTCCGTGGCCTGGTAAAGGGCCTGCATGAACTTTGCGGCGGGGCCAATCAGGTCGGCAGGCAAGCCGAGAGAGAAAGCCAGTTTGCGCGCCTGAAACGCGCGGAAGCCTACCGCGGGATCGATGGTTTCTTTAAAGATTTGCTCCGGCGTTTCTTCGGCTACTTTTTCGATGTCCATTCCACCTGCAGGAGAGGCCATGAACACCAGCCGGCCGCTGGCCCGATCCAGAACCAGGCCCAGGTAGAACTCCTTATCAATCGGCAGGCCTTCCTCGACCAGGAGCACGCGGACTTCCCTGCCCTCTGGGCCGGTCTGATGGGTCACTAAGTTCATGCCCAGCATCTCGCCGGCGATGGTGCGGGCTTCTTCCGGACTCCGCGCCAGTTTGACGCCGCCGCCTTTACCGCGGCCGCCGGCGTGAATTTGTGCCTTGACCACGACAACGTCGGTGCCCAGATCCCTGGCTGCCTGAAAAGCCTCCTCAGCCGTGCGCGCCACAAAACCGCGCGGCACCGGGACGCCAAACTTTTTCAGCAGTTCTTTTCCCTGATACTCGTGAATCTTCACAGACTATCCTCGTTAAGCTTTCTAAAATACTGTGGGTGGAACGAAACGAGTGTAGCTGCCAAATCCAAGCGGAGCAAGGAAGCAATCCCGATGGCGCAACTTGTTCGGCGGTGTTCCTGCGCTCTCTCTGGTTAGCTCACTCAAGCGCCGGAGACTCCAGCTTCGCGCTTGCTCTTTCTTCAGTGGCGTTCACGCGGCTTACCCAAGGCGTTACTTTCTTGAGCCGCGTTTACGCGGCTTTCCCAAAGGGTTACTAGCCCAGCCGTTATACGGATGGGAAGCGAGCCTCCCAACATCTGTTAGCGCGCTTCAGCGTGCTTACGCTTAGTGCTTTAGCCTCCGAGCTAACACAAGAATGAGAAAGCCCGCTAAAGCGGGCTAATTAACGCCATTCGCATCGGTACCCAGCCGTAGAACGGCTGGGCTGGTAACCTGCTGGAAAGCCGCTTGAACGCGGCTGCCAACGCGTGGCTAAAGTGATATTCTCTTGCCTTCAAAAGGAGCTATCTCACATGAGCCAGGTTATCGTTACTTCCCTGACGAATCTGCAAAACGAAGTGCGCTATGGCGAAGGCCAAACACTTATCACGGACGAACCGATCGGTGCGGGCGGCGATGGGGCTGGCCCCGATCCTTACACGCTACTGCTGGGCGCCCTCGGCAGTTGCATCTCAATGACCGTGACGCTCTACGCGCGACGCAAAGAGTGGCCCCTGGCAGGTGTGACGGTAAAACTGAGCGCGCAACGCATACATGCCCGCGACTGTCTGGATTGCGCGACCAACACGGAAGGCTTCGTCCACCGCATTGAACGCTCAGTAAGTTTCGCCGGCGAACTTTCCGATGAGCAGCGAACACGTTTACAGGAAATTGCCGGCAAGTGCCCGGTCCATCGGATGCTGACTTCGCCGATTGTTATCGTGGAAAAGCAGGACGGCGAAAATCGCGGCTAAGGCAGACGCAGCGGAACAGGTTGGAACATTCGTTTGCGCCCGGTGTCTAAAGGGTGACGCCAGTTCTTAGTTTTAATGTGTGGCAACGAAATCGCCGCAGAACCAATCGCGAGAGGAGACTTTATGAATATCAGCAGAATGGCGGGATGCTGTTTGATCCTGCTCGGGACTATCAACATTCTTCATGAAATAAATCTCGTCGGCACCGGCCGGGGACAGCCCGGCGTCGCTTATGCCATTGTCACCGCGGTGCTGTATTCGATCGGAATAGCGTTGCTGCTGCGTCCCAAACGCGAGCGCACCACGAAGTAAAGACCGATCGTTTCGAGGTGTTTAGAGTACCAACTTCAGTTGGGTTTTTGGTTTGACAAAAAGCCCGACTGAAGTCGGTACTCTGAACACCGCTTGCCAGGCTAGACCCGGAAAATTCGAAAGGGCCTTCAACTCTCGCAGTTGAAGGCCCTTTAGATTTGGTCGGGACGCCGAGATTCGAACTCGGGGCCTCACCCACCCCAAGGGTGCGCGCTACCAGGCTGCGCCACGTCCCGTTCGAGGTTTTAGTATCGTCCGAAAACCATTTTTGTCAAATGAGGGTCGGTGTTACCGGCGAGGCGATTTCAAATCGGAATCAGTTTTGTCCAGTAACGCCAGAAGCCCGCGCAACTCTTCTGCGATCTGTTTCAAACTGGCGGGTTTGGCATCCTTGACCGGAGCGCTGGCCGGGAACTCTCGCCCGCGTTCGCGCGCCGGAAGGGTCGCTCTCTCCGTTGATCTTTGCTGCGGATCGGGCGAGGGCGCTGCGGCCGCGGCGGTTTCCGAACCGACTACTTTCAGTTTTCCGGCTCCGCGTGTGTCATGCGCCAGCCTCTTTTTCGCGCCCGCGATGGTGTACTGCTCGTCATACAGCAGTTCCTTGACTCGCAATGCCATCTCCACATCCCGGCGGCGATAGGTACGCTGGCCGGCCCGGTTCTTCTGCGGCTGGAGCATGGGAAACTCGGTCTCCCAATATCGCAGCACATGCGCTTGGACCCCTACGATTTCACAGACCTCACCGATCTTGAAGTAAAGCTTTTCCGGAATCGCAGTGATCGGGTGGCTCATTTAATCAAAAGGGATGCGGGTTAGCTGCAACCGGCAAGGTTATGACCGGGTCCTGGTGGCCGGGGAAACGTGGAGCGCATGTTACCCGCGCCCTGTTCAGCGTGTCAATGCTTATATTTACGGGCACCAAGCTCAGCCATGATATTAAAGGTATAGCGTGAACTTGCAGGCACCACGGCGCGCCCCACTTAGCGGCTGTCCCGAATAGACGCCGTCCAGACGTCAAGCTATAATTCACGGTCATTCCATTTCCAGCAGCGTTTTTGACGGAGGTTTCGTTTGCAGACTTCGCCCGCCTCGACAGCCCTGCGCCTTGCCCGGCGCCTTGATGAAGTTGGCTTTTCCGACATCGTTAATATTCGTAACCGGATCATGGGTTTGCGGGCGCAGGGCGCGACCGTTTATCAGTTCGAAGGCGGCGAGCCCTATCGCAATACACCTGATTACATTAAGGCGGCCGCCGTCGCGGCGCTCGAAGAGAACCAGACCCGTTATGCACCTTCGTCGGGCACGCTGCAGTTACGCACAGCTATCGCGGAGAAACTTCGCGAGCGCAACGGCATTCCGGCAAACGAGGACAACGTCATCGTTGTCAACGGCGGGATGCAGGGCCTGTTCGGCGCTTTTCAATCAACAGTCGATCCCCGCGATGATGTCCTTGTCTTCTCTCCCTACTGGACCCCGATTAAAGATCTGATCTCGCACTGCCAGGGCCAGGCGGTGCTGGTTCCCACGCGTGAGGCCCTGCAGGAAGGGTTCGCTGCAACCCTGGCTCGGTACATCACGCCGCAGACAAGAACGATCTACTACAACACGCCGACAAATCCCACTGGCGCAGTCTTCAATCAATCCGAGGCTGAAGCGGTGGCGCGCTTTGCGCAAGAGCGCGATCTGATCGTGATAGCCGACGAAGCTTATGAGGATCTGGTCTACGATGGCGCCCATGTTTCCATCGCGTCACTTCCAGGGATGTTCAAGCGCACCATAACCTGCTTCACCCTCTCCAAGTCGTACGCCATGACTGGTTGGCGGATCGGATATGCGGCAGCCGCTGAACCCTGGATGACCGGGTTGCGCAAGACCACACTGTATTCTTCCAATGGTGTTTCGACGCCCACCCAATGGGCCGCGCTCGCGGCTTTCAATACGCGATCCGACTTTCTCGAAACCTCGCGGGCCGCCTATCGTGAGCGTCGTGATTTGTTGCTGGCGGGATTGAACGAACTGGGACTTACTTGCGAGAAGCCGGCGGGGGCTTTCTATGCGTTTCCCGATGTTTCCCGAATCAGCGGCAACAGCCGCGAAGCCGCCGAGGTCCTTCTGGATCGCGCTCAGGTCGCGACTGTTCCCGGCGTTGTCTTCGGCCCTGACGGCGAAGGGCACGTTCGCTTTTCTTTTTCCACTTCCATCGAAACCATCGAATCAGGGCTCGACTCAATGCGCCGCAACCTCTGAATTCAAAGTTCGACCCTTAGCTTTGAAGTACGACGCCGATGCAGCACAAGCTAAAGCTTGTACTCTATACGGCTGCGAACGGAAGTTGAGCTTCAATCCCAACAGGTGCATAGAGTACAAACTTTAGTTTGCTGCTTCTACCCGATCTGAAAGGCTAGTTACCTCTGGACCTTTATCTAATGAGCGAGTTTGATTTCATTGATCGGATTCGACGTCTGGCAAAGGACAGATTCGCGGGTGCGTCGGCGCTCTCACTGGGAATCGGCGACGATGCTGCCGTCATTCAGCCGCGGCCCGGTGTAGATACGGTGGTGACCACTGACCTGCTGGTGGAGGACATTGATTTTCGCCGTGAAATGCCTGCGCGCCTCCTGGGTCAAAAGGCCCTTGCCGTTTCTCTTTCCGACATCGCCGCAATGGGTGCGCGGCCTCGTTGGAGTTTTATCTCGCTCGGCCTCCCTGAGGAAATTTGGAAATCAGATTTCGTTGACGAATTTTACGAAGGTTTCTTTGCGCTCGCGGATCATTACAGCGTGACGCTGGCGGGGGGCGATATATCGCGCGCGCCGGAACGCATCATCATTGATTCAGTTGTCGTCGGTGAAGTCCAGATCGGCCAGGCTGTGAAACGCAGTGACGCTCATCCGGGCGATTCAATCTTCGTTACCGGGACGCTCGGAGGCGCCGCTGCGGGTCTTCGTCTGATTGAAACCGGAGCCCAATTGCATGTCGCCGCAGATCGCGAACACGAACTCGCTGCCGTAGATGCTCTGCTATTGCGTCAAATGTGCCCCGAGCCGCGCGTCGGCTGGGGCCGGGTCCTGGGCGAGGAACGCCTGGCCAGTGCAATGATCGATGTCAGTGATGGCTTATCCTCCGACTTGCGACATCTCTGTCACGAGAGCGGCGCCGGCGCCTTGATTCAATCGTCTGCCATACCGCTGGATCCGCACGCTGTCGAACTCTGCGGCCGCCGCGCTCTCGATCCTCTCCTGCTGGCGCTGCATGGGGGTGAGGATTTTGAGTTGCTGTTCACTGTCCGGCCCGATTCCGTAGGCGGATTGCCAAGGCAGGTTGATGGCGTGCCGATCACAAAGATCGGCCAGATCACAGCAGAGTCAGAGTCGATTCGAATTGCTGAGGGCAATCGTGTTTGGGACTTGCCTGCCGGCGGCTTCGAACACTTCAAGGCTCACAACTAGTTACTACGATCCTGCCCTGGCGGTTGACGGACTCAACGCCGCCTCTTAGACTCGACCCCACCCTATGTTTAATTTTTACAACACTCTCTCCGGCCGAGTTGAAGAGTTTCGCCCCATGCGCGAGGGCGAAGCAAGGTTCTACTACTGCGGTCCCACGGTTTGGGATTTTGGTCACATCGGTAATTTCCGCTCCGCCATTTGCGCGGACGTCCTGCGACGGTATCTGAAGTTTAAAGGCCTGCGCGTCACCCACGTGATGAACATCACGGATGTCGAGGACCGGATTATCGCGCTCTCTCAAAAAGCCGGCGAAACGATTGACGAGTATACGGCCCGCTACATTGAAGCGCTGTGGCAGGACTTTGATTCATTGGGTTGCGAACGTCCGGATGTAGCGCCCCAGGCCACCAGACACATCGAGGAAATGGTGGCCTTGATCGAGCGGCTGGAAGAGCGAGACCATGCATATCGCTCAGAAGGCTCCATCTACTATCGCATCAGCTCGTTTCCGGAGTACGGCAAGCTTTCGAAGATTAACTTTGCGGGCAACATTGCGGGAGCGAGCGAGCGCGTCGACACTGACCGTTACGAGAAAGAGGACGCGCGCGACTTCGCTTTATGGAAAGCCGCCTCCAGTCCGGATGAACCTGCCTGGGAGACGAATCTCGGCCGCGGCCGTCCGGGCTGGCACATTGAATGCTCTGCCATGTCCATGAAGTATCTGGGCGAAACGTTCGACATCCACGCCGGCGGAATCGACCTCGTCTTTCCTCATCACGAGAACGAAATCGCGCAAAGCGAGGGAGCCACCGGAAAACCGTTCGCGCGTTACTGGATCCATTTTGAGCATTTGAAAGTGGATGGCGAGTCGATGTCCAAATCGAAAGGTAACTACTATACCTTTCGCGATCTAACGGCGCAGGGATTCTCGGGCGCGGCCGTCCGTTACTTCCTGCTCAGCGTGCCCTATCGCAAACAAATCAACTTCACGTTGGAAGGATTGCGCGCGGCGGAAAAAACTGTCGGCAGTTTACGGGACTTTTGCGCCCGGCTCGAAGATGCGAAGGTGGAACCAGGTCTGAACATTGAGTTGCAGCGCATAACGCAGGACGCGCTCAAGTCTTTCGAGGAAGGCATGGACGACGATCTGAACACGTCCATCGCCCTGGCGGTGATCCACAACCTTTCGCGCGATGTGAACACAGCGCTGGCGCGCCGCAAACTGCTGGCCGATAACCAGCGCGAGATACTTGAAGCCCTCGCGCGCTTCGACAGTGTCTTCAATGTCCTGAGCAGTTCGCCCGCCGCGATGCTGGATGACGAGGTACAGAAGTTAATTGACGATCGCCAGGAAGCGCGCCGCCGCCGTGAATTCGATCGTGCCGACGAGATTCGCGACGAACTTCTGGTACGCGGCATCATTCTCGAAGACACGAAGGACGGCGTGCGCTGGAAGCGAAAGTGAACTGCTGCCTGAGTCGGTTTTGAAATCTCGCCAGCACCTTATTTCAGCCAGGTGTGACGCGCAACTTTTAACTGCTCTTCGCTCCGTAGGAGCGAGATGTTTATAACAACAACCAATCCTCTTCCGATCTTCGCTCCGTGAGGAGCGAAATTTCTTTCCAGCCGCGCAGCGCGCCAGGTTGTTGCGCTCCTACGGAGCGCGACCTAGTTCCACTGACGTCAGGCTATAAACATGTCGCCCCGCTGGGGCGAAGTCCGACAGGATTACCTTGTTTCACTTCGAGGTTGAATTCGCGGTACTGCTTGCCACTGGAACGCTCTGGCCTGAAGTGATACTATCGCGTCACTTCAGCAACGACTTTTGCAATGAAAAGACGGCTACATCTTCTGCCCCTTGAGTTTCGCGCCAATCTGTTCGCGGATTAGTTCCCGTCTGTCAAAAATCAACGTCCGGTAACGCAGGGTTCATCAAGTATCCTGGTGACGACTCACCTTCTGCTGTTCCGACAGCTGCACTCGATGGGAGACAGACATGACGACAATGACGGCATCGCCCCAATTGACTGAAGACAAGATTGGCGGCAACCAACAAAATCAGACACCGCAACGACCGAGAATAATCACACCGCTGCCGGGGCCAAAGGGACAGGCGATCATCGAAGCTGACGCGAAATTTGTCACGCCTTCCTACCCGCGACCTTCTTTCAAACTCGTCGCCGACCATGCGCAGGGCGTTTGGGTCACCGACGTGGATGGCAATCTGTTTCTGGACTGCAACGCCGGCGTGGCCGTTTGCTCGACCGGTCATTGCCATCCTGAAGTAGTGCGCGCCATTCAGGATCAGGTGGAGCAGATGATTCACATGTGCGGCACTGACTACTACTACCGTCACATGCCGCAGCTAGCGCAGAAACTGGACGAGATAGTTCCCGTCCCGCGGCCCACACGGACGCACTTTGCCAACAGCGGCACAGAAGCGGTTGAGACGGCGCTGAAGCTGGCGATGCATGCCACCGGACGCGAAAAGTTCATCGCCTTCTTCAACAGTTTTCACGGACGCACCCTGGGTTCGTTATCACTGACGTCTTCGCGGGCGGCGCAGCGCATGGGCTTTAAACGCCAGGTGCTGGACGTAGTCCATCTTCCGTATCCCAACGAATATCGTAATCCGTTTAGCGCCGAGGACTGTGGCGATGGCGGCGCGGCCCAGGGAGCGTTGAACTGGATTGAGAATCGCCTTTTCAAGACAACGACCCCACCGGAAGAAGTGGCGGCGATTGTGGTGGAGCCAGTCCAGGGCGAAGGTGGATATGTACCGGCGCCCGCAGGGTTCCTCAAAGGCCTGCGCCGAATCTGCGATGAGCACGGCATCATGCTAATCATGGACGAAGTGCAAAGCGGGATGGGGCGCACCGGGAAAATGTTTGCCGCTGAGTATTCCGACGTCAAAGCAGATATCGTTTGCATCGCCAAGGGCATAGCCTCTGGATTGCCGTTGGGTGCGTGCGTCGCACGCGCAGACCTGATGGACTGGAAGCCAGGCGCGCATGCATCGACCTTCGGCGGAAATCCGGTCTGCATCGCGTCGGCTCTGAAAACGATCGAACTCCTCGAACGGGAGTTACTGGCCAACAGCGCCAGCGTTGGCGCTTACCTGAAGGCGGGCCTGGAAAAGCTGATGGCGAAGCATGATTGTATTGGCGACGTCCGGGGAATGGGCCTGATGATTGGTGTGGAGTTCGTGGACAATCGCTCCAGCAAGAAACCAAACCCGGAGTTACGCGACGCCGTGGAAATTGCCTGCTTCGACCGTGGTCTGATTCTGCTGGGGGCCGGATTCAATACCATTCGCTGGTCGCCGCCCTTGATTCTTACGCGCGAGAACGTTGATGTGGCGCTGGAGATATTCGACGAAGCGATCAGCGCTTCGATCTGACCTCTAAATTTGGAGTGCGGGGGCGAGCGCAGCGCGACCCCGCTTTGGATCAACAGGCCAGACATCCCCCGAGATCAATCCAAAGCGCCGTCGCCGCTTCGCTCTGCCGGCGCACTCCACGAAAGGACTGTATGTTTAAAGGGACCGTAGTTTCAATCCACATCGCCCCGGAAGCCGAGGCTACCATGCAAGCCGTAGAGGAAGTGCGGGCTGTTCCCGGCCAGGGATTGGAAGGGGATCGCTATTTCCACCACCGCGGAACATTTTCCAAGCCGCAGCCAGATCGCGAGTTGACGTTAATTGAAAGTGAAGCAATCGACGCTTTCCGCAGGGAGTTCGGCGTGGAAGTTGACCAGGGATTCAGCCGGCGGAATATTGTCACCCGGGCCGTCCCCTTAAATCACCTGGTCGATCGCGAGTTCTTGATCGGCGGCGTCAGACTGCGCGGCCTTAAACTTTGTGAGCCTTGCTCTCATCTGGCTGGGATGAATCCAGGGTCGGACGTCTTACGCGGCTTGGTCCATCGAGGGGGCCTGCGGGCGCAGATTCTCACGGAAGGAATCATCTCGGCCGGTGCCGAAGTTACGGAAGCATAGAAGCTGGCAGCGGAAGGGTGGAGCGCGGCGCGATTGAATTGACGTCAATCCTTGTCGAATACGGATTTGTTCGCGGGCGGCCACGTGACCATTTCAGCCTCCAGATTTCCCCTTCCCCCATATCCATCTGCAATCAGGGTGGGCAGCGAAGTGAAATCAATCGACAGGATGCGACTGTTCTTGCTGAACCTTCCGGTCGCACTCACATCGCTATGCGGCGACTCGACTAATGACCCTGGGTCCATCATGTAGATCGTAATTTGGCTGTCAGCAACAATTCCTGTCGTTGCTTCCTTCAGGTTGCGGGGCTTGGTGCCGTCAGCATTTCTGAGATCAAAGAAAAAGGTCGCCAGCTTGCCCTCGCGGAGGACGCGGAGATCGCCTGTGAGGCCAAAATCCACTCTGCGTCCGGCGAACCCTCCCGAAATTTGAAAGTTCCCTACGGTTACCCGGTATAGATCCGCGGATTCTTGCCAGAGGCTTTCGACATTCAGCCCCCTCCATGGGTTCTTCGGCACTGACACCACCTTGAACGGTGACGTAATCACCTGGGTAACCATGGCGTTCTTGTCCGGCCTCAACGCCGCCACCCGAACAAGTCCGTCCGGTGCGCGCACTATCTCGACGCTGTAACCGCCAGTGTTGCGCTCTCCCATAAAGGCTGCCACGACAATGCGGTCTTTGAAAAAGTCGTCGAGCAAGTGGGGCAATACCGGCGCGAGTTTCTGTAGTTGAGAATAGACACCCGGTTCTCGCGCGATGGCGACGAACGGCTTCCGCATTTCTGAATGGCTGCCTTCAGCAAGAACCTGCATCTCGTCGCTTTTCGTGTCTGCGACCTTGGCTGGTTCCTTTAGCAAAGCCCGGCTCTGTGAACCGCCGATGCGATGCGCGAGGGCTCTCCCTCCGTCGCGCTGGCAGATGCTATTGGGAGTTACCAGCAGGCACGTGGCCGCCACTACCATACTTTTCAGGAATATCATGTTCTCTGAGATGACCGGAGGCTGAGGAGTAGATGCCTGCAGGCGAGAAATGGTGAGACTGTAAGGCTCGCGTGCTAATTTCCCATCTTGCTCCTTATCGCTTCGACTTTTATGTGAAGTTCCTTTTCGTCAAAGCCATCAATCGCACCGTCGCGATAGATTTCGCTCCCGGCCACGACCGTAGCCATCACGTCGCGCGCCGATGACGAGAAGATCAACGCCTGAATGGGGTCGCGCACGGGCCGCTGATGGATCCGATCAAGCGCGATGATTGCTAAGTCAGCCTGCAGGCCTTCGGTCAGAGCGCCTGTTTGCTTATCGATTCCGAGCGCGCGAGCACCACCCAGCGTCGCAGCGAACAAAGCGGCTTCGGCCGTAGCCTGCCGGCGTTCATCCTCTGTCTTGCTCACGGCCCGGCTCAGGAGAGTCGCGAATCGCGCTTCTTCAAGAATGTCACACGTGTTGTTGCTGGCTACGGAATCGCTCCCGATCCCAACATTCAATCCGAACTCGAGAAACTTTGCGTATGAGGCGTAGCCGTGCCCCAACTTCGCGTTGGACTTGGGACAGTGCGCGATGCCGGTTCCGGTTTCTTTGAGGATCGTCAGGTCGGCGTCGTCCACGATGATGCAGTGCGCCAATAAAGGTTTGGTTTCCAGCACCCCATGTTCCGCCAGAAATTGAATTGGCGATATTCCCGGAGCCTGCCATTCGATACCGCGTTGCTGCAGGCTATCGGCAAACGCACCTCTTCCCTCTTTCAGCAAAAGATACTCCGCCTGCGACTCGGCAGCGTGCATCATCAGCGGCAAGCGTTCCTGCGAAGCAAACGCGCTGATCAATTCCAACTGCCGCGCGCTCACGGTGTAGGGGGAATGCGGTGACACTCCGGCCCGAACCAGCGAGGATTCGGACGCGCGTAAGGTTTCAACTTTGCGCTGGAGTTTCGCAAAGTTCTCGCCAGCCACTTGCGGATCAGGCCCGAACGATTCCTGATAAACAATGCCGCGCAGCCCGACGTTTTTCAGCGCCTGCATACTCTCGCTTGCCGAGTCGCTGGCGTCGGCTACGCAGGTGACGCCGGCCCGGGCCGCCTCAATCGCGCCCCAGGTGGCAGACTGCAGGATGTCATCGGAACTTAGCGCCAGTCGCGCGAGTGTTAGTTTCCTGAGCCACGCGAAAAAGTCGTGCTCCTCTGCTTCGAGGAACCCGCGCATCACAGTCAATTCGAGGTGCGTGTGAGCATTGATCAGGCCTGGGATAATGATGGCCTCGCCGAAGTCTTTAGTGTTTGCTTGAGGAAACCTGAGAGCCAGTTCGCTGCGCAGCCCAACCGCCGCGATACTTGGGCCTGAGACAGCGACGGCTCCGTTTTCAATAACGGAGGACGAAATGGGCGCGACCCAGCGAGCGCAATAGAGGGTTGTCATTCTGCTTGCGTCTCAGATCATTCTTATCCGAGTCAGGGAGGATTGGCCGCGCGCTTACCTGGCCACTGAATTAGCCGCGCTTCCTTTGGATGCCTTAACTTCGCGATAGCGCGTAAAGACTGAGGTGACATAAGCCTTGGTCGAGGCGATATCAATGCGCGCAATAAACTCTTCGGCGGTCAGCGGACGAGCCCCGTTTGCCGTACGGTTCCACTCAGCCGCCCGGCCCGGCCCGGCATTGTACGCCGCCAGCATCCGCGTCTCGCGATCCGGAATGTCGCGATACTGCTCATTAAACTTCTGTAGGTACCAGCAGCCGACGTCGATATTTCTTCGGGGATCTTTTAGAGCTTCCGATGGGTTCGCGACGATCTGGCGCTCCATGTCGCGCGCGCCTTTTTCGGTGGCCCACTCGCGGCCGGTAGCCGGCAAGACTTGCATCAATCCGATCTCGCCGTCTTTTCCATTCTTCCAGGGACTGAAATATGTCTCTTCGTAAATGATGCTCCAGACCAAATCGGGATCCACCTGATAGGCAGCGGCCTGTTGCGCAATCACCGGATCAAAGCGATGCAGCCAATATTGGTTCGCAAAATAAGCGCCGGCCGCGGCGGCGAGCAAAATAACGAAGATGAGAATCAATCGTTTCATAAAAATTAAGGAGTCAGAAGTTCGCGGGAACCAGGAAAAGCGACAACGCCAACCTGATTCGCGAGCGCGACTGCTGACCCCTGTTAGTTTTCCCTTCGCAGGGTGGACCAAAAAGTTGCTCTGGCGTGGGCCCGATCGACGCCTTCGTACCGTGATCGCAGCGTCCTTTCATCCAACACATGCCCTTGCAGCCAGACCTCGGCCGAGAGGGTCGAGCCGATTTTGAGTTCCCCGCCACCCAGAGCGCGGCGATTGACGAGCACTTCCAGCTTCAACTTTTCCAGGTCCAGGTAAATCCAATACAGTTCGCTGCCGGAGAGCGGATTGCGCAGCGGTTTGAAAGCGAGCACCCGGCCGCGCAGGCTCCAATCATTCTCGTGGCCCGCGCGTGAAGGAGCCGAACGCTCCAGCGACATCCAGCGGCTCTTCAGATCGCGACCGCAGATGCGCGCCCGGTAAGCCAAACCGCAGAGACCAACCTGCAGTTCCTGAGCGCCAAAGCCGGCTGCCCCAACCTCCGTCAAATTCTGCAGCTCAAAAAGAATTTCCGTGTCGGTGCCGTCACAATAGCCGTGCACAACTGCTTCGCCCTCTTCATCGTATTCGGTCAGGGCCCAGGGGCTGATCCGTTGTGCATAGCGGGCGCGGAAGCCAGGACGGCAATTAGCGTAAAAGACGTCGCCAGTCCCGGATTCGTAAAGGACGGTCCAGACTTCGAGGCCCTCACCAAGTTTCCAGCACCGGCCGTGAATCACCGCGCCGCGCCGCGAGAGCTGGGTGGGCTCGCCCTGATCGCCCGCGCGTTCGGCCAGAAAATTAAAGGCCGTTTCGCTGGGAACTTCCAGGCCGATGGTCTCGAAGGTTACATCCATTTGATTTACTGCTTATCTGACTGCCCGCCTGCGGCCCTTGCCAACTCGAATCACCGCCTCGCCGGTAACTTTTGCGGCGATATCTTTTCCTTTGCGAAAGGCGCGCACGTTGCCGAGTGAACCGGTGACGACGGGTTGTTCTCCGGCACGAATCACCTCCACGAACAGGTCAACGTCGTAATCCACCTCACGCGACATTTGTTCGCGGATAGCGTGGAGCACTTTCAGGAACCTGGGTTTGCGATACATAGTTTACGAAGCCTGTTCCGTCTCAGTGGTTTCCGACACCAGAAACTCCGGAGTCACAATCATCGGCACAAAAAATCCTGCCGCAGTATTAAAAAGACGTATGCGTGCCTGCCGCCGCACATTGGCCAGATGACCGAAATTCCAAGTCACTAGATAGTCTATTTTGTGGAATGAGGCAATGGCAACGTGCAGAGCATCGGCAATGTACTTGCGATTGAAGATGCCGCGTGCGATGTAGCCTTCGGCAAGGATGGCGGCCTCTTCTGTTATTTCCACTGTCGCCAAATCGCGAATGAGTTTGAGATAGCCGGTGCGGTGCGGCTCCTGCACTCGTTCCAGTTCGCGCGCCACCAGCGGAGATACCACGGCGCGGTACTCGGACATCTCGTGCTCCCACCAGCGGATGGTTAGGTCGCGTCGAAACGGCTCGCCGTTGTCCAGATAAGCTCCGATTACGGAAGTCTCGAGGTAAAGTCCTGGCTTCATGGACCACCCACCTCCGGCACATTGGGTGTGCCGTCTTTTTCCGCGCCCTTCGGCGGCAGTGGAATCAGGCGAATAAGACCTCTCTGAAAATCAAAAGCTATGGTGAAGTGCCGGAGGAAATTCCCACCCAGGATCCCGCTTTGATTGAACCCTGCCGTTTCATTTATCGGCTCCAAATCCAGAATGGCGGCGTCGATGCGGTCCCGAGCGTGCGTGCCCAAGGTAACTCGCGGCAGGGTCACCATCTTTACGTTCTCCGTGATTCCGGCCGCGCCGAAGACTCGCATCCGGCCTGGCTGCAGGAAAGACTGAGTTTCATTAAGCTCCGCAAGTTTCTCCGAAATCACCGAAACACTGGCTCCGGTATCGATGATGAAATTCTGCTGATGGTCCAATCCCTCAATGTTGACCTCGCCGCTCAGGAACCCGCTGGAGGTGGTCCGGATCGGAAGCTGAATGGCGGCGCTATTTCGACTCTCAGTTCCGGCCGCCCGGTCCTGCTTAAAGTTCAAGGTTCCGGATTCAAGCCCTTCAGAACCACGTTGCTTGGAAAGTGTGAGTGTTTCCGCCCCGTAATCGACTACTGCCAGAAATTTTGAGATGACCGACAAACCAATAAAACCGTCCACCGGATTGTGGTCGTCGTAAAAGCGTCGAATGTAAACTGGCACATTCGAGATTCGCGCGGCGCCAATCTCCATCGAAGACAGATAGCCGTAAACGATTTCAAATCGGCCGCCACCGCCCACGGCGCGTGCCTGGCCGCCCCGCGCTACTGGATGCAAGCCGAGCCGGCGCGCCGTTTCGTCCGAGATCACCGACATCCCCGAGCCCGTATCGAGCACGAATCGCAGCGGCTCTTTTGAGCCATTCAGGCGCACTGCAATCAGGGGCCGCGAATCTTTCGTTTCAAAACTTACGACGGTGCGGCTGGCGCCGCCCGTGACGTACAACGAACCCTGTTTACCAAGGTAACGCAGAAAGTCAATCAGGCCCTGAATGCGCGCCCGGCGATCTTCGTCCGTCCGTGGCGCGATCGCGAGGAACCGCTCGTAGGCATCAGCCGCTTCCTTGAAGCGTTCGCTGCGAGCGGCCGCCTGACCAAGACTAAAAACGTAATCTGGTTCTTTGGAATCCAAAGCGATGGCCCGGCGGAGCCCGGTCAGGCAACTATCGAGACGGTTCTCGTAGAAGTCGACCATCGCCAAACCGGCGACCGCCAACGCCTCATCTTCTTTGAGACGCAAGGAGGTGCGAAACTCCTCTATTGACGTCCGAAAGTCGCCGGAAGCGAGAACTGCTGATCCCAGCAGGGCATGCGCGCGCGCGTTAAGCGGATCGGTCGCTACGACCCGAGCAGCATGATCGAAAGCATCCTGGAGATTTCGTTGCTTGAGCAAGGCGAAGCTTAGACCCAGCCGGCAGTCAATATCTTTTGGATCCTTTGTCAGCGCATCACGAAACAGCTTGATCGCGGTCTCGTAATCGCCCGCCTTCAACGCTCGTTCGGCCCGAGCGCGCGCCTTATCGTCGCCCGGCACGGCCAGGAGCGCGGCCGGCAATAGCGCCGTCCAAATCAAAACGGCCGCCAGGCTGACTATTATTCCCCGGGGGATTGAAACTGGGGCGCTGGTGATCATTTGTTTAGGCTGCTGCGATGGTTTAACTACAGAGATAGATGCCACAAGGTCATCAAGTCTTTCCGCTCTCTGTTATTTCAGTATCTCCCCGGTCTTCATGGACCACAAAACCAGGTCAAGCTCATCGAAGTCGATTCGAACACTCCTGGCGAATGCACGCATCGCTGTTTCGGTTTCCAGGTAGCGCCGGCGCGTGGCCGGCGGTTTGGCTGACTCGATGACGCCAACTTCGGAAAGGCATCGCAGCACATGCTTATCCAAAATTCCGTAGTTCTTGAACCCTATGTTTCGCAGGAAGTGACTGGACTCCTTGTACCCCAAGCCCTTGATCTCGCGCTCCTGGGCCAGCCAGTCTCTGCGTTCGATATGGTCTCCGAAACTTGTGAGCCGCTCCCGCAGTCTCATGCCAAACTGCCGCTGCAGGTAACTGCGCGTTACTGCTATGTATCCCGGTCGCGATGCCGGATAACGGTGCGCGCGTGCCTTTACCAGCGCGCGCGTCATCTGCTGGGGACGGCCGCTAGCCAGTAACGGACGCACCGCTGCGACTGCTGATAACCCCATGCGCGCAGACGCTCCAGCGGTGAAAATGCAAAAGACCATCTCTTCCCAGAGCTGTTCATCCGAAGCGCTCTTCCAAAGATCGTCGAACTCTCGCAGCCGCGCACGAATCTCCTGGCGGCGCGCACTATGTGTGGCGCGAATCTTGTCAATCGTAACCGGTTCGTGATTGCGTGCCACTTCGCTTGTTCTGAGATGTCGATTCTATGAGCGCCCTTGCAGCAATGTCAACGAACTGGTTGCGCACGACTCCGGGCAATTTTTGCGGATTGCATGTCGTGCATCTCCTGATATCAACCCGAGCATCTAAGTGATGCGTTCTCGCGGAGCGCAGTCGCGCCCGCTTCACTCTCTCCATGTTATGATTTCACGTCCCCGCGACGAACAGAACTTATTCGAACAAGGAAACAATGGGTAGAACATCATCAAGATATCGGACGAGGATGGGAAT
>JAWVFI010000147.1:0-20635 GCA_033856235.1 Blastocatellia bacterium | reverse complement strand
ATTAGGTGTTTACCTCCTCAGGCGACATCAAATCGCCGCCGCAGTTTCAAACTCTCGTTAGCGAAGTTGCCCTTGGCAACGAGAGGTCACCGCGAAAAAACCACATGAGTGTCACCCTCGGGCGTAGCCTTTACAAGCCTTTTCTAATCTCTCTTGCTCTCGTCTTTCTCTATTCGACGGTGCTGTTGAAGCTCGGTCGCGATTGGTGGAATGACGAGAACTATTCTCATGGCCTGCTGATTCCGTTCGTAATCGCATACATCATCTGGAGCCAACGCGACCGACTCATGAAGTATGTTGGTCGGCCCCAAATGGCGTGGGGCGCCTCCATGATCCTGTTTGGACTTTGCGGGCTGTGGGCCGGAACAGCAGGAGCCGAGCTCTTTGTTCAACGCACCTCATTGGTTCTAATGCTCGCTGGCATCGTGGTTTATTTCTGGGGCCTCAGCCTGTTGCGCGTGGTCATGGTCCCGCTTGCGCTCTTGCTGCTCGCAATTCCTATCCCGGCAATTGTCCTTAACAAGATTGCGTTTCCGCTTCAGCTTCTGGCCTCGCGTTGTGCTGTCTCAGCGATAGCCGCCTTCAACATTCCGGTACTGCGCCAGGGCAACGTGATCGAACTCATGCCGTTGGGTTCCAGTCAGCCAAAGAGACTGGAAGTCGTCGAAGCTTGTAGTGGGATTCGCTCGTTAATGACTCTGGTCACGCTTGCCGTAGTCTTCGCTTATTTTACCTACCCTCGCAATGATGACGCCGATTCTGGAAGTGGTGGGAATGGAAGTCATGGCCTGACCCGGTTGAAGTCCTTCGCCGTCTGGCGTTCGATGCTTATCGTACTTTCCGCCATTCCAATCGCCATTCTAACTAACGTCCTGCGCGTCAGCGGGACCGGAGTGCTGGCCCGCTTTTACGGCACCCGGGTGGCAGATGGGTTCTTTCATTCCTTCTCCGGTTGGGTGATGTACATCGTGGCTTTCTTGATGTTATTCGCAGTCGGCTGGTCGATTGATCGGTTCGGGCGCAAGAAAGAAAAGGAGCCATCAACGACTCTGCAAACGCCGGTAAGTGGCGCGGCGAAAGCCCGTGAGATGTCTCTGGCAAGTGAGCCTTCGCTGGCAAAAGGAACTGAGTAGCAAGTGATGACTTTCAGATCCAATGAAACTTTGCGATTCGCGTTGTTGCTGGCGGTACTTCTCGCCGCCGGCCTCGTCATCAACATCTGGGAGCGGGCCGGCGAGGCGCACGTTGAGCGGCAAACCCTGGCAAGATTTCCCGTACAGGTGGGTAATTGGCGACAGGTCGGACCAGATCAGCGATTCGATGCCGAGAGCGAAAGAGTGTTGCGGGCTGACGACTATCTCTCACGCAACTTTGCCCTTCCCGACGGACGTACCGGTTCTTTCTACGTTGGCTACTATGCCACGCAAAGAAATGGCGCAACGTATCACAGCCCTCTAAATTGCCTACCCGGTTCCGGGTGGGTCTTGAACTCTCCGGCGATAGTGCAGATAGCGCCCGCTGGTGGAGGAGCTGCCTTCGAAGCAAATCGCTATCTCATTCAAAACGGCGACAGCCGGCAGGTTTTGATTTACTGGTACCAGGGCCGTGGGCGCGCAGTTGCCAGCGAGTACTGGGGCAAGATTTATACGGTTATCGACAGTGTGCGCCAACGACGCTCCGACGGAGCGATGGTGCGCGTGATGGTTCCGATCGGAAAATCGGAGGCAGAGGCGATCGGTGTGGCTACCGATCTGGCGTCACAAGCCGCGCCCTTCCTGCCGGCGTACGTTCCAAACTAGGTTTCGGGAAAAAACACGCGATTGCCTGTTTTCCCTCCTTGTCCTGATACGCAGAACAAAACTGCGAATTCTAGTTTTTTGAAGCCCGGTCAAAGTCAACGGAAGCAGATCGGGCGTTTAACCCAACGTCGAAATGGCGAATCCAGACGCGTTTGCCCGCCAATGGATTTCTGCCCAAACGACAAACAGCGGTCACTTGAGGTTCTTGCTCAATTTCAAGCCGGCCGGATGGAGACAGGTAACAATGAAAATCAAAGAGTGCTGCCGCTACAGCCATATCTCTCTTCTGCTCGTCGCCCTACTCGCCCTGGCCCTTTCAATGGGCGCTTGTACCAGTCCCGCAAAAGCCAAAGCCCAATATCTGAGTCGCGGAGAAGCTCTTCTCAAAGAGAAGAAGTTTCAGGAAGCGACGCTCGAGTTTCGCAACGCGCTGCAATTGGATGAGCGCCTGGCCGGCGCCCACTGGGGATTAGCTCAGGCCTACGAAGGGCTGCAGCGGTATCAGGAAGCCTTTGAGGAAATGCGCAAGACCGCGGAGCTCGATGCCGGCAACCTCGATGTGCGGGTCAAGATGGGCGGGTACTATCTGGCAGGCGGCAAAAACTCACCGTCCGCAATCGCGGAAGCAGAGCGCTTAGCCAAAGACGTCCTCCAGAAGGATCCCAATCATATCGAAGGCCACATCCTGATGGGCAGCGTCCTCTTTGCCCAGGATCATCGCGACGAAGCCCTGGCGGAATTGAACCATGCCATCCAGCTGGATACGAAACGCGTCGAGTCATATCTCAGCCTGTCGCGGTTTTACATGTCGAGCAAGGACGGGGCCAAGGCTGAGGAAACATTTCAGCGCGCGATCGCGGTTAATGGAACGTCTGCGCTGGCGCACTCCGAGTACGGAAAGTTCCTCGCTCAAATGAGCCGCACTGACGGCGCGGAAGCCGAATTTCGAAAGGCAGTGGAACTGGATCCTTCGAATCGTGAGGTTCGCTTCATCCTGGCCAGTTTTTACTTAGTCAACAAGCAATTTGATAAAGCCGAAGCCGCGTATAAAGCAGTGGCCGAGATCGACAAGGACAAACCTGAAGGACGAGCTGTTCTGGCTGACTTCTACGCCGCAGTGGGCCGCACTGATGAAGCAATCAACGTGTACAAGGAAATCATTGCCAAGGCCCCAGAGTTTACTCAGGGACAATACCGGCTGACCGAAATAATGTTGTCGCGCGGTGATGTTTCGGGTGCCACAACGCAAATCAATGAAGTCCTGAAGAATGACGAGCACGACCGTCAGGCCCTCATGCTGCGCGCCCGCATCAAGATGCAGAACGGCCAGGCAAACGATCTCAAAGGCGCGGTCGAGGATCTTAAGGAAGTGCTGCGTCAGGAACCAAATTCCCGTCCCGGCCTTTACTTCATGGCCGAAGCAAATTTTCGTCTCGGACAGGTAGATCAGGCGCGAGTCTTTGCCGGCGACCTGGACAGGAACTATCCCGAATACCTTCCCGGCAAACTGATGCAGGTTCAAATCAACCTGGCAGCCGGCGATCCTAAAGCTGCGTTGCGTCTCTCAACCGAGTTACTTGAGAAGTTGGGGAAAGCGAGCCCGGATAAGGACACTTCCCCGCAGATGCTCGCCCAGCTGCGCGCCAAGACTTTGCTGGCACGAGGTTCCGCGGCAATTCAAACAGGCGATACCAAGAAAGCGCGCGCTGACTTTGGCGCCGCGAGAGATGCCGCCCCCGGCGAAACCGAGCCGCACATTAACCTGGCCGCGGTTGCTATCGCTGAAGGGAAGCTTGAGGAAGCGACCGCATCGTATAACAACGCACTGGCTATCGACGGCGCCAACTTCAATGCCCTGAATGGTCTGATGAACATCTACATTCATCAGGGTCATGCCGACCAGGCGCATGCGCGATTGGATCAGGCGCTCGCAAATCAATCCAACAACGCCTCGCTGCACTTTCTCAAAGCCCAGGTCTATGGCTTCGAGAAAAATGCGCAGGGCGCCGAAAGCGAACTGCGACGATCTCTGGAAATAGACGCGAACTATCTGCCAGCGTATTCGGCTCTGGGTGCGTTGTTCGTAAACACCAGTCAACAAGAGCGCGCGATTGCTGAATACCAGAAGATCGTCGAGCGCAAACCTGATAGCGCTGCCGCCTACACCTTGATCGGCATGCTTGAGTTCAGCCGCCAGAACTACGATGCAGCTGCAGACAACTATCGCAAGGCGTTAGCCCAGGATCAGAACGCGACTTTTGCCGCCAACAACCTGGCATGGCTTTACGCGGTCTATGGCAAGGGCAATATGGACGAAGCGGTGCGTTTGGCCCAGCAGGTCGTACAGGCTAATCCGGAAGTGCCAAGTTTCGCAGACACGTTGGGTTGGGTTTATTACAAGAAAGGCCTCTACGCCGCCGCTGCCGAACAATTGCGGAAGGCCGTACAGGTCGACCAGGTCAACGCCCGCCGCTCTAACTCATCGCCGAGTCCCGGCTTTCGCTTTCATTTGGGCATGGCTTTGAAAGCCAAGGGCGATAACACTGCGGCGCGGCGAGAGCTGGAAGAAGCGCTGCGTCTGAGCGAGCGAAATGGCTTCAGCGACGCCGATGAAGCCCGGAAAGTCCTGGCCTCGCTTTGAGAAGTAGGACAGACATTCCTGTCTGTCCGCGGTTTTGCAGTTAGGCCGGGAAAGGATACCTGTCCTACCACCAAGGAGTGCCCCTGATGAGTGTTGAGTTTCGCCCGAGAAGGATTAATGAATATGCGCGGATAGCCTGGAAGCGCAAATGGCTCATCGTCCTTCCTGCGATCGCCGTGACGATGGCCATCGGTTTGGTGGTTTTCAAACTCCCCAATATCTATGAGTCGGCTACTCTGATCGTCGTCAAGCCGTCGACGCTGCCCAACTCCGTTGTGCCCACGGTCACCGACGAAACACTGACTCGAGAGCTGACCAGCATTACTCAGGTGGTTACCAGCCGCAGCTCGCTCCAGCCCCTACTCGAAAAATATGACCTCTACAAGAGGGAGAAGCTGCGGGGCGATCCGATGGAGATGCTGATTGATCGCATGCGCAAGGATATTCATGTCGAGGTGAATACCAGCCGGAACGACATCACCAACGGGTTCAATATCACTTATCGCGGTCGCGATCCCAAAACTACTCAAGCAGTGACCGCCGAGTTGGCCAGTAAGTACATCAACGAACAAACCAAGGGGACCATTAACGCGGGAACCTCCGCCAAGCAGTTCATTGAACAGCAAGTTAACCAGGCAAAGGAAGAACTGGACGGAATCGATCGCACGCGACTCGACTGGTTGCAGAAGAACATCTCCAACCTGCCATCGCAATCGCAGGCGTTGGTGGGGCGGCTTTCCGGATTGCACGAAGAGCAAAAGGCCCGGATTGCGGAGATCGGAAGGTTACGGGATCTCGGCGCTGCCTACCGAAGCCAACTTGGTGATCTGGCTAAGCAATACGATCAGGAAATTGTGCAGGTCGCCGAAAACACGACTGACCCGAAAACGACTTTGGCCTGGGCGGAATTGACAAGACGCAAGTCCGATCTGGAAGCCGAGTTGCAAAACCTTCTGACTCAGTACAAGCCGAAACATCCCGATGTTACCTCGAAGCAGATGCAAATCGAATCGGTGCAGCGCGAACAGGATCTCTTGATCACCGAGTGGAAGCAGCGGATTGAAGAAAAGAAAGAACGACTATCCAAACTTTCAGACCCGCGCGTTTTGACGCTGAAAACCAATCTGGGATTAATCGACGCCGATCTGGCCCGTCAGCAAAGCCTGCTCGATGCGACGGCCGCCCAAATTGCGGATCTGGATCACCGGATCAACGAAATTCCGAATGCCGAAGTTGGTTTGGAAGCCCTGGATCGCGAGTATCAGACGAAAAAGCTGAATCATGACCAGTTGTTGGCCCAGCAACAGAAAATCTCAATTGGAGCTGAAGCGGCCAGCCAGCAACAAGGCGAAGGAATTCAGGTAGTAGATCCGGCCAACTTGCCCGAAAGGCCGGTAGCGCCGAAGCGTTGGCAAATGATGGGCGCCGCATTGGGTCTGGGATTGGCCATAGGCTTTCTGCTGGCCGGATTGATCGAGGTGCCGCGCCTCTTCACAATTCAAACCACCGACGACGCGAAGCACTACACCGGCTTGCCGGTTCTGGTGACTATTCCCGTGCTTTTGACCGCCCAGGAAGCCCGCGCGATCCCGCGGCGCAGGAAACTTGTGATGGCTGCCGGAGTTGCAGCGACTATTGTCTGTATTCCGGCTTTGGCGCTGGTGCTTAATTTAACTCACGTTTTTGAGTTGTATCTCTTATGATGCGCCCGTAGTGCCAAGTCCAGGAAGACGCGCCGTTGCCCGGCGCCCTCAGGAGGAATAAATGTACGCAGAGTTTTATGGACTGAAAGAGTTGCCGTTCGCGCTCACGCCAGATCCTCGCTATATATACTTCACCCCATCTCATACGGAAGTGATGGCCAACCTCCATTACGGTATTGAGAGCGGGAAGGGACTGATTGTGGTTACCGGAGAAGTCGGCACCGGGAAGACAACGATCCTACGTTGGATGATGCAGCGATTGGACCGCACGGTGCTGGTTGCCTACATCTTCAACCCGCGTTTGTCCGTGCCTGAGTTTTACCAGCACGTGGCAACTTTGCTGGACGTGCAGGAGTGGGAAACGAAATCAGATTTGCTGATTGCCTTAGGCAAGATCCTTGAATCGCGTCACAGTCGAGGTCTGCGCACGGTTTTGATCGTTGACGAGTCGCAGGGCCTGTCGCCTTTCGTGCTCGAAGAAATCCGCCTGCTCTCAAACTTCGAGTCTGACACGGCGAAACATTTGCAGATTGTTTTGACAGGACAGCCGGAACTGCGAACTGTCCTTAACTACCCGGATCTGCGGCAATTGAAACAGCGCGTGGCGTTGCGCTGCACGATTAAGCCGTTGCCTAACGTGGAAGAAACCGATCACTACATTACTTCGCGGCTGCTGGTGGCCGGTGCTGAACGGACGGACATTTTTTCTCCCGGCGCGATCGATTACATCTTCCGCTGTTCCGAAGGCATACCGCGTAACATTAACAATCTTTGCGACAATGCGCTGCTCGCCGGTTTCGCCGCCGGCCAGCCCACGATTAGCCGCGCCATCATCGAGGAAGTTGCCGAGACGTTCGACATGTTGCCAGCTGTCGATCGGGGCATGCTCACCGGTGAGGAGCGTGAAACTCCCGCCAGGATCTTTTCTGCGTCCGGTCGGGCCGAGCTTTGGGCCGCCGGTACTGGGGAGAAAACTGCGAACGCGGATATGACCCCACGTGACGTTTCGCAAGAAACGATCGCGCCGCCAGCTTATTCGTCGCCGACCGTGGATCCTTCGCCTGTAAATTTGAACCAACCGCCAACGACATTGGACGAGGTAGGAGCGGCGTTTAGCCGTTCGGGCCTTGTGAGGGAAAACAATGGGTAGAGTTTACGACGCGTTGATGCGCGCAAAGGGTCCCCAGCCAAACGGCGAGAAGCACCCTTCCAACATTTTAGATCGCCGTAACGGAGGCGCGGGTACACCCGCCAACGGATCGAATGGTCAGGATCACTCCTGGAATTGCGGACCACGCTTCGTCACTCCGTCATCGGCGCAAACTTCAGCGTCCACTGCACACACTGCGAATGCATCCGTTGGGTCGGCACTCTCCGGCGGATCAGCTTCACGTGCTGTTGGGGCAACTTTGGACGCTGCCGGCCCGGCGCGTGCTGTCGAGTTCGTCTCTCGAGACGTTCTGGCAGCGCGCGTCGAGCCTCATCTCATTGCGGTAACTCAACCCCGCTCGGCTGTTTGTGAGCAGTTCCGCTCGTTGCGCACTCGCCTGCTACAGGCTGGCGAGCGGCAAAAAATGACTGCGTTTGTGGTCACCAGCGCGGGCGTTGGTGAAGGCAAAACTCTAACAGCTCTGAATCTCGCCTGGCTGCTGGCACAGACTGATGGCGTTAAGGCTTTGATCATCGATGCCGATTTGCGACAACCTTGCGCGCTGGATTATCTGGGAATTGAAGCTCCGCACGGACTTTCCGAAGTGCTGGCCGGTACGGCGACACTGGAAGAATCGATAGTTAAGCTAAGTCCTTCCGGCCTCCACCTGCTGCCGGGAGGCGAAGCGCGCGATGATGTGGCCGAACTTCTTTCCGGGCCGAAATTTGGTCGGGTGTTGGCTGAGGCCCGTACCATGTTTGATTACATCATTATCGATGCTCCACCGCTCGGGATTTTTACTGATGCCAACCTGCTGATCAACCGCGCCGATGGAGCCCTGCTGGTGGTTCGCGCCGGAAAAACGCGCTACGGATCGGTCGATCGGCTGCTGGAACAGTTGCCGCGGGAAAGAATTCTGGGCGTGGTTCTAAATCGCTCGGAAGATCAGCCGGACGACAATGCCTACTACTATCAGCGCCGCTACTATCGCGCCGATGCCGAGACCGCTCCCAAGGCCAGTCAGGAATTTGCGCCGGATGATGATCCGGAAATGATTTTCATTGAGCAGGAGGAGGACGCAGCAGTCTCGTGAACCCTTCACGCCTAAACAAGCGGACGGTGTTACTGCTTCTCGCCGAAGCCATGTTGCTTTTCGGCGGGATGATAGTCGCTGTGTACTTGAGGCTGGGCGCGGTGGACGCTGAATATGAACTACTTGTGCGCCAGGGATTCTACAAGGTAGCGCTGGCTACGTTGTTTTGCCTGGCTGCATTTTACCTGTACGACCTCTATGACTTTATCGTCATGCATGACCGGCGCGAGCTGGTCTTGCGTTTGGTTCAGGCGCTGGGCCTCGCCTGGATTGCCCTGGCAATCGCCTTCTATGCGGTGCCTGCACTGATGATCGGGCGCAGCGTTTCTTTGATTGCGCTGCCGCTGGCCTTGACCTTGATGGTCGGTTGGCGACTGACGATTCACTGGTTGCTGGGCCATCCGCAAATCGGCGAACGGATACTGATCGTCGGCTCCGGGGAAATGGCCATCGACGTGGCCCGCGAAACGCTGGATCGTCCAGACGCGGGGTTTAGGATTGTGGGTTTTGTTGATGACGACCCCGCACTGTTGGGAAAGAGCCTGATAAATCCGCGTGTTGTCGGACTGACCTCCCAGCTGCCCGCCCTCGTGCTAAGCGAGAACATTGATCGCATCGTCGTCGCTATCGGCGATCGCCGCGGCCAGTTTCCTACCGAACAGCTTCTCAGTTTGAGTTTATCGGGAAATGTTTCGATCGAAGAATGCGCTTCTTTCTACGAAAGACTTACCGGGCGAGTCTCTTTAGACATGGTCCGTCCTTCATGGCTAATTTTCTCGGGACGCGGTCGACAGGCGCCCATGAATCTGATCGCCCGTTCGGTGATGCATCGGCTGGCGGCGTTGCTGGGTGCAATTCTTTCGCTACCAATTGCGATCCTGACTGCTCTTCTGATCAAGATAGATTCGGGCGGCCCGATACTCTACAAACAGGAAAGGGTGGGCCGGAATGGACGCCCATTCACCTTGATGAAGTTTCGCTCGATGCGCACCGACGCTGAGAAAGATGGACCGGTGTGGGCCAGCAGCACGGACGATCGCACCACCCGCGTCGGCCGGATCATTCGGAAAATTCGCGTCGATGAGATTCCTCAGTTCTGGAACATTCTGCGGGGCGACATGAACTTTGTGGGCCCACGGCCAGAGCGTCCCCACTTTGTCGCGCAGTTGGCGCGAGAAATCCCTTTTTACGATCAACGGCACTTGATTGCTCCGGGCCTAACGGGTTGGGCGCAAATTAAGTATCCCTATGCTGCTTCAATTGATGACGCGCGGCAGAAGCTCGAATACGATCTTTTCTACATCAAGAACCAGGGCCTGACTCTGGATGCGGCGATCTTGTTTGAAACGATTAAGACGGTCCTTTTCAGCCGTGGCGGACGTTAGAAGGCTAAAACTCTGTATCGCAGATATGGATGACAAAAGCTGAACGACAACTGGAGCTCAGCGAAGTTTTGGAGGTTGAAACAATGAACAAGTTGCTAACCCATGCGGTTTCCCTGATCATGGTTTTCGCGATCACGATGAGTGTCGTGGCGCAGGAACCCGCGAAAACTATCCGCCCGCGACGGGCCGCGCCGGAAACGACGAAAGCAGACGAAGCGGCGCCGAAGCCGGAGGCCAACGCGGAAAAGGCGAAGCCAGTGATTGACGAAGTATTCGTCGCCGACGATGCGGTCAAGGAAGCTGAGAAAACCACCAAAACCTCCAGAACGGCGTCGCCATCCGATGTTCCCGCTGATGCTCTCGCCAGTCGCCAGGAACACGATTCTGATGAAGCCGCGATCGTTCCTTACTACAACAACTTCTTCACCACTTATCGGCTGGGCCCGGAAGACGTGATTTCCGTCACAGTGTTTGGTCAGGAGCGCTATTCGAAGCAGGGCATCACCATTCCGCCCAGCGGACGTGTGTCCCTGGCGTTGATTCCCGATGGCATCTTTGTGAATGGCAAGACGGTCGAGGAAGTTTCTGAACTCATAAAGAAACGCTATGACGAATACATTAGGGAGCCCCAGGTATCGGTGGCGCTGGACAAAGCGAATTCGTACCGCTACAGCGTGATCGGCGACGTCGCGGCGCCGGGAATCAGGCCCATGCAACGGCGCCTGTCGGTGACTGAGGCGATTGCGGAAGCCGGCGGCGTGCTGCAAACGGGCGATCGCAGCAAGGTCTATGTTTTGCGCAAACAAGCCAACGGCAATCTGACGCCGATACGCGTTAATGTCACAGCGATCTACAAAGGCAAAGCCCCCGACTCCCTGTATCTGAATCCCGGGGACCAGGTGGTAGTGCCCGGAAACACGTTTAAGAAGGTGCAGTCGTTGCTGAACTTCCTTCCTGTGTTGAGCTTCGCGAAGATCTTCACCGGGGGAATCCTCTAGTCGGGAGAGAACAGCGGTATGGCGGCGTCCGTGTCTTCCGGCTTTGCCGTCCGATGTGCGGAAGGGCTCAGCCCTTCCGCAAGATGCTAATTGATTTAGGGCTTCGCCCCGTCTTTCATAATGATGAGTTCCTTCCAATCTGATCTTAATGGCAGTTCAGCCGAGTTGGGCAAAGCCCCAAGTAATAACGATCCCTTACGGAAGGTCGGAGACCTTCCGCAGATCAGACGGCAAAGCCGCGAGCCCAGGGGTATGAGGCGCTCTATCCTGGCCACAACCAGCCGCCGCCTAATTGCTGCCTCTTTCTGCTTACTTCTGCTTCATTGCTCACTGCTCACCGCCTCCGCTGCGTGGACGCGCCAGCGCTCCGGCACAATGGCCTGGCTACACGCCGTCTACTTCCTCAATCAAAACACCGGATGGGTCGCGGGCAGCAAGGGCGCCTTGTTGTTTACGAATGATGGCGGCAGTAGTTGGCACGCTATGCGTCGGCCGACGGAAGACACGCTGCGCGACGTTTATTTCTCTGACGAGGAAAGAGGCTGGCTGGTCTGCGACCGCGCAGTTTACAAACTCAAGACCGCGGACGAACCGCAAACATATCTTCTGAGAACGAGCGATGGCGGCGCCAACTGGCGGCGGGTCGATCTAAGCGACCCGCACACGCGAGTCGCCCGCGCGGTTTTTCGCGGCGATGGTCGCGGCTGGACGTTCGGCGAAGCCGGCGCTTTTTATGCCACCAATGACGGCGGCGCAAACTGGATGAAACAGACTTTGCCGACGAACCATCTGCTGCTCGGGGGCGAGCTGCTGGATGATGAGCACGGCTGCCTGGTGGGCGCGGGTGCAACAATTCTGCAGACCAGCGATGGTGGGGAAACCTGGCGAACCGGCCTCGTACGCGGCGAGCCGCGCATAAGATTTACCGCGGCGTCTTTTGTGGAAAAACGGTTGGGCTGGGCGGTTGGCGCTGGCGGCCAGGTGTTCGCGACGACTGACGGGGGACGAATTTGGTTTGCGCAAAACTCAGGCATCGGTGCCGACTTGCTTGATGTGAAGTTTCTGGATGCTGCTGAAGGCTGGGCGGTAGGCTCTGCCGGCACGCTCCTCCACACTAGTAATGGTGGCACTCGCTGGACAACCGAACCCAGCGGCACGCCACATCCGCTGGAACGAATCTACTTCGCCGATCGCAGCCACGGCTGGGCTGTGGGATTCGGTGGCACGATCCTCAGCTACTCGTCTGGTTCCCTCACTCCTAACATGCCTGAATTGAACCGCCGCGCGGGAAACTAAGATCCGCGCCAGTCTGTTACTCACGGTCCGCCTTCAGCAACCCTCTGTTTGAGCAACGAGTTCAGGCAAATAAGAAGCATGCCGTCCGGCTGCTCCATAAAGTGCAGTTCGGTTGCCCATGAGGAAATGAACGACCTCGGCATGCTCTTTCACCAGACGGAAAGTCTCTCGGTTATGCGCGGGGATCGATAACCAGCGACGTGATACTGATCAACGCCATGAAGTGACCTCCGATCATATCGACGCCTGCTTCGCAGGCTCGTGGGCTCGGGAAGCTACGTCCTGGTCAATGCTATTGTCCCGGTTGCTCGGGACGCATATGGGGAAACAGAATGACGTCGCGAATGGAATGCTTGTTGGTTAAGAGCATCACCAGCCGATCGATGCCGATGCCGATTCCTGCGGCGGGCGGCATGCCATACGATAGGGCGCGAATGTAGTCTTCATCCATGACCATGGCTTCGTCATCGCCGCCTTCGCGCTGTTGGGCCTGTTCCTTGAAGCGTTGATATTGCTCTTCGGGATCGTTTAGCTCGGAAAAACCGTTGCCGCATTCAATAGCCCCGATGAAAAGTTCGAAGCGCTCTGCAATGGAAGGATCGTTTGGTGAAGCCTTGGAGAGCGGCGACACCGACTTCGGGAAATCAGTGATGAATGTGGGATGGACCAGATGTGCCTCAGCCAGTTCTTCAAACAACTCGACAATGCGCTCCGCAGACTCCTCACCCGTGAACGAATAGCCCCGGCCGGCAATCGCTTCCTTCATTGTTAAGCGCTGAAAGGGTTGGGCAAAATCAATATCGAACTCTCCGTATCGCACATGCATATGGCCCAACGCTGTGAATACGGTCGCGCGCAACATCTCCTCATAAAAATCCATCATCCCATTCACGTCCATGTATGCGCAGTAAAACTCCAGCATGGTGAACTCAGGGTTGTGCGTTCGGTCGATTCCCTCGTTACGGAAATTGCGATTCAGCTCATAAACTTTTTCAAAGCCGCCGACCACCAAACGCTTCAGATAAAGCTCGGGGGCAATGCGCGCGTACAAATCGATGTCGAGGGCGTTGTGGTGGGTTTTGAATGGCCGGGCCAGCGCGCCGGTAGCTTTCGCGGTCAGCATCGGAGTTTCCACTTCCAGATATCCATGGTCATCAAGGAAGCGACGCATCTCGCGCACAACTCTCGACCGCACCTCAAAAACTTCGCGCGGCGCCAGATCGCCTTCTTCGCGTTCCAACTGCAGACTTCCGGCAATCAGATCGGCGTAGCGCTGGCGCTGGCGAATCTCCGGATCGCTGATGCCGTGCATCTTGTCGGGCATTGGCAGCAAGGCCTTCGCCAGAAACTGCAGCTCTTGCACATGCACTGAAAGCTCGCCGGTCCGGGTGACAAAAAGGTATCCCGCGATGCCGATGAAGTCGCCGTGATCGAGCAGGCCAAACAATTCCCAGCCCTTGCCTTCACCATCCAGCGGCGCTCCGTTGTCATTGTTGAGGGCGGCGACGTCAGCCTTGCGTACATAGATCTGCAAGCGCGAGAGTCCGTCTGAGATGTGCACGAACGCCGCTTTCCCCATGATGCGAGGCGGCGAAGCGATGCGTCCGCTGAGGCGCACTTGAACGCGGTTCAGCTTCTCGTTCACGGCCTGAAGCTCTTCCGCAGCAGGTTTCTCACCGGCTGCGGTCTTATCTGCCATCGAGTTCAGCTCGGCGGCAAAAGATGCATCGCCGACGATCTTCGCAATCGTGTGCTCGTCTGTGAGGGCGCTAATGGTGTCTTCGCCGGTCTCGCTTTCGGTGACATTGCTGCGCATGAACTTGTTCGGATAAGCGTTCCCGATCAGGGCGCGCAAAGCCTCGAGGTGTTCGCGGCGTGCCTGCGTTTGATCGTTTTGTTCGATGAAAGGAATAGACAAAGTTACGGCTCCAAACTTAAAGCGCTGATTATAGAGAGCGAGGCAAGTGAGCGCAAAAAAGAGTTGAGAATTGCAAACGACTCTCGAACTCTCATCAAGCCCATTTAGCTAACTCTTCCGCCTCATGCTAGATTGTTCCTCAACATGAGGGAAAAAATTCTGAGCCCCATAGAACTGCTCGGAGTGCGTGGACGTCTGCGCGCTGTGGGCCGGAAGCTTGTCTTTACGAATGGCGTTTTCGACATCCTGCACGTGGGTCACATCCGTTATCTGGAGCAGGCGCGGGCCCTTGGCGACGTCTTGCTGGTCGCCGTTAACAGCGACCGCACCGTGCGTGAATTGAAGGGCGAGGGACGCCCGCTAACCAACGAAAATGAGCGGGCCGAGATTCTGGCCGCATTACGGGCGGTGACCTACGTAACCATTTTTGATGACGTATCGCCGCGATCTTTGATCAGACAGGTGTTGCCTGATGTGCTGGCTAAGGGCGGCGACTACGCACTGGATGAAATTCACGGCCGCGAAGAAGTCGAAGCCGCCGGAGGAAGGGTTGTGTCCCTGCCTTTCATCGAAGGCGAATCAACCAGCACGATGATCGCGCGAATGAAGAACGGCCGGTAATGCAGTAATGAGCAGTACGATTCCAACCACGGGCAGCTTGCAAACCGTTTTGCAACGGGTTGTCGAAACCGAGCAGTATCAACGATTGCTGGCTGACATCAATCGCGGCGCACGAGTGATCTCAGTCAGCGGTCTGGTGATAGGCGCGGCGCGGGCCCTGGCGCTGGCGGCGCTGCAAAGAGATAGCGGCAAAAGCTTTGCGCTCGTCGTGCAGGGAAACCGCGACCTGGAAACCTGGGAACGTGACGTGCGATTTTGGTATTGCGCTCTGCGCGGGTTGGCTGATTGTGAAGAAACAGTCTTAAGTCTGCCCTCTTCAGAAAGCGATCCTTATGCAGGCGCCTCACCGCACGCGGAAACCCTCGAACGCAGAGCTCTAACGCTTTGGCGGCTGGCGCGACAAAAGCGGGACTTTGTTTTGTTGACTTCGCGGGCGATGGCCCGTCGCACAGTTTCGCCCGAAGAGATTCTGCAAGCGGGCGTCGTGCTGCGTCGCGACCAGGACCACGCGCCCGAAGGATTGGCCCGGAAGCTGATCGCCTGCGGTTACGTAAGGGAAGACCCCGTAAGCGCTGTCGGCGAGTTTTCGGTACGCGGGGGAATCCTCGATGTCTGGTCACCGGGAAGGGAAGCGCCCGTGCGCATCGAGTTCTTCGGCGACACGGTTGACTCTATTCGCGAGTTCGATCCCGAGACCCAACTCTCCATTGCCCAACTAAAGGAAGCCGAGCTCGCTCCGATGCGTGAGCTGGCCGTCACCGCCGAAGACTTTCGCAGGTGGAGCGAGGACGCGCGCGCGCGCTGGAGCGATGAGCGGTTTGCCCGCTCGTTGCGCGACCGGACAGTGTTTGCCGATGAAGGCGAAACCTTTCCCGGCTGGGAATGGCTGCTGCAAATCACTCGCAGAAGAAACGCGACCGTCTTTGATTACTTGCAGGACGCGGTGCTGGTGATTGATGAGCCCACACCGTTGGAGAATTACCTTGAAGGTGTTTTCCAGACCCTCGCTGAGCGTTACGCCCAAACGGACGCGAGCGACGATCTGGGATTGGCGCCGCATAAGTTGTACCTCAGCGGTGAAGAGCTCCGCTCCCGCCTGGATGCTGTTCAGCGGCTGGAGTTGCGGGCCCTGGGCTGGGCCGCCGCCGCCCTGGACCATGAGATAGCGCTCGAGGCGGAAGAGCCAAAAGCGTCGTTTGGCCGCGCACGCGCGCCGCGACAGCCACTTTTCTTGTTTCCCGCCGCCACTGCGGGTAACGAAGTAGAGTGGCAGGCGCAATCAGTCATGCGTTATCACGGGCGCTTGGCGGAGGTGGCTGCCGATGTCAGGCGCGCGCGCCAGGACAAAGAAACGGCGACACTCTTTGTGATGCCAACTGCGGGCGTGGCTGAGCGAGTCAGTGAGATCCTTAGGGATTATGACGTTGACGCTCGCGTCGTCCTCCCGGAAGAAACCACAGAATCAGCAGCGACCCTCGACGCGATCGTGACGGTTGGGAAACTGACGGCGGGATTTGAATTGCCGGCGGCGCGTTTGGTCGTTCACATCGAAAGCGACCTGTTTGATGAAGCTGCAGATACCGCACTGGAGCGCCGCGGCAGCGCCGCCGACGGCAAGCGGCAAAAGGGCGAAGGCAAGAAGCGCAAGTCAAAAGCTGCCGCCTTTCTTTCTGACTTTCGCGATCTGAAGATCGATGATTATGTAGTGCACATCGATCACGGAATCGCCCGGTTTGGCGGACTGCAGGCGCTGAATCTTGGTCCCACCGAATCGGTGCCGACTCGGGGTTTGCCGGCGGCGCGCGGCGAATTCATGTTGCTGCTGTATGCGGACGAAGCAAAACTCTATGTCCCGGTGGAAAGACTTGATCTGGTGCAGCGCTACTCAAGCGCGGAGGGCCATCAGCCGCAACTCGATCGCCTCGGCGGATTGGGATGGCAGAAGACCAAAGCCAAAGCCCACCGCGCGATGCGCGAAATGGCGGATGAGTTACTGCGACTCTATGCCGAACGGAAATTGGTGCGCGGCCATGCGTTCGCTCCCGACTCTCCGTGGCAGCGCGAGTTCGAACAAGGCTTCGAATTCGAATTGACGGCCGACCAGGAAACGGCAGTGGAAGACGTTAAGCGCGATATGGAACAGCCCACGCCAATGGATCGTTTGCTGTGCGGCGATGTGGGCTATGGAAAAACAGAAGTTGCCATGCGCGCCGCCTTCAAAGCGGTAATGGAAGGCAAGCAGGCTGCCGTGCTGACGCCGACGACCGTACTTGCTTATCAGCACTTCGATACTTTTCGGTCGCGGTTTGCGGCTTTCCCTATGAAGATTGAACTACTTTCGCGGTTCCGTTCTCCGAAGGAGCAAAAGGATGTCGCCAAGCGGTTGGAGGCCGGCGATCTGGACGTAGTAATCGGAACGCACCGCATGCTTTCCAAAGACGTTCGTTTTCGCGACTTGGGCCTGGTGGTGGTCGATGAAGAGCAACGATTCGGCGTGGCGCACAAAGAAAGACTGAAGCAGCTAAAGAAGCGTGTCGATGTGTTAACGCTTTCCGCAACGCCCATTCCGCGCACCTTGAACATGTCGTTGAGTGGCCTGCGCGATATGTCGGTGATTGAAACGCCGCCACGCGACCGGCTGGCCATCCAGACCCAGGTAGTTCAGTTTTCCGAACCGGTGATCAAATCGGCGATTGAATTAGAACTGGGACGCGGCGGTCAGATTTTCTTTATTCACAACCGGGTGGAGTCCATTGAGACCATCGCCGCCCTGGTCAAGCGATTGGTGCCGCAAGCGCGCATTGCCATCGGTCATGGCCAAATGAACGAGAAAGAGATGGAGCGCGTGATGCTGGATTTCGTTGACTTTAAATACGATATCCTGGTGGCCACGACAATCATCGAGAACGGCATAGACATCCCTCGCGCGAACACGATCATCATAAACCGCGCCGATGCTTACGGTCTTTCCCAGCTTTACCAGCTGCGCGGGCGTGTGGGACGCTCCAGCCGCCGCGCTTATGCCTATTTGTTGATCCCGACAGAACAGGGTTTATCGCCGATTGCACGCCGCCGGCTGGCCGCCATTCGAGAGTTTTCGGATTTGGGCGCCGGGTTTCGTATCGCAGCACTCGATCTGGAGTTACGTGGCGCCGGCAATCTGCTGGGCGGGCAGCAATCGGGCCATCTAGATGCCCTCGGCTTTGATCTTTACACGCAGATGTTGGAACGCACGGTGGCCGAATTGCGTGGCGAAACCGTCGAAGACGAGACCAGCGTGGCCATTAGCGTGGGCGTGGATGTAGCCATTCCGGAGGATTACATCCAGGACATGGGCCAGCGACTGCGCACCTACAAGCGCGTGTCCTCGGCCCGCGACGAGGAGACGTTGCGCGCCATTCGAATTGAAACTGAAGACCGTTATGGACGAATCCCCGGAACGGTGGAAAACCTTTTCGAATATGCGCGTCTGCGCATGCTGGCCGAAGAAATGGGCGTTCTCTCGATCGACCGCACTCCCGACGGTGTGGCCATTAAACTAGCTGAAAAAGCCCGGGTCGACCCCGCTCAATTGATGGAGCTGGTGCAGAGGAATGATGGTGCGACCTTCACGCCGACCGGAGTCTTAAAGTTGAATCTGGATGAGGACCAGCGGGAGCGTTTGCTGGAAACTGTGCGTGGCTTGTTGCTGCAAGTTCGGAGTAGCAGTTAGAATCGGGCCTCAATTTTGGCGGCCCCGGATGCTGAGGTTAAGCGCCGGGGCGGAATTATGATAAGGAGTTATCAAATCGTGAAATTAAGATCATCTATTGCCGCGCTGCTCGCAGTCGGGGCTTTCGTTATTGCGCCGACCATTATCAGCGCGCAGGAAGGCGAGCCCATCGTCGTTGACGAGGTTATCGCCCAGGTGAACGATGGCGTGATCACCCTGTCCATGCTGAAGCGCGAAATGCGTGAACGCATCGAGGAACTGAAGCAGAACGGAATGACTGAGCAACAGGCCGCGGACAACGTGGCTAAGAATCAGGCCGGCATCATTGTGACGCTTATTAATGGACAGATCCTGCTGCAGAAGGGCAAGGAATTGGATCTGGCTGACGAAGTCGAGGCGGCCGTGAACCGGCGCATGCTGGAAATTGCCAGGACCCAGAACATTACCTCGATGGAAAAGCTCGAAGAGGCGATGAAGCAGAGCGGTATCGATCCCGCGACCATTAAGCAGACGATGCGCACCGAGATGATGAAGCAGGCAGTTATCGAACGCGAGGTCGATGCCAAGATTTACTATGGCCCAACAAGCGACGACCTGCACAAATACTTCGACGCGCATAAGGATCAGTTTCGTAAGCCAGAAAGCGTAAAGCTCTCCGAGATATTCCTGGGATTGGCTGGGAAACCGGAAGCCGACGTTAAGGCGCGTGCCGTGCAGATCGTGACCCAGGCCCGCGGTGGCGCGGATTTCGGGACGTTGGCCGCCACTTATTCAGAACGAGAGTCGGGCGGCGTGCGGGTGGCGGTACAGAACAAAGGCGACGTAGGCTTGTTCGAGGTTCCGGCGTTACGACCGGATATCGCGGCCGCGATTAAGAACCTGAAAGCGGGCGGCATCAGCGATCCCCTGCGCTCGGATGAAGGCTTTCAGATCATTCGCGTAGATGTGCGCAATCCCGGGAGCGACGTGCCGACTTTCAACGAAGCCCGCGTGCGGGAAGCGATTACCGCCGAACGCACCCCGAAGGAGCGCGAGGTTTATCTTCAGAATTTGCGCAACGATGCCTACATCAAGCTGGCTGACAGTTACCAGGATAGTGTAGTGCCGCTGCTGAAGGTCACGCCCCCAAAGACTGTTCGCGCAGCCGACGAAAAGAAGAACAAGGACAAGAACGGCAAGCCATAATGCGGCTTGATCTGTATCTGAAAGCCAGCCGTTTATGCCCGCGTCGCACAGTGGCCCAGCAACTGTGCGAGGCGGGCTTTGTTTCGCTTAACGGCCATCCCGCCAAGTCATCCCACAGTGTCAAAGCTGGTGACGAGATTTCTCTTCGCTGGCGCGGCCGGCTGTTGGTGGCCCGGGTTTCATCGGTGCCAGAGGCGCGGAACGTTTCTCGTCAGGAAGGCACTGGGCTCGCTGAGATTATCAGCGACACGGCGTTGGATTAGCCCTATTCCCACGGTGCACCGTTCGTTTTTAGAGCAATCAAAGCAATCCTGCCGGAGCCGATTCGTTTCAGAAACGGACTGCCAAATCAGCGTTTCGCTGAGGTCTTATCAAATAGCCACATAATCGTCATATCTCGGCTTCCCGGGTAATTGGCATATCACTTGCTTTTGGTGTTTCTCTAGATTAAGGCAGCTGATTTCTTTAGTGATTTACTTGGGGGATTCAAATGAAGATTTTGAGCGGTTTTTTCACGGACGAACTTGCGGTCGATCTGGGCACAGTTAACACACTTATCTACGCGCCGAACCAGGGCATTGTTCTGAATGAGCCTTCGGCAGTGGCCATTCAAAAATATACCGGCGAAGTCGTTTCGACCGGCGCACAGGCATTAAAGCTCCTGGGCCGCGAGCCGCATGACATTGAGGTCCATCGTCCCATTCGTGGCGGCACCATCGACAATTTTGAAGTGACGCAGAAACTCTTGCGCGCGTTCATTCAGCGGGCCCACGGCAGCCACCCGCGGCGTAGCCACATGGTAATTGGGATTCCCGGCGCCGCCACTCCGGTCGAGCGACGCGCGGTACGAGACGCGGCACGTGACGCTCGTGCCGGCCGTGTCGATTTGATCGATGAAGGCCTGGCGGCCGCCTTTGGAGCCGGACTGGATGTGGAAGACGAGCACGCTCACCTAATAGTTGATATTGGCGGCGGGACAACCAACATTGCCATCATCGCTTCCGGTGGAATAGTAAGCTCGGCGAGTCTGCCCGGGGCCGGCAACGCCATGGATGAAGCTGTCAGAGACTACGTTCGGGTCCAGCATGGCATTCAAATCGGCGAGCGCACCGCTGAACGATTGAAGATCGAGCT
>JAWVFI010000146.1:0-66155 GCA_033856235.1 Blastocatellia bacterium | reverse complement strand
TTATGTCGTGATCACGCCGGAGTACTTTCGCGCGATACAGATTCCTTTAACGGAAGGCCGGATCTTCTCCGATCAGGATACGGGCCAAGCGCCAAAAGTCGTGATCGTTAATCAAACAATGGCGCGGCAGTTGTGGCCGGGCGAAAGTCCGGTGGGCAAGCACATCACTATCTGGCGCGACGAAAAGTTTCCGCGGGAGATAGTCGGCGTAGTCGGCGATACCAAGCCTTCGCTTGATACTCCGGCCGACGCGGAGATGTACGTTCCTTACGCGCAGGACGCCAATTGGGGCAGCCTGTCTTTGGCCATTCGCACCTCGGGCGACCCCGGCAGCATGACCAATGCCATCAGGAACGAACTCAAAACTCTGGATAAGACGCTGGCGCTTTACAGCGTCAAAACCATGGCCGACGTCGTCGGCGTTGACGTGGCCCCGCGGCGCAGCTCGATGTTGTTGTTCAGTGCGTTTGCCGTCGTCGCCATGTTGCTTTCGATGATTGGCATTTACGGAGTCACTGCTTACTACGTGACGCAACGGACGCATGAAATCGGAATTCGCATGGCCCTCGGAGCGCAACTGCGGGACGTGCTGGCCCTCGTGCTGAAACGCGGCGTGACCCTCGCAGCCATTGGAGTTGCGGTAGGAGTAGTGGGCGCGCTGGCGCTGACGAGATTGCTGTCGTCTTTGCTATTCGGCGTGGAGCCAGTGGACGTAGTGACTTTTGCCACGGTTTCCCTGACGCTGATCGCGGTGGCAATACTGGCGTGTTACATCCCGGCGCGGCGGGCGACAAAGGTCGATCCGTTGACTGCGCTGCGGTACGAGTGAAACGCGGCTCCGCAGTCTAAGGTGCGGAAAGGCTCGGCCTTTCCGGGTGCCGGTACAAACTTGGAGTTCCGACTCGAAGGTAAGGCGTAGCCCGAAAGAGTAGATGCTTTCCGAAAAGGCCTAGCCTTTCCGCACATCAGACGGCAGAGCCGGATCAGGAGATTACAAATGCAAATACTGCAACAGAGGCTGGAGACTAGGAACGACCCGGGGTAGGAATTTGAGATCTGAGATCTGAGATCTGAGATCTGAGATCGGAGATCGAGAGCCAACCTGAAACTCGAGACATGAGACTTGAGACTCTGACTAGCTTCCAGACTCCAGTCTCTAGCCTCTAACGACCATCATGACAACACTACTGAACGATTTTCGTTCCGGCGTGCGCGGCCTGCTGAAACGGCCGGGCTTTGCTGCCGTCATCGTGCTGACGCTGGCGCTGGGTGTGGGCGCCAACACTGCGATCTTCAGTTTTGTTTATGGCGTCTTGCTACGCCCGTTGCCCTTTCCGGATCAGCAACGGCTGGTGGTGGCCTGGGAGAAGGACACAACCGCCAACACTCCCTTTGTGGAACTCTCAGTAGCCGAGATTCGCGATTGGCAATCACAAAATCAAAGCTTCACCAGCCTGGCTGCGATGCCCACCACGGTATATGGCTACGGTTATGTGCTGACCGGCCGGGGCGAGCCGGTGCAACTGGAAAGCTCCAAAGTAACCGGTAGTTTCTTTTCGATCCTCGGGGCGCGCGCGTCCTTGGGCAGGGTATTTGATGAACAAGACGATCAGCCTGGCAGTCCGAATGTCGTTGTACTCAGCAATCGTTTGTGGCGTGAGCGGTTCAACTCCGATGCCAACATCGTGGGGCAGTCAATTACTTTGAGCCAGCAGAGCTTCACGGTCCTGGGCGTGATGCCGGCAAGCTTTGAGTATCCCAAGGGCGTTGACTTATGGAAACCGTTGCTGACTTCGATGACCCCGCGCGAAATGGAGAATCGCGGCGCCGTTTATCTCCAGGCAATCGGCCGGCTCAAACCCGGCGTCTCCCTCGCGCAGGCAGAATCGGAACTGAACACAATCATTGCGCGCGTCGCCGCGCAACATCCGGAAACCAAGGCTGAAGGTAATCGGGTGGTGTTGACACCGCTTTCCGATCATCTCTTCGGAAATGCAAAGGCGGCGTTGTGGGCTTTGTTTGTGGCGACGGGTCTGTTGCTGCTGATCGCTGCGGCGAACATCGCCAACTTGTTGCTGGCACGAGCAACCTCGCGGCGCAAGGAATTGGCCGTGCGGGCCGCGCTTGGCGCCAGCCGCTGGCAGTTGATCCGGCAACTGCTTTGCGAAAGCCTGGCGCTGGCTATTGCCGGAGGCTTGGCGGGGGTCTTGCTGGCCTATTGGCTGGTCGAGCTGCTCAAGAAGTTTGCGCCGGCCGATGTTCCGCGCCTGGAAGAAGTGCAGATCAATGGCCCAGTCATGCTGGTCAGTTTACTTTGCACGTTAACAACGGTCGCGGTTTTCGGCTTGCTGCCGGCGTTGAGCGCATCGCGCATCAATCTCAATGAAGCGATGAACGAAGCGGGCGCGCGCCTGACTAATACGCGGTCCGGTAACCGTCTGCGCGGCGCGCTCGTCGTTGGTGAAGTAGCGCTCACCATTGTGTTGCTTGCGGGTTCGTTATTGATCCTGCGCAGCTTCGTCAATCTAATGCGAGTGCCATTGGGATTCGATCCGCATCAGGTCCTGTCGATGCAGTTGCGTTTGACCGGCGCGAAGTATCGCGAGGTCGCGGCCCGGCGCGAGTTTTTCCGGCAACTGGTCGAGCGGTTGGAAGCGCAACCGGGCGTCATTGCCGCCAGCGGCGTTTTGATTCGGCCGCTCGAGGGAACGGTGGGTTGGGATTTCAACTACGCCGTTGAAGGCCAGGCTGCGGATGAATCGCGCACGAACGCGGACGCAAACTACGAGAGCGTCACTCCGCATTACTTCCGCACTTTCGGAATTCCTCTTCGCGCCGGACGTGAGTTCGACCCACATGACGTGGCTAATAATCCGCTGGTCGTAATCATTAGCGAAAGCATGGCTACGCGGTTCTTTGGTTCGGCCGAGGCGGCGGTCGGGAAGCGGCTGAAACTGGATCCCGCCGATCCGGAAGAAGCCTGGCGCTCGATTGTGGGTGTCGCCGGCGACGTTCGCTATCGCGAGTTGCAGACTTCGCGATTGGATCTTTACGTCCCTCATGGCCAGAGCACGCCCAGTCTCAATCATTTTGCCTTGCGTTCGACACTCGATCCGGCCCAGGCGCTGGCGCTGGTACGACGCGAAGTCGCCGCGCTCGATTCGCAACAGGCAGTCAG
Source organism: Blastocatellia bacterium (assembly GCA_033856235.1). Taxonomy (GTDB): domain Bacteria; phylum Acidobacteriota; class Blastocatellia; order Pyrinomonadales; family Pyrinomonadaceae; genus DASXRU01. Next base: position 62,977 of record JAWVFI010000146.1, on the reverse strand, counting down.
CCGCGTCGCTTCGATGGACGAGCTGGCGGCGGTGCAATTGGCGCGTCCGCGGTTTAGCGCGGTCCTCTTGAACTGGCTGGCGGCATTGGCCCTTTTGCTGGCGGCGCTGGGAATCTTTGGAGTGATGGCCTATGCCGTGGCCCAGCGGACCAATGAATTGGGATTGCGGCTCGCGCTGGGCGCGCCGGCCGGCAACATCATGCGGCTGGTGCTGGGTCAGGGAATGAGGTTGGTGGCGCTGGGAGTTGTCGTGGGATTGATCGCGGCCGTCAGTATGACGCGCTGGCTGGCGAGTCTTTTGTACGGAGTTAGCGCAACCGATCCGTTGACGTTCGCGTTGATTGCGTTGTTACCAATGATTGTCGCCACGCTGGCGTGCTGGATCCCGGCGCGGCGCGCGACGAAAGTCGATCCGCTGGTGGCGCTGAGGTACGAGTGATCAGAGATAAGGAAATCGCAAACTAAAGTTTGCGTTACGGAGTTGTAAGGGGGAATTTATGCAATCACTTTTTCAGGACCTGCGCTATGGCGCGCGCATGCTAATGAAGAGTCCGGCGGTAACGCTGGTGGCGATCATCGCTCTGACGTTGGGCATCGGAGCGAACACCGCGATCTTCAGCGTGGTCCACGCGGTGCTGCTGCGCTCTCTGCCTTATGCCGAGGGAGACAGACTGGCGATCGTTTGGGAGAACCGGCAAAGCGGCAAGGGCAATCCGCAGAATGTAATCAACCTGGCAAACTTTTTTGATTGGAAAGATCAGAACACCGTCTTCTCGGATATGGCCGCGTTCTTCGATCAGAACGTCAACCTTACCGGCGACGGCGAGCCCGAAGAAGTGCCAGGCCAGATGGCAACGGCCAATCTTTTCTCACTGCTGCGCGTGAACCCACTGAAGGGCCGGACGTTTTCGCCGGACGATGGAAAACCCGGCGAGGCCCGCGTAATTGTGATTGGCTACGATTTGTGGCAACGCCGTCTGGGCGGGGACCCCAACATCATCGGCCGCAAGATCACTCTCGACAATGAACCAAATGAAATCATCGGCGTCTTGCCGCCGGATGTTGGTTGGTACGTGCAAAAGGGTTCGACGATCAGTAAGGCCCCCGAAATTTGGACGCCCTGGCAAGTTCCGGATCAATTGCGCCAGCGGCGCGGCCGGTTTGCTCGCGCCGTCGCGCGACTAAAACCGGGCGTGACATTTGAACAGGCGCAGAACGAGATGAGCATGATCGGCGCGCGTCTGGAACAACAATATCCGCAGTTCAATACTCGCTGGGGTGTGACCGTCGTCCCACTGCGAACGCAGTTTACCGGCGAGATTCGTAAGCCACTCCTGATTTTGTTGGGCGCGGTTGCCTTTGTGTTGCTGATCGCGTGCGCCAACGTCGCCAACCTGTTATTGGCGCGCGCTGCCTCGCGAAAAAAGGAAATTGCGCTGCGGGCCGGGCTCGGCGCCAGCCGCTGGCGGATCGCGCGCCAGTTGCTGACAGAGAGTGTGCTCTTGTCTGCTTTTGGCGGAGTGCTGGGTTTGTTGTTGGCCTGGTGGGGAACGCGCGCGTTGCTGGCGCTGAGTCCGCCGGAGTTGATGGACATACGTGACACGGCAGTCAATCTCCCGGTGCTCGCGTTTACGATCGGGTTGACGGTGCTGACCGGAATTGTCTTTGGATTGGTGCCGGCCTTTGAGGCGTCCCGCTTTGATCTGAATGAGTCATTAAAAGAAGGTGGCAAGAACCTTGGTGGCGGGCGGCGCAGTCATCGCCTGCGGAACGTTTTTGTCGTGACCCAGGTGGCGCTGGCCCTGGTGCTTTTGGTTGGTGCGGGACTGATGATGAAAAGCTTCAGCCGTTTGCAATCAGTGGAGCCGGGATTCGATCCGAAGAACTTGCTAACAGTTCGCGTGAATTTGCCGGAACGAAAGTATGACACCGAACCGAAGATAGTTAATTTTTTCCAACGCGCCGCTGAACAGTTGCGTGCGGTTCCCGGCGTAGAGTCAGTGGGCTCTATCAACACAATGCCGTTCGCGGGACCCCATTCGGCGACGCGCATCCAGATCGAGGGCGAACCAAAACGGCCTGCCGGGCAGGAGTTGAGCACCGGCATCTGCGTGGTGGACGCAAATTACTTTCAGACAATGCATATCCCGCTGAAGCGCGGCCGTCTCTTCACTCAACAGGAAGCGACCGAGATGCGTCACGTGGTGGTGATTAATGAAGCGTTCGCGCGAGAAAACTTTCGCGGGCAAGACCCGCTGGGCAAGCGCGTCACCATCAACATGAAAAACGATAACGAAAACGTCCCGACGGAAATCATAGGCATTGTCGGCGACAACAAACACAAAGGGCTGGATGTGGAAATCGATCCCATGGCTTTTTGGCCGCATCCGGAGTTGACCTATTCCTCGATGACCCTCGCGATTCGGACGCAGGGCGACCCCACGAGTGTGGCCGTCAGCGCCCGCAATGTAATTCATCAACTGGATACAGAGCAGCCAATTGGCGAAGTTAGAACCATGGAAAACCTAATGGCCCGCTCGATCGCGAAATCACGCTTCAATGCCACGCTGTTGGCAGTGTTTTCGTTAGTGGCGTTGGTGATGGCGGCGGTCGGGATTTACGGCGTCATCTCGTATTCGGTGCAGCAACGAACGCACGAAATTGGGGTGCGTATGGCCCTGGGCGCGCAGCAGTCTGACGTTCTGAAGCTGATCGTCAAACAGGGAATCGCCCTGGCGTTGATTGGCGTGGCCGCTGGGGTCGCCGCCTCACTGGGGCTGACGCGGGTGATTGCGAGTCTCTTATTTGATGTAACCGCCACGGACGTGGGGACATTCGCTGCGGTCACCGCGGGCCTTTTCGTGATTACTGTGATCGCGTGTTACATCCCGGCGCGTCGGGCCACGAAAGTAAATCCATTGGTAGCGTTGCGGTACGAGTGATTACGCAACGCGAACACGGCTACGCCGCCCGATGTGCGGAAAGGCTCGGCCTTTCCGTGGGAGCTTACAAATTTTGGGGCTACGCCCAACATCCAGGGCGTAGCCCAGGACAAGGTGGATCACCTGCGGAAAGGCAGAGCCTTTCCGCACATCAGGCGGCAGAGCCGGAGAACTGATTTTCGGGATGGTGCTCGAGTGAAGTGTTGGGAAGGGTAAATGGCGAATGGTAGATGGTGAAGAGTAGCCAGTGACGGCCTCGCCCTATTTACTATTTACCATTCACCATTTACCAACAGGTTACCAACCGAGAGGAAAGAGAAGACATGTTGACAGCCTTATTGCAAGACGTTCGCTATGGCGCGCGCATGTTGCTGAAGAATCCGGGTATCACCTTCGTGGTGGTACTGGCGCTGGCACTGGGCATAGGCGCCAACACGGCGATCTTCAGCGTCGTGGACGCAGTGCTGCTGCGGCCGTTGCCCTACCCGGAATCTGAGCGCCTGGTGTTTCTGAATGAGACCGCCAAGGCGATGGACGACATCTCGATTTCCTATCCCAACTTTACCGACTGGCGAAATCAGAACCAGGTCTTTGAGAAGATCGGGGTCTTCAACCGTAGCAGTTACAACCTGACCGGGATGGGGGATGCGGAACGAATTGTCACTGCCCAGGCGTCGGCGGATCTCTTTGCCGCGCTGCGAGTCAATCCCATGATTGGCCGAGTCTATAACAATGATGAAGACAAACCCGGAGCCGCGCCCCTAGTTGTGCTGAGCTACGCGTTGTGGCAGCGGCGCTTTGGCGGACAGGCCGGCATCGTGAATCAACCGATCACCCTTAACGGGAAAAGCTACACGGTGATTGGGGTGATGCCTGAGGGCTTTCAGTATCCCAGTCGCGCGGAGATGTGGGTGCCCGTCGGCCAGCGTTCTGCCGATCCGGGTTGGGAGCAGCGCGGTAATCATCCGGGCCTGTATGGCGTGGCCCGTCTCAAGCCCGCAGTGACCCTGGAACAGGCGAAGGCCGACATGAACGGCATCGTCTCTAATCTGGAAAAACAATTTCCCGATGAAATCGGCGGCAATGGCGTGAGGTTGACGCCGATGCTGGAAGTCTTCGTCGGCGACATTCGCCGGGCGTTGTGGGTGTTGTTCGCCGCGGTTGCTTTTGTGCTCCTGATCGCCTGCGCGAACATCGCCAACCTGCTGCTGGCTCGCGCCCAGTCGCGCCAGAAGGAAATGGCCATCCGTTCGGCAATGGGCGCGGGACGTTGGCGGATCGCGCGACAGTTGTTGACGGAAAGCACTTTGCTGGCGCTGATCGGCGGCGGGTTGGGATTGCTGATTGCGCGCTGGGGGATTGCTCTCATTCTTTACATCAGTCCCGACGCCATTCCGCGCGCCCGAGAGATTAGCCTCGATTGGCGCGTGTTCGCCTTCACCATCGGCGTCTCGTTTGTTACCGGCATTCTTTTCGGCCTGGTCCCCGCGTTGCAAGCGGGCGTGGTCGATGTACACGAGACTTTGAAAGAAACCGGGCGCGGCAACTCTGGCCGGCATTGGTTGCGAAGCTCACTCGTAGTAGTTGAAGTGGCGACCACGCTGGTCCTGCTGATCGGGGCCGGCCTAATGATTCGCAGCTTCTATCGTTTGCAGAAAGTAAATCCTGGTTTCTCTTATGACCACGTGACCAGCTTCACCCTGGCGCTGCCGGAGAAAAAATATCCGACCTCTGACCAGCAGATTCAGTTTTATAACCAGTTGCTGGACAATTTGCGTGGTCAGCCCGGCGTTGAAGCTGTTGGCGCGGCATCGGGATTACCGTTGGGAAACAACGGTTCCCAAACGTCATTCATCATCGATGGCCGGCCCATTCCGCCTCGCGATCAAACGCCGCTGATGGAGTTGTGCATCGTTACTCCCGATTATTTCCGGGCGATGAACATTCCCTTGAAGCGCGGCCGGTTTTTTGATGCGCGCGACGATCGCTCGTGGATCGCGGGTAAGGATCTAAGCAAACTAAAACCCATTGAGAAGGAAGTCGCCGCGATGAACTCCGTCATTATCGACGAAGAGTTTGCGCGGCGATATTGGCCGAACGAAGATCCGGTCGGGCAGCGCATAAGAATGGGTGGCGAAAAGGGTAACCCCTTGACCGTGCTCGGCGTGGTGGGGCGCGTGAAAATGGAAGGGCTGGGCCAGGACTCGAACCGCGTCCAGGGGTATTTTCCGTTTGCGCAACTGCCCGACAGCGCCATGACAGTGATTATCAAGGCTGCCGGAGATCCCAATCAGTTGATCGCGGGAGTGCGCGGGCAAGTGAAGGGGATCGATCCCGATCAACCGATCTACAACGTACGCACCATGAACGAGATTCGCGCGGAATCGGTGGCGCCGGAGCGTTTGAACCTGGCGTTGCTTTCGATCTTCGCCGGTATCGCCCTGGTGCTGGCAATCGTGGGTATCTATGGCGTGATGTCGTACTCCGTTACGCAACGGACGCACGAGATTGGGATTCGGATGGCGATCGGCGCGCAGCCGCGTGATGTCTTCAAGATGATCATCGGGCAGGGAATGTTGCTTGCTTTGATCGGAGTTGCCATTGGGCTGGTTGGGGCGTTTGCCCTGACGCGTTTGATGGCCACGATGCTGTTCGGGATTGAACCAACTGATCCGACAACCTTCGCCGCTATCGCCGTCTTGTTGACGGCCGTTGCGCTTGTCGCCTGTTACATCCCGGGCCGGCGGGCGACAAGAGTTAATCCGTTGGAGTCGTTGCGGTATGAGTAATGAAGAGGCTAGAAGCTAGAGACTAGAGGCTAGGAGCGACGTAATCCAAGATTGGGAGTTGAGACTTGAGATTGAAAATAAGATTTGAGACGGGCGCTTCTCCCAGCCTCTAGCCTCTAGCCTCTAGCCTCTAGCTCTGCCAGGAGAAGCCAATGAATAAACTTCTACAGGACCTGCGGTATGCCGTGCGAACGATGCGGAAGCGGCCGAGCTTTACCTTGATCGCGGTGATGACCCTGGCGCTGGGTATTGGGGGCAGCACCGCAATCTTTACGGTGGTGGATGCCGGACTGCTGCGCGGGCTGCCTTACAAATCTGCCGACCGCCTCTACCACATTTGGGAGAGCACGCCGCAAAAGGAATTCCCGCAGCGCGAATTCTCCTATCCGGATTATCAGGATTACCAAAAGAACCAGTCCTTTGAAGAAATTGCGGCCTACACCGGCGGCGGTGGAATCCTGAGTGGGCGCGGCGAGCCGGAGAGGGTTTTTGCGCCGTTGGCTTCGGCAAATTTCTTCAAAGTCCTCGGCGTTGAAGCTGTTGTCGGCCGACTGTTTCAACCCGGCGACGATAAACAACGCGGGGCGCGCGTCGTCGTACTTACCTATGGAATGTGGCAACGCCGTTTCGGCGGCGATCCGAATGTCATTGGCCAGGGGATGACAATCAACGGCGATGGTTACGAGGTCATCGGCGTGCTGCCCGCCAATTTTCAGTTCGCCCTGCGAACGGCTGACGTTTGGCGTCCTTATCAACCGAGCGATGCCCAACTCACGCGGCGCTTCATGCACGGGACCAACCTGATCGGGCGGCTCAAACCCGGTGTGAATCCGGCGCAGGCGCAAGCCGAATTGGCCGTTATTGCAAAGCGCATTGAAGCGGAGAATCAGCAGTCGCATGCCGGCACCGGAGTGAAACTGGTACCACTGCAGGAACAGTTCGTGGGCCAGGTCAGGCCGATCTTGCTGGTCCTGTTGGCGGCGGTCGGCTTCGTACTTCTGATTGCCTGTGCCAACGTCGCCAGTTTGTTGCTGACCCGATCACTGTCGCGGCAAAAAGAGGTGGCTATCCGCGCCGCCCTCGGCGCCAATCGCTGGCGCGTGGTGCGGCAACTACTGACGGAGTCGATCCTGCTATCTCTGGTGGGCGGCGCTGCAGGTGTGCTGATCGCTTACTGGGGAGTTGATGCCCTGGTCGCGACCCTGCCGGATGCCCAACTCAACGCCCTGCCATTTCTTAAGTCCCTGCGTATCGATTCCAGCATTCTGATGTTTTCGCTTGGGCTCTCGCTCTTGACCGGAATTGTTTTCGGTTTGGCCCCCGCAATCCAGTCGTCGCGGCCCGACTTGAACGAAGTTCTCAAGGAAGGCGGCCGCAGCTCAGCCGGCGGCGCGCGACATCGTCTGCGCAGCGTTTTAGTCACGACCGAGATCGCCCTGGCGGTGGTGCTGCTGGTTGGCGCCGGACTGATGATGAAGTCGTTGCTGCGCTTGCTGCAATCGAATATCGGTTTCAACCCGCAGAACGTTCTGACGATGACCATTGCCGTGCCGTCTTCGAAATACGACGACGCTATTAAGCAGAACGATTTTTTTGATCGGCTCCAGGACCGCGTCCAATCTCTGCCGGGAGTTGCCGGAGCCGGAACTGTGAACGTTCTGCCACTGCAGGGCGGAAACACCACGCGCTTTATCGTCGAAGGTGACCCCGTACCGCCACCAGGACAGGAGACTGAAGCCAACATTCGCGTGGTCAGCGAAAGGTACTTTGCGGCGCTGGGTATTCCAATGCTGGCCGGGCGCCCGTTTGATGCACGTGACGGGGCCGCCGCCGCGGCAGCCGCTGCGGCGGCCGCAAACGCTCGCAACACCAACAACGCGGCCAGCACAACAAATGCCGCAGTCAACAATACTCCCGGCGTAGTAATCATCGGTAAGAGCGCGGCCGACAAGATTTTCGGCAGTCGCGATCCAGTGGGCCGCAAACTTATCTATCCCGCAATCCAGGGGCCGCCGGACGTTATCATCGGCGTGGTCAGCGACGTAAAAATAGGTGGGCTGGACGAAGCGATTCGACCGGTCCTCTACTATCCATTCAGGCGCTTTCCCGGAGCGGGCACCAACCTGTTGGTGCGCACCACAACTGATCCCACCAATCTGGCCGGCGCGATTCGCAACGAGACCCGGACGCTGGAACCGGATGTCGCTCTTTTCAACATGCTGCCGATGGAGCAGGTGATTGGCAATTCGCCGGCAGCCTTCCTAAGGCGCTTTCCGGCGATGCTGATTGGCATCTTCGCAGTGGTAGCGCTGCTGCTGGCCTCAATTGGAATCTATGGCGTGGTCTCATATTCCGTCAGTCAACAGACGCATTACATCGGAGTACGCATGGCGCTGGGGGCGCAGACTTCGGACATCGTGAAGATGGTGCTGCGCCAGGGATTGAGTCTAGCGCTGGCCGGCATCGCCATCGGAGTGGTCGCTGCCTTTGGGTTGATGAGGTTGCTGCGAAGTCTTCTGTTTGAAGTCCAGGCCACTGACATCCCAACCTTCGCAGTAGTGGTCGGGACGTTGCTGGTGGTGGCGCTACTGGCCTGCTACATCCCTGCGCGACGGGCGACGAAGGTCGATCCGCTGCTTGCACTCAGGTACGAATAAGTATGCCTCTGGAGGTTACGGGTGTTCAGAGTACAAACTTTAGTTTGCTCTTTCGCGGGAGACGCAAGCTAAAGCTTGAACTCTAAACCCTGGGGGCTGGGGTTGAATTATTGTTGGGTGGTTTAGGAGATTGAGATGGAAATGTTTTGGCAAGACGTTCGTTACGGAATCCGTATGTTGCTGAAGGCGCCGAGCGTTAGCATTGTGGCAACTATCGCTCTGGCGCTTGGCATCGGCGCTAACACAGCCATTTTCAGCGTGGTAAACGCGGTCCTATTACGACCTCTGCCCTTTGCGAATTCAGAACAGTTGATGATGGTGTGGGAAACCGATAACACCCGTGGCCAGGTGCGCGGCTCGGCCTCCTATTTGAACTTTTCCGATTGGCGCGATCAGAACCACGTCTTCGAGCATCTCGCTTCCTATCACAACAACGACTTCATTATGACGGGCCGCGGCGAGTCCACGCGTTTGCAGGGCGCAGTGGTGAACGCGGACCTGTTTCCATTATTGGACGTCAAGCCTTTCCTCGGCCGCGGGTTCCTGCCTGACGAAGACAAACCTGGCGAAGGCGGTCGCGTAGTGGTCCTGAGCCAGGCGCTATTTCAAAGACGCTTCAACTCTGATCCTAACGTCGTGAATCAACCGATGACCCTGGATGGTAAGAGTTTCACCATCGTCGGCGTCATGCCTGAGACGTTTCAGTTTCCCATTCAAAATGAGCCGGTAGAACTGTGGACCACCGTGGCCATTGATCGTGAAGGAGCTGAACCGGTTACCGCCGAGCGGGGCGCGCATTACATAAATGTCATTGGCCGTCTCAAGCCGGGCGTATCGAAAGAGCAAGCCCAGGCGGAGATGACATCGATTAGCGCCCGCCTGGAACAGCAGTATCCGGAAAAGAACCTGCACAAGAGCACGTCGGTCGAACCGACTCTGGAAGCCCTGGTCGGGAACATTCGTCCGGCCTTGTTGATTCTCTTAGGCGCCGTCGGCTGTGTATTGCTTATCGCTTGCGCCAATGTGGCCAATCTCCTGCTGGCGCGAGCGATGATGCGAACCAAGGAGATGGCTATTCGTTCCGCCCTCGGCGCCAGCCGGATACGAATCGTGCGGCAGTTGCTTACTGAAAGTCTGCTGCTCTCATTGACGGGTGGGACGCTGGGACTAATCCTGGCCGTCTGGTGGGCTGACCTCTTAGTGGCGCTGGGCAAACAAAACATTCCCCGGGCCTTTCAGGTGGGAGTGGACTGGCGCGTCCTCGGCTTTACCCTGCTGATCTCTGTCGTCACCGGAATAATTTTCGGGCTCGTCCCCGCGATTCATTCCTCGAAAACAGAACTGACGGAATCGCTCAAAGAAGGTGGGCGAGGATCGGGAGATGGCGCGCGGCGAAATCGCATTCGCGGGCTACTGGTAGTCAGCGAGCTGGCGATTGCGTTTGTGTTGCTAATGGGCTCCGGACTGTTGATTAAAAGTTTCTGGCGTTTGCACCAGGTTAGTCCGGGATTTCAATCGCAAAATCTACTGACGATGGTCGTGGGAATACCGGAGGTCAAATATCCGACCGAACGACAGGCGCAGTTCTACCGCGACCTGCTTACGCGAGTGCGATCACTGCCGGGGGTTAGTTCCGTCAGCGCTGTAACTCCACTTCCACTGAGTGGCGATATGTATCGCATCTCGTTTGACACTGAAGGCCGCCCGGTGGCGAAGGGCGATCAGCCTTCGTCCGACTTCTTCGTAATTCATGACAATTATTTTAAGACCCTCGGCGTATTAATTCTCAAAGGGCGCGATTTCAACGAGCGGGATAGCGAAAAAGGCCAGCCCGTAATAATTGTCAACGAGGCTTTTGCCCGCAAGTTCTTTCCCAACGAAGAACCGGTAGGAAAACGCATTAAGCCCGGGATTTCTGTTGGGGAAGAAAAACCGGCGATGCGCGAGATAGTTGGGGTCGTGGCGGACGTGAGGAACCGCAACCTAAGCTCCGACCTCCGGCCGGGTTATTTCGTGCCTGCGGCCCAGATTCCTTTCAACCAGATGACGCTGGTTGTGAGAACTACAAATGATCCGCACAGCCTGATAACCGGAGTTCAAAATGAAGTCCGGGCAATGGATCAGGATGTTCCGGTCTTCAACATCAAGACGATGGATGAATACATCTCAGCGACTGTGGCGGCGCCCCGCTTTAATACCACGCTGCTGGTTATTTTTGCCGTCGTCGCTTTGATCCTGACCGTCGTCGGCCTGTACGGCGTGATGAGCTATTCCGTGGCGCAGCGCACCAACGAGATCGGTATTCGCATGGCGCTGGGCGCGCAAACCCGCGACGTGATGCGTCTGATTGTTTCGCAAGGTTTCAAACTCGTGCTGCTGGGTTTGGCAATTGGCCTGGTCGGGGCCCTCGCGCTGATGCGCGTTCTGGCCAGCTTGCTCTTCGGAGTGTCAGCGCGCGATCCCTATACGTTTGCGGCCGTGGCGATCGTACTGGCCAGTGTGGCGCTGCTGGCGTGTTACATTCCGGCACGGCGCGCCTCGCGGGTCGATCCGTTGCAGGCCTTGCACTACGAATAGGGCGCGGTCAAGGAGCATTAATGATTGTTTAGCGGCGGGCTACCGCCCGCCGTTGTTTCGCTCCAGTGGAGCGAGATGTTTATAGCGACCGGCGCCTTCCCCCAGAGAATTAGCTCCGTTAGGAGCGAAACCGGCGGCAGCATCCTGGCCATGAATGGCACAAGCGCTAGCGCTCCTCCGGAGCTACGGAGGAAAGAAAGAAGCGCGGGAGCTATAAAGATCTCGCCCCGCTTGGGCGAAGCTGAAAGCCAATGTGGTGTTGTCTTTCAACCTTATAGGCGCGGTTACTGGCGAAACCGTTCGCCTCTATAGCTTTCGATCTACTTTCTTTTTTGATGGTGGTTTCCTGGGTAACGTTCAGGCGGTTGCACGCTAATCGTTTCCCGCCTATCTTCTACCTTCCTGACTTTTTTTGATGCCTAAGATTCTAATAGCGGACGATCAGGCGGACGTGCTGGCGGCGTTGCGCCTGCTGCTGAAAGCCGAACACTTTCAGGCGGAGACTGCCTCTTCCCCGGCCGCCGTGCTGAAGGCCCTGGCCGCTCAGCAGTTCGATGTCGTCCTGATCGATCTCAATTACGCTCGCGACACGACCTCCGGCAGTGAAGGTCTGGACCTGCTCACCAAAATTCAGTCCATCGATCCGACCCTGCCGGTGGTCGTGATGACCGCATGGGGCAGCGTGAACCTGGCAGTGGAAGCGATGCGCCGCGGGGCCCGCGACTTTATTCAAAAGCCCTGGGAGAATGCGCGCTTGCTGGCCGTGCTGCGTACCCAGGTCGAGCTGGCAGAGGCGTTGCGACGCGGCAAGGATCTGGAGGCTGAGAATCTGGCACTGCGCGACAGCGCCGGCGAGGTGGTCTCGCAGATTCCCCAGGTAGTCGCGGAATCGCAGGCCATGAAGGACATCCTCCGCCTCGTGGAACGAATCGGACCAGCCGATGCGAATGTTCTGATCACTGGCGAGAATGGAACGGGCAAAGAAGTGTTCGCCCATTTGCTGCATGCGTGTTCGGGACGCGCGGCAAAACCGCTCGTCTCACTAAATGCCGGCGCCCTGGCGGAAGGCGTTTTTGAAAGCGAACTCTTCGGACATGTGCGGGGCGCTTTTACCGACGCCCGAACGGATCGAGTGGGACGCTTTGAGTTGGCTGACTGCGGCACACTGTTTCTCGATGAGATAGCCAACGTTCCGCTCAACCTGCAACCGAAACTCTTGCGGGTCCTGCAAACCGGCGAGTTCGAACGCGTCGGCTCGTCGCAGACGCGCAAAGTTAACGTCCGGGTGCTTTCCGCAACCAACTCCGATCTAAATATGGAAGCGGCGCAGGGCCGGTTCCGACAGGACCTCCTCTTTCGCTTGAATACGGTTGAGATTCACCTGCCGCCGCTGCGCAATCGCCCCGAAGACATCGGGCCGCTGGCTGAGTATTTCCTCAAGAAACACAGTGAACGCTATCGCCGCGACATCACGGAGTTTACGCCGCCCGCGTTTGAGGCCCTGCGGCAACATGCATGGCCGGGCAATGTGCGTGAGCTGGATCACGTGATTGAGCGCGCGGTGCTGTTGAGTGCCGGTACTGTGGTGACCGCCTTTGACCTTGCCCTGCAGCCCACTCCGGACGCGCGCCTGTCGGCCCACTTCGAAGAATTAAGTCTCGAAGAAGTAGAGCGGCTGCTGATTCAAAAGGCACTGGCGCGTTGTGGCGGCAATGCCAACCGGGCCGCTGAATCACTGGGTTTGAGTCGCAGCGCGTTATACCGGCGCTTGCAGAAGTATGGACTATCATAGTTACGTGAATACCAGCGCCAAACCGCCGAAGCCTCACTCCTCGATTTCCAGTCTCGATCCGGCACTGAAGCATGGCGCTCGCCTGACTTTCGAAAAGCGCATTACCGTCATGGCCCTGGCTGCCGGATTTCCCGCCATGGTCCTCGCGGCGCTGCTGCTTTGGCTGGGCGGTTACTCCAGCCGTCTGCAATGGACCATCGATCTGTTCCTGGCGATCTTCTGGCTGGCCATCGCTTTCAATCTAAAACAGCGGATCGTCCGCCCGCTGCAAACACTTTCGAACATCCTCGCCGCAATCCGGGAAGGTGATTATTCAATCCGCGGCCGGCGCGCCGCGACCGGCGACGTGCTGGGCGAAGTCATGCTTGAGGTGAATGACCTGGGGCAAACTTTGCGAGGCCAGCGGCTGGGGGCGCTCGAGGCCACCGCCCTGGTGCGCGCCGTAATTACTGAGATCGATGCTGCCGTTTTTGCGTTTGACGGTGAAGATAGATTGCAGTTAGTGAATCGCGCGGGTGAACGTCTGCTGGCCCAAACCTCTGAGCGTTTGCTGGGCCGCACCAGCAGCCAGCTGGGCCTGGAGCGCTGCTTGAACAGAGAACTCGGTTCCGGCTCGCAGACCAGGGAGATGGTTTTTCCTGGCGGGGTCGGACGTTGGGACATTCGCCACAGCGTGTTCCGCGAGAGCGGCGTGCAGCATCAATTGCTGGTGCTCACCGATCTCAGCCAAACCCTCCGTGAAGAAGAACGCACGGCATGGCAAAGGTTGTTGCGCGTGCTGGGGCACGAATTGAACAACTCGCTGGCGCCGATTAAGTCGGTCGCCGGCAGCCTGGCGGATTTGCTGGGACGCGCGCCGAGGCCTGCCGATTTAGAAGAAGATTTGAAGCGAGGTTTGGAAGTAATCTCGTCGCGCGCAGATTCGCTGGCCCGCTTTGTGGACTCTTATTCGCGGCTCGCCCGCTTGCCACAACCAAGGTTGGAGCCGCTGAACATTGGCGCTCTGGTGAGCACCGTGCCGAAACTCGAAACGCGGCTGCCGGTAAAGGTCGTGGCGGGACCGGAGCTGGTCATCCAGGGAGACAACGTGCAGCTGGAGCAGTTGTTGATAAACCTCGTGCGCAACGCCGTGGATGCGTCACTGGAAACAGGCGGCGGAGTGGAAGTGGGTTGGACGCAGAAGAACCATCAAGTCGAAGTATGGATTCGCGATGAAGGGCCAGGGCTGGCCAACACCGCGAACCTCTTCGTCCCTTTCTTCACCACCAAAGCGAGTGGCTCCGGAATTGGCCTCGTCCTCTCCCGACAAATCGCCGAAGCGCACGGCGGCACTTTGACGCTTGAGAACCGCAGCGAAGTCGGTTGCGAAGCACGGCTGCGACTGCCGATGTAGATTGACGAATCGTCAGCCCTACAGGTGTTATGGAGTTCAAACTTTAGTTTGCGAGCGAAGAAAACCCAAGCTAAAGATTGAACTCTATACGCCTGAGACGCGCGTTAACAGATCTTCTGCTCAGAAATTCAACTTCAATCCGAACTGCAACTGGCGCGGATCGAACGCGGCGGTTGGTTGACCAAACGTTGCCAGCGGCGTTGTGCCCGGTCCGAAGGTATTGTTCGGGACTCCAAAGTTCGCGCGGTTCAGAAGATTAAATCCCTCAGCGAGTACCTCCAGACCAACTCGTTCAGTGAGGCCGAAGCGGCGAGTTAGACGCAGATCCAACGACGCAAAGTCGAAACCTTCTCCCGTGTTTCGTCCCACGCCCAACGGCCGATCATTGTTGTTGGTATCAAAGTTACGATCACTGCCGAGCAGGACGTTGAATGGCAAACTCGAAGCGTAAGTGTAGATGTAACTCAGTTGGAAACCGTTCAGCACGCGACGGAGGCCTTGTTCATTTCGCTGAGGTGGCAGTTGAAACGAACCGCTGAGCACCAGCCGGTGACGCTGATCGTTGTCCGAGCGTCCCGTCTCCGCACGCAGATCGAAGTTATTCTGCGGCGTAGAAAAGAAGAAATTTCCGGCATCGTCCGTAGTCTTCGACAGAGTGTATGACAAGCGCAGGTTGGCCCAGCGCGCCGCCCGCTGATTGAATGAGAGGACCATGCCGTTGTACGAAGAGTCGCCGGAGCTTTCGTAACGTGCGATGTTGCCCCAGTTAGGATCGGGCCGGCCCAGATTCGGAACGCCCGCTGATGCCGGCACAGTCGGCACATTCACATTACGCGAGGCAATGATGTGCAGTGCGCGCAGATGCAGGTAACCTACCGAGATTACCGAATTCCCGGGCAGTTCCCGCTCAACTTGCACGTTCGCTTGCTCGCTGTAACTGGCTTCAATGTCCGGATCGATGCGGGTGATGTTTGGCTTCGTAATAAATGTCGCCGGCTGGACCGCCAGCACATTGGGAAAGACAGGCGCGCCCGGCTGAGTTGGAGCGAACTGCACGGCGACGTACTTTGAGCCATCGCGTTGCAGCGCGTTGGAAGTGGCCCGGAGCGGAATGCGATCATAGTAGAGACCGAAGCCCGCCCTAATCACGGTTTTGCGTTGACCAGGAGCGTAAGCAAAGCCCACGCGCGGCGCGACGTTGTCGGTGTCGGTTTGAATCGGACTGGGCAGAAACTGCAGGTCGTACCGCAAACCGCCGTTAATGGTGAAGTCCGATCTTACGCGCCATTCGTCCTGTGCGAAAAAACCCAGGTTGGGATTTGCCTGCAACTGACTGGGTGTTCCAAAGGCCTGTTGAAAAGTGCTGTAGTTGCCGCCCAGAAAATTGGTTAGAGAGTTGAAGGCATAAACACCTTGGACCGCTCCGGGGAAAACGATATTGATGCGGTTGTAGAGAAAGTCCACCCCGGCCTTGGGGGAATGCGCGCCAAGCTGGGTTGAAAGATTATCGACGGCTTCGAACAGGTTGATGTCCCGCGCCAGGGGCGATGACGTAGCCGTACCAAAATTTGCGACGCCTGAGATGCTCACCGCCGGACCGATGGTGTCGTTGATGGGCGCGCCCAGGCGGCTGCTGGTGAATTGAAAACGCGCTTCGTTCAGCGCCCGGCTGTTGACCGTGGTGATGTTACTGACCGCCACTGTCTGATCCGTATCGTCGAGGCCCGATCCGCGGCTCACAGCATTCAGTCCACCGACAGTGCGCGAATTCTCTGCGGTGACATGATAGAGGCTGTAACGCGCGCTGAGTTGGTTCCGTTCATTCAGCTTATGATCAACCCGCGTGAAGAAGTTTGTAGTACCAAAGCTCGCCGGCGTTACACCCGTGCTGAGCAACGCTCCCCGATATCCTACCGCATTCAACCGGGTGTTTATGGTGGCGACGGCTGAAGGGGCGATGGTGATCACCGCCGAGTAGTTTCGCCGCGTTTGCTCAAAGTTGGTGAAAAAGAATGTGCGGTCTTGTTTGATTGGCCCGCCGATGGAGGCGCCGTATTGTGCCTGGGTGAGCAAATCTTTGGTGGGCGCCAGAGGGTTGCGAGCGTCGAAGCGCTGATTGCGAAGAA
Organism: Blastocatellia bacterium; assembly: GCA_033856235.1. Taxonomy (GTDB): domain Bacteria; phylum Acidobacteriota; class Blastocatellia; order Pyrinomonadales; family Pyrinomonadaceae; genus DASXRU01. Next base: position 46,701 of record JAWVFI010000146.1, on the reverse strand, counting down.
AGCCGTACAGGTGACCGCGCCAGGTGTTTGTGCCTGATTTGGTGATGATGTTGACCACGCCTCCTGAGGCCCGGCCGAACTCGGCAATGCCGCCTGAAGTTATCACTTGAAACTGGTTGATGACTTCCTCGCTGAAGTACGTCCCTGTGAGATCAGCTGCGTCATCGTTTGCTGAGACCCCATCCATTACGAAACTGTTCGACAAGTTGCGCTGTCCGGCTATAGAGATTCCCTGGCCGGGGACGGCGGACGTTTCGGCAAAGCGTTGATTGCTGCCGGTGTTGGTTGGCGAAATTCCCGGCACCAGCAAGGCGAGGTCGAGATAGTTGCGGCCATTCAAAGGCAGTCCGTCGATCTCGCCGGGCCGAATCGTCTCGGTGACCTGCGTGCGCAGAGTTTCGATCGCCGGCACATCGGCGGTAATGCTAACCAGAGCTGAAAGACCGGCCACTTCGAGCTTAAATGGAAGATCCAAAGCTTGGCCGACCGTCACCGTTAATTCTTTAGTGACGGGCGAAAATCCTTGCGCCTCGATTGCGAGCTTGTAGCTTCCTACCTGGAGGTATGGGAATCGGTAGCGGCCGTCAGCATCAGTGATAGCCGTCTGTTTCTGATTGGTTTCAAGGTTGGTTGCCGTAAGTCTAGCGCTTTCAATTACCGCGCCGCTCGCGTCCTGGACCCGGCCGCTGAGCGTCGCGGACGTGACTGTTTGCTGCGCCTCGGCGCTTAGAGCGCCAAGCAGGCCCAGCAAAAGAATTGTCGCGACGAAAGTTGATTTAAGAAAGCGAGCCCGTCGCACTTCATAGAAATTCATCGTGGTTCCTTCAACCTAAAAGACAGGTGACCGCGGCGTTCTGACCTTCTATCAGATCAGACGTCGGGAGAGTGGCTTCCTTTTTTGTCAGGCTATGTCCATAGCACCAGCCTCGGGCTTTTTACCTTTCAAAAAGCCCGACTAAAGTCGCTACTCTGAACACGCTGGGTGACCGGGCATACCACAGCACAGTTAGCGACGGGCACGGATGCGTGATTGACGCAAAGCCGTGTCCAGTCGAAGTGGTATGGATCCCCACTATTCGGGATTGTTTTCAGGATCAGGAAGAAGTTGGTGGGCCGCGTGGACGAAGTTGTTCACAAAGGGTTGAGCTGGTTAGGAAATGACGGTTGCAGTATTCACTTTTTCCCGCCGGAGTCGGCGGCCGGGGTCGGGCATTGGTAACAAGTGCCACGGTGTGACGTGAACCACGCACGCCGGAACTAATCAGCCCCGTGCCGCACTGTTCCGGGCAGGGCTGGGAAAAAGACGCGGTCGCGAAGCTCGCAAACTGAGAATCATTGTGTGCACCGGCGTCACGATCTTCGGACTGGGAATTCGATTTACAGTGATCCGAGACGTCGATCGTCACATCGTCCAGGTCACGCGATGAGCCGGCGCTCTCCTTCATTCCCATAACGGTGGCGGCGACACCCTTTATTGCGCCACCATTCGTCTGCGAGATTCCGCAGAGTTTCTCCGGTTCGTTGCCTGGTGTTATTTTCGGCGCCAGCTGGCCGCGCGACGAGATGTCCATGTGGCATGAACCGGCTGCGTGCGGCGCCAGTCCGGCGCAGCATTCCATCGTGCAGAGATGTCCGGCGGCCGAGGCTGGGCTGAAAGACGCTACGCCAGAGAGCAAGGAAAACACGAGCACGACGACCACGATTACACGCGTTAGAAAAGGCAATCTGGTCTGTGTTGTGCTAACGAGAAACAAGGTCGCTCCCGGGAAATGCGCTCGATAAATGAAAGTTGTTGTCGCGAGACTTTATCACCAGGAAAAGGACGGTGGCAATCCTCAATACTAATTCGGTTTGATTCGGGTTCCGGGTCATTTCGTGAATCGGGGTTCCCACCATCCCAAGCTCACGATTCACGAAACCACTAACCACACGAACAACCCGAAAAGAGCCAGCGTCGCTGGCGCAAAGCTAAATAAATGTCACGCCAGGTGTCCGGGGGACCGCAGATCAGAAAGGCTCTTAACTGGGTTGAAGGCGAAACTCGGTATCTCAACGAAGACCGTGTTCCAAAGTGCCATGCCGCCATTCCAGAGACCGGGATGCTCATATAACAATGACGGAACTCCTTGCAAAACCTTCTCTGCAATGATCGCTCTGCTCGGATCTGTGAATCGATTGAGATCGAACGGGTTGCCATCGACGTCGCGAAGAGCACAGGCGATGTCGACTGGATTAAAGTATCTTGAGCGAAAGAACTGTTCCTTCTTCTCCGGGTCAGTCAGATCCACTTCAGCGCCTTCGACAATTTGCAGCATTGGACCCTGTTGCTCGACATCCATCCAGAAAGGCCGGCCACCCGCATGTTCAAGTGTAGCCACTACTCCACAGACGCGAAGGGGACGGTTAAGTTGGGCGCTCGCATAGTCTCGGCGAGATGCTTCATCGGTGCGGGAGTGAGGAATCTTTCTGCCAAACTGGCGGTGGAGGAATTGCAGCGCCTCGTTCGGATCGTCATCTCGTCGCAAACTGCGAATCGCCTCGTGTACCTGTGATTGAATGTGAAGGAGCAAGCCGGAGATCTGTTTGCGTATCTCTATGACCTCGGCGGCACGGCTTCGGCTCGCGACATTGTCAATATTCTTAATCAACACAATGTCGCCGCCGGTGGCGGCCAGATTAGGCAACAGCGCCCCATGACCGCCGGGGAGAAAGATGATGTTGCCCGCGTTGTCACGACGGAGGTTGCCGTCGAGATCAACGGCTATCGTGTCCGTGGCCGGGGATTGCACTGAGAACTCTACCTGGCATCGCACCCCGAGCGCTCGTTCTAATGCAGGTTGTTCGCGTAGCCAATCTTCTTCAAAGCGTCGCCGGTGTACAGCCGAAACTGTAAAGTGAATCCGGCAGTTGTTATTTCGACCGGCGGTTATTGCACCGGCCTCATGTATGTGTTCGGCGAACGCGGTGCGCACGTCGTCCTCGTAGCGATGAAAGGGAATCAGTCCCTTCGGTAGTTCGTGATATCGCAGTCCCTCATTCCCAAAGAGTGTCTGAAGAATCTCCTGGCTGGAGTGGGGCGAGCATCCGCGCCCTTCAAGTTCGGGCCAGATCGCAAAAGACTCTATGTTCTCAAGTACTGCGAGAGCATCAGCGGAAGCAGCGTTTCCCTGAGAGGCTTTCCTTCGAATCTCTTCTAAATCCGTTTCCTGATTGCGATAGATATGAAGGAGGCTTTGAAAGAGGCGCGTTCCACTTCCTGAGGCGGGGACGAACGAGGAGATACGACCTTCCGACGCGGCCTTTACATTCAAGGCAAGAAGCGCAGCCAGATCATACGTTTGAAATTGCTCTATCCCGTCGCCAACGACCGCCTCTCGTATGAGTGGCGCAGAGACACGGGGGCTTTTGAGTATTTCGATTTGCGCCGCTACGGCTTCTGGATCCCGTCCACTCGACCGAATGTAGGCGATGTCCGCAGACGTCAGAGAGTGCATTTCGTAGTTCGAAACAATTTGTCCGCCGCATCATCAACCAAACAGTTGATTTAAGTCTGAGGCGCAGCACCGCGCGGTTTGTTGCTTCGCCTCAGTCGAATCCGCGAGAACTACTGCCGCAGAATCTTTTTGTAAGTGAACCGTCAATTTACCATTGGCTCAGTAAGGTGGCAATTGACTGCGCGCGCAGATAGTGGGTCAGTTTGAAATCTTATTAGCACCTGACTTCAGTCAGGTGTTCATGGTCGAGCCTTGCTGCTTAACCGTTTCAACGGTTTCTCCCAGGTAAACCGTTAAAACGGTTCGCAGGATCCTCTTCTCCCAGATCACCGCACTGAAGTGGTGCTAATGAGATTTTCAAACTGACCCACTCCCGCGCGCACTCACTGCGGTAGGTCCAAATCGCACGCCGAAGCCCCAATGACCCTTGGTGCTGCTTTGTGATAAAGTGGGCCATCTCAATGCTTGTCAAGTCGATGTGGATCAGAATTTTTCATCCCAAGAGCAGCAGTATGCTCCGGTCCGTAATGTCAGTCTTAGCGTTGCGCGGCGCGCTGATAGCCGGCAGTACAATTGCCGGCTTGTTTTCCCCACCGGTCTGCGCGCAGCAGGCCCCCGTGGCGCCAATCGTCGTGCAGCCTGGCGCGCCAGGCCAGCCGACCAGGACGCTGCCCTCAACCACGAGGGCCACTCTCCCGCCACGTTCACCGAAAGACGCGCGCTTCATGCAGGACATGATCATGCACCATGCCCAAGCGGTTGAGATGACGGCGCTAATCGAATCCCACACTGTTAACAAGAATCTAGCGTCGTTGGGGGCGCGCATCAGCAACTCCCAGTCGTCCGAAATAAGATTTATGAAGCGGTGGCTGGAGGCCCGGGGCGAATCGACTTCGCCGGTGATGCCGGAGATGCCCGGCATGAATATGGCGGGCCATTCGATGCATTCGAGCCATTCAATGCTCATGCCCGGGATGCTTACGGAAAAGCAGATGGCCGCTCTAAGAAGAGCGAAGGGCGAAGAGTTCGACCGTCTGTTCTTAACTGGGATGATTCAACACCACAGCGGCGCGCTGACTATGGTGAAGGACCTCTTCGACACTGCCGGCGCGGGACAGGACGCTGAACTGTTCAATTTCGCAACCGACGTCGATAGTGGCCAACGTGCTGAGATCAGGATCATGAAAACAATGCTGGGGGAAAAACCTCCGAGGAGAAAACGATGAATCGAGTACAAACCGCGTCTTTCCGCTTGTTCGTAGCTTCTCTCTTGTTCTGCTTCTGTTTTGTAATCAGAAGCCAGGCGCAAACGCCGGCGCCATCGCCGTCTCCCGAGTCGAAGCCGGCCGAAGCAAAGCCGGCCAACCAGGAAGAAGGGGGGAATCCGTTTGCCCCGGAACCGGCGGCGCCCTTACCGGCGGGAATGACCGGCTCTGATGCCAATGACCCGCGCGCGAAGCTCGCGCCCGGAATGTACGATGCGGCGGAAACCTCGATGGGCCTGAAGCACGTTATGCTCTTCAAAAAACCTGACGCGTTTCAACTCGGCTCCGACGATCCTGATAGTCCGAATGTTAACAAGAGTCTGAGTCTAATCGGCGTAGGCGATCCCTCGAAACTGCCCAAGCCCTTGAAGTTGGTTCTGGCGCAGCTCGCTTTTGCGAATTCGGACCTGGCGTTCCAGGGTAATCATCTGTTTCAGGGAAATTTTTATGGCGTCAGTATTTTTGACATCTCCAATCCAGCGAAAACGGCCTTGTTGACGTCGATGGTGTGTCCCGGCGGACAGGGGGACTTGTCGGTTTACAAGAACCTGCTTTTTATGTCGGTTGAGATGCCGAACGGTCGGGTGGATTGTGGCGCACAGGGATTTCCAGCTAATCCTCCAGCAGCCGCCGGGCAACCGACCGCGCCAGGCTTGCCGGCAGCTCAAAAAGATCGTTTTCGCGGCGTGAGGATTTTCGATATTACGGACGTCCGGAATCCGAAGCAGGTAGCCGCCGTGCAAACTTGTCGCGGCTCGCACACGCATACGCTGGTAGTCGATCCGAGTGATAAGGCAAATGCCTACATCTACGTCTCCGGAACGTCTTTTGTTCGCCAGAGCGAAGAGTTGGCGGGATGTTCGGGTGAAGCGCCAGACAAGGATCCGAACACGGCGCTGTTTCGCATTGATGTAATTAAGGTGCCACTCGCGGCGCCGCAAGACGCTAAGATCGTATCCAGTCCGCGACTGTTTATGGATCCGCAGACAGGCAAGCTTAACGCCCTGAATAACGCCGGTACTCATGGCAAGAACGGTCTGGAGAAGCCATCGGACACCAATCAGTGCCACGACATCACTGTTTACTCGGCGATTGGGTTGGCGGCCGGGGCTTGCTCCGGCAATGGAATCCTGCTGGACATTAAAGATCCAGCGCATCCCAAGCGTCTGGACGCGGTCAACGATCCAAACTATTCGTATTGGCACTCGGCCTCGTTTTCGAACGACGGCAAAAAAGTGGTGTTCACCGACGAGTGGGGCGGGGGATTGGGCGCACGCTGCCGGGCGAATGACCCGAACAAATGGGGCGCTGATGCGATTTTCAGTGTGAAGGACAACAAGCTGAGCTTTGCCAGCTACTACAAGTTGCCGGCCGCCCAGGGCGATAGCGAAAACTGTGTCGCCCACAACGGTTCGCTCATTCCTGTTCCGGGCCGCGATATAGAAGTACAGTCCTGGTACCAGGGCGGCATCTCCGTCATGGATTTCACCGACGCGACGCATCCGACGGAAATAGCCTATTTCGATCGCGGACCAATTGATCCGAAGATGCTCGTGCTCGGCGGTGACTGGTCCGCCTACTGGTACAACGGCAACATTTACGCATCGGAGATCGCCCGCGGCCTGGACATCCTGGAGCTGACGCCGACAAAGAACCTGACTCAGAACGAAATAGACGCCGCGAAAGCGGTGCGCGTAGCCGAACTCAATGTGCAGAACCAGGAAAGAATCGAATGGCCGCGAACCTTGGTCGTGGCGAAGGCATACGTGGATCAGTTGGAGCGATCGCAAGCTTTGCCAGCTGGTCAAATCGCGAGTCTGCGGCAGGCGATTCAAACTGCGGAAAGTTCAAGCATGAATAAGGCGTCACTCGCAAAGCTTAAAGGTTTGGGAATGTCCCTGGAGAAGAACGCAACCACGATGAAGAGTACGGCGGACGCAACCCGATTGCAGGGGTTGGCGGAGATCTTGAAGCGACCGGAGGGTTCTGCCTCCCGATAAGACCGGGTGGTGCCTTTAAGTTTCGAGTTCGCGGATAGAGTGCTAATTCCTTCCCTCTGGGAGGGACTAGGGAGGGCTTGAGACCTTGGATTCACGATGCCACCAACGCGCGGCCTCGATGGCCGCGCTCTCTCTTTCATTGGCGGCATCGATTCTGGAAACGTCTCTAAGCTCTGGGCCGCTCTGTGAGGTTGCTTAATCAAGATTGGCGCGCGGCCATCGAGGCCGCGCGTTTAGTGTAACGGAGACATCTGGCTAAGCCCTCCCCCGTCCCCCTTCCAGCAGGGAGGGGGATTAAAACGCTCACACAACTTCGAATCAAGACACTACTGACAGGCCGGCTCGGTGCCGTCGAGTTTTTGGACTACCGGGACTGCCCCCATTTCGGGTTCCACAATCCGCGCGCCGCAAGGATGGCGGAGAAGAGCCCGAACACGCCGATCGCGATCAGCGTCCAAACGAAAAAGAAGTGTCCGCCGGTGTGGCCGAGGCTGCTGGTGACGCCGACACCCTTCCCCTTCATGTGGATGACGGGGACGACCAACGAAAAGAGCGACAGGAGCAACATGATGATGTACCCCGATCGCCGTTCCGCAAGGACAAGGGTTCCGTAAAGCCAGACGACGGAGATGAGCACCCCACCCACCAGGTTCATCAGCCCTCCCTTTTCAAACCCGCGCACGATGTCGTCCGCCAGGTGAAACGTAAGCAAGAGGAGCGAGAGCAGAGACGTGATGGTTAACATAACGCTGCGTTTCATTTGACATTTCTCCCTGTTAGATTTGCGTAGGATTCACGCCGAACAAGAAAAACCACAGAGTCTAGGTCGGCGCTGACTGAACATCGCCCCTGCCTGGCGCCGGCTTTCCTTTGTATGCCTTTGTGAAGCGAACGCGGATTAGCCAGAAGATCAGCAGGACCAATGGCAGGACAGCCAGCAGCATAATTTTTGGTCCGCCCAGGAAAGCCATTACTCGTCGCTGTGCCAGGAAGGACCCGGTGGCGATGAACAACCCAAAGCACATACGCCAAAGATGTCGCGAGATTCGCTGTCTGCCGAAAACCCCGCCACGCAGGAGCATGCGAACGTCTCCCGCGGCAGCAAGTAGGGCCACGGAACCAAGAAACAAGATCATGCCCACCGGAACTCCAGCTCGTGGTGGACTTGATCCGCTGATTATTCTTAAGCCATCAATCATGATGGGAACTCCGACCGCTAAGCCAAACAGAAGCGCGCCCCAATCAAAGATTCTCGTTTCCCCTTCGCGCCTTCTGACAGTCACCCATCCCGTGGTCACCAGGTAGAGCGCAAAAGCGCCGCCGAAAACATTGCCGAGGTAGACCGCGGTTGAGGCCATCGCCAGTATGGAAAGGAAAAAAATATTTCCCGCCAGGCGATGCCGCGAGGAACCTTTCCGGAAAAACAATGCGGCAGCGCCAGACAGTAACCCTACGTTGCCGGCGCAAATGTGAATTATTAAGATGGGCAAACGCATTGTTTCGATCCTTTATCGGCCCAATCACTTTGTCCGTTGAAATTCGCCGCGCAACTGAATCGGCTTACCGTCTGGCATAACGAAAGTAAACCCTACGGTATGATGGTCCGCGTCAATTATTGTGAGCGTCATATCTTTCAGGTATCCTCCCCGCGTTGATCCGGCGACATCGAGAAAACTGAACTCGATCGCCTTTCCATCCGGCGACAACTTCCCCTCCCAGCGAGAACGATTTCCGGCGTCACAATAATGGGTCGCCAGCAAACGATCCGCCTCCACGTAGAACATGGTGACTTCATGTTTTGGGGGGCCGCCTCCACTTGTATCGCCCTCATGCAGAATCGCGGTCCCACTGGACACGGCGCGAATCGTGAAGTTGATCGGTATGTCGATAACCGTACCTTGCCACGAACCCGCCAGGGTCTTAAGTTTTTCAAAAGCCTTTTTAGCGTCAGACTGAGCGGCAATGGTTGTTGGCTGAGCGGCGCTGGTTTTTGGTGGACCTTGGGCAGATGCGACGGTTGTCGCGGCAAAGAGCATGAATAGAATTGTAAGTTTACGCATAAGTTCTCCTCTTGAAGTTTGTGTCGACGGCTATGGTAAGTGAAAGTTTGGCGGAGCTGTGTAAAGTGTTCGTAAAGTGACGACCGTTTTGTAAAGACGATGTAAAGTTCTGGTCCGATCGACGTCGTGGTCAAATTTGAAAGCTATAATGCGAGCGATGTTCGATCGAGTCAGAGGTCTCAGAAGAAATTGGCTGGTGCCGGCGTGCGTGGTGGTCTTGCTGGTCACGGTGCTCGCCGGCTTGCTTCAATTCCGCGGGATCAATCGCATGAGCGCTGCCGTTCGGCGGCAACGCCGCGGAGACGTGGAGCGAACGCTACGGAATTTCCGCAGCGATTTCCGAGCCACCCTGCTGCAACCGCTGCCCTTCTTCCGGCCACCGCCCGTCGAAAGAGACGATATCGCGCTCGAATCCTATCTGGTCGAGAATGCCAAACGATGGCGCCGCAACTCTGACCGTCCTCAACTACTCGCCTCGATCAGCATCGGCAAGCAAAGCGAGCAGGGAGTCGTCTTCCGGCGGCTGCCGACCGGCGCAGACCAATTCAAGAGTGCAGACTGGCCCACCGAGTTTATGGGTTATCGCCAGGTCCTGGAGGAGCGGGAAAGTTCATCCGGCAACGTCACGCCGCCTTTGTCGACCGAAGCTGTTCTTACGTTCTTTCAAGGTACCGCGGTTGTGATATTTCCGATCGTTAAGGGCGCCTCGCTTATACCGGAGTCACAGCGGTTCACGGGATGGTGTTTTCTTGAATTTGATCGTGCCTATCTCCGTGAGCATCTTCTTCCCGAACTAGTGGCGCGGCATTTTGGCGGCGCTCGTACTCAGGCGGCAATCGTTGCCCGCGATCCCTTGAGCCTGATCTATGCCCGGGAGCCCACAGTGACGATCGAATCGTTGGCCCAGGTTGACGCGGGGATTGTCTTGCTGGACGCAAAACTTCCGCAGGATCTTCAAGTGACGCCAGCGCCCCTGGCAGACCAGCAACCAATCGTGTCGGGCTCGCCCGGAGTACCGCTCGCTGAGATCGCCGGCGGTCCAGGAGGCACCGGCGCCTGGGTGTTGGTGGTGAAGAGCCAGGCCGGTTCGTATGAAGAGCTGATCGAGTATTGGCGTAAGCACGCCATTGGCTTGAATTTTTGGATGCTTGTGCTGTTGGCCGCCACCTCAGTGATGCTGATCTTGGCCACGGTGCGCGCGCGCCGTTTGGCGCAACAACAGATGGAGTTCGTGGCAGGGGTCTCTCATGAATTGCGCACACCGCTGACCGTCATTCAATCGACCAGCTACAACTTATCCCAGGGCACGATCCAGGACCCGGGCCGGGTGCAACAATACGGTGACGTAATTCAGCGTGAAGCCCGCCGGCTGATCAATCAGGTCGAGCGAATGCTTAGCTTTGCCGGTATTCAATCGGGTCGTCGAGTTTATGATCCACAACCGGCCAACGTGACCGAGATAGCCGAACGCTCTTTGGCCGAGTACGCCGTGCGTTTCGCAGAGGATGGGTGGCAAATCGAGCGGCACTTTGCAGAAGATCTGCCCCCGGTGCTTACTGATGTGCCGGCGTTGGAAAGTGCCCTCAAGAATTTATTTGAGAATGCGCTGAAGTACGCTGCGCCAGGCAAGTGGTTGAGCGTGAGCGCGTGTGCTGCGCACAACAGGAAGGGCCAGGAAGTGCAAATCACTGTTGCCGACCGCGGGCCGGGAATCGTGCCCAAGGATCTTCCGCACATCTTCGAACCTTTCTATCGCGGACAGAGTGTGAATGCCGCGCCGACCAGCGGCACCGGATTGGGGCTGAGTCTCGTCGAGCGCGACCTGCGCGCGCTTGGCGGCCGCGTGACGGTACAATCAGCAGCAGGTGCGGGGACATCGTTTACGTTGCATCTTCCGGTGGCGTGAGCGGTCCGGGCCCTAGTTTGGAGTGCGGTGACAGGTCACCGCACTCCAAATTAAAGCGACGATGGCAAACCAGATCCTTTAATTGAAGACGACTCGGGCATTACGATGGCCCTGACGGACCTGCTCAACGCGGAGGACTATCGCGTCGAGACGGCCGCCGATGGCTTGAAGGGTTTGGCGCGTGCCTGCGAAGGCAACTTCGACGTGATCATTCTGGACGTCATGCTGCCGGGCAAGAATGGCTTTGATGTGTGCCGTGATTTGCGGCAAAGAAATGTTACGACACCGATTCTGATGTTGACGGCGCGGGGCCAGGTAATCGACAAAGTCCTGGGTCTGAAGCTGGGCGCGGATGACTATCTTTGCAAACCATTCGAGCCGCTCGAGCTGCTGGCGCGGTTGGAAGCTTTGCTGCGGCGCAGCCGGGCGACGGTGAGCGCGGTGAGCGCAGCGGAGCACCTTGACGCGTTCAGCTTTGGCTCTGTCATTGTAAACTTTCGCAGCACCGAGGTGTTCACCCACGGTAAGCCCGTCGAACTCTCCGCGCGAGAGTTTCAACTGCTCGGCTACTTTATCGCCCAGCGTGGCGTTACGCTGTCGCGCGCTGAACTCCTGCGCGAGGTTTGGGGCTATGAAAGCGGAACGCTGACCCGCACCGTTGACGTTCACGTGGGCTGGTTGCGGCAGAAGCTGGAAAACGACGCGAAGGAGCCTCGCCATTTTCTCACCATGCGCGGCCACGGTTATAAGTTTGTGGTTTAGCGCGGCGATACTCGCGGGCTGGCCCCCTTCATTGTGCGAAGCGGGATGAAATTACCTTAACGTCGGCCCGGGCCCATGCCTTCTTGAAGCGCGACTCGACCAGCGCTGCGTCTTCATTCTTGCCTTCGGCCTTGAGGGCTTGCATCAAGCCAAACAGCGACCAGCCGTTCTCGCGATTGCGCTTCAAGTCTTCCCAATAAACAGTCTCCGCTTCGGCCGGCCGGTTTGCTTCCAGCAGTACTGCGCCCAGCGCGTGGCGCGGCGGAAAGTGGAACTCAGCCGGCTCGGTATATACCAGAGCGTCTTCCAGTCGCACCGCACGCTCAAGGTGCGCGATGGCCGCATCGTAATTCTTTTTGGCCGCGTCAATTTCGCCGCCCAGAACTTCTCTCGCAATGGAAAGCACCATGCGACCGGTATTCGGCGAAAATAGCGGCCCATCTAGCGACTTGTCCGCCATCAGCTCATCCAACTTTGTGAGTTCCTGATCGGCCGAGTCAGTCGCTCCTTTGCCGAGGAAAGCGGTGCCGCGCGCGTAATGCCAGGTGCCGGTGAGATACGCGCTGGTCGGCGGCGGTTCAGGTTCGCGCAACATCTCGTCCCACTTTCCGAAACGCGTCAGCGCGTAGTAAGGCACGACGCGGAAACCGGCGAGCAGCGGCACTGCTTTCAAAGTTTCATCGTTAACTCTTGATGCCGCTTTCCGCGCGGCGGCGATGGCCACCGCGCTGCGGCCGTCAGCTGTCGCCGCAAACCAGAGGAAGTGCAGGTTGTGGGGATAATAGGCCATCGGATAAAGGCCCTGCGCGCGACACTGTGAGATGTAATCTTCATCAGCGGCAATCGCGAGTTCGTTGCTGCGCGCGGCGTCGGCATAACGGCCCACGCGCTGATAGATGTGCGCGGGCATGTGGACCATGTGGCCGGCGGCGGGCATCAGCGTGAGCAGACGATCAGCAGCCGGCTCAGCCTTTTCCGCCTGGTACGCTTCCATCAAGTGAATGTAAAGATGCAGTGCCCCTGGATGCTGCGGATTGAGCGCGATGATTTTTTCAGTCAGCGCTACGATTTCCGCGGTCCTTTCATAAGGCGTGCCGTCTCGCGTCCAATAACCCCAGGGCCGCAGGTCCATCACGGATTCGACGTAGAGCATGGCGATGTCCTGATCGTTGGGAAAGCGTTGATGCACTTCGCGCATGGCGTCGGCGTACGCCTGATCGCGAGCTCTGCGATCTTCTGCGCGGCCCGAATAGCGCCGTGTCAGCGCGTCGATCAGCGCCTGCTCGCGTGCAGATGCTTTTGCCTTGAGCGTGACGGCTTTTTGAATTGCTGCCAGCGCTTTCGGCTCGTTGGCTGGATCCATCGGCGCATTAATATTCGGCCCGAGTGCCAGGGCCTCGCCCCAGTACGCTATCGCGAGACCAGGATCCAAACGTTCCGCCTCTCTGTACGCGCGGCCTGCTTCCGCGTGATTGAACGCGTACGACAGGTTCAACCCCTGGTTCATGAAGAGCTGCGCCTGCCGGTTCCGCGTGGATACGGGAAACATGTGGCTCCCAAGTTTCTGCAACCGCGGCGCGAGGGCGCCGGTTACAGACTTGGGCTGTTGCGTCGGTTCAACATAGTGAACGTGCCCCGATGCCGGCTGCGGCGTTTGAGCCAAAGGAGTCTTCTGAAAAGCGATCAGGGTCACGCTGGTCACAGCCACCATCAGGGAGAGTTGTAGAATTCGCATAGGAGTCCTTTCGAAGTGGAGTGCAGGGTAAATTTTGGCAGCGATTCTACAACCCGTGCCGACGGGCACTCAAGCTTTTCCAGCTTAAATAGGGAACCGGAGGTTGGAACTATGGAGCAGCGTGAGCGTTTCCATCTCCTCACGTTTCGACATGAGTGAACTCAGGCTTTTCGGTACTGCGAAAATTCTAAGGGCCACGGAAGTGGAAAGCCTCAGCCTGATGTGCAGGGATCAAATGGATAGCTAGGTTCCCTCCGTGAGGAAGCTATCGAGGGTTTATGACTGGCAAATGCTATCCTGCGAGACATGGCAGTTCTTGAACAAGGGGCCCAATGGAAAAAAGAACACTTGAACAGATCCAGATGCGGTATGCAGATTCGCTTTCTGCTCAGTATCGGGTTGTTGCTTTTGCTTCCTTCTGTTGTTGTCTTCGCCCAGAAGCCTGAGTTGGCGGATACGCCCGAGCTCGTTGTGCAGACGGAGCACACCTCGTATGTTTGGTCAGTCGTGTTTAGTCCTGAGAGTCGACTGCTAGCGAGTGCCAGCGACGCTGGTGTCGATGACGGGACGATCAAGCTATGGGAAGTGGCGACCGGTCGCGAGTTGCGAACACTGGCGGGACACGGCTTGTCGATCTTGCAAATTGCCTTTGGCCCAGAGGGGAAGACTATCGCAGGCACTGACGGCCGATTCATCAGGTTGTGGGACACTGCCTCTGGAAACGAAATTCTCACAATTCAAGGAGGTGATCGGTTTTGGTCCGTCGCATTTAGTCCCGACGGTAAGACGTTAGCATCCGGTAACACTGACGGAACCATACAACTCTGGGAAGTAGCGAGCGGAAGAGAATTGCGGACGCTCAACGCGCATTCCGGCGGTGTTACCTCGGTAGCGTTCAGTCCCGATGGGAAGACGCTGGCAAGCGGTGGCCGGGACAATGCCGTAAGGTTGTGGGATGTAGCACGCCGACTGGAATTGAGGAGCTTTACAGGACATACCTCTTGGGTTTGGTCAGTTTCGTTTCGAAAGGACGGAAAGACGTTAGCCAGTGGCAGCGCCGACGGCACGGCAAGACTGTGGAACCTGGAAAGTGGCTCCAGTCGAATAATGTTTTCAACGAAGGGTGCCATTGTAGCGATTGGTCTTAGGCCGGATGGGAAGACACTAGCTTCCAGCGACGGGAAGGCTGTTAGATTAATAAGTGTCGACACCGGACAGGAACAACAACGACTTCCTGATCTCACTAAGAATGTTAAGACAGTCGCGTTTTCCCCTGACAATAGTCTCCTCGCCTACGGAGGCGTAGATAGCACGATCAAGCTTTGGAACCTCAACACGAATCAAGAATTATTTACATTCAAGAACCACGCTTCACTAGCTAGAGGAAACGAACACATCTCGACGGCAATGAACGGCGGACTTAAAGTGGAATTGGGGAAGAATGGGATCATAAATCTCATCAGATTGCGAGGCGGAGTTCTGGCCTGCAGCTTGATCGCACTCGACGAGAATGATTGGTTGGTGGTCACCCCCGACGGGTTGTTTGACGGCTCACCCGCCGCTTGGAACAAGATCATTTGGAGATTCAACAACAATACGTTCGACTACGCTCCGGTTGAAGCATTTTTCAGTGAGTTCTATCATCCTGGCCTGCTCGGGGAGATTACGTCAGGCCAGCGGCCAACTGCGTCTAGTAAAATTGCGCAGCTTGATCGTCGCCAGCCGTCGGTAAAGTTTGTATCGTCCCAGAAAGGGTCCTCCGCAGTGCAGAATGCGACGCTAAGGATCGAGGTCGAAGAGTCGCGCGGTCTAATCGCTCAGCCTAATCCTCAAGCTGAAAGCACCGGACGCAAACGCAGACAACCATCGCGGAGCAGATTGATGCCGTTAGGCAGTGGAGCGGAGGACTTACGCTTATTTAGAAACGGCTCCCTCGTCAAGCTGTGGCAAGGAAATGCCTTCAAACTCGGCCCCCAGGATCATTGTCAACAACTTCTCGCGCCACGACCCAATGCCCCGCGCCGAGTAAGCTGCGAGGCTACGGTTCCCATCATCGCCGGGAAGAACGAGTTCACCGCGTACGCGTTCAATCATGACAACATCAAAAGCGTAGATGCCGCACCCGTGGAGATCATGGGAACGGAGAAGCACGACGCCATAACTTACATAGTGGCCATTGGAATTAATGCTTACGCGGACTCTGACTGCAAGTTGAATTACGCGCGGGCGGACGCCGAAACCTTCGCGACGGAGTTTGCGCACCAACAGAGGAGACTCGGACTGCCTCCTGAGAATATCAAAGTCGTGCCGTTATACGACGAGCGGGCGACCCGGGCCAACATCCTGAATGAGCTGGCCCAGTTGGCAATCAAGGTCAAACCGGAAGATACAGTTGTCATCTTCTTCGCAGGCCATGGTGTGGCCCAGGGGGATAGGTTCTACTTGGTGCCGTCTGATCTGGGCATCAGTAGGGGGCGCTGTAATGAGCTTACCGCAGCGTCCTTGAAGATTGTCAAAGCCCATAGCATTACCGATAAAGACCTTGAGCTGGCTCTAAGGCCACTCGATGCCGGTCGCTTACTTCTAATACTTGATTCGTGCCAATCAGGTCAGATCCTCGCGGCGAAGGATCCGCGCCAAGGTCCGATGAACTCAAAGGGCCTGGCACAGTTAGCATATGAAAAAGGAATGTACATCCTGACCGCCGCGCAGAGTTATGAGGAAGCGCAGGAAAACAGGGAACTTCATCATGGATTTCTGACTGATGTGTTGATTAGGGAGGGACTCAAGAGTCCGGAGGTGGACGTCTCACACGACAAAGCGATCGATGTCCGCGAATGGTTGGACTACGCCACCCGGCGCGTGCCTCAATTGCAAGAGCAACTGCGTGCGCAGGAACAAGGATCAAAGCGTGGGCAAATGAGTTCGGCAACACATCGGTTACAGCCGGAAAACGAGATTCAGCATCCCCGGGTTTTTTATCGTCGGGAATTTGAACCGCAGCCTTGGATAATCGCACGACAATGACTTGCGCCTGTCAGCCTTGACTCCGCTGCTATTTAGGAATACAAGCTTCATGCTCTTACAAATTAGACTCGGATAAGGGGAAACTGTGAAAAGAATATTAACCATCGCCGTCCTGTTCATTTTCGCCTTGGGCTTGCCCCTGGTCGGTTCAGCTCAGAACATGAATGACAACTCGTCCCGTGGAATGGGGCAAGACAAGAGCGCCAAGAGGAGTAGTGCCCGAAGAAGGCACCCGAAACACCGTAGGCACAGGCGCCACCTTCATCCAAAAGTGATGTCAAACAGCAACACGTAATTCCGGTCCCGGCGAACACCTCAAACCCCTGAGTTTCGCGACGTAACTCAGGGGTTTTCTGTGTTTGCCGAGAACTCTCCGGGAAATCCCGCCGTTCTATTAACTGATCACTGTACAAGTGGTAGCGGGGGGCAGGATCGAACTGCCGACCTTGGGGTTATGAATCCCACGCTCTAACCATCTGAGCTACCCCGCCACGTTGGAAATTCATTATAAGAGTGAGGTTGTGAAGGTCAAGCGGTCAGACCATAGACCATGGACCATTGACGATAGTTAGCCTGCATCGTCTATCGTCGATGGTCCATGCTCGGCTTGACTATCTCCCGATAAATTTCCAGATACTCGCTGGTGACAATCTCGGCGGAGAGTTGCGCGCCCAGCGCTTTGTTGTTCTCAGCCATCCTGTTTCGCAAATCAGAATCACTTATCAACTTTGAAATCTTTTCAGCCAGGAGGTCTGGTCTTTTTGGTTCTACCCAGAGGCAGTTGTCGGGCTCTGTCAGAAAGTCGGCGGCGGCGCGGATTCGGGTGGTTAGAATTGGCAGGCCGGCGGCGGCGGCATTGAAGATGACCATGGGGAAGCCTTCGTAGTGATAAGTGGGGAAGAGCAGCATAGTGCTGTTGGCATAGAATTTCGCGGCTTCCGTCTCGGGAATATAACCGAAAAACCGCACCCTTGATCCCAAACCCAATTCGTCCACTGTGGCCTTGGCTGCCGGAAGCGAGGGGCCATCGCCCACGCACAGCAGCAGGAAATCATGCTGGTTATCGAAGAGTAGTTTGCAGGCCTTAATACAATCCAACAATCCTTTCGCGGGAATGAAGCGGCCAATGAAGAGCAGCAGTGGCGTGTCGCTGGCAACTTTCAGTTGCGCCGCGAATTGAGTAGTTCCGGGGACCACGCTGGGCGCTACCACGTTCTTGACCTGAAAAACTTTAGCGGCGGGAACTCCGGCGCGGAGAAAATTGGCGCGTTCTTCTGACGACAGCACTCCAATGCCATCAGCGCGGGACAGTAGATAACGGACCATGTATCGCAGCAGGCGATTGCTGGTGTGAAGCAGACTTGCATCGGAACCATGAAACTTGAGAAAGAGTCGGGCGCCAGATCCCTTCAGACTGCGTACGGTAGGCACATCGCGAAACAGTGCGAGAGTATCGAACGAGGTATTCAGATGAATCAGATCGTAATTGCCCGCGGCTGCCAGATCGGCAAAGCGACTCACAGTTCGCAGGACCCGTCTGGTTCGGCCAACCACGCCAGGATTGGTACCGAAGGTGTAAACCTCTTCATCCACCTCCATGCCCAGCCGTCGCAGTTCATCATTGAACGGTGGCTCGCACGCGGCGGGGCCGCCGTGGGCTCCTTGCTCGGGCGTGCCAATCAGTATGCGCATGGGTAGGAATATATCAGGTTGCGGCACGCGCGAGGAGGGAGGCCTGGTTGTTAGTTGTGAGTCATTTACCGAGCCACTCCGTAGTTGCGCTACCTGTGGCGCTGCGAGCGGTCTCCAGACCGCTTTCCCGAAGGGTTGATAGCCCAGCGCTTGTAGCGCTGGGGACAGAGGCGGCCTTTTATCAGTTAGCGCGCTTCAGCGTGCTTTTGATCATCTGGATGCTAAAGCGTTTCCCGAAGCCCGTTGAAACGGGCTCTCGCTCATCTGGCCGTTGGTGTCCCCGGCGTAAAACGCCGGGTCTAGTAACCCTGCGGGAAAGCCGCGTTAACGCGGCTGAAGAGCGTTCGCCTCTCATCCACAACGGTCAAAGGGTCCCAAGGAACGACTAGCCCCAGCGGCGGAATTTGAATAAGCCGGCCATCAAATATAAGCTCTCAGTTTCGTCTTACCTAACACGATGAGAGCGCCGCGCTTCTGACGCAACGATCATGAATCCAACGCCCCAGAACGACGTCGTGCAACAGACATCCGTTGCCGGGAAGCCCGGCCGCTTGAAGGCGCTCGCGGGAAAGTTGCTGCTGGTTCTATTTGGTCTTCTGATCGGCGCCTTGCTCGCCGAAGTCATGTTGCGCGTCGCGGGCTTTTCTTATCCTGAATTCTACCAGCCCGACGCAACGCGCGGTTATGCGCTGCGCCCCGGCAAGGAAGGCTGGTACATGAAGGAAGGGAAGGCATTCGTTTCCATTAACAGTGACGGCCTGCGCGATCGCGAGCATCCGTTCGCCAAACCACCGGGGACATTCAGGATTGCGCTAGTGGGCGACTCGTATCCAGAGGCGTTTCCCGTTGATATGAAGGACGCTTTCTGGGTGATTATGGAAAGGAAACTTCAGGAGTGCGGCGGCGCTGGCGGGAAAGCGATCGAGGTCATTAACTTTGGGGTCTCCGGCTACGGTACGGCCCAGGAGTTAATCACGCTGCGCGAACAAGTCTGGAAATACTCCCCCGACCTGGTTGTGTTGACCGTTACCACGAACAATGACATCAGCGACAATGTGCGTGTCTTGAAGAAGACAAACCGCATTCCATACTTCACGCTCCAGGATGGCAAACTAACGCTCGATGATTCATTCAAGAGAACGCGGACGTTTCAATGGCGCCAGTCAGCAATCGCCGGCGTGGGTCGCTGGTTCGAAGACCATTTGCGTGTGGTGCAGGCGATTGAGCGCGCGCAGCTAAAGTTGAAAATCTGGCTCACTGCAAAGCGCGCGGCCCCGGTTGTGACCCAGGTGATGCAAGCGAGTCCTCCCGCGGCAGTGGCTTCGGAAGACGAACTAGGAGTCGATAATGTCATCTATCGCGAACCTGCGAGTGACGTCTGGCAGAATGCATGGCAAGTCACCGAAGCGTTAATGACCGCGATGCGCGACGAGGTGCAGAGTCATAATGCCGCCTTCCTGGTTGTGACATTGAGTAATGGAATACAGGTTTATCCTAACCAGGAAGTGCGGCAGGGTTTCCAGCGCCGCTTGGGCGTGCCGGATCTTTTCTATCCCGATAAACGGATAGAGAGTTTCTGCCGGGCGGAAAACATTCCGGTCATAACGCTGGCTCCGGCGCTGCAGTCGTACGCAGATCAGAACCAGGCTTTTCTGCATGGTTTTCCCGGTAACATCGGATACGGTCACTGGAACCAGTTGGGGCATCGCGTAGCTGGTGAGATGATCGCTCAGGACCTATGCCGTCAGAACCGCTTGCGGTAGCGAGCGGTTTGATGGCTTTGCATAAGATTTCTTTTCGTGTTGTTAGTGAGTTTCGTGTGATTTGTGAATAGTATGACTTCGAATCATAAGCCCACGGTCCACGAACGCCCTCGAAGCTCACTAAAAAGACACGAACGAACGAAGGCCTTAGACATTGTCAGTTGTTCGCTTCGAACGCGCTGCTGATTTTTCCCAAGGCTGCAGGGTTAGTTAAACCGCCCGCTACCGCAGGCGGTTCTGACATCGTCTTTTATCTGATACATTTGTGCGGTAATCCCTACATCGAGATCAAAAGATCGAAGGCTAACAGGCAAATGAATTACTACGAGAACGTGCTGGGTCTGATTGGGCACACGCCCCTGGTGAAACTCTCGCGCATGACCAAGGGTGTGAAAGCAACCGTGCTCGCAAAAATGGAGAACTTGAATCCCGGCTTCTCGGTAAAGGACCGCATAGGGATTTCCATGATTGAATTCGCGGAGAAAGCCGGGACCCTGAAACCGGGTGGCACCATCGTCGAGGCGACGTCGGGCAACACGGGCATCGGCCTGGCCCTGGCCGCGGCCGTTAAGGGATACAAATGCATTTTTGTCATGACCGATAAAGCTTCGGTGGAAAAGTCGCGTTACCTCAAAGCCCTTGGCGCCGATGTCGTGATTACGCCCGTGTCCGCCAAGCCGGGGACTCGCGATCACTATGTTTCAACTGCGCGGCGCATTGCGGCCGAGACGCCCAACTCCTTTTATCCCGATCAGTACTCACATCCGGCAAATCCCGACGCGCACTATCGCACCACGGGCCCGGAGATCTGGGAACAGACGGACGGCAAGATCACGCACTTTGTCTCCGGCATCGGCACCGGGGGAACGATTTCCGGCACCGGCAGGTTCTTGAAAGAAAAGAACCCGAACATCCGGATTGTCGGCGCCGACCCGTATGGTTCGATCTACAAGACATATAAGGACACGGGAAAAATCCAGGAAACGACTCCCTATCTGGTCGAAGGCATCGGGCAGGAAGTGCTGCCGCCAAATGCGCAACTGCAATACGTGGACGAAGTCATCAACGTCACCGATCGCGAGTCGTTTGAGCTCTCTCGCCAACTGGGCCGCACGGAAGGAATTTTTTGCGGCGGCTCGTCGGGAACAAACCTGGCGGCGGCTTTAAGTGTGGCGCGCGATCTGGATGAGAATGCCGTGGTGGTCTTTATTATTTGTGACACGGGCGAACACTATTTGACGAAGCATCATTCGGATGAATGGATGAAAGAGAAGCGATTGCTGGAGCCGCAGAAAATTACGGCCGGGTTGATCAGCGAGACCAAGGGAGCACAGGGACCGGCAACGCTGATTTCGGTGACCCCCGGAACTCGGATTGCCGACGCCCTGGCGACCATGAGCGAGATGAGTGTCACGCAGATCCCGGTCATTGAGGACGGCAGGTCCGTGGGATCGATGCGCGAAAGCCGCGTGCTCTCGAAGGTGCTGCGTAATCGCGAGCTGCTGGAGGCGACCGTCAGTGAAGTGATGGACGAAAGTTTTCCCACCGTCGATGTGGATACGAGCATTAGCGAAGTAACGAGTAAGCTGCAGACACATCAGGCGGTGTTGGTGGAAGAGTACGGACGGATCACGGGCATTATTACGCGACACGATGTACTGGATGCGCCGACTACTTTGTAGGGGCGGCACTCCGTGGCCGCCCCCTTCGTATGCCTTCTCCATTCTGAATACTCAGAACCTACGAAGGGGGCGGCCACGGAGTGCCATTTCTACAAAGCTTATCTCTCGTAAAACTTTACCTGTAGTTCCTCATCCAGCTGCCGCACTTCAGAAAGCTCGAAGCCAGCCAAATAATTCTCCGGCATGAAGGTGTCCGCGTCCGTCACGGTCAGCGGCACATAAGTAACTATCCAGCGGTCAATAAAAGGAAGGAAAGCTTCGTAGATGGTCGCGCCGCCAATGATGAAGATATGCGCGGCGGGTTCGCGGTTGAGGGCGAGTACGGAATCCACATCGCGCATCACGGTCAGCGCCGGTTGAGGTTCAATCTCGGAAGTCCTGCTCAAGACGATGTTGGTACGATTGGGTAGTGGCTTTTGCAGCGTCAGCCACGTGCGATGGCCCATGACAACTGTATGGCCCGTGGTGGTGTGTTTGAAAAACTTGAGATCCGCAGAAAAGTGCCACGGCAACCGGCCGCCTCTGCCGATAGCGCCGTTTCGATCAACCGCGACGATGCCAATGATTGCCATAAAGTCGTAACGCAAAACTTCAGTTTTGCGCTTGGGTAGTTAGGAAACCACAACAGGCCCTCCTCGCCAATTGCAAAAACTTGCGACGCTGGTGTCCGCAGGATATTATCGCGCCCTTCCGAACTCACCCAAGCTCACAGGAAGGACATTGCCATGACCTCTCAAGAACTGGACAAAGAAACCTATCGCAGCATTATCGATACCTACTTCCGAAGTTTCGGGACTGGTGATTTTTCCCAGGTGCAGTTTTCTTCCCACATCGAATTCCTCAGTCCTATCAGCGGCATCACCATGAAGGGACGCGAAGAGGTTGGAAAGTTTGTGACCGGAGTCTCGACTCGGGTGGCAGCGGTGAACGTGATTTCGATCGCCGTGGACTTCCCGACCGCGAGCGGCGTCTGGCAGATGACAACGACCAAGGGAGTTAAATATACGCTGCACAACTTCTTTCGGCTCGATGGCGAAGGCGTCCTCTACATCTGGCCCATGTTCGATCCGAAAGCGGTCATGGACGAT
Organism: Blastocatellia bacterium; assembly: GCA_033856235.1. Lineage (GTDB taxonomy): Bacteria > Acidobacteriota > Blastocatellia > Pyrinomonadales > Pyrinomonadaceae > DASXRU01. Next base: position 24,227 of record JAWVFI010000146.1, on the reverse strand, counting down.
CCTCCCGGCTTGCTGCGATGGCTGACAGGCGTCGGCTACTATACCATCGCCGCCCAGACGCCGAAGCAAATCGCTGGCGTCGCAATCTCCAGGACCGGCCGCATCTTCGTGAACTTCCCCAGGTGGATTGATGAGCCGACACCGTCGGTCGCGGAGCTCGCCGCTGATGGCTCGCTCGTGCCTTATCCGAACGCGGCGCTCAACGACTGGGACAAGATCCCCGACGAGTCTGTCCGCGACCACTTCGTGTCCGTGCAAAGTGTAGTCGTTGATGATGATGACGCTCTCTGGATTCTGGATCCGGCGTCACCTGCCTTTCTGGAGGTGGTTCCCGGCGGGGCTAAGCTGCTCAAAGTTAATCTGGGGTCGAACGAAGTCGAGCGCACCTATCACTTTGATAATGAGAGCGCGCCGCCGAAAGCGTATTTGAACGATGTGCGGTTTGCCCACGGATCCGCATTCATGAGCGACTCAGGTTTGGGGGCGATCGTGGTGCTGGACCTCACGACCGGAAAGGTCAGACGCCTGCTTGAAGATCATGCCTCAACCAAAGCCGAGCCGAGCGTCGAGCCGATCATAGGCGGACGCCCCTGGAAGTTTGCCGATAACACTACGCCTCAGGTTCACTCCGACGGGATAGCCATCGATCCGCAGCGCGAACACTTGTACTACAAGGCCCTGGTTGGCCGGACGCTGTATCGCGTGGCCATCAGCGCGCTGCTCGACGAATCGCTGTCACCAGAGGCGCTGGGAAATCTTGTTGAGCGCGTGGCCGTGATCGAACCCACGGATGGACTGGAGTTTGATGCGGACGGGAACCTCTACCTGACATCCTTGGAATGGAATGCAATCAAGGTGCTGCGCCCGGACGGCCGGATCGAGGTCGTCGCGCGGGCGGCAGATTTTCTGTGGCCCGACACGATAACGATGAGCAATGAAGGGGATCTACTCTTCTCGGCTTCGCAGTTTCACCTGATGCCGGCTTTCAACGGAAACGAAGACAAGCGCACGCCGCCGTATAAAGTGTTTCGATTGAAACTGAAGTAGAAAGCTAGACAGCGACCGCCGCGGCGATATGAGGGTGGGCTTGATAGTTTACCAGTTCAAAATCTTCAAGCTTGTAATCAAAGATTGAGTCAGGTTTGCGTTTGAGAACCAGTTGCGGTAGCGAATAGGGCTCACGCGTTAATTGCAACTTCACCTGTTCAACATGATTCGAGTAGATGTGACAATCGCCGCCGGTCCAGATGAAGTCGCCCACCGCCAGGTCAGTCTGTTGCGCGATCATGTGGAGCAGTAGCGAGTAGCTGGCCACATTGTAGGGCACGCCGAGCAGCGTATCGGCTGAGCGTTGAAATAATAAGCAGGACAACTTTCCCTCGCTCACATAAAACTGAAAGAGCGCATGACACGGCGCCAGGGCCATTTTGTCGATCTCTCCGACGTTCCAGGCGGAAACGATTAGCCGGCGAGAATCCGGGTTCGTTTTGATCTGATCTATGACATCGCTTATCTGATCGATTGTCCGGCCAGCGGTGCTCTCCCAACTTCTCCACTGCTTGCCATAAATTGGACCCAGGTCTCCATTAGCATCCGCCCACTCGTCCCAAATACGCACCTTGTTTTCCTGGAGGTACTTAATGTTGGTATCGCCAGTTAGAAACCAAAGCAGTTCGTGAATGATCGATCGCAGGTGAAGCTTTTTAGTCGTCACAATTGGCAGCCCTGCTGCCAGGTCAAAGCGCATCTGGTATCCAAACGTGCTAATCGTTCCGGTACCCGTGCGGTCCTTTTTTTCTACTCCGGTATCGAGAATATGTTTCAGTAGTCCGAGATATTGGTTCATTTCCTGATTGTCTTCCGGCGGTGATTCTCAACGAGGCAATATACACGAAACTGTAGCCCAACTGAGCCTGAGACTAGCAAAATATTCCGCTGACACGTATGCTGAACTGAGTCAGTCAGATTTGTCAGGAGTTTCCCAGGACCTCACAAGCCGGCGAGTTGATTAGCAGATCTGTTTTCAGACAGCAGACGTAACGTCTCGGTCCGGCCTGGGTAAAAGCTTTCAGATGTCTCTCAAGGATTTACTCAGACGCAAGTGCCCCAAGTGCGGAAGTTCGCGCGTGGTCCCAGGTTACCGGCGCTCTCCCCTGGTGCTCCGGCTATTGTTATTGCAGAACTTGATGTGCGACCGCTGCAATCTTCCGTTTAAGGCTTTCGGGCTGCCGCGCCAAAGGTCTGCATCGCGAAGAAAAACCCCCAGATAATTTGTAGGGGTGGCCTCCGTGGCCACCCCCTTGGATTTTGCTGCAAGTTGAAGACGAAGGGGGCGGCCACGGAGGGCCGCCCCTACAACTTAGCCCTTCTTGGAACTCTTCTTCCTGCCGGACCCGCTCTTCTTACCACCGCCTGATTCTTTGTTTACCGTGGCCCAGGCTCGCTTCTCCGCCGTTTTCGTGGAAAGGCCTTTCTTTTTATAACCCTCCTCGATGTGTTCGGCCTGGCGTTTCTGTTTGTCTGTATAACTCCCTTTGTCTCCGCGTGGCATGATTCCTCCTTTACAGTGAGTTTGCCTGAGTCAACACGACGGGCACCTGTCACAAACGCGCCTATGATTTCTTTTTCGGCTTTTGATCGCCCTTATCGCCCTGACCTGACTTAACCTCCGTCTTGGCATGCCGGCGAACATCCTGAGACAGTGAGCGGCCGACATCATCCACTTCATCGAATTGTCCCTTTTCATTTCTGCGGACGTAGCGCTTATCTGAGCCGGTATCAATCAATTCACGTTTCTGAGCTTCCTTAGCCATGAGATCCTCCCCTGGTTATCGGGCGCGCGACGAAAAGCGCGCCTGTAGTTTTGACGTACAGTTGGCAGAAAACTGTCTGGCAACGATCCACTTTTTAGTTGGATCGCAGTCCCTATTTCAGAGGAGCAAGAAGAATGCCGCGGAATGCGGAGAACTAGGCTGCCTTAAAAGAAAGGGATTTTCCATATGTCATTTAGCCCAATCTGCCCACTGCCGACCGCCCACTGCCGACCGCCCACTGCCCACTGAAACCTACGCCGGACGGCGCAGGTAGGTGCGGAGTTGTGGTGGAGTCGCTTTCCTGAGCAGTGCAGCCTTGGCTTTCCATTCCAACGTCCGGCTTAGTTCCACCAGGAATTTTGCTTCACCGGCTTCGAGGCTGGCGATAGGCGCACCGTCCCGATAGAGGATGCGATTGGAAGTGTGCGCCGTAACTCGCCCGCCGGGCGTGATTATGCCGGCGAGATTCAACGGGTCCGCGGCGCTGATTGAGACAAGGCTTTCCGGGAGTTCGCCCGACTGGGTTTCATTGCCCGCCAGTGGCGAATCGACTTGGGGACGAGAGCCGGCCCCAAATAGATCCACACTCTCAGTGCGGGCGCGGCGGACTGAGCGCAACATCCCTACAGCTTCCGCCAGTGCAAACTGTTCGCCGGAGATGCCCGCCACAAAGCGGCCGCCGCGAATCTCTCCGCGCGCTTCCAGCCGGTGATAGTGTCGCAGCAATACACGCCAGGGCATGGCAATTCCTTCGCGCTCAAGCAGGCGCTTGAAGACGACGCCGTAGCGCTTCAAGAGAGTGCGGGCCACAATATCGATTGTCTCAGCGTTGTCATACGCTACCGACTTGTGGGGTTGGCGCTGCAAGAGCGACCAACGGCCGGCGCTGGCCATGTCGTAAAGGGGTTCGCGATGTTTGCGCCGAGCGCCCGCATGGGTCTTCCGGCTGGCCGGCGTCAGCAACGCGCGCAGCCCGGCGAAACTATCGGAAACCACTAATCCGAACGCCACCAGTTCGCCCAGGGATTCCTCAACCTGGCTGCGCAGCAGTTTAGTTCCGTCAACGATGTCATTGAAGAACGACGCGCCGCGCGTTTCCAAATAATCATGGATCGCGCGGGTGGTGGTGGAGAACTCAATCTCTTTCGGCGCCGGCTGGGGAAAGGCCGAGCTCCAGGCGCTGAAGTCCTTTCGTCGCAGCAAGGCAATCGGAGTGTTTCGCACCGGGGCCGAACCGCGCGCTTTCTCCACGCCATTCTCGGCGGGATTTGATCGCGAGGACGAGGCCGTCGGTGTGAGCCTGGCCCAAACAACTTCGCCCGAAAGGCAGAGCGCATCCAGCCATGCAGGATCGTATTCGACCAGACGGGCCGGGAGCAGCTCTCCTTCCCATGCCGCTGCTGGTGCTTCGAAGCCTTCCAATTGCTCGAGGATCACCCGGACACTTTCAGGCCCTTCCATCTGATGTTCGGGCGCAACTTTTTGCCAGGCCAGCAGGAAGCGAATGAAGTCAGCGGTGGCAACGGGCTCAATCTCCTGCCGCAGGCGATTCAAAGTGTATCGATGGATCCGCGCCAGCAAACGACGCGCGGACCACTCGATTTCAGTATTACCAGGCGTAAACTGGCCGCGAATGACGAAGCCTTCCGCCTCAAGTCTTAGCAGGCCTCCTTCGATCTCCGCTTTGGTCAAGCCGAACGAGGCGGCGAGATCGTTGGCTGTTACCGGCCCCAAGCCTTCGAGCCGTCCGCGCAGGATTTCCACGAGAGCGCCATCGGCTTCCCAAGTCGTGTGCGCGAAACTATCGGGTGCGCTGATGTTTGGTTCAAGTGAAGCCGAAGGATAAATTGCCTTGAGCTGCGGCAAACGTTCCGCCGCCACCCACAAAGTAGGAGAGGGATTCCTCCCTGTCCCTTCCGTCTCAAAACTCAACACGCCCGCCCGGCGATCCTTCTGCAACTCGGCAAAGAACTGGGGCCACGCTTCGCCTTCCGCAGCCGTCAGGAAACCAAGCTCGACAAGGGCGTCATGCAGCTCGTCGGCATTCTGTGGTTCCGGCCAAGCCTCTTCGCGAACACGATCAATGGCCGACTGATCCAGCTTGCCCATATCCCCCGCGGTTTCCGGATCCAGCCAACGGCGCTGGAAAACGGCGCGCGTGCGACGCTCTTCGAGCGGCGCATCATCGAGATAGGCATAAGGCCGGGCGTTGAGGATTTCCTGGGCCAGCGGCGACGCCTCGATCACGTCGCGCGCAAATAAGTTTTTTTCGTTGCGCTCAATCGACGTCAGCAATGCCTCCAGGGCTTCGACGTCCATAGCCTCTTCCAGACAGTCGTGCACAGTTTGCGCGACCAGTGGATGCTCCGGAATTTCCCGTTCACCGCCGCCAAGGTTCTCGGCACAGGCAACCTGGTCGGGGAAGACGGCGGTCAGCAGATCCTCTGCGTCCATGCGTTGCAGTTGCGCGGGAATCTTCTTGCCACCACGGCGGCGCAGCACCGCAAGCGCGCGGGTAACGTTCCAGCGCCAGCGTATGTTCCACATCGGCGCATCCAGGAGCGCCTGACAAAGCATCTGCCGCACGGTCTTGGAATTCAAATAATGGAAAACATCCTCAAGGGGAAAACTGTGTGTGGGACCGAGCGACAGGACGATGGCATCTTCGGTAGCGGCGGCCTGCAATTCGAAATTAAACTTGCGGCAAAAGCGTTTCCGCAAAGCCAATCCCCAGGCGCGGTTCAGCCGACTGCCAAAGGGTGAATGCAGCACTAACTGCATGCTGCCGCTGTCGTCAAAGAACCGCTCCAACACAAGGTTGTCCTGCGAGGGCATCACGCCCAGAACTATTTTTGCGCCGGCCAGGTACTCGACTATTTGTTCAGCGGCGGCGCGGGAGATGCCTACATCGTCGGTGAGGTATTTAGCGGCCGGCTCAGCGTCGATGCGGTTGCCGTTGACCCGCGCGGTACCTCGAGCGGTACTGGATTCGTCATCGTTGACCGATGGACCTTCGGCTAACTCGTCCGCGGTGACTTGCCGCACTTCAACTCTGCGAGCAACTTCTTCGCGCAGGCGCGACACGGAGAGTGAGAGTTCGGGGGTGCGTGACGGGGCTTCGCCCAGCCAGAAGGGAATTGAGGGCGGCTGGCCGTGGGCGTCTTCCACGCGCACCTTTCCTTGTTCCACGCGCAGGACCCGCCAGGAAGTATTGCCCAGTTGAAAGATGTCACCCTGCAGACTTTCAATCGCAAAGTCTTCGTTGACACTGCCGATTACCAGATCGCTTGGTTCCAGCACGACCGCATAGTCAGCCGTGTCGGGAATCGCCCCGCCGGAAGTGATGGCCGCCAGCCGCGCGCCACGCCGCCCGCGCAGCCGGTGATTGACCGCGTCGTGATGCAAATAGGCGGAGCGACGGCCGCGCTTGGTGGAAAAGCCCTCCGCCAGCATGCGCAGCACTGCGTCGAAATCCTTTCGCTCCAGATTGCGATAGGGATAAGCGCCGCGAACCATCGCGAACAATTCGTCTTCAGTCCATTCCTGTGGGGCCGACGCGGCAACGATCTGTTGCGCCAGGATATCAAGAGGCTTTTCCGGTATGTGTAGCTGATCTAGCTCGCCGCGGCCGACCGCGTCGATAATCGCGGCGCACTCAACCAGTTCATCGCGCGAGAGGGGAAATATTCTACCTTTGGGAAAGCCGGCGACGGTGTGGTTCGAACGGCCGACGCGCTGTAGAAAACTGGCAATCGAACGGGTCGAACCTAATTGGCAGACGAGATTAACGTCGCCGATATCTATTCCCAGTTCTAAAGAAGCAGTAGCCACAAGGGCGCTGAGCTCGCCGGCTTTTAGTCTCTGTTCAGCCGCCAGCCGTTGTTCCCGCGCCAGGCTGCCATGATGCGCGGCAATGTTTTCATCGCCGATGCGCTCGCCTAAATGACGCGCCACGCGTTCAGCCAGCCGGCGCGTGTTGACGAAAACGAGTGTCGTTTTGTGTTGGCGAATAAGTTGGGCCAGCCGATCGTAAACCTCGTCCCAGACTTCGCCAGACATCACAGCCTGAAGCGGCGACTCGGGAAGTTCGATCGCCAGATCCAACTGACGCATGTGGCCGCTATCGATGATCGCGCAATCCGGCTCGCCGTCGGCGGCAATGTTCGCCGTCCCCACTAGAAAGCGGGCGACTTCTTCAATCGGGCGCTGGGTGGCGGAGAGACCGATGCGCACCAGCGGTGGTGAATTGGGAATTTCGGATTGCGGATTGCTGATTTCAGATTTCAAATCTCCAATCTCACTTGAATCTTCAATCTCAGATCTTAAATCTCCAATCTCAGATCCTAAAGGCGCACTTTCAAAAGAAAAGACGTCGGTGCCGCAATCTTCCGCTGCAATACCCAACAGCCCGCGCCGGTGCTCATTTACCAGTTTCTCCAGGCGCTGAATTGATAAAGCTAAATGCGAGCCGCGCTTGTCACCGACAACGGCGTGGATTTCATCCAGAATCACGGTGCGGGCAGTTTGCAGCATGCGCCGGCCGCCCTCGCTGGTTAGCAGGATGTAGAGCGACTCCGGCGTCGTGACAATGATGTGCGGCGGTCGCTTGACCATCGCGGTACGCTCTGCGGCGGGCGTATCGCCGGTCCGGACCAGCGTGCGAACGTTGATTTCGGGCAAGCCCAGCGCCTGTAGTTCCTGTTGAATACCCGCCAGCGGCACCTGCAGGTTGCGCTGAATGTCATTACTGAGGGCTTTCAGCGGCGAGACATAGACGACGTGCGTGGTGTCTTCGAGCCGGCCTTCAAGACCCAGTTTGATGAGTTGATCAATGGCCGCGAAAAACGCAGCCAGTGTTTTACCGGAACCGGTGGGGGCCGCGATGAGTGTATTGCGATGTTGCTGAATCGCCGGCCAGGCCAATTCCTGGGCCGGCGTCGGCGCCGGAAAGGTTTTGGTAAACCAGCTGGCGACGGCGGGATGAAAACTCTGCAGGCTACTCATGAAAGGCGATGACCGTCCGTGAAATTGTGTTTCACGTAAGAGACTACTCGATTTAGTTTTTCTGTCAAGGGGATTGCGAGGGAAGTTTACCATGAGTGAGGCAAGCTCTTCACTGGGACCGTGGGCGCCCCGCCCGCATGCTTGAGTTAGCTGCGATCAAGGAGGGTTTGGTTAAGAGCGGGCGGGACGCCCGCGGTCTCAGGGAAGAGCTTGAGTGCTTTCTTGATTGGAAAATTTTAGAATTTTTGGATCCGAAGGCGGGCTTTGTTCAGCCGCGCTTTCTTTTCGGAACAAAAAGCTTTAGGTTAACGATTCAAATGAAACCAGCCACTCGCGATTATCATCCCGCAAAGTTTACAAAATCGCCTGCGCCCTCTGGCTCGCGACAGCCGAAGGGAATCAAGATCCCTAAAGACGCGACGGAGTTGGAAGCGCGCCTGGGCACCCGGGTCGTTAAGCTGACGAATTTGAAGAAGCCGTTCTGGCCGGCGCTGGGGATCACTAAGGGCGACTTGCTTCAGTACTACGCCGACGTTGCTCCCGTGCTCCTGCCGCACATCAGGGACAGGGCGATGGTGATGAAGCGTTACCCGAACGGCGCTGCGGGTGATTTCTTTTTCATGAAGCACGCGCCGACGCCGCGTCCTCCGTGGATAGAAATCTGCTCCATCGATCACTCTTCCGGAAACATCGTCGATTTTCCCGTGATTCAGGATCTGGCCTCATTGCTGTGGGTCGTCAATCTGGGATGCATCGATCTTAACCAATGGTACGCGCGCTGTGATGACGTGGACCGGCCTGACTATCTCCATTTCGATTTGGATCCGGGCCCCGGCGCTTCGTTCGTCAACGTTCGGGAAACGGCATTGAAAGTGTACGAGGCGCTGACGGCTTTGAAGATGCCCTCCTTCGCAAAGACGACGGGCTCGAAGGGCATTCATGTTTATGTTCCTATCGTGCGCGGCCCAACCCAGAAACAAGTGTGGACATTTGCTAAAGGTCTGGCGCAGGTTCTGGAGCAGGCCAATCCGGAACTGGTAACCGCAGAATATCGAATTGCGAAGCGGCCAAAGGGAAGGGTATTGGTCGATTACAATCAAAACGCCTGGGGGCGGACCCTGGCTTCGATTTATTCGGTGAGACCCTCAGCCAGAGCGTGTGTATCTACGCCAGTCACCTGGAAGGAAATTGAGAAGGGCATAAAGATCGAAGATTTTCGGATCGACAATGTCCGAAGTCGCATAGCGAAAGTAGGCGACCTGTGGAAGCCTCTGCTGGCGGCCCGAGGGCGATTCAAGCTCGAGCGTTACATTGGGGAAGGCAGCAAAGAGCAAAGGGCAAAGGGCAGAGAGTAAAGAGTAGAGGGTGAGCGCCACTGGTTTTTGCCCTTGCCTCTGCGCTTTGCCCTTTGCCCCTCCCTCAAGTATCAATTGAGGTAGCCAGTTTTATTGAACGTTTTAGGTCAGCAGTCGGCGTGAAGACAACTAAGGCACCGCATGAAGTCAGAACCGTCTGCGGTAGCGGGCGGGCCACTTGATATCAATCGTGCGAAAGAAAAAGGGGCCCGCCCGCTACCGCAGGCGGTTCTGATAAATGACATTACCACTCAAAAGACCTTACCTGCCTATGGAGGCTCAGTCGGTGACTGAACTGCCGGAAGGTGCCGACTGGCAGTATGAGCCCAAGTGGGACGGCTTTCGCTGTCTCGTGTTTCGCGACGGCCCGGAGGTGGATCTCCAATCGAAGTCAGGCCAACCCCTGGCCAGATATTTCCCGGAGGTCGTGGCCGCCGTCCTGGCGATGAAGCCGGCCCGCTTCGTGCTTGATGGCGAGATCGTCGTTCCGGACAAAGACGGTTTCTCGTTTGATGAATTGCTGCAGCGCATCCATCCCGCCGCCAGTCGAATCAAGAAACTGGCGCAGGAGCACCCGGCCAAACTAATAGTGTTTGATTTGCTCGTTGATGAGCGCGGAAAGTCGCTTGCAGATCTGGACTTGAGCAAGCGGCGTCCCAGGCTCGACGCTTTCGCGAAAAAGCATTTCCTCGGGAACGAGCAGATCGTGCTCTCGCCCCAAACGCGGGACGTGCAACTGGCAAAGGAATGGCTGAGCACCACAGGTCTGCGGTTGGACGGAGTCATCGCGAAGCGACTCGACCTGCCATATCAAACCGGCGAGCGCACCGGCATGCGCAAGATCAAACGGCTACGCACTGTGGACTGCGTCATCGGCGGATTCCGCTATGCCTCGGCCGGCAAAGTGGTCGGCTCGCTACTCCTGGGACTTTACGACAAACAAGGGTTGTTGCATCACGTCGGGTTCAGTTCCGGAATCAAGGATGCGGAGAAGGCCGAACTGACCAGGAAGCTCGAAGCGTTAGTTAAGCCGCCGGGCTTTACCGGAAAAGCGCCGGGCGGCCCCAGCCGTTGGAGCACGGAACGATCGGCGGAGTGGCAGCCGCTGGCCCCAAAACTCGTGATTGAAGTGCAGTACGATCACTTTACCGGCGGACGCTTTCGTCACGGTACGCGCTTCCTGCGTTGGCGACCTGACAAGAAGCCCGCGCAGTGCACGCTGGATCAAGTCAAGTAGGATGGCAAATCGTCAGCAGTGCAACTATGCGAGACCGCGCTATTGGTGAGTTCATACTGGGAAGTATCCTTAGTGTCATTGGCTTGGGAATAATCATTTTCCATTGACGCATCAAGGAGAGCCGTGATAAGCGAGCCGCCTGGAAGTACGAAGAGATGTGGACTGGTAGATATGCCCGAGGTGGTTTAGTCGTCACCTACGTTCTTAATCATTTTGGCGGGCGTGACATTACTCCTGGTGGGCGCAGCCAGAATGCTAGGCGCCTTTAGGAGGTGAAGACGGATCTGCCGGGGAGAGGTGCAGCTATCACGATGGAAGCCTCTAATGAGTTACCAGAGATCTGGACGGTAGGTCATTCGACGCGGGAGGCCACTGAGTTCATCGAAGTGCTCCGCTCCTGTGACATAGAAACTCTAGTGGATGTGCGAACCTTTCCCGGGTCGCGGCGCTATCCGCAGTTCAATCAGAACGAACTGGCAGAGTCGCTTGGACTCGCCGAAACTGAATACGTTCATCTGCCGAGTCTAGGCGGGCGACGGCGCGCGCGCAAAGACTCAACCAACATCGCCTGGCGCAATGAATCCTTCCGCGGCTATGCCGACTATATGGAAACCGAAGCTTTCCGTAATGCGATAAATGAGTTGTTGCAACTGGCCGGAAGGAAGCGGACGGTAATCATGTGTGCCGAGGCAGTCTGGTGGCGCTGTCATCGCTCGCTAATTTCGGATTATCTGAAGGCGGGTGGCGTTCTGGTCATACACATTCTTGATAAAAATAAGACTCAGTTACATCCTTACACTTCAGCCGCAGGAATTGTTAACGGCGAGCTGACTTACAAAGGACTGCTGTCGGAACCGCTGGGATAGCGGGCGGTTGATCTCCAGACACTCAAGCTCTTCCCTGGGATCGCGGGCATCCCGCCCGCCCATGAGCGCGAAGCGCGAAGAGCACTTTCACTGCAAAAGTCTGATTTCTGAGGGAATGCGGGCGGGACGCCCGCGGTCCCAGGGAAGCGCTTGAGTCAAACTCAGCGGTTGCTGTTCCAGACGCTCTTCTTTGCTTGCTTCTTGCGACGCTTGGGCTTTGCGCGGCGGGGCAGCTTCTTAGGATCGCCGGTCGCCGCCTTCTTCACGTCGCCACCTTCGTCTTCAGCAATCTCAGCCAGGGTTCGCTTGGTGACTATGGAGAAGGGCGCTGACTCGGTTATCTCGCCATCTTCAGCGTATTCATCGCGATGCTTTATCAGCAGCCATTGACGATCCCTGGTGCGCACGAGGGCGAAGGATCCCTTTAACTTCTTGCCTAGCATCACGAACTTCAGTTCACCTTTGGCAATCGCGGCCGAAACACTCTTTGCATTCTCTGGCGCGTACACTCCCGAATCCCAAACCATCACTGTGCCGCCGCCATATTCCCCTTCCGGAATCACACCTTCAAAGTCGGCGTAGTCCACTGGGTGATCTTCGACCGCCATGGCCAGGCGTTTGACGGAAGGATCCATGGAAGGCCCTTTGGGAACTGCCCAGGACTTCAGCACTCCATCAGTTTCCAGGCGGAAGTCATAATGAAGATGGCTGGCGCGGTGTTTCTGAATAACAAAAAGCCGGCCGGTGTCAGAAGTCTTCTTCTCTGGGCCGGGCTCAGGTGTTTTATTGAACTTTCGTTTCTTCTTGTAGTCGCTTAACGAAGCCATGATTGGATTCCTGTCAGAACCGCCTGCGGTAGCGGGCGGGCCTTTATTCGCGCCTTCTGTATTTCACTTCTTTGCGCCTTTGCGCGAAAACCATTTCACGCAAAGAGGCAAAGAAACAAAAGACCAAAGCCTAACGTCATGTTTTTAATTAGCCGCTGCCTCAACCAATTCTTCAAAGAGCCCGACCTGCACTGGATCCAAGCCCAGGACTTCACGTACGCGCGCAAAGCTGCGGCGATGAATGGGCACTGCGCCTAACTCCTTCAACAGCCGGCAATGTTCCGGGGTGGGATAGCCTTTATGCGAAGCGAAGTTATAACCGGTGTAGAGAAGGTCCATCTCCAGCATATGCGCGTCGCGTGTCGTCTTGGCAATGATCGAGGCGGCGGCAATGCTGGCGGAAAGCATGTCGCCGCGAATGATTCCGCGTTGCGGCGCCTGGCAGTGGGGAATGCGGCGCGCATCCACTAATACAAAATCCGGCAGCAGACCGAGGCTGGTCACCGCACGGCCCATGGCCAGCAAGCCGGCGTGATAAATGTTCAGCTTATCTATTTCTTCAACTTCGGCGACGCCCACGCCCCAGGCGATCGCGTCCTGCTTTATCTGGCACGCCAGTTCGGCGCGGATCGACTCATCGAGGATCTTCTTGGAATCGTTCAGGTGACGCAGTTTGTAGTTCCGTGGCAGGATTACGGCCCCGGCCACAACGGGTCCGGCGAGAGGCGCCATCCCGGCTTCATCCACGCCGGCTATTAAGTTCATTCCCTCGTTCCATAGCTCAATCTCGAACCGCAGCAGGTTGTGCAGGCGCTGCCCTTCGGCGCGGTTCTTATGCCATCGCACGCGAATTTGTTTGGCGAGTTTCTGGGCACCCTGTCGCGAATCCGATTCCAGCGCCTCGATTAAGCCGCGGGGCACGCGCCGGCTGCGATCGACAAATCTTTCTTTCAGTTCGGGAATGGATTTCTCGAGTAGTTGAGCGAGCGACGGCATAGCTAAAACACTTCGACCTAAAACTTCGTCAGCGACAGATTGGGAGCGCTGTTGTTTTTATGAGAAAACGCGGCGCAAGTCAATCGGGAAAGTTGCGGCGGATGTTTAGTGCGTGAAGGAAATCTATTTCCTTACCAGCGGACGAACGCTGCGCTCACTTCGTCGTACGTTCCAGCCAGGCCGCGTAACGCTCTTTGGTGCTCAGCACCCAGGCCTTAAAGTCGGCGGGCCCGTTCTGTTTGCTTTCCTGAAAGGCCTGCAGCTCATCGAGGAGTCGCTTTCTCACTCCGTGAAATGAAGATTGGGCTGCTGACTCCAGGCGCTTTTGCTCCAACTGGGGAAAGGACGCGAACAGTTTAGCGAAGTCACCCGGCGTTGTTTCAAAACTCAATCCTCTTAACGCATTACGAAGTTGGTCGGGCGTGGCTGGCGTCCCAGTGTCATTCGCGTTAACTGCAGCTTGCAGCACCGGCAGAATTCGCTTCAATTCAATTCTATGGCCCAGCGCGAAGGCCAGGTACTCACCTGCCCATTGTGCGTCTCCCTCGTAACTTTCATCTTCAAAGACAACGGTCGAAATCAGAAGCCGCTGATTTGGGGGGTTGGTCATCTCATATCCGCCCGGCGTCTTCCGGCTTTCTTCCGCGAGAGGGAACGGGATCTCCGCAAAGCCACCCGCCTCAATTTTTGTTTGACCTTCGACTCCCTGTGGCATGCTGATCCAAGCCCTTTTATCATTGACGAACGCCTGAAGCGTTAGAGCGCAGACATTCTTCTCGGAGACATTGTGTAATGTGAGTTTGAAACCGGGAATGTTCGAGAGGTAGGGGTCGAGAGCAGCGACGTCGAGCGATCTGGTCAGATTAATGATTTTGGGGGAGTCGGCTGCGACCGGAGATACTCGCTTAACGATAATTTCAAAAGGAGCAACGCCAAAATTCCTGAGCGCATCGATGCTGATCTTTTCATTTTCGCGCGTTTGATAAGTCCTGACAGTTTCCTCGACGTCGTGTTTTGCGCCGCGTAATACTGACACCTTTATAGTGACCGTCTGGTCCTTCAGAGAGGGAACTATTCTGACGGCTCGTACTGGCAAATCGCCTGCCGGGAGTTGCCAACCAGGAATTTTTCCGAACCTCGCGTACCAGGAGTCGTTAAGCTTCTTTGCGTCTGCCCAGGAAACGGTTTGGTAAGCGGGGGCCGCGCCTTGAAAGAAAGTAACTTCCAGCACCAGACCTGTAAGAATCGGGCGATACTCCACTTGCTGCGCATTAGTTTCCGCACATAGGCAAGCAAGGGAAGCAATGATGAGGACCAACCTGCGAACGATCATGCGCTAACTTTCTGCCGCGGGCGGACATCTGTCAACTTGCGCGCAGCCGGTAACTGCTTGCTCCGGTAATTGAGGTTAAACTTTAGCTATTAGGTCCGCCGCTCCTTACTCGATCTGGATCACGGAATGAGCGGCGTATCTGCTTCGATGACGGCTTTGGTGGTGTACTCTTTGCCTCCGACCGAAAGCTTCAACAAGTATGTTCCGGCTTCCAGTGCCGGACCGACGTTGAAGAGACCGCCGAAACCGCCTCCACCGCCACCGCCGCCACCGCCGCCAAATCCGGCGGGCAGGTTTGCCGGACGCGGCGGAGGATCGCCGCGCAGGTTCCATTGCACCCGGTTGAGCCCGATCTCTTTGGTGCCGACGATGTTTCGCACTACCTTACCGGTGTAGTCGGCGATCGTGATTTTCACATCACCTGATGGAGCCGACTTAAGGTAATAGCTGATGACCGTTCCCGCCGGCGGGTTAAGGCCGCGGAACACTTTGGCACCCGTGGCGGCGCGACCCAAGCGCGCATCGTTGAACCATAATGTGGCGGGACGAACATCAAAGAGGTGAACTTCCTTGTCGAACACCTTGTTGACGGAAAGCTGTTGCAAGGCGGTGATATCGTCGAGGATAAAGATGCCTCGGCCATGTGTGCCGATGACGATATCGTTGTCGCGGGGATGAACCAGAATGTCGTCCACGCGCACCACGGGCAAGCCTGACATCATGGGTTTCCATTCACCGCCGCCGTTGAAGGAAACGAAAAAGCCCAACTCCGTGCCCACGTATAGCAGGTCCCTGTTCTTGGGATCTTCACGAATAACATTCACATTGCCGGGGCTTGGGAGGTTGCCGGCGATCGGGGCCCAGGTGGCGCCATAATCGCGCGTTACGAAAACGTAGGGCTTCCAATCGTCGAACCTATGGCCGTCAACCGAGAGGTAACAGGTGGCCGCGTCAAAGCGTGAAGGCTCGACCCGCGAAATGTGATACATCTCGGCGATTCCCGGCACATTCTTCGAGACGTTCGTCCATGTCGCGCCGCCATCACGACTGGCCTGAACGTTGCCGTCATCTGTTCCGACCCAGAGCACTCCGGGCAGTTTGGGCGACTCGGCCACGGTCACGATGTAGCTGAAACTCGTGTAGCCGTCATTCTTGGAGGCCATCGGGTCTTTTCCCGACACGCCCATAATTGAAAGCGTGTTGCGATCGATGTGTTTGGTCAGATCCCCGGTGGCCGTCCACGTGTCACCGCGATCGCGCGAGATGAAGAGCCGCTCTGCGCCGACGTAAAGGATGCGCGGATTATGCGGAGACATCACCAGCGGCGTGTTCCAGTAGAAGCGATAGGTTTCTCCGGCCGGGGGCGCCGGCACTACGTTCGAAGGGCCGCCGCCAAGGCCGCCGAAACCTTGCGCGGCCCCGAAGGCCGCCGGTGTGGCTGCGGGATCCTCAGGAGTTGGTGTCGGCGATGCTGCGGGCAATGCGCCGGGGGATGGCGCAGGTGTGGCTCCGGGCGCCGGGCCGCCGCCCGGACCTCTGCCGCCACGTCCGCGCGGCGTGCCCCGCGGTCTGATACTGACACTTCGTCCGGTGCGCAGGTCCAGACGATTCATGGCGCCGTTCTGTGACTCGGAATAAACCGTGGTGTAGTCGGTGGGATCGGCCAGGGCATAGAAGCCATCGCCGCCACCGGTCCGGAACCAGTCGGCGTTAGTGATGCCGGCGCCACTCCTGGTCTGGCTGGGTGCGCCCCACGATCCGTTGTCCTGCAGACCGCCGTAAACGTAATAAGGTTTGCGCATGTCGGCGGCGATCGCATAGAACTGGGCTGCTGGTATCGTATTTACATATTCCCAGGTTGCGCCCTGATCGTAGCTGACGTTCAGCCCGCCATCATTCCCAATCATGAGGTGATTGCCATTGGTCGGATCAACCCAAATCGCATGATGATCGCTATGCGGGATTTGGTTTTGCAGCGACTTGAAAGTCTTTCCGCCGTTTGTCGAGATGCTGAAGTTCAAGCCGCCCACGAAAACATTTTCAGGGTTTTTCGGATCGACGCGAATCTGGCTGTAATACATCGGGCGATTGTTTTCATTGCTGACTATGCGCCAGGTCTTACCCTTATCATCGGATCGCCACACACCTGGTTTCTTCGGGTCAGGTGGTGTAGGTGTCGGCGAAGCTGCGGGGCTCGCTGATGGCGTTGCCGCGCTGGGTGTGGGAGTCGGCGTGGGAGTGGGCGTGGCCTGGCCTCCGACTACCGGCTCCTCGCCTCCCGTTCCCTGGCTCGCGCCTACCTCCATCTGCGCGTAAAGGATGTTGGGGTTCGAACGGGAAACGTCCAGGCCGATGCGGCCCAGCAAGCCTGCCGGCAAGCCATTTCCTTCGAGTTTCTTCCAGGTTTTCCCGGCGTCAGTTGTTTTCCAAATGCCGCTGCCCGGCCCCCCACCGTTGAATCCCCATGATGTCCGCCGCCGCTGATACGAAGCGGCGTAAAGGGTCTTCGAATCAGATGAATCCATCACCAGATCGGTGAAGCCTGTGTCTTCATTTATGAAATGAACATTGATCCAAGTGGCGCCGCCGTCAGTTGTCTTGTAAATGCCGCGTTCCTTGTTCGGTCCAAACAAGTGGCCCAGCACGGCGACGTAAACTGTGTTGGCGTCTTTCGGATCGATCACGATCCTCGCGATTGATTGCGAATCCTGCAGTCCGACTTTCGTAAAAGTCTTCCCGGCATCCGTTGATTTGTAGATGCCATCGCCCGCACTCGAGCTCTGGCGATTGTTGGGCTCGCCGGTTCCTACCCAAACGGTGTTGGGATCAGATGGCGCCACCGCAATGTCGCCAATCGAAACGCTGGAGTAGTTGTCGAAGATCGGTTGAAAGGTCGTCCCGTTATTGATCGTCTTCCAAACGCCACCGGTCGCGAAGCCCACGTAGAAAATATATGGATTGCTTTCGACCACGGCGATGTCATCAAGGCGCCCGCCCATGCTGGCCGGGCCAATGCCGCGCCAAACCAGGCGTCGCAGCATCGGATCCGTTGACCAGTTCACTGGTGTCGGAGTTGGACTGGGCGTCGGCGTCGGAGTTGGCGTGGCCGCAGGGGGTTGGCCGGGCGTAGCTGACGGCGAGGCGGCGGGGTTCTGGGCGTGCGCCGCGACGCCGATGATTGCCAGGACAAGGAAAACGATACCGAGCAATGTGAACTCAGTTAGGGCATTCGACCTTAGCTTCACTGGGGGAGTTCCTTTCTTGTTTAGGGCTGATCTGATTTAAGGACGGCTGGAAAACGGTGATGTATTGTTACGCGCCCGCGCGCGATTAGTTTCGATCCGACGGAATATACGCCCGGTGCAGTAGCCCGGCTGTAAAGGAGGGCTCCGCATTTTGAAACTTCATCGGTGGTTCTTAGGGAACACGCAAACTAAAGTTTGAACTCCAAACACCTGTATGGAACGTATCTCAACGTGCGCAACAGGCGTATAGAGTTCAAGCTTTAGCTTGCCCTTTTCATCCAGGATTCTAATGTACCGATGACAGAAACCGTGGCGGCCGCCGCACGTTGGTCGCTTGTTCAAAGGCGTAGGCAAACATAATCAGGCGCGCATCGCTATGGGCGCGGCCAAAAAATGAAATGCCGACCGGCATCGACAGGGCGTAACCGGCCGGCACCGTGATGTGCGGATAACCGGCCACCGCCGACGCAGTCGAATAACCGCCGGTAAAATGATCTCCATTGGCCCAGTCAGTTGTCCACGACGGGCCGCCGGTCGGCGCAACCAACGCGTCCAGGCGATGCTGGTCCATAACTTTGTCGATGCCCTGGGCGCGCGACAGGCGATGATTTTTGGCCAGCGCTTTCAGGTAAGCCTTGTCCGTCAGCGGTCCTTTGGCTTGCGCCTTAATGAATAGATCCTGACCGAAGTAAAGCATCTCCCGATCACGATTGCGCTCGTTGAAATCAATGATGTCCTTAAGAGAATGTACCGGCGCGCTCGGGCCAAGCGCGGCCAGATATCTGTTCAAGTCGGCTTTGAATTCATAAAGCAGGACTTCGAGTTCCGTGTCGTCAAACTTTCCCGCCGTGGGAATATTTGCGGGATCGACAATAACTGCGCCCAAACTTTTTATCACGGCAATCGACTGTTCCATGATCTTGTCGACCGCGTCATTGAAGCCGAAAGACTTTCGCACGACGCCGATGCGCGCACCGCGCAAACCACGGGCTTCAAGGGCGTGGAGCGTCAGCGTAGCCGAGTCTTTCAAACCATTGCCGGCCAATGTGGAATCCCACCGACGTCGATTTCCCGTGATCGGATCCCCAGCGTCATACCCCATCAAAGCCTCCAGTAGTATCACTGCGTCCGTGACGGTGCGCGCCATCGGGCCGGCAGTGTCCTGGCTATGCGCTATAGGAATGATGCCTGAGCGGCTCACCAACCTCAGGGTCGGCTTGATCCCCACCAATCCGTTGGCCGATGAAGGGCACACGATCGAACCATCAGTCTCCGTTCCAATTGAGGCGGCACAAAGATTTGCCGCCGTGGCGGCGCCCGAACCGGAGCTGGAGCCACAGGGATTTCGATCCAATGAATAGGGATTGTGCGTCTGACCGCCCCGGCCACTCCAGCCGCTGCTGGAATGACTGGAACGAAAGTTGGCCCACTCGCTGAGATTGGTCTTTCCGATTATCACCGCACCAGCTTCCCGCAACCGTTTGACGATAAAAGCATCCTGCGTTGGTCGTGAACCTACGAGAGCAAGGGAGCCAGCCGTCGTCATCATCCGGTCGGCTGTTTCGATGTTGTCTTTGATAAGAATGGGAATGCCGTGCAGCGGTCCCCGCACCCGTCCAGCTTTGCGTTCCTGATCGCTGGCGGTGGCGATAGCCAGCGCGTCGGGATTCAATTCAATAACTGAATTGATCGCCGGCCCACGCTTGTCCACTTCGTCAATGCGCTGCAAATACTTCTTTGTCAGGGACTGGGCGGTGAATCGACCGGAGGTCAACCCGGCTTGCAGCTGATAAATCGTGATCTCGTCGAGTTCGAAAGAGTCCGGCATTGGCGGCAGAATTTCTCCGCGTGCATGACTATTTGCCCGCGAGGCGAGCACGCCACGCGTGTTAGCTGCGGCCAGGACTGCTACAGCTCCGGCCATACTCTCTCGCAAGAAACGCCTGCGCTTCATGGCAGTGATGCTCCGGGTGGGATTGTCTTGATTTGGGTTCTTAATGTCTGACTGAAACTAACCGCGCGACGCGCCATTGCGCACGCTTTCAGCGAGGCGCTTGGCATCTGGCAAAGCTTCCAGAGCGCGCATCGTCTGCGGATCGCTTTCCAGTAAGACGCGCGAGCCGGCCTCCGCGGAAAAGGCGGCGCTTAAGATCTCTTCCCGCAGTCGCAATTTTACAAAGTCGACCTCTGCATCAACCTCGGTTGCCGGCAATCCGTTACCGGGATCCTTCTTCAGGAAATTACGAAAGGCTTCCAGCACGCGATCATTGATAGGGAAATCGGCAGCTTTCGGTTTGCCTTCGAAATCACTCTTGTCCACGCGATAGGATTCCAGGCCGGGCACGACGCCGGCGGCCAACTCGCGGGTGAAATAGAACGCCGCTTCAATAATCCGGGAGCGCGCCGGGGTTACGGCCAGGGGCTTCGAGTCGATGTCCGGAGTGATGCCGCCACCGCCGTAGAAGACCCGTCCCGCCGCTGTTTTTACGGCCGGGCCGGTGGGCGCGTGCACGGGCGGCGTCGCCGTGTTTGCCGGCTGCGTCGGTTGCGAAGTGCTGTGTTGCTGGTTGTCTTCTTCCGGATCGTGGCGCACGTAATAATCGTAAAGCGATCCGTTCGAGTAGTCGCGTTGCAACGACCGGCCGTAGGGCGTGTAGTAACGCGCCGTCGTCAGCGTCAGACCGGTGTTGTAGGGGAGTTGGAAAACTTTCTGGACCAATCCTTTGCCGAAACTCGTTTCGCCGACAATTAACCCGCGGCCGTGGTCCTGAATCGCGCCGGCCACGATTTCGGACGCCGACGCAGTGTTGCGGTTGATCAGGATGACCAGGGGAATTTCTTCCGGGTCGGTGCCCTTCGATTTGTAGACTATCGGCTCGCTGTATTCGCTGCGCGCCTTCACCGAAACCACCACCTTGTCACGCGGCAGAAACTCGCTGCTGACGTCGATGGCCTGATCCAGCAGGCCGCCGGGATTATTGCGCAAGTCCAATATCAACTGTTGCATGCCCTGGGCCTTTAAATTCAGGAGGGCTTCGCGTAGTTCATCATCGGTGGTGTGATTGAAGCCTCCGGTCAAACCGATGTACCCGGTGCCCGGGCGGATCATGAACTCATTGCGAATCGAAGGCAGCGGCACGGCATCGCGCACGATGGTAAAGTTAAGAGCTGATTCCGAACCGACACGTTCGACCTTGATTTGTACGGGTTCGCCGCGCCCGCCGCGCACATTCTTGGACACCTGCTCGCTGGTCCATTCGCGCGCGTCCTTGCCTTCCACTTCCACGATACGGTCGCCGTAACGCAAACCGGCGCGGGCCGCCGGCGTATTCGCGACGGTTGACTGCACATAGACTCCGTCGCGATGCTGCAGAATGGTGACGCCGATCCCGTAGAAGCGCGAATCCTGATCTTCCTTGAGCTTTTTAAATTCGGAGTAAGGGAAATATGACGAGTGCGGATCCAGCGTGTACAGCATGCCCTGGATTGCCGCTTGGGTGGCTTTCTCGTAATCGATTTCGCCGGCGTAGTTTTCGGTGACGGTGTTTACCGCGTCGCTGTAGTCGTTTTCGATGTTCTCTGCGGTGACCGTGCCGCTGGACGCACCAGGATCCGAGGCGACCCGTCGTGACTTTCGCGCGGAACTTTGCACCCCGCCAATGACGGCAGCAGCGAGAATAACCAGAGCAGCAACTGTGATAAATCGTTTATTCATGGAACGCGGCACATTGTCAGAAAATCCAACGCTAAATATAACATAAGCGGACCAAACTGCCCCGCTGGCCGACCCGGTCAAAGCTCTATGCTATAGTCCGTGCCTCCAATGACGCCCAGAGTTTCAATTGTCATTCCCGCTTACAACGAAGCGACCCGACTGGTTAGTTCTATTCAGAAGGTTATTGCTTATCTCAACGACGAAACGCCCGGCTTTGAACTAATCGTGGTTGACGATGGCTCAACTGACGACACCGCGCAGGTGGCGCACCAACTTCTGGCTCAGGCGGGCAACGTTACGGGCCGCGTAATCAGGAACCAGCCCAATCGCGGCAAAGGCCACGCCGTGCGCACCGGATTGCTGGCAGGCAGCGCGCCTATCGCGGTGTTTTCCGACGCCGACCTCTCAACGCCGATCACTGAGATGCCAAAGCTGGTCAACCATATTGCGGCCGGAGAATGCGATCTGGCTTTTGGTTCGCGCGCGCTCGATCGCAGCTTGATCGGCGTCCATCAACCCTGGCAACGTGAACAGGGCGGGCGGGTCTTCAACGTAATCGTCCGGGCCGCGACCGGGTTGCCGTTCTGGGACACCCAATGTGGCTTCAAGGCCTTTCGCATGGATGTTTGCCGGCCGATCATCGAGGCTGCAGTCATCGATCGGTTTGCGTTCGATGTGGAGCTGCTCTATGTCGCCCAACGGGCCGGCCTTCGTTTGCGTGAAATTCCAGTGCGTTGGGACAATGATCGGGAGAGTAAGATTAGTTTGGCGAGCGAAACTTTCAGAATGGTCAGCCAGGTAATGAGCATTCGCAATGGCGCCCGGCGGGGACAATACGATTCAGCGATAAGCAGAGTCCGTACGATTAGGCAGACCCGGGGCGTTGCAGTTAGTGAGGAGGATTAAATGATGACTGCCCGACTAAACGTAAACATCGATCACGTGGCCACCGTGCGTCAGGCGCGCCGCGCCCCGGAACCTAGTGTGATGGCGGCCGCGATGCTCTGCGAACAGGCAGGCGCCGACGGCATCACCATTCACCTGCGAGGTGATCGCCGGCATATACAGGACGCCGACCTGCGAGCGCTGCGGCAAACCGTCACCACCTATCTGAATTTGGAGATGGCGGCCACCGAAGAGATGTTGAAGATAGCCCTGGACGTTCGTCCGGATGCCGTCACGTTAGTTCCTGAAGGCGCGAACGAAATTACAACCGAGGGAGGTTTGGACGTGCGCGGCAACCTGGCGATTGTGCGCGCGGCGGTAAGTCGTTTGCGCGAAGCCGGCATCCTGGCCAGCCTGTTCATCGATCCGGATCCGGCGCAGATTGAAACGGCGCGCGAAGTTAATGCGCAGCAGATCGAACTCTGCACTTCGGCATATGCGGAAGCGACACTCGGCGCGAGAGGGATTCATGGCGAGAGCGCGCTGCATGCCAATCAGGAGCTACGGCGTCTGCACGAAGCCGCGGCCCTGGGTGCGCAATATGGCTTGCACATTGCGGCCGGGCACGGCCTGACCTATCGCAACGTGGGTGCGATAGCTCGGCTCAGCGAGATTAGTGAATTCAACATCGGCCACAACATCATTGCGCATGCCGTTTTTGTTGGGTTGGAGAATGCCGTGCGCGAGATGTGCGCGGTGATTCGGAATGCCGGGCGCTAGGTCAGAACCGCCTGCGGTAGCGGGCGGTTGATGTTTAGCCGAGATTGATTTCCACGGAACTTCAACCGCCCGCTACCGCAGGCGGTTCTGACTCAGCGGTTAGACGCGAGTTGCAGGCGGACCATGGAACGTTCCAGCTTCGCGCGGGCTTTTTCGAAATCTTCTTCCGTGCCCGTCCATGCATGAAGCTGCTTCTCTACGCGCTCGCGTTGAAGTTTCGCGCGCGCCGCATCGATCTCTTCCGGATGTTCCGCAACCTCGGCGAGCACTGAAACGGCATCGTCTTTGACTTCTACAAAGCCGCCCGAAACGTGCAGTTGGTGAGTTGTGGCGCCCTGTGTGAAAGTGAGCACACCGGTTTTCAGTTGCGAAATCAGCGGGGTGTGGCCGGGCAGTATCCCCAGTTCGCCGCCGAGGCCGGGTAGATTAACCGCATCCACACTTTCAGCGACGACGCGCCGCTCGGGAGTTACAACTTCCAGCTGAAGTTTATCTGCCATAACTTTTTTGGAGTGCGGCGACCTGTCGCCGCTTTAGTCAGCGGCGGTCTGGCGCCGCGTTCCTATACTGAAGACCTTCCTAACAAAGTGGTCGCGACAGGTCGCGACCGGCCAAAGCGCTGACAGGTCAGCGCACTCCAAATTTATTGTTCCGCGATGGTCTGGCCTTGCGCCACTGCCTCATCAATCGTTCCCACCATGTAGAACGCCTGCTCCGGTAGATCGTCGTGCTTGCCGTCGATGATTTCGCGGAAGCCCTTAATGGTGTCTTCGAGTTTCACATATTTGCCTCCGCGGCCAGTGAACTGCGATGCCACATGGAACGGTTGCGAGAAGAAACGCTGAATCTTGCGCGCGCGCGCCACCACCAGTTTGTCCTCGTCGGAAAGCTCGTCCAGACCAAGGATGGCGATGATGTCCTGAAGATCCTTGTAGCGTTGCAGGATCAGTTTCACATCCTGGGCAGTGCGATAATGCTCTTCGCCGATGTAGCGCGGATCCAGAATGCGTGAAGACGAAGCCAGCGGATCAACCGCCGGATAAATTCCCAATTCCACGATCTGGCGCGAGAGCGCCGTGACCGCATCAAGGTGCGCGAACGTAGTCGCCGGCGCGGGATCCGTGTAGTCGTCCGCCGGTACATACACTGCCTGGATGGAAGTGATCGAGCC
>JAWVFI010000145.1:0-26251 GCA_033856235.1 Blastocatellia bacterium | reverse complement strand
ACATCACAGTTTATGAGCGAAACGGTCCCGATGACACCTTTGGCTGGGGCGTAGTCTTTTCCGGAAAGACTTTGGCTAATTTGAAGGATGCCGATGAAGAGTCTTTTCAACAGATAACACGGAGCTTTCAGACCTGGGACAACGTTGATGTGGTGCACCGCGATCAGAAGATCTCAATTCGTGGTAATCATTTTTCCGGTATCGCCCGGCTGGAGTTGTTGCGGCTTCTTCATCATCGCTGTCGCGAGGTGGGTGTCGATTTACGTTTTCATACTGAGCTCTCCGGCGATGAGGTGGAAAACCTGCGCCGGAGCTCCGACCTTCTCGTCGGGGCCGATGGCGTGAACAGCACCGTGCGGCAGAAGTATTCCGGGGCCTTTGAACCGACCCTCGGTGTGCGGACGAACAGGTACATCTGGTATGGCACGCGCCGTTTGTTTCACGGTCTGACGCTGACGTTTCGCGAGCATCCCGCGGGCGTTTTTGCCGCCCATTCCTACAAGTTCAACAACTCCACCAGCACGTTTATTGTCGAATGTGACGAACAAACTTGGGAGCGCGCCGGTTTCGCCGCCATGGACGAAGCAGAGACGCGCGCATTTCTGGAGAAAGTTTTCGCGTCGGACCTGGAAGCGCAGCCGCTGCTGTCCAACAACTCCAAGTGGATCAATTTTCTGCTCGTGAAGAACGCGCATTGGAGCGAGGAGAACCTGGTCCTGCTCGGTGACGCCTTGCACACCGCGCATTTCTCCATTGGTTCTGGCACCAAACTGGCGTTTGAAGACGCCATCGCGCTCAGCAGGTGTTTCGCTGGCCAGGCGAATGTGCAATCTGCTTTACAAGAATTCGAAACGGTCAGGAAGCCGATCATCGAAGAGTATCAGGCCGCAGCAGAGGACAGCATGATTTGGTTCGAGCACGCGCGAGATTACATGCACCTCGATCCGATGGCGCTGGCGTATGTGTTGATGACGCGCAGCGGGAAACTTGATCGCGAGAGTTTGCAGCGCCGAGATCCGGAGTTTGTGGCGGCTTACGAACAGAGTCATCAGTCAAACTGCTTTCGAGCCGGCACCAGAATAAAAACAGAGAGCGGGTGGAAACCGATCGAGACAGTAGCCGCAGGGGAAATGGTCTGGTCACCTCAAAATGGTTTGCAACCAGTGGTTGGATTGCAGACTCGCCCCCACGTTGGAAGATTGATTGGCCTTCGTTTGCGAGGGAGTAGCTCTACGGTGTGGGTTACGCCCGACCAGGTGTTTCTTTCCCCCTCTCCGCAAGCGGAGAGGGGGATAGGGGGAGAGGGGGAGGCTTTGCCCAACCCCACCCCCAACCCCTCCCCGCAGGCGGGGAGGGGCACAGCAGCCGAGATCCAGCGAAAGCTCGGTGGATTTTCTCCGGCCCTCCCAAGTATTGCGCGTGAGCTACGAAGAAGCTCAACAACCGCGGAGAAATTAATGTGGGAGTGTCTTCGTGGGAGGCGTTTATGCGGAGCAAAGTTTCGCCGGCAGCACCCGTTGGGTGCTCACTACATCGCAGATTTTTATTGCTCAGAATTTGGCCTGGCAATAGAGCTTGATGGCAGCGTACATAACTCCCCGGCATCTAGTTGGTCAGATGGCATCAGGCACCGGCAGATTGCGGTCAGCGGCGTCAAGATTCTCAGGTTTTCTAACGAGAGGGTCTTCGGCGATCTGGAGGGCCTCTTACTTGAGGTCACTCAATACCTGTTGGGGTCAGGGTCGTCAGATTCGATCGCGTCAACTGAGAAAAAACAGAATTGGCGAACTGCCGCGGATCTTGTGCCGGGCGAATCATTGATTCTCGACGAACACGGGCGAATACAGTGTATCGAGGAAATTGAAACTCTGATCGTAAACGAGCCCGTTTACGATCTAACAATTGAACGGAACCATTCGTTCATTACAGAAGCAGGGATAGTTCAAAGTCTCGTCTCAACCTGAAGTTACCGTGACTAGGTTTTCCATTCCGGCGCCAGTAGCCTTCGCCGGCCATCGTTCGCCATGCTGACTTCCGGCTCGTTCAGTTCCTTACGATCCCAGAGCTTGCAGGTTACTTGTTTGTGCGCCTGGTCCAGGGCTTCGCAATAGTTCGTGTAGGTGCACCGTCTGACTTCATCACCTCTGCCCAGTTTAACTTTCAGGAACCAATCCGGATCGGCCAGCGCCTGCCGCGCCAGTCCGGCAATGTCCGCGTCCCCGCCACGCAGAATTGCCTCTGCCTGTTCAAATGTCGTAATGCCGCCGGTTGCAATGATAGGTGTCTTATGTCCCGCGTCGTTCACGGCGTTCTTGATCGCTTTGACCAGGGACACACTGCGGCCAAAGGGCCCTCGTTCATCCGACAGGGTCGTAGGCATGCACTCATAACCACTGCGTCCGGTGTAGGGATAAACGGCTTCACCAACTTTCGGTTGCTGTGCGTCTTCGAATTTTCCTCCCTTTGAGATAGAAAGAAAATCGAACCCGGCGCTCGCGAATTCGACGCCAAAATAGCTGGCGTCTTCGACCCGGTTGCCCCCGGCAATGACTTCGTCGCCAAGGAAGCGGACTCCGACCACATAGTCGTTGCCCACGCTTTGCCGGACCGCGCGATAAACTTCCAGAGGGAGGCGCGCGCGCTGCTCACGGCCGCCGCCATAACCGTCACTGCGCGTGTTCCGAGCGCTGAGAAAACCAGCCATCGTGTAGGCATGCGCATAATGCAGCTCGACGCCGTCGAAGCCAGCCGCACGCGCTCGCGCGGCTGCCTCTGCAAAAATGTTCGGGAGCGTGTGTGGGAGTTCCGCGATGTGTGGCAGGTGAGTGTCAGTCACGCGCTCGCGATAGCCGCTGCGCAACGATTCCAACTCACGTTCATCCAGGACGGCGGTAATGACTTCCTCAGCCGCCTCCTTGAGAAATGCGCGGACTAGTTCTTCATCTGCGCCCAGCCAACTATCGTCCCCAGTTAGTTTGGCCAGGGCTTCCCGGTGACGTTGGTTCGGGGTGAGGAACCTGTCGAAGAATTTTCGTGGATCCGGCCGCCGCTTGATCGCGAGAAAATCTAGAATTTGAATAAACAAGCGCGTCTGCCCATCACTGGCTTCGCGCACGGTATCAACTAGTTTCCGCAAACCTGGAAGGAAGCGATCGTGGCCGATGCGCAGCAGGGGGCCACTGGGAATGTCACGAACGCCGGTCGCTTCGACCACCAAAGCTCCGGGTCTTCCTTCAGCAAAACGCCGGTACCAATCGAGGTTCTCCTGTGTGACGAAGCCGTCTTCGGTGGCGCGCCACGGCACCATGGCGGGCACCCAGGTGCGGCTCTTTAAAGTTATTGGGCCGATCGCGATCGGTTGAAAAAGAAGAGATTGTGCCGCCTCAGCCGCGTTGGGCCAACGCGTCTCCGGAATTGGATGCTTGATGGGGTTGGCAAACTTCCACATTAGTAAGAGAGCCACTTTATCACGCGGCACGAAGTGACGCCCCCATGCTGGCGGCTTTGCCGTCTGATGTGCGGAAAGGCTGTGCCTTTCCGGCAACTACTTGCGCATGAGAAAGGCTGCGCCTTTAATGGCTGTTAAAGAGGCACAGCCTATTTACAACAAAGCCATTAACGGAAGGGCTGAGCCCTTCCGCACATCAGGCGGCGAAGCCGGTTCATGCTCACTAAGGGAAGAACGGGATTATCAGATCTCTGTGGTAAATTACCTTACATTGTAAATTCGATTTCGATGGAGAGGGCAGTGACCGATCAACTTCTGAAGTGGCGTAGCGAGTTTCCCATACTCGACAAGACTGTTTATCTGATTTCGCACAGCCTGGGCGCGATGCCGCGCGAAACTTACCAGCAGATGCAGAAGTATGCAGACACCTGGGCCACGCGCGGGGTGCGGGCCTGGTCTGAAGGTTGGTGGGAAATGCCAGTTACCGTCGGTGATGAGGTGGGGCGCATCATCGGCGCCGACCCTCGCACAGTGGTCATGCACCAGAATGTTTCGATCTGCCAGTCGCTGATCCTTTCCTGTTTTGTGCCCACGCCGAAGCGAAATAAAATCGTTTATTCCGAGCTGAACTTTCCCACGGTGATGTACGTCTATGAAGCCCATGCTCGCGACGGCCGTCTGCGCATCGAAACCGTGAAATCGGATGACGGCATAACCGTTCCCCTCGAGCGCATGTTGGCGGCCATCGACGAAACGACTCTCCTGGTCCCCATTTCACACGTGCTTTATAAGAGCGGCTTTCTGCAGGATGCCAAAGCGATCACCGACCGCGCTCACGAAGTCGGCGCCATGGTTGTGCTGGACCTCTACCAATCGGCCGGCACGGTCCCTTTCAGCGTCAAAGATTTGAATGTGGATTTCGCTACGGGCGGATCAGTGAAGTGGCTGTGCGGAGGGCCCGGCGCGGGTTATCTGTACGTGAGGCCCGATCTGATAGGACGTTTTCAGCCGCAGACAACCGGATGGATGGCCCACGAAGAACCATTTGCTTTCGACACCAAACTTCGCTACGCCTCGGGGATCGAACGCTTCCTGCACGGTTCTCCGTCGATTCCGGCGCTCTATGCGGCGCGTAGTGGCTATAAGATCATTAACGAAATCGGGGTCCCGGCAATTCGCGAAAAGAGTGTGCGGCAAACAACGCGACTGATGGAGTTGGCGAGGGAAGCAGGTTTTCGCGTCACCAGCCCGCCGGACCCCGCCAGCCGCGGCGGCACTATTACGATCGCAGTTGATCACGCGTCCGCAGTGACGAGGGAATTGGTGCGCCGCGAAATAATTGTCGATTATCGCCCGGGAGCGGGCGTGCGCATTTCGCCGCATTTCTATACTAATGATGACGAGGTAGAGCACGTTATCAGCGAGATGAAGGCTATCTGCGATACGCAGACATTTGCGACAGGTGAAAAAGCCGGGGCGGCGTTCTGAGCGGTGTCAGTAGTCAGTTGTCCATGGTTAGTGGCCGGCCACGCATGCAATCGACTGACGACTGACAACTAATGACTAACCACTGACGATGACAAAAGAATACGGCGCTGACGCGCCCCTCTCTTACAACAAGTATCTCCGCGTGCCGGAGCTGATCGAGCTGCAGAGTGTGCTGTCCGATCCGGCCCATCACGACGAGCTGCTCTTCATTACGATACATCAGGCGTACGAGCTCTGGTTCAAACAGATTCTTCACGAAATTGATGCTGCGGTTCGGTTAATAAACGAAGACCGCGGTTCTTCGGCCGCCCGCGCGTTGCACCGGGTAAT
Source organism: Blastocatellia bacterium (assembly GCA_033856235.1). Classification (GTDB taxonomy): domain Bacteria; phylum Acidobacteriota; class Blastocatellia; order Pyrinomonadales; family Pyrinomonadaceae; genus DASXRU01. Next base: position 20,985 of record JAWVFI010000145.1, on the reverse strand, counting down.
CGAGATCGAAAAACTTCTGGTCCAACAGATCCACATTCTGGAAACGATGACCCCCGTTAGCTTCCTGGGCTTTCGCGAAGAATTGAATCCGGCCAGTGGTTTTCAATCAATGCAGTTTCGCGAGATCGAGTTTGCTTCCGGCCTGAAAGATGAAAGGGTCCTGCGGGAAACAGAGTCTGACGAATTTGCACATAGGCGTTTACTCGCGCGCATGGAAGCGCCTTCGCTTGGCGACGCGTTCTATGCATTGTTACGCCGGCGCGGCTTCGATGCGCCAGCTGACCACGAGCCTGGTGGCGTAACCCTCGATGAAAAAGAGCGCCGCCGCCCTTACGGGAAACGCGTGCGTGCCGTGCTTGATCTTCTTGCCCACTTTGAAAAGCACGAAGAGGAATTTGGCCTCGCCGAAACCCTGCTGGAGCACGACGAATGGTTTTCATTGTGGCGTTCCCATCACATCAAGATGGTAGAGCGAATGGTGGGCGCCAAGCGGGGCACCGGCGGCTCCGACGGCATTGGTTACCTGCGCACCACTTTGGATAAACGGTTTTTCCCGGAGCTGTGGGAAGCGCGAACGCATCTAAGTACGAAAGGCAGTGACGAAGGGTGTCCGTTTGCCGGCTCCTAGTTATCGTCAAGCGCTTCGCGCACGTTGCTATGATAAAATCGGATAACTCTAGACAGGAGTAGCGAAAATGTCACGCAATGTTCAATACGTCACCGATGCTAATGGCGAGCGGACTGCGGTAATTCTCCCGCTCGAAGAATATCAAGAGCTGCTTGAGGATTTGCACGTCACTCGAGTCGCTAAAGAAACCAAGAACGAAGAGCGTATACCGTGGGAAAAGGTGAAAGCCGATCTAATCTCAGAAGGTAAGCTCGATGGCGACGCGTGATCCTCCTTATCAAGTCTCTTTAACAAAGCGAGCCAGTCGAGAAACTCGCAAGCTGGATCGACAAGTTCTCGCGCGCATCGCTTCTGCAATCGACGGTCTCGTCGTAAACCCGCGCCCTCCAGGATCACTGAAAGTAAAAACTTCGGACAGGCAGTGGAGGATTCGCGTCGGTGATTGGCGGATCGGTTACGAGATTGATGATCAGGCTCGGCGAGTAACCATTGTGACCGTCGGGCATCGGCGCGAATTTTACGATTGAAGGTCCCACCCAATTCTTGTTCGATGGCATTAGTGAATATGGCTAGGACCTCCATGGCTCACTCTGCCCTCAATACCGCGGTTAGTGCGACTGAGAGAGGTTAACAATTATGCTAGATGTTAGGAATTGGAGCACGGAAACGTGGACCGCATTAGCCACAGTAGTGGCCTTTGTGGCTCTAATCCAACCGTGGTTGCTCGCTATGGTGAGACGTCTGTTCAAACGCGGAACCATAGACATCTATGAAACATCCCGCATTGAAGTTGGTTATAGCGGATTCGGCGCCACTATTGGAATAATGTGCACGCTAAGGGCGCGCGATCGTGACATGTTTATCCAATGGGCTAAACTGAGCCTGCTAAATAACAAAGATGGCTCACGGCGAGAGTTTAGTTGGTCGGCGTTCCGTACCCCCAAGATAAGCGTCGGTATGAACACCGGACAGTCAGCCGAAGTAGCTTTGGACGCACCCTTTAGTTTCCTGGTATCGAGCCTTGAACCCTACCGCTTTAACACAATCTTTTCGGACGATACGCTCATCGCGGCGGCGCGCCCTGTGGTCGAAGCGGTTCGGAAAGACTGGCTTGTATGCGTGCAAAAGCTGGAGCTATCAGGGGCAATACTCGACCCAGGCAGTCAGCAGGCCTTAATGAAAAAGCTGCGACGGGCTTTTGATCTCTTTTCTGCAACACCCGGCTATCAAGATGCGCTTGAGCGGTTGAAGGCGTTGTATTACTGGGCGCCTGGCTCATATCAACTTACCTTAGAAATTCAAACAGCCCGCCCAAATAGAACCCACAAAAAGAGTTGGCCTTTTACTTTGCTGGACGATGTAAACGGCCTCGAAAATAATGTCTATGCGATTCTGGAGGAGGTTTGTGGGTTACCGTTGACTGCGGGTGGCTATATTTTCGCTTCTGCTTCATATGGTAGCTAGGGCTGGGCCAATCACATGTTCCCTGAACGATTCAATATGGCCGACTACTTCCTCTACCACAACCTGGAGGAGGGTCGCGAAAGCAAAGTCTGTCTTTACTTCGAAGATCAAACCTACACGTATGGGGATGCAGCGCGCATGTCGAACCGCGCCGGCAATGCGCTGCGCGAGTTGGGGGTTGAGGTTGAAGACCGGGTGCTGCTGGTTTTGCCGGACTGTCCGGAGTTTGTCTGGACCTGGTTTGGGGCCGCACGGATTGGGGCCGTCATCACTATGGTCAATCCGTTGCTGCCGGCGGATGACTACAAGTACTACCTCGAATACACGCGAGCGCGCGTCGCTGTCGTTCATCACTCTCTGATCAAGACATTCACTGAAGCTGCCCGCGATGCAACCTTTCTGCGCGCCGTCATGATTGTGGGCGATGACGATGACGCGCCGGCGGCGATCAGTGCCGTCGCCAGCGGCGAGGTCGGCGCGGTAGCCGGTAAGGCCCGGTTAGTGTCGTTCTCGCAGATAGTTCCCGCGCAACTACCCATTTGCCGGGCCGCGGACACGCACCGGGACGACATCGCCATCTGGCTGTTCACTTCCGGATCAACCGGTCATCCCAAAGGCGCCGTGCACTTGCATCATGACTTGCCTTACAACACGGAAGTGTTCGCTAAACGCACCATGGGTGTTAGCGAAAACGACCTGACCGTTTCTGTGCCCAAGTTGTTCTTCGGTTATGCCACTGGAACAAATCTGCTGTTTCCCTTCGCCGTCGGCGGCGCCACTGCGTTGTTTGCGGAACGCTCCACGCCGGAAAAACTATTCGCTGTGATTGAGCGTTATCGGCCTACGATTCTGACCACCGTGCCGACGATGATTAACTCGATGCTGAACGCTGAGAACGCCGACCGCCATGACTTATCGTCTTTGCGTTTTTGCTATTCGGCTGGTGAAGCGCTGCCCGTTGAGCTTTACCACCGCTGGAAAAAAGAGATCGGCGTCGAGATTTGCGATGGCATCGGTTCGGCCGAGATGTTTCATATCTACATTACGAATCGACCCGATGATGTGATGCCCGGAAGTCTGGGGCGGACTGTCGAAGGTTACGAGGCCCGGATAGTGGATGCCCAGGGAAATGAAGTGGAAGTGGGCCAGATGGGCACGCTGAAGATTAAAGGTGACTCGGCGGCGCTTTGCTACTGGAACGCGCACGAAAAATCAAAAGAAGTTTTTGCCGGCGATTGGTGCACTACCGGAGATCAATTTCATGTCGACGCGGAAGGCTACTACTGGTACCACGGTCGCACTGACGATATGTTGAAAGTCTCCGGCGTCTTTGTCGCTCCAGCTGAGATTGAGAATTGCCTGCTGCAGCACCAGGCTGTGTTGGAGTGCGCCGTCATCGGCGCTGCTGCTGCGGATGGGCTGGTAAAGCCAAAGGCTTTTGTAATGCTTCGCGAAGGATTCGCCGCTGCGGGTGATGATCATCTGGTCCAGGAATTGAAAGACTTTGTGAAATCCCACCTTGCCGTTTACAAATATCCTCGCTGGATAGAATTTGTGACCTCACTTCCCAAAAATGATCGTGGGAAGATCGACCGGCGAAAGTTGAGAGGAAGCCTGATGCCATTCCGCGATGGCGTTTGACATTGTTAAGCACTGCTCCTGTCTTTTCTTGTTTACAGCTAGTCTCCTTTTTGTTAGTTTGACGCCTCCAAAAAAGCCTTTCAACCCCACCTAAGCCCATTTCGTTGGGTGGCGATCAAGCGAAGGGTGCTGGTACATGCATTGCTCTCCGGTAAAGCAAATGTAGATCAGCGACTATTGAGATTTTAATCTCTCTTACGGTCCAGATGCCCAGTAGAGATCGAAAGAAATTGCCAGGTGTGACAGTCTCAAAGGCCAGGACGTCCACCCCCATTTGTTAGCTGGCCCCCCCCACAAGTCTTGAAGGAGATAATCAATGAAACGCACACTCTTACTAATAAGCGCTTTCGCGCTGGCGGTAGCGCTCGTGGTTTTCGCGCCGGCGCGGAAGGCGCAGGCCGACACCCCGGTCATCAATGTGACAGCCCCCACGGGAACAGTTTTTGTTTCGAGTTTTCCCTACGCTGCGACAATCACGCTGACCATACACCACGCTTCCCTAAGCGGCCTGAACGTTCTCGAAGTCTCAGTTGATGGAAGTAGCATGACTGGAGTAATTGGGAATCCGTTTGATAACGGCAATCAGTGTCGTCCGACCGCTTTTGCCGGAACGCCTGGCTCAACCTGCAACACCAGCAGCGACAATGACGCCACCATCACAGTTCCGTGGTCAGTCGCGGCACCGGGGACTTACAGCATTAGCATTCGGACAAGGCATCAGGGTGATGAGGGTACCGATACCGAAGATGTGACCTTCAGTCTGGTTGCCGTCGAGTACCCGGCGCCTCCTGCGATTGCGAATGCCTACATCAACGCCACCTACAAAAACTCGAACCCGAAGAAACGCGGGTGCGTCATTTCGCAAATCGCCAATAGCCACGCTCAATATTCCAGATACGGCCCGAAGGGTGGCCCGTACAATAACGCTCTGGTCAAGTCGGACGTGGATGTTTACATCGGCGCCTGCCAGTAGCACCAGACTGGCTGAGGCATGGAAAACAGTTGGGTGAAACACAGGTTCCGCCCAATTGTTTTGTTAGAAGTTTTGGGTCAAACAGAGACCTGCAAACAAACTGGCCGGCGTGGAAGATTACTTCCACGCCGGCCTTTTGCTTTTCCACGGGCGAACGGCTTTTAGAACTCTGGGCGATTACGCTTACAAAATCTGGAATGGACTCAGACTAGCAAAGGGATAGCGGGGGTCGATTGCGAAACCATAATCCGTCGGCGATCGAACCCTGGCGCGTCTAGGGAGCGCAAGTGCCGGAGGGATGACCGGCAGTAGCTTCGCAATTATTTGAACAGCAATTTCCATTGCCCTGGCAGGAATCTCCAGGCTGCGCGCAGCTGGATACCGCGTGGACACTAGGAGCTACGATGGAAGTGATTAATGGCACTGCGACTAACGCGGCGAAACCCATTGAGCGCATCACCGCGCGCCGTGACGGCCGCTGCATCCCAGCGGGACGTTGGATGCGTTCCTGCAGCAAATCAAACTTTTCCAATTGATCCAGCGCCAGCCAGACCATTGCTTCGTCCATGCCTGGACCGAACGCCCCTTCCAGGCGTTGCCGCAGTTCGGCGGGCGTGGTGCGTCCGTCACATTGTTTCCAAACGAAAGCAGCGGTCTGGTTTAGACAGTGTGCTTTGTCGCGATCCAAGTCGTAGATCAGGGTTTCCTCGGGGAGTTCCTGGACAACCAGGCGTTCCTGCCTGGCGGTGGGTAGCGTTTTCATAGTGGGGGCCTCTGGGTAAAATTTGGAGTTGAGCTTTTAGCCCAAAACTATTAGTAAGTCAATAGGCCGTTAGCTCCGGTGCCGCACCGGAAGCCGTTATCACGCGGTCCCATTAACGAATAGGCATCTCAATCTCTTAGAAATAATCTGAATTAGGCGCAAATACCAGAGGCCGGCGAAATTCGATCTCAATCCGTCCGCGCCACCCCTTCCTCAAGCATATTGAATCAACGACGAAGGCGTCAGGCGCAAAGCGAAATTTGAACAGAGGCTCAGTTTGAAAAGAGATCGGCGCGAATGGTTGATTGCCATCCGCGCCGATTTTTTTCGTTAGAGCGTTGAGCCGCAGTGAGCAACAACCACTACGCTTTTCGTCCGCTATTATGCGGCGCCCGCGTCAAAAAAGCGCTCGCGCCGTCCAGGATAGCCTTGGGCCGAATGTTATGGCTGACAAATGCCGCCCCCGGTGGGGACACAATTGCCCGAGCAGCAATTCCCATTACCCTGACAAGGGTCACCGACTTTTGCACAACTGTTGACGGCCTGAACCGTGGGAGCCACGATTGAGGTTATCAATGGAACGGCAACGACCGCTGCTAATCCCATCGATTGAATTACGGCACGTCGCGAAACTCGGCTCAGTCCAGCCGGACGCTTCACTGGCCCATCCAGCAAGTTAAACTTATCCAGTTGATCCAGTGCCAGCCAGATCATGGAATCATCCGCAGCAGTTTTGAATTGCGCTTCGAAACGCGAGCGAGCTTCGGCCAAAGTAGTTTGGCCGTCACATTGGCGCCAAATAAATGCCGAACTTTGATTCAGGCAGTGCGCTTTATCGCGATCAAGGTCATAAACCAGGACTTCAGTGGGAAGCTCCTGAATAACGAGCCGGTCTTGGCGGGCTTGGGGCATTTTAGTCATGACAATTCTGGGCCTTTCCTAATGGGATGGGAGTGCTTCTTGTAGCGGAAAGGGCCCGGGAAGTCAATATCCAATGAGGGAGTTTACTAGCGAGGTAGCAGGGATTGGCTGGGTTCTGGAGGGAGAATTATCTGAGATTCAGGTTAGGCATTGCGCCGATCAAGATTATAGTCGCGCAGCCGGCGATAGAGCGTTGAAGGCGATATCCCGAGGATATCGGCGGTCTTGCCACGGTGCCAGCCGGTCTGTTCCAGGGCCGACAGGATCTGCTGTCGCTCCACTTCTCGCAACGACGTGGGGGTGCCCGCTTCGGCGCCTCCGCCGCTTGTCGTTTGAGTGCCGCTGGTGGCCAGGGGAAAGCCGGGAAACGACCCGCTGCCGGCAGTTGGCCGCGCAACTTCGGGGGGTAATTCGTCGAGCGTTATCCGGTTGTCATTGGCCAGCAGCACGCCCCGTTCAAGGCAGTTTCGTAACTGGCGCACGTTGCCGGGCCAACTGTATGCACGCAAAGCTGCGCGGGCTTCGGGGGTGATTTCCGGCGGATTGGTACCGGTCAATTGTTTTAAGGTGTGTTCCGTTAGGGGCTCAATGTCTTCCGGACGTTCGCGTAAGGGTGGCAAGCTGATTTGAAAGCCGTTAATGCGATAGAGCAGATCAGAGCGAAACGATCCGTCGGCGATTACTGTATCCAGATTGCGGTTTGTCGCCGCCACAATACGCACGTTGACCTCAACCTTCCGCACACCTCCGACGCGGAAAAATGTCCTCGTCTCTATCGCGCGCAACAGCTTGGCTTGTAAGGGCGCTGGGAGCTCAGTTACTTCGTCTAAAAACAACGTGCCGCCATCGGCCAATTCAATTAGCCCAAGCTTGCGGCCCTTGGCTCCAGAAAAGGCGCCCGCCTCGTAACCAAAGAGTTCGGACTCCAGCAGAGACTCCTGAAACGCAGCGCAATTAAGGTCGATGAAGGAAGAATCAGCCCGGGTTGATAAGCGATGAATGGCATGGGCTATCAGTTCTTTGCCAGTGCCTGATTCGCCGGTGATCAAAACCGAAGCATCCGAGGGCGCCACTCGCTCGACCAGTCGGACGGCTTCGCGCATTGATTCGGAGACAGAGACAATTTCGGGAAGGGCGGACTGCCGCGCCAGTTGCTCGCGCAATCTTTGATTGTCGACCCGCAGGCGACGCTTCTCGGCCGCTTGGCGGACGCGCACGTCCAGCTCGTTGATTGTGTAGGGCTTAGTGAGGTAATCGTAGGCGCCGATCTTCATGGCCTCGACCGCTGTTTCAATCGTGCCATTCCCGGTCAGCATGATCACTTCCGGAGGATTGGGCCGTTCATGCACGCGACGCAACAGCTCCATACCGTCCATCCGCGGCATGTTGATGTCGCACAGCAGCACATCGACGTTGCTTTCTTCCAAACGTCGTAAGGCCGCTTCACCATCAGGGGCGACCTGCACCCGGTAGCCGAGACGCTGCAATTCCTTCTGCAGCACCAGCCGCAGGTTTGCTTCGTCCTCAGCTACTAACAGCCGTGTTGTTTGGGCTTGGCTCACGAAATCTGGTCTCCGTCACGACGAGCGGGCAGCGTAATGGTAAAGGTGGTGCCAACGCCCACCTGAGACTTCACCTCCAGCTTGCCGCCGTGCTCCGTTAAAATACCATAACAAACGGCGAGGCCTAGACCCGTGCCGCCGCCAACTTCCTTGGTAGTAAAAAATGGATCGAAGATTTTGGCCAGATTTTCCGGAGGAATTCCTACCCCAGTGTCGGTAACCTCGATCAGCACATTCGACGACTCGGCACGCGTGCGCAGCGTTAATCGTCCCCCGGTGGGCATGGCGTCGATGGCGTTGGTTGCCAGAGCTACGACCGCTTGCTGCAAATGACCCTCGTCGCCAGAGACGATGACGCTCTCTGTCGAGGCCTGGATCACGATATCGATTTTGTCGCCGCGCTTCTGGTGAGTTACCAAACGCGCCGCAGAATTCACGACATCCATCAAGTTGACGTTGGTATGACGGCCCGCCCGGTTGCGACTGAAGTCCAGCAGGCCATTGGTAATCGTCTTGCAGCGGAAAGCCTCATCGCGAATCAGACCCAGATATTCACGCAGGTTGTCGACTTCGCCGGAGGCATCGAATGCGCCCTCGCGCACGCGCGACTCCAGGGCTTCGGCGCAGGCTGCAATCGTCGCCAGCGGGTTGTTTATTTCGTGCACAATGCCCGCGGCCAATCGGCCTACCGCGGAGAGTTTTTCCGCTCGGGCAACAGCACGGTCGGCTTGGACGCGGCTGGTAATATCTTCGCCCACGGTGATCACATGAGTGACTTTCCGGCTGCCTTCGGCATGCATGGGAATCTTACTGATCAACCAGTGTTTAGTTTCGCCTCCCTCGGTTAGGGTTTCCTGCTCGATGCGTTCAATCTCGCCAGTTGCAAAGACGCGCGCGAATTCCTGTTCCAGAACCTCACGCTTCTGCCTCGTCAGTACGTCAAAGATATTCCGTCCCAGCGCAGCGCCACGGGGAATACCCAACTCGCCCAGTTCGCGGTTGTGATTCCAGGCCACAATGCGGTGTTGCCGATCCACTGCATAAAGCGAAATGGGCAAACTATCAATGATGGCCGCAGTGAAGCGCTGTTGCACTTCGGCTTCCGCGGTCCGGCGATCTACTTCCTGGGCAAGGGTGGCCGCCGATTCACGTGCGGCCAGGTACAACGAAGAAATATGCGAAGCCAGCGCCGCCTGTTGAGCCGCGGCGTCTACCAGCCGGCATTCCGTTTCGCCGCAATCGTCTGGGGAGTCGAAAGCCACGATCAGGGCACCTTTGGTTCGCCCCCCGAATCGAATTGGCGAAATGTATTCAACGCTGTGCGCGTCATCACGCACAAGGAAGCGCTCCGGATTGACCAGGCTAGTCGCTATGCCAGCTGCAGGCTGCGATAGCCACTCGGTAAACCGTTCGTTGTGCACCATGGAACGCCCTTCGGCGCTGCCTTCACGATCAAACACACAAACGGCCCTCTCGCCATCCGTCTCCACCAGGGCCGCACATAGGGCCGCACCGGTGGCTTCGTAGGTTGTGCCGGCCACTCGGCGAACAACCTGGCCAGGGTCGAGCGCGCGTAATAACCCGCGGCCGAGGTCGGCGAGGAAGCGCAACTCGCGATTGCTCCCCAGTAACTCCCATTCGCGTTGCGCAGCATTCAAATGTGAGTTAATCCGCGAAACTAATTCCGGAGGAGAGGAAGGCTTGGAAATGTAATCGTCCGCGCCGGCAGCAAAGGCCTCAACTTTACTGCTCTCTTTTTCGCTGGCGGAGAAGATAACTATCGGGAGCTGTTTCATCGCCGGTTGCGCCCGCAGCAAGCGACAGAGCGCGAAACCGTCAATCCCTGGAAGCTCAATGTCCAGGATCACGAGATCGCAACGCTCTTTGTGAAGTAAGCGCAACGCCGTCGGCGCATCGGACGCTATGAAGATCCGATGGCCGGCAGCCTCGAAGATGCGACGCAGAGTTTTGCGAGTGCCGGCATCATCATCGACGATCAGCAACGTAGCACCGGCTTGGGCTGTTGTTTCGGAAGTTGTGACGGGAGAAGCTGACATGCTTCGCGATCTGCGGGGATAGAAGAGGAGTTCAGAATGCGCCCGCGGGGCGCAAGGCGTGTTCCTCCACGGCCTCTTTCAGATTGAAGCGAAGCAACCGAAGATTGTCAAGAAGGATTCAGTTAATAGCGGTGGTCGCGAGGTTGGCGGTATTGAGATCGATAAGCCGCTCGTTGCGGTTGGCAGCTTCCAGGGCTTCGCTGTGTTTGTGTGCGGACTTAGCTGAATACATCGCGGCATCGGCAGCAATCAATAGCTGATCCAGAGTCTCGCCATCCGGGCCGTAAGTTGCGGCGCCTAAACTAATACCCACTTGGGCGCGTCGTTCGCCACGCACCTGTAGCGAGAACTTTGAGACCGCTGCTTCAATGCGTTCACTCAGCTCCAACACCTGGGGCGTGTCCAGATCCTGGAGGATAGCGACAAATTCATCTCCGGCGTACCGCGCAAGAAAATCGTATTCCCGAAGTTGCGCGTGAATGATGTTAGCGACCTCGCGCAGCATCTTGTCACCGACTTTGTGGCCGAAGGTATCGTTTACCTGTTTGAAGTGATCCAGATCAAGCATGACGACCTGGAAAGGTTGCCCGGTGCGGCGGAAGCGGGAAACTTCGGCCTCGAAGTGCACTTGCATGCAGCGCGCGTTGGGCAGTCCAGTGAGTGGATCGGTGAGCGCGTTTGATTCCGCTTGAGCGTGATGCAGAGCGTTGGCCAGGGCGTCGGAAGCCAAACGCGTGACGGTCTCCAACAAGCGCATGTGGTCGTCCGTGTATTCGGAAAGTTCCGTCGAATAGACTGAAAGGGCACCCAGCAGGAGTTCATCCTTGAATAAGGGCAGTGCCACCATCGAACGGTATTGGGTATCCTCTCCCAACTCCACACCCACGAAATCCAGGCTGGGATGAATCTGGTTGATCGCGCGACGATTCGCGAGAGCGAATCCGGTGACGCCTTCGCCCGGAGCGATACAACGCGCGCGGAGAGACTCAGCATTCTTGCCGACCGCGTGGGTCGAGGTGGCGTAGCCTTTCGCTTCGTCATAAACATAGACGACGCAGGTGTCAAAAGGGACGATGTGGGCAACTTTATCGACCAGGATGGTCAACGTGTCCTGGATATCAAGAGACGACCCAAACGTGCTGGCGATCTCATAAAGCGCGTAAACCTCGCGATGGGCGTTGCGGATCTGGTCGTACGCCATGAAGGATGCAGTGTCTTCGATTCCCCCACCATGCGATCCAGCGAAGAGGATTGGATCAAATGAAACGTGGGGGTCATGAGCCAGAGCGAGCTGTTCCAGACCGCGCGCTGCTATCTCCGCTTCAAAGCGCGGAAGATTCTCGACGAAAAGTTCAACGATCTTCGGATCGAACAGGGTGCGGGAACCCCGGCGCAACAAGGCAACTGCCTCGTCACGGGACATGCCTCGTCGAAACGGCCGATCCTCGCGCACAGAATCAAAGCAATCAACGACTGACATGATCCTGGCGGTCACAGGAATCTGTTCGCCTTTGAGTCCATCCGGATAGCCGCGGCCGTTCCACTGCTCATGGTGATGGCGGACAATCGGAACTACCGGATAAGGAAAGTCCACTCGACTCAGTATCTGGGCTCCTACTGTCGTGTGTACCTTCATCTTCTCAAATTCGGCTGGGGTAAGCCCCCCGGGCTTGTTCAGGATGTGGTCTGGAACGGCTAGTTTTCCAATGTCATGAAGCAGGGCTCCGGCCTTCAAGGCGGCGATCTCTGCGTCGGTAAGGCCCAGTACCTGGCCCATTCCCGCGGCGTAGATTTGCACGCGACGCACGTGACAATGGGTCGTCTGATCCTTAGCGTCAATCGCAGTGGCCAGGGCTTCGACGGTGGCCAGATGCAACTGGCTGGCCTCTGACGCCTCGCGTGTTTTGGCGTTTACGCGTTCAAAGTAAATCTTGTAGGTCGAAAAAGTTACGGCCACGAAGGGGGCGCCTAGAAGTACGTAGTGAATACCCAGATGCGTAATCCCTGAATAAATAACGGTGGCTGCGATAGCGGCTGCGAAGAAGGACCACGAAGTCCAGAGATAGCCGTCCCGCCAGAATGGCAGGATGGGGCGCCGGTCCTTCAGGGCGAACATGGTCGCGATCGTTAGGCCATTCAAGAAGTAGTACACCAGCGCCATCAGGGCCATTGGAACCAGCAGTTGAGTGACTCGCAAAGGCGATGCGGGTACGCCGCTGCCAGTGATGTGACCATGGACAGTCAGTGCAAAGTAGAAGCCATTGCCGGCGACAAAGACCGCAATAGCGACCATGGCAGGGGCTGAGATCCAACTGACCGTTCGTGTGGAAGTGCGGTGCGAGCTGGCAAACGCATCTACCACTCCCACTAATATTCCTGCCGGCGCGCCCAGAAACAATATGCTCAGAAATGTAAAGGTGTCGCCGACCGTTACGCTGGCGTTGGTGTTGGGAATAGTGATCGGTCGCGAGCCAGCAAGCAGGGCGCAGCAAAGCAGGGCGAGGAACTCAGCCCACTGCAGCGAATTGAAAGACAAGCAGCGATACGCGGCCCACGCGCTGATTAGCGTGCCCGCGGTGACCATCGCATACCAGTAGCGTCTGGATGCGTGGTTGTAATCGGAAAGGTCTATCAGTTTCATACTGCTCCAGCCCGGCTTGTCCTTATCAATACTTAACTCTGCATGATTGCGATATCACTGTTCACTGCGTCGTCAAATCAACGAGAACCCCTTAGGAAAAGCATCCAGCGCCGCAAACGATTGCCGGGAGCAAGTCGGCTCTCGTTTGCGGCGCTGGACTGGGCAAGAGGCGGGCAAAGGGCACATCAGCCCGCCTGTTCTGGGGGTGAGATTCGGCAGATGCCTTCTCAAGGCTTTCAGGAGGGAACGCTCCATAGTTGTTACTCAAACGCGGCTAGCGGGCCCAGTGCGGTGAGCCCTATAGCGCGGTAACGCTTCTAGCCGCGTCATCCCTATTACAAGCAATGTGCCGCGACGCTACGGGTCAGTTCTTGGGTTCATTAGTTCGGAATGCTGGGCTTTCTTTCGAAGAGTGATCTGAGGCAATGAATTCATTTAATCAGCCAATCAATGTGACAGGTCAGATTGAGGCTTCGGTCAGAACGCTCTCCGAGCGGGGGTTCGACTGCTTGAATTAGTTTGAAGAGTTCGGGATTTGGGCCTGGTTCAATGTTAAAAAGAACCGACCGCTGCCGCTATCGATAGGATCGATCACCAGTCAAAATGAATTCGTGATTGACAACGCGCGAGGTCACAGTGCAACCTCGCCCCTCAACAACAATTGATGGGGTGCAAGCTTGCGCAAGGTGTTTCCCAAGAGCTTTGAGTCTCATAAACCCGTGGGCTACATAGAGCTGCTCAGAAGTAATCGCAGCTTTAGGCAGCTCTGGTTAGGACAGGTTGTGAGTCAACTTGGCGATTGGTTTGACACCATTGCCGTTTACACCATCGTGCTAAACCTAACGGGCTCAGGGCGCGCAATAGGGCTGGTTCTGGTAGCGCGTTTTCTGCCTACGTTCTTCATCGGGCCACTTTCCGGGGTGATCGCAGATCGGTTCAGCCGCCGCTCGATAATGATTATTTCCGACCTGCTGCGAGCCGTGGTCGTGCTGGGCTTCTTGCTGGTACGCCGGCCTGATCAGTTGTGGTTGGTGTATGTACTGACCGTTTTTCAACTGGCCTTTTCAGCCTTCTTTGAGCCGGCAAAAACGGCTGCCATTCCCTCGATCGTCTCCGAACGCGAGTTGATACCGGCAAATGCGATAGCTTCTGTAACCTGGTCGGCGATGCTGACTCTCGGCGCTGCAGTGGGCGGGCTGGTCACCGGATGGTTCGGCACCGATGCTGCATTTGTACTCGATTCACTGACATTCGTCGGGTCAGCTTTGCTGGTTGCCAGCGTTCGCTTTCCACCCCGGCCGGTGCGGGAGAAGAGCAAGATTACAGTGGCGAAGGCCTTGGGAATCACCGACACGATTGAAGGCGCGCGGTATGTGAAAAAGCGGCCCGCAGTGCTGGCATTGTTGCTGGTCAAGCCCGCGTGGGGGTTGGGGGGCGGCATCCTCACCCTGCTGGCCGTTTTTGGCGAGAGGATTTTTCCAGTGGGAGGAAGCACGGCGACTGGGATAGGCGTGCTGTTCGCCGCGCGCGGCATTGGTACCGCTGTCGGACCGATTGCGGCTCGCAGGATCGCCGGAGATGCACCCCGTCGAATGCAGACTTCGATCGGCGTAGCATTCATTATTGGCGGCATTTTCTATGTGGCCTTCGGCAGTGCGCGTAGTTTTCTTTTTGCGCTGCTTGTCTTACTGATCGCACACTGTGGGGGCAGCATCCTGTGGGTGTTTTCTACGGTGCTCCTACAACAGAAAGTCGAGGATAAGTTTCGGGGCCGGGTTTTCGCCGCCGAGATGGCGTTACTGACACTCACGATGGCGGCGTCCAATTACGTTACCGGCGAGATGCTCGACCGATTTCATTTTTCGCCGCGCACGGTGACCATCGCCATTGGGGTGATATTCCTGATTCCGGGAAGTGTCTGGTTGGTCACTGAAAAACGGTGGGGCAGGGAACCGATTGAACCGCCAGGCCCGAAAGCTAAGCAATCCGATTCTTCTAAGACAACAGAAGTGGCGATCGAAGCCGAGAAGGGGCTCTTGTGAGAATCAAGGTAGGTGTAATGGGCTCAGCCGACGATGCGTTGCCGGACGGCATAAGCAAAGATCTGCGTGAGAAGGCCGAGCAAATTGGAGAGGCGATCGCCAAACACAATGCGGTACTCTTGACGGGTGCAACTACCGGACTGATTTACATCGCGGGACAGAGGGCGCGCCAGGCCGGAGCGCTACATATCGGCATCTCGCCCGCGAGTAACGAACGTGAGCATGAGAAAGAGTTTAATCTACCAACCGATGCTTGCGACGCGATTATCTATACCGGTTTTGGGTTAAAAGGGCGCAACGTTGTGCTGGTACGGTCCTGCGATATCGTGATTTTCATCGCGGGGGCGATGGGATCACTCAATGAGTTCACGATTGCTCATGATGAGGGAAAAGTTATCGGATGTCTGGTGGGAACCGGTGGGGTCGCCGACGAAATGGATTACTTGCTTAAGAAGTTTTCGAAAGATACCGGCGCCAAAGTCCTAAATGATCCGGATCCGGAAATCCTTATTGAGCGTTGCTTGGAGCTGGTCGCTGGCTGATGTTTCTGAAGTATGAGTCGATATGGCTGTGGAGTTTTTTCCAGAGATTGAGGCGCCGTGGAGTCCTTCTGACCTGACCGCCGAGGACTTCGAGGTGCCGGAGTGGAAGGACGCAAGTCCGGTGTTCATAGATCACCAGTGGTCGGGTGAACCGGCGCCAACTTCGCGTCATGCCGAGGCCCGCATCCTTTGGTCAGATCAGGCTCTGCACGTCCGCTATGTTTGCAGGCAGAACGAACCGCTGATCGTAAATTCAAATCCTCAGACCACCGCTAAGACCATTGGCCTGTGGGATCGAGATGTTTGCGAGATCTTCCTGGCGCCGGACACCGGGACCCCCGAGCACTATTTTGAGTTTGAAGCTGCTCCTACCGGAGAGTGGGTTGATTTGGCGATTAAATGGAAATCGGAAGTTAGAGAAACCGACTGGAACTTCGATTCCGGAATGACGGTTTCTGCCCGTCAGGAAGATGACCAGCTGATGATAGGGATGCGCATTCCCTGGAGCACAGAGAGCCACGCAATCCACAAACCTCAACGGACGGAACTCTGGCGCGTCAATTTATTTCGTTGTGTCGGCAAGGGGAATGATCGCTATCTGGCGTGGCAGCCAACCTTCACGGAAGAGCCCAACTTCCATGTTCCCGACGCATTCGGATGGCTGAGGTTTAGTTAGGAAAAGGCTATTCCTTAAGACCTTCAACGTAAGCGTGATAAGCAGCGAGTCCTTCGCTCTCGATGTCATCGATATGCAGCCCAATCAAATAGCCTGAATCAGTTTCGTCTTCCTCAAGCCTTTCATAACGCACCGGCTTAACTTTCAGCAGCACGGGCGTTCCAGCGATCTCGAGCTCGATTAGCAAGCTACGGCCCTCGCCCACCAGATGATGGCCATCGATGTGTATCGCCGGAACGACGATCGAGAGACCGTCTGAGCTGACGTCCCGGCTGTGTCCGGCGAGCGCCGCGGCAGGCGGCGCACCATCCGCCTTCCTGGTTTTCTGAATCAGCGACACAGAAACTTCCAGCCGGGCACGATGCCGGTCGGTGCGCCGGCGGTCGCCTACGTACTTGCGCAATCGTGACGCTAATGATCGAAATAATTCGGGCATAGACGCGCTACATTTCCTTCGATTATCACATCGAGCGGTAGTTCAAAAATGATCTCGAGGAGGGCAGTTGGGGGAAGCGAAACTCTCTAATTGCATTGTAGGGGGCGAAAGATTGGCCTGCAACTGAAATTTGCGGGCGGCCCAGACTTGGTATTGGGCCTGAGGTAGACGTAATCAGAGGAGCACGAGCTCCGTTCATTTCAATGGCAAGCCGGCGATATCCTGACTTTTGATATTTCCGGTCTGGTCAATCGAGAACGAGAGCCGCCCCGAGCGCCCATACCGAGCGGGTTCGGCGCCAGCCAGGTAGCTCTTGGCGTCCGGCGCGAGGGAAATATGAAAGCGATAGCCAGTTGATTCCGTGCCTTCAATGTCCTTGGGCATCAGGCCCACGCTTATCAGGGTTGGCAAGTCTGCAAACACTCCATTGTGTTGCTGGCTATAGGCTAGTTGGACCACCATGAGACGCCGCAGCAAGTCCATCACATCGTTCTGGTGTGTTTCGATGCGGGCTTCGAAGAAAAAACGCTTACCTGCCTTCGACACGATTTCCTGGTCCTCTTTATTGCCGATTATCCACGCACTATTCATGCGCAATAACGCCACGGGCACGGCCGCCCCGCCTTTGTCGGCCTCGGTATCTTTCACGAAGACGGTGGCGAACTCGCCGCTGATTTGTTCCCCACTTATTTCCACGGTTGCCGGCACGGTGGCCGCCATCTTCTCAAAATCGGGTTGCAGCTCCGCGAATTCCTCAGGGTTCAATCCGTCGAGAGCCGGTTTGTAGATCGACATCGCAAACCCTTCGCGGAAGTGCCGTTCGCGCATCGCCTTGTAAAAGGCCCGCACTGTGTCTGAGGGGGAGAGCGACCCGGTCGGCGCGTTGGCTTGCGCAAACCCGATCGTTGATAACAGACAGCAAATGAGAAGAGCGCCAAAACAACGAAGATGGAATTTAGTCATGAATGGTCAAACCTTTCATGGAAATGCGAGACGCATCCACAAAAAGCCGGGCCGGATGCGCCTCGCGGTCTTAGAAACACTTGAGTACAAAAACGTTGCTAGCAAGCTGTTTTAGCCCGCTTAATTGCCCTTATCAGCTGTCGCTACTTCGGGCCCGGCTGGCGAGCAAAACCTCCCGGCCAACCAGATAAAGCAGCACGGCCAAAATGAAGAACGGGATGACCGATAACAAGTCGGCGCTCGGCCCGTTGAAGAGCGGGTTGTGCAACTTGCTCCAGTCTTCGATGTTTCGGTTCAGCGTGGGCAGGCCCCACTTAGGCACGCCCTGCAGAATCGCGATGACAATGGCCGCCAAGGCGCCGCCGGCGATGTAACCCGACGCCATCAGCACGCCGGGACTCTTATCAGTCTCCGCCACAAACTCTTCTTCACTGAGTTTCTTGTGGCGCAGCTTGCGGCCCAGATATTTATCAACCAGCCAGCGAATTACGCCGCCAATGAAAATAGGACTGGACGAAGAAAGCGGCAAATAGACGCCGACGGCAAAAGCCAACGACGGAATACCGCTCATCTCCAGGACTATGGCGATCATCACCCCCAGCAGCACCAGCCCCCAGGGAAGTTGGCGGTTCAGAATGCCCTTGATGATATAGGACATCAGGGTCGCTTTCGGGGCGTCATACTTGGTGACCGCGCTGCCGTCCGGTCTGACTTTATGAATTCCGTTGATTCCCGGATCGGCCAGGTATACAACGGCACCATTTTTATCTACCAGATATCGTTCAGCCGACCCGCTGCCAGTATCGGTCTTTTGCCAGACGCGATAGGTATTCTTGTCGGTGTTTGCCTGTGGGCCTTTCAGCTGTTCCTCATGTCCGAGCTCTTCCGGTTTGGCGCGCAAGTCCGCGGGGAAATTGTGCTCAACCTTGAACGCGGCTTTCCCGGAACTATCCACCAGATACTCACCAGGCTCGAGCCCGGCGACTGGCGGCGGCTGACCGGGAGCAGCCGGCTCATTCTTTAACACCTGATAGTTGCCGGCCACAGGCGGCGGGGCGTTGTCGGTGTACGGTTGCAGGGGAACCGTGCCCGTATTGAGTTGGCCCACATTCTGGGTCAACGGAGTGAATGTCACTCGTGGCACATACACGGTGGAAGAATCGTTCAGCACCAAAAGGATAGGACCAAGAATCAGAGCTGACGCAAAGGCGCCTATCAGGATCGCTATCTGCTGGTTGCTCGGCGTAGCTCCGACCAGAAAACCTGTCTTCAGATCCTGAGAGGTGGTGCCCCCGTTCGATGCTGCAATGCAAACGATACCGCCAATTGAAAGCGCGGTTACGTAATAAGCCGAGCCCGTCCAGCCCAGGACCAAAAAGATCAAGCACGTCAGCAACAGCGTCGCCACGGTCATGCCGGAGATGGGATTTGAAGACGAGCCGATTTCACCGGTCAAGCGGGACGAGACGGTAACGAAGAGAAACCCGAAAGCGATGATCAAAAGAGCGCCAAGGAAGGCTACGAGAATATTGACCTGCAAACCGAGTTGCGGAAACAACATGATCATTGCGATGAGTGCGATGATGCCGCCGAGCACGAATTTCATCGAAAGGTCCTGGTCCGTGCGCGGGACCGTGCCTCTCGCCGCCTGTCCTCCTCTTAGATCCGCCAACCCGCCTTTCAAGCCGTGCCAGATCGTAGGCAGGGATCGGAAAAGGCTGATAATGCCGCCGGCGGCCACTGCTCCTGCTCCTATATAAAGGATGTAAGCCCCACGAACCTGATTAGGACTCATCTCGCTAATCGGCACCGTGCCCGGGGCAACCACGCCGGTCATGCCCTCTCCGAAAAACTTGATCGCCGGAATCAAAACCAGATATGCAAGCACGCCACCCGCGCACATGATCGAAGCTATGCGGGGGCCAATGATGTAGCCCACGCCAAGCAGCGCGGGAGAAATCTCGGCCGCAATCGACCCACCCTTAAACGGCGTGCCGAAAATCTTTTCGGGAGTATCTTTCCAACCCCTGAACGCGGACATCAGCACCTGGTAAAGAAAGCCGATGCCAAAACCTCCGAAGATAGTTTTAGCCCCCGTGCGTTCGACAGAAATAGCCGCATGGGCCTTTGAACCGGCTGCTTCGCCACTTTGCGCTGCGGCGATGGACTCGTCTGAGGCACTCGCCTTCAGCACTTCGGCGCACGCTGTTCCTTCCGGATACTTGAGAATGCCATGCTGGTGGACGATCAGCGCGCGGCGCAGCGGAATCATCATCAGGATCCCCAGCAGACCGCCCAGGCAGGCCACCAGCATCACCCGCGTGATCTCCAGATCGAAACCGAGAATCATGATCGCCGGCATAGTCACGCCGAGTCCGAACGCGATTGATTCGCCCGCAGAGCCGGCGGTCTGGACAATATTGTTCTCCAGAATGGTCGCGTTTCTTAAGCCCACTTTGGACAACAAACTGAAGAGCGTGATCGAAATCACGGCCACGGGAATAGAGGCGCTGACGGTCAGTCCGACCTTGAGGACCAGATAGAGCGATGAGGCGCCAAAGACCATTCCCAGGAATGTGCCCACTATTAACGGCAGTATGGTCAGCTCACGGAGCTGAACGTTGGCGGGAATGTAGGGACGGAAATTTGCCGCCAAAGGATTCTCAGGCTGAGCTCCGATTCTGTCCGGATACTCGTTCGCACCGATAGGTTCAGAAGACATTCCTAAATGACCTCCGACTGAAGTTTGCTAAAAACGGGAAGAGCGCGGGGTTGTCGAGCCTACTTTACACGGGGCCGCCGCGAGAGGGCAAGCAGTGGGACAGCAGCGACCGCGAACCAGAGTTTTCACGCGTAGCGTATGGCTAAGTTTGCTCGTGCCCGTCCGTCATGTTATCTAAGAGCTTTCCTAACATCACCAGTCCGGAGACTGACCACTTGTCTAAACGTTTATTGTTTTTCGTTCCACTGCTCCTGCTGACAATCTCGCTTCACGGAACCGTGCAGCGAACGATAGCTCAGCACCGCACGGCCTCAGTTCCGGCGCCGGTTGACGTTCTCGGTTTTACACCGGGCGACGATCGCAAACTTGCGAGTTGGGCCAAAACCGTCGAGTACTTTCAAAAGCTCGACGCCGCCAGCGACCGGGTGAAATTCGAAGAGCTGGGAAAGACCACGATGGGCGCTCCCTTCGTGATGGCGACGATTAGCGCCCCGGAGAACCTTGCCCGGCTGAATGATTTCAAGAGGATACAAGAGCTGCTCGCCGATCCGCGCAAGATCAATGCCTCGCAAACGGTCCGCGATCGCGTGGTCAAATCGCTGATCGCTAATGGCAAGACAATTGTGCTGATCACCTGCGGCATTCACTCCGACGAAGTGGGTTCCAGTCTCTCCAGCATGTTGATTGCGCACCGGCTGGCCTCATCGAACGAACCTGAAATTCTGAACATCCTGAAAAACACGATCATTCTGCTGGTTCCGTCACTTAATCCTGACGGCGTGGATATCGTGAAGAACTGGTATGACAAAACGCTGGGGACACCTTACGAAGGCGCGCCGCTGCCGATGCTCTACAACAAGTATGTGGGCCACGATGACAACCGGGATTGGTACGCGTTCACCCAGATTGAAACGCAGATCGCGGTGGATAAGATTCACAACGTCTGGCATCCGC
>JAWVFI010000144.1:0-24803 GCA_033856235.1 Blastocatellia bacterium | reverse complement strand
TGCAGGCACAGGGAAGTCCATACACACTCATCGTGCTGCGCTCGCTTCATGACCAGGAAGATTTGCTCGAAAGGGCGAGCTACGCGCTCTTCGTCGCAGTGCCGCTTGCGCTCTTGCTGGCTTCGATTGGGGGCTATTTTCTGGCGCGCAAGAGTCTCGCGCCGGTGGTCAGGATGAGCGCGACAGCGGCGCGCATCGGCGCAGCTAACCTGCATGAACGTCTGCCGGTTGCTAACGAGCGTGACGAGTTGGGCAGGCTTGCCCAGGTCATCAACGCCTTGTTGGCGAGACTAGACGCGTCTTTCGAGCAGCAACGACGTTTCATGGCTGATGCCTCGCACGAGTTGCGTACACCAATCGCCATCATGCGCAGCGAAGCGGAAGTGGCGCTCTCGGAACCGGATTCTTCAAATCAGGACCTGCGGGAATCCATCGCGATTTTTAAAGATGAGACAAAGCGGCTCACGGGAATCGTCGAAGACTTATTCATGCTGGCGCGCGCCGATGCCGGTCAGTACAAACTTACGCCGAAGGAATTCTATCTGGATGAGCTCGCTGGCGAAGTTGCTCGAGCCGTCCGGACACTCGCCGCTGAAAGAGACTTGACCTTGCAACTCGACTCGCCCGAAGAGATGCCTTTTCGGGGCGATGAGAACCTGCTGCGCCGCCTCCTCTTGAACCTTGTGGATAACGCCATCAAGCACACGCCACGGGGAGGCGCGGTCACAATTTCCTGTAAGCGTGAAGCGAAGCGTTACATCATCACCGTCAGCGACACAGGCCGAGGGATCCCCGCCGAGGCACAACCGCACATTTTCGAACGCTTCTATCGGGCCGACAGCGCACGCTCGCGTGGGGAAGAGGAGGGCGCGAGTCTAACGAGCGGCGCCGGCCTGGGACTTTCGATCGCGCGGTGGATCGCCGAAGCCCACGATGGTGTGCTTAACCTACTACAAACCTCAGAGGCTGGAAGCGTCTTTCAGTTAGGCTTGCTCGCTCCTCGCTCTGAAGAGAATTAGCCACAGATTAACGCAGATTACACAGATAAAATAAAAGGCTCCACAACAAGAATAAAAGGCCCGACGACCAGCGTCTTGCTTTAAGTTCTTATGCTCTGCTCCGTGCCATCTGCGTTAATCTGTGGCTAGTTTTCCTTATCGTGAATCCCTGCCAAAGATTTACCAAGAGTTTACCTTCACCCCAGTAAAGTATGCTCAACCTGAAGAAATGTTCAGGGAGGCAAAGTCCGAAGTGACGCTTCGGGCTGTTGGCCAGCAACCGTTATAACCCGCGCCGTGCTTTATCGCAGTTCAGTGCGGCGCGGGTGACGACGAGAGCAGGTGTGGTTTACGAACTAAGGCAACGGTCTTGTTCGGTCGATTCGAGGATTTTCAAGGAGTAAATGGAATGAAAAAGGTAAAGGTCAATATGAAATTGATGACGGCCGCGCTGCTGGCGGTGATGATTGCCGGGGCGGGGATCGCGCTGACCGCAGCGATGGCGCAGGGCAAACGCAAGCACGAGGGCAAGCAGGAGGAAAAAGCAAAATACCATTCGAGCGTTCAGGTGCAGGACGATAAAAACGAACGGGAAGAATCGGAAGAAGCTGAAGGCGCCGAAGAAAACGAGGCCGCCGAAGCTAACAAGGCAAAAGAATCGAAGGAAGATAAGAAAGGCGAAGAGGCCGAAGACAAAGCGGAGGGCGCAGAGAGCGAACGCTTGAAGAGCCTCGCGCGCATCAAGCCGGAACAAGCGAGCACCGCTGCACTCGCCCAAGTTCCCGGCACAGTCAAGAAAGTCGAGCTCGAAAACGAAGACGGTAACGTCGTCTATGGCGTCGAGATAAAAACGGCTGACGGCGAAAGCGACGTCAAGGTCGATGCCGGCGACGGTCGCGTACTTCACGTTGAAAAGCACGGTGAAGACAACTAACGCTTAGTGCGGCAGCAATACTCGTCGCGACCTTTGTGTCGGACAGTGACGTTAGTGGCTCACCACTCTATTGATGATGAGTGACGCTACCATGGGTTAGTGCCAGGCTCTTAAACAACCCTGGCACTAATCTTCTTAAACATCGCAATGAAAGAGTAAAGTCTTAAGGCTGCATCATTGCTACCAAATTAGCAGCCGAAGAAAAAATCCATAGCCACGGAAACCGCGAGTCCATTAAAGGTCCCATAAGCGTTCCCGTGAGTCCTTCAAGTTCGGTAAAGTGCTATCCATGCCGCTAAGTTCCGTTGAATTACAATAGGTCGCTTTTCTTTCACGGCGGCGACACGGGTTCGACAACCCTTGATGCTCTGACCCAAATCGCACAAGAATGCAGCCCTCGAATCTTCACTCATCGGAGGTTGTTCATGCCCAACAAACTCACAGCGCGGGAACATTGGTACAAAGCGTATGAATATTACTTTGATGGTGATCGGCGGCGGACCATCAGGGAAGCCCGCTCGGCAATGAAGCTCATCCGAATTATGTCAGGCTGCATAGGATAATTGGTTGCGTGTACTTGTCGACCGAACCCGTAGATTGTGAAGCGGCCCTCAAAGAGTTTCGCGAACTGGTGCGGAAAGCTCCGCGTTGGCCCGAAGGTCACGAACATCTTGGCCGCACTTTGATGAGACAGGGACGTACGGCTGAAGCGTTGAAGTCTTTTCGCGAGGTGTTGCGACTAAGGCCAAATTCCCCTTTGTCGCAGGTTGCAATGGGCCGATATTTACTCAAGCGCGGAGAATACCGCGAGGCGGTGGCGGTGCTGCTAGGCAAAGCCACCCCTCCTCGGTTCTGCACAATGGCGGATGCCCACCTATTGATAGCCGACTTTGTGATGATTTGGGATCACGTAGGGGCGCGCGCGGAGTGGGAATATATTCTGACGCTGGATGAGTCGATCCCGGCCTATAGGGTTGCTCAAGTTGCGGCGCGGAAACGATTGCAGGAAACGGAAAAGCTGTGACGAGTCTGCGGAAGCACGCCGCGAAATTACTTGAGTGTTGCGCTGGATGCCATCGTGCCGCCTTTTAGATCGGCTGAAGGCGTTGGGCAATCTGCGCTAATAACGCTTCAGCGTTATGCTTAGCTCTCCCTCACCACCTCGCGCGGATCTTTGTCTTTACGAATACCGAGAAGCCTTGGGTGGCGGAGTTTGTTGTGTTTGGTCCATTGGATGAAACCGACCTGGACCACGATCTCGGGGTGGACCCAGTGGGCGCGGAGGCGGGGCAGGCCAACGGCTTTGGTGAAGGGTGGCTTGTCGATTTCGAGTCGATCAAGTTGCACGCGCAGCTCGAGCAGCATTTTTGTATTGAAGCCGGTGCCGATTTTGCCGGCGAAGACAAAGTCGTTCCCTTCATAATAACCAACCAGGAGCGCGCCAAGGCCCACGCGTTTGCCTCGCGGATCGGTGAAGCCGCCGACCACGAACTCCTGGGCCAACTCGCACTTCAGCTTCAGCCAGTTTGGCGAGCGGCGTTGTTCATAAACGGAATCGCGGCGTTTCGCGATCACGCCTTCCCACCCCTGCTTCAGCGCGCGTTCCCAGGGCGCTTCGTCATGCAGCTCCGTGACCCGGTGCAGCGGTGGGCTGAGCGGCAGCTTGCGCAAGAGGGCCCGGCGTTGTTCAAGCGGCAGGTTCGTTAAATCACGACCATCAAGCCACATGATGTCGAAGAAATGATAGGAAGATCCGCCATGCCAATCGATTTCCCCGTCGAGAATCAATTCCTGATGCGGAAGTTTGGCGATCGCAGAGGCCAGCGCCGGAATGTTTTGCGGCAAACGATTGCGCGAGAACAATTCGACTCGGGAACCTTGCTTGTAAGCAAGCAGCCGGATGCCGTCGAACTTCCGTTCAAAGATCCATTCCGGACCGTTAAAACGCTCCTGGGTCAGCGTCGCGGCCATCGGTTGAATCCACTCGGGGAAGGACATTGGTGAATGGTAAATCGTGAATGGAAATGGTGAAAGGGTCAGTGAGCAGTGAGCGGTGAGCAGTGAGCAGTGCCTTGGTTTGGCTAAATTGCTCACCGCTCACTGCCCACTGCCGACTGCTGACTGCTGACTGCTCACTGCTGACTGCCCGCTACCGCGTGGTGGTACTGACTTCATCGGCCCGCAACACCGGACTCCCAACCTGCAATGAGAAATGGTAAGTCGTGAATGGTAAATGGTGAAGAGTCAGACTTGCCGTTGACCATTTACTATTCACCATTCACTATTCACCAGCTATTTGCGTTAAGCTTCACTCCTAATGAATCTCGAAACTCTGAAAACACCGAGTCTCGTTCTCGACCTTGCGAAGGTCAAGCGCAATGCGGAACGGATGAGCCAGCGGATCAAGCAATTTGGCGCTGACCTGCGACCGCACGTCAAAACTCACAAGTGTATCGAAGTTGCTCGCATTCAAACTGCCGGGCACTCCGGCGCTGTTACCGTCTCAACCCTTGCGGAAGCTCGTGCGTTTGCCGCGAATGGGTTTTCGCAGATCACCTATGCCATCCCAATTGAATCAGGGAAATTTGATGAAGCAATTGAAATTTCCAGAGATTGCGAACTGTCGTTGATAACGGACGATATCGATATACCCGATCAACTGAACGCGGCGGCAAAACCGGCTAACGTTAATTTGAATCTCTTTCTGAAAGTTGACTGTGGCTACCATCGTTGCGGCGTCGAACCTACTACATACGAAGCCACCGAGATTCCCCGGCGAATATCAGACGCGTCAAACTTGCGGTTTGCGGGCATCCTTACCCACGCCGGTCATAGTTATAGCTGTCAGACAAAGGCCGAGGTGTTGGCTCTGGCCAAACATGAACGCGATGTGATGGCCGGCTTTGGAGAGGCGCTGCGAAAAGAGGTGGGCGAGGTACCAATCGTGAGTATTGGTTCGACTCCGACTATCACGCATGTAGATCATCTAAACGGCATCGATGAAGCACGGCCGGGAAACTACATCTTTTTTGACGCGTTCCAGGCGACCCTGGGTAGCTGCTCATTTGACGACTGCGCGCTTACTGTCCTGGCTTCCGTCGTGCACCGTGACCGCAGCAGACGAAAAGTGATCATTGATGCCGGAGCCATCGCGCTATCGAAGGACCGTGGCCCAGTGGGCCTTAATCCGGATTGTGGCTATGGAAAAGTACTGGACCTCAGCGGCAACGATCTGAATCTAACCGTCAGCGAGATGTCGCAGGAGCTTGGTGTCGTGATTGCCGATGATGACAGCACCTTCGACCGTCTGAAAGTCGGATCGCGCGTGAGAATCCTGGCGAATCATTCGTGTCTCACCGCTGCTCAACATTCCCACTACAATGTGCTTGAAGGCGGAAGCATCGTCGACCAATGGAAGATTCACACTGGCTGGTAGGAAGTGCGCGTTAGGCGACCCTGTTACCTCAGCTTTGCACAAAAACTCTGGTTCGTGTTCTTTAGTGTTCTTCTTGTGCTTTCGTGAATCGCATACAACGATTCGTCAGCGTACGAGTCACGAAATTACACGAGACTCACGAAGTGACACGAATCAGAGCCGGTCTTTAGACGTGATCACTTGCTTGCTTCCAATTACCGGCGGCTCTTTGGGCAACGCCCCCCTGTTAAATCTCCAAACATTGACGCTGGAATCATTCTGTACAGTTTTGTTTCCAATTCGTCTTGCAAGTGAAAGATATCTGGAATTAGGATGGCGACATGAAAAAGTCGAGCGCGAGCCGGGGCCAGTCGGCCTCGAAGCTTATTGCGAAGAGAGACGCCGATCCCGGGGAGTGGCGTGAGGAAACCCTGGACCGCATGCGGACGCTGATCTTGGAAGCTGACCCCGAGATGATCGAGGAGCGGAAATGGCGGAAGCCATCGAATGCGATGGAAGGAGTCCCGGTCTGGTCGCACGAAGGGATCGTCTGCACCGGAGAGTCTTATACGAAGGTCGTGAAACTCACGTTCGCCCAGGGCGCCACCATCGCGGATCCATCGCGGCTCTTCAATTCCAGCCTGGAAGGCAATATGCGAAGGGCGATCGACATCCGCGAAGGTGAGAAGGTCAACGCGCGCGCCTTCAAGGCCCTCGTCAAGGCCGCGGTCGCCAGGAATGTGCGGGCGAAAAAACGATAGCCATTGAGACGAACCTGAACATGCCAAACAAAGCGAAGCAAAACCCCAAGGGCAAGGCGCCCACGAGCAAGCCGCGAAGTCCGGCCAGTAAGTCCAAGTCCCCGGCGAAAACAGGCGCGAGCGCGGGACCACTCGCGATGGCCAAGTCAGGCTTGATGACCAAGCCGGCCTCGAAGGCCAAGCCGGTGAACCTGCTCTCGGGCGGCAATCCGCAAATCGCGAAGGCGGACGGCGACGCACCGGTGCGGGCTTACATCGCCGCGATGCCCGGCTGGAAGCGTGACGTTGGGAAGCGCCTCGACGCGCTCATCGTGCGGAACATCCCTAACGTGCGCAAGGCCGTGAAATGGAACTCGCCCTTCTACGGCATCGAAGGCCAGGGCTGGTTAGTGTCGTTCCACGTCTTCACCCGCTACGTCAAGGTGACGTTCTTCAGCGGCACATCGCTACGCCCCGCCCCAACGGGAGGCACAGCGAAGGCCGCTCGCTGGATCGACATTCACGAGGACGATCTCGACGAAACACACATCGCGGCGTGGCTGAAGCAGGCGGCCGCGTTGCCCGGTTGGCTCCCATAGCGGGCCGTTCCTCGGCGCGGCTTCGTTCCTATCACCAGACTCTCCACCTTACCCGGCGTGTGGCACTTCCAGCGGTCGCTCCCGGTGCAGCAGCACCCAGTCGCCGTTTTCCACGAGGGCTTCTCTGCCCAGCTCTTCGATCAGCTCCTGTGCGTGCTGGCGTTTTCTTTCAGTGATCATTTGCCGCAAGCGGGCTTTGGCATTCGAAAACACAATCGCCATTCGGGTGTATTGCTTGGCGTGCTCTGACAGCGCTCGCTTCTCGACATAACCGTGCAGAAGGGCGGCGCCAATTGCGGGCAAGCTCATCAGCGCCAGCAGCCATGCATGCAAATGGTGCTGATGTAATAACTCCAGGAGTTCATGGCGCCACGGATGGGGAATCCAAAGCGTAACCATTGCGAGCACCGCTGCTGCGACACCAATCTTCAGCAGAGCGCCAACGTAAGGTTCGTACCGTTCCAGCTTCTCATGATCTCGTTTCGCGACCTTGCTGAAGTAATTGGATTGGTCCGTCACCCAGTATTGCAAAGCAAGTTCATGCGACTGCTGAGCGCTCAAATCTAACTGTCCGCTTCCAGTTTCCACCGGAATGCTCCAGGCGCGAATCGCGCTGCAAATCCAATCGAGTTCACTTCTCTGTTTGCGCAGGTAATGATCGGCGACGGAGAGCTTCGACCCGGTAAGCTCCCAGAAAAACTGTACGCGCAGGCCTTCCGCCAGGGCCCGATAGTCCTGGTACTTGTTCTGATAATCTCTTCGTTTCGCCCGGCGGTTGATCCACAGGTAAGCCACCGCGAGGAGGAGCAAATAAATCGCCAGGATCCAGTGCCGCTCCGGGAAAAAATGGGCGTAGAGATCAAACGTGACTGCCACCAATAGCACGAAGATGAACAACATATTCAGCGTGCCTTGAGTGAGACGTTGAAAATAGATTGCCAGCGTGTCGGCGACCGCGAACTGGCTGCGCCTCGACTGCAGGGCCGGTGACAGCGTCTTAGTCTCCGCCTCGGGAAAGAGGTAACTCTTCTGCTGCTCCAGTTCGCGCGCGAGCAGTTTTGCTTGTTCAGTCAGGTCCTGATTGAAGGCGTCCAGCCGCGCGTAGATGCGGTCAAACCTCCCGGCTTAACCGGCGTAGCCTCTGGGAAAAAGTTTATGGAGCGTGAAAGCTTCGCCAATCGTTTCCGGCTCGCTGCTCCGGGGCGTAACGATGTGATAGACGGGCCCGCTGTCCGGCGGATCGATCGGACTGGAACGCGTTGCATAAGGTTCTGGAATTCCCTCGAGCTGAAACCTGACGACCCGCGATGTACCTCCCACCAGCTCGCGATACTTACCGTCCCAGAGGGCCAGCAGCAGATGACTGTGACGAACAATGTAGGCGCCGGCCTGCTCGTACTGGTGATTGCGGGCCGGCCCCGGTTCTGTTGTCCCTTCGATCGAGGACCCCTGAAGCAGAGGCAGCTCAAACGAGTGCTCCGCCTGGCTCAGAAGGTTTGCGAACTCGCCTTTGGATTCAGGTGAAAAGTCCTTCGCATAAATATCTCGCTGCATCGGTAGCGGCACGATCAGCCGTACGCCTAACTCAAGCGCGACGCGGGCCACCAGGCGATCCGCCCCCTCGGCCAAAGCGGAGAGGAGCACCAGTGGCGTATGCGGAAGATTTGTTTTGAACTCTTCGATGACCTGCCTGACGACGCTCTCCAGCCGAGCAACCTCGCTGGGCCGCAGATCGCGATGACCTGTTACGCCTATGACCAGGGGCAATGAGCCATCTGCGCTGCCATGCTCAACAGGTTTCATAAAAAGCGCTAGCGAATTGTCGTGACGTAGAGTCGAATGGTTGGTACTTCGAGCGCGCGGATTTTACCTCATGGCATACGGCAAGCGAAGGGAAAGCGCCAGGGGCAGGCGGCACGAGCAGGACGCAGGAGCAGGATGCAGTTCACACAGGCCTCCTGCTGACTGCTCCTGCTGACTGCCCCTGTCGACTGCCCCTGGTTTTCCGCTATCGAATCCTGACGGTGAAGCTCACGCTACCGGAATTGTCCGGCGAGTTCCGGCTGAGGGTCGAGCCAAAACTCCAACGCACATTGGTAACAGTACGGTCGTAGCCGGCCGGCGCGCCGCCCGTCGTACTGACCGGCGTATAGGACCAGGTCGCGCCGCTGTCACGTGAATACGCTATCGTGGGCGTCAGGCCGGTTGTGCCCAGACTGGTGGTCACAGATCCGAGTTTGAAATCAGTGTTTGCCGGAATCGGATCGGTAATTACCAAGGCGAAGGCCGGGCCTACGCCATTGTTGACGAAGCCAAACGTGTAAACGAGATCGGTGTGGGGTCGTACGAAACCTGTCGGACTGACGCTCCCGATCAGCGTCACATTAGGTATCGCCGCGGTTCCCCCTACCTGAAAATCGCTGAACGACGTTAGTCCCGTTGCCTGCGTGCTGGTGGAGGTTCTCGTCCCGACTGTGGGGTAGGTCCATGATCCGCCACTGTACTTGCCAACTATGAAAGCACCGGTACTCGCACCAGCATCAATGTCGCCAGCGACAAAATTGAAGGTCGCACTGTAATTCGTGAACCCTATTCCGCTGTTGCTCAGGGTCCAGGTTCGATTCACACTTTTCGCCGCATTGATGGTCGAGCTGCTAATGCTGGCATGATCGCCCGAAACAGCACTGGCGATGAGGTCGCCGGCTACTGAAACGCCGGCAAACGTGACTGTCACCGGAGTGTAGTTGTTTGGACCACCTACTTCGAAGGTTTTGTTGGTGGCGCCGGTGGCTACATTTTTCTGCAATTGACCATTCACCCAGCCGGTATTCTGGGCCGCACCCGTAAGAGTTCCCGATGACGGCTGGATAAGAAGATTACTGCCTGTTTGTATTTTCCCGGCAACAAAATTCAATACCCCACTCACCGTTGCATTCGCAGATAGCGTGGCTGCGCCTGAGGCTTTATTGATCGTCAGATTATTAAAGGTTGAGCCGCTAGAAATATCCTGATCACCGGCGCCATTCAGGATAAAGGTGGAAGTGCCGCTGTTAATCGTACCGCTGTTCGCTATATTGCGAGCCACTGAGTAGGAATGATTCCCGGCATTCAAAATAGATCCGCTGGCTACCGTCAAATCTTTGGTAATGGTCCAATCGGATGACGGCGTTATTCCGGCAGCATTCGTGTTAGTGACATTTATATTGCGGAAAGAGACGGGAGTTCCAACCAGAGTCATTGCACCTGAGCCACCAAAATAAACCCGGTCGGTGCTTGAAAAATTACTGCCAAGATTTACGGTAGCTGCCGATGAAGGTAGGAAGCTCACAATTCCGTTGGAAGTAATCGTGCCATTGTTGGTTAGAGATCCCAATATATTATGGGAGGAAGTACCGCCGTTGAATGAGGCGCCACTGCCAACTGTGAGGCCGTACGATATGTTCCAGCCTACGCTCGGATTTACACCTCCGGTATTGTTAATGTTGATGTAGCCAAATTGCGGCGCCGCCGTCGAGTTGAGTACGGGTGAAACAGAGCCGTTAAAGTTAACTGTCAAAGCAACCGTCGTAGTGGCATTTATTAGACTTAAGGTTTGCAAAGCGGTACCGGAAAAGGTAGTGGTTCCCAGCGCATTCAAGACTCCACTATTTAATAAATCTCCATTAAGGGTAGTGTTAACTGTTCCCCCGCCGCTCAAAGATCCGGTACTGGTAATGTTGAGCAAGCCGTTGAAGTTATTGTTACCCAGAATGGTGTAACTTCCTGAGACCACTGCCTGGTTGAAAGTAGTACTGCCGGAAATGGTTTTTGTGGTGCCGGTAAATATGACGGTACTGGTTGAGGGGGTAAAGGTCCCGTTATTGATCCAGTTGCCGTTTGCAGTGATAGCGTAAGCCGAGCCGTCGAGCGTAGCGCCGCTATCGATTGTCAGGTTTCCGCTGGGCGCAAGAGGAGTGACTAAGGTTTTCGTTCCGGCGTTAGTAAAGATCAGGTTGCCAAAACTGATGCCCTCGGATGATATGTATTGCGGATCAGTGCCGTTGTATATGACTGTGCTGGCAGCACCCAATGTGTACGTGGCAAAATCGGAAGGGCCGTTGTTCCCTCCAATTATTCCGGTCGCGCCATCTGCGATACTGGCAAACCCGCCAATGGAGTTTCTGGTAATAGAGTAGGTTCGAAGATCCAATGTGCCGGAGGTAATGATGAGGTTTCCACCCACCGTTAATTCTCCGGTAAGGATCGCCGTGCCAGAGGGCTTATTGATATTCAGAGTGCCAAAGTTCGATGCTGAAATGTATTGCGTCCCCGTCCCATCAAAGAAAACCCCGAAACCCTCCGCAACATAAGTGCCGCTATTAGTCCAATTGCCGCCAACATGAATTGCACCATTGTTTTCCAGGATTCCGCCCGAATTAATGGTGACATTCCCTGAAATAGTAGTCGTTGAAAGATTATCCAGTTCACTCGATGCAATTAACAGATTGCCGGAAACGCTTACAGCGTTGTTTATGGAAGCCAACCCGGCGGCCTTGTTAATAGTGAGATTGTTATAACTAACGGCCCCCACCAACTGATCGACCGGGCCATTGTAAGTGACGGTCCCGGTGCCCGCTGTAAATGTTCCGCTGACGTAGTTGTAATTTTCGATGATGTTCAGGTTTCCTGCCCCGCTGAAAACTATATTTGCCCCTCCCGATTGAGTCAGCGACTGCACCACATTTACAGTTCCCGTTCCGATACTAAGATTGATCGCATGACCGCTGACGCCATCACTCAGTGATAAATCGCCGTTAACGGTTATTGATTGGTTGTTTGCGTTGATGGTATGTGTGGCGCTACCGCTCCAGGTCCCAGTAACGTTAGTTGACGTGAGCGACCCGCCGGTGGCCATTGATAAGGTGAGCGCCTGCGCACTCCCGAAATTGATGTTCTTAACGCTGACGGTACTGCTGATAGTCGGCTGATAGGTAAAAGCCGCGGTTCCCAAATTTACGATATCGGTAGCGGCCGGAGGTCTCGAGGGTGAGCCCTGAAGAACAGTCCAATTGGCTGCGGTGTTCCAGTCGGTGCTTACGCTCCCATTCCACTGCACGACGCTTGCAGCACTTGAATTTGCCAGCGTCCAGCGATTTGCGATGCTGGTCAATCCACTTTGCTCTACGTAATTTAAGGTGGTGTCGTTGGCGGTTTTTCCTGAACTTACCCAGGCCGAACCGTTATAACGCCATAACGTCATTGTCGATTCATTATTACCGTTTAATTCATCTTCATCATAATCAAGTCGCAGCGTCGCGTTATAGGTACCGGCGGGAATTGCGATGGTAGTTTGCTCATTCAACGAGCTGGTAAAGGGAAAATCACTAATGCTTCCATCGGTAATAGAAACCGTTATGCTGGTCACCGCGGATACAGAGGAAAAAGTAATAGTGTTGTTAGGACTTTCAAAAGCATAAGCGATGCCGGTGGTGAAACTATGGGTTCGTTGAATATTGCCTACGATGTCTCCATTCCCCGTCCTGGTGACAGTGATGGTGACGGTATAAGCCCCGGTAAGCATGGTGCCCAGGGTCATGTTTACGGTCGCCGCTGAGATGTTACTTTGCAGCACCAACCCTGTAGCCGACGTTGCATTGTTAACTGTCAGAATATTGAATGTGGTTGCGCCGGTGATATTCGTATTGTGATTTCCCAGGAATTGAATTGTGCCGGTGCCTGCTGTAAAACTTCCCGAATTAGTCCAGTCTTCATAAATTGAATGCGTAAAAGATCCCGCGACAAAAGTCGTGCCGGTGCCAATAGTGATGTTCCTATTGACCGTCAATCCCGCAAGGGCCGTCTTACTGTTCCCATTGGACATGACAAGGTTGTTATAAGTTATGGCGTTGATATTCTGAGCGCCAGTGCCATTAAAATTTATGGTGTTGGGCGCCGATGAAGTTACATTCAAAATGCCTGCGGTTATCGTCAGCACACCGGCAATCCCCAAAGTTGAGTTGGCGGAGAGTTGCAGCGACGTTCCGTTGATGGTGGTGTTGAAGAGATTGGCTGTGCCGCTTAAGGTCGAGGTTCCCGTAAAAGTTGCGGTTCCGGCGGACGCAGACAAACTCCCGCTGACCGTGAGACCTGAAGCTATGGAAAAGTTGGTGGCGGAAGTAAGGGAGCCGGTGACGGACAGGATGTAAAAGGTCCGGGTGCCTGCACCTGAAATAGTTTTTCCAGCCCCACTCATGGTGATGGTGCCGCCGCTGGCGCTAACGCTCCCACTCACCGATAAATTACCTGTAAGGGTTAAGGAAATGGCAGTGCTCACAGAACCACCAACAGTGAGGTTATCCAGTGAAATTCCCGAACCGCCGATGGTCTTGCCCGAACCGGACATCAATAATGTCCCACCCGACGCCTGGCTGACTGAACCGGATCCAGTCGTCGCCAGGTTACCCGTTAAGGTAATGCTGCCGCTCGAAAAGGTAACCGCGGAAGCCGCCACCGTAAGGTTATTGAAATTTTGCGTGCCGGATCCACTGACAGCGGATCCCGAGCCTGTAAAAGTAATCGTGCCAGTGTCACCGTTAAAGGTCCCGCTGGTTGCCCAGTTGCCGCCGATGCTGTGTGAATAACTACCGCCATTAAAGGTAGTCGAAGCCCCAAGGGAAACATTTCCATTGACCGTAATAATTGAGGCGGCCGTAAATGAAACTGAAGTGCCCGTGCCCAATACACTGCTAAGATTGCCCACTACCGCCAAAGCTGTTCCGGGAAAAGTCTTTACCGCGGCCCCACTGGAACTGCTTAGTTTAAGGTTTCCGTAAGTTTGATTTGTAACGGTTTGATTGGTCCCTGAGTATTCGACCGTACTCGCTACCACTAAGGTATTGGTGGTGTAGTTAGTGGGAAAACTATTGGTGCCGCCAATCTTTAGAGTGGCGCTATTCGCTACGGCAAGTGTGCCTCCGGCCGTGGTACGGTTTGCCGTGAAGTTTCCCAGATCAAACGTTCCGCTGGAAACTGCCAGGTTGCCAACGATACTCGAATTCACACCGGAAGTGACGGTGTTTCCGGTATTCGAAACTGTGAGATTGTTGAAAGTGGTTGCAAACGAACCACCAATAGATTCAGCGCTGGTGCCATTGAACGTCACCGTGGAGGTGCCGGCGGTAAAGGCCGAGGTTGCAGAGTTATTAGTCCAGTTCCCATGTACAGAGGAGTTCAGATTGTTTGCGCTTAATGTTCCTGCCGTAACAATGAGATTCCCGTTTATAGTCGGTGCCGCTCCGAACGTGACCGATCCGCCCGGAACATTAACGGTTAGATTATTGTAGGTAGATATAAATGAGAGAAGCGTCGTGGTTCCGGTAACGTCTATTGAACCACTACCAGGAATCAGAAACCCGTTCGATCCGAGGAACCCTTTGACATGCACTGTTCCGCCCAAGGCCATATCTATTGTGCCGGAATTGGTGGCAGACAACCCTAAGGTTAGGGTACCGGCCGTACCGGAAAGGGTAAGCACTGAACCGGCGTTGAACTTAAGTGTCCCAGGTCCCGGCGAAGCCCCACCTGCTCCCATTGAAATAGTGTTCGCGACGGCATTGCTTACATCAACGGTCACGGTAGCACTGTTTTTGATGATCATACCTTCGGTTGCATCAGGGACAGGCGACAGCGCGCTCCAGTTGATGCTGGTCGTAATAGTCCGCGCACTGCTTTGAGTGCTGACAAGGCAAATGAATACCAACGGCAGGAGGGAAAACACGATCACAGAACACAGCGACGCCAGCGCCCGGGGCACGCCTGCGCATTCGGCAACGCATTTAACCGTCCCGGAACTAAGGGCCGCTCGTCTCAGCCACTTCATTTCTTAGCCTCTTCCTTCGTCCCGCGGGCTGGGGCCGCGCCGGTGGTTGTGACGTTGTTCCTCGATGCGCCAAAGAGATCGAACAGATTTGAGAGCTTGGTCGAAATATTGAAATAGAAACCGCGGCGCGCGCTGCCCGGGAGATTGCCCGACGGTTCAAATGCGGAACTCAGGTTATATCCCAAGCCCAATCTCAGGTCAGGCAGCGGCCAGTATCCCAGTTCAGCTCCGTATGATTTCCTCGCGGTCCCCGATCCGGGCTGAATCAACGCGCGCATCTCGGCGGCCAGGTCAAAGCGTTCTGCAAAACGGTATTGCGCCCGGCCCTGGCTCAGATAAGTAAGCGTCGCCACGAACGGGATACCGTCGCTGCCGTTCGCGTTAAAGCGCGCTGCCAGACGCCCGGAGAATTCGAGGCGCGGCGTCAGTTGATAGAAGGCATCCGTTGATAGCGTTTCCACCCGATCATTTGTTGTCGTGGTTGTCGTTGCGCCACTGGTGACACGCGCGCTGCGGTTGTAACTGAACAGCAGTCCCATGCGTTCGCTGGCCGCGGGCCGAATTGCCAGGGCCGCCATTCCGTCGGTGAAGTTGATTTGCTGCGTTCCCGATTTCGTGCGCGCAAATTGGAAGCGTGTGAGCGTGGTAATGCTCTTGTTAATCCGGCCGGCCGCGCCAATCACAAACAGGTGCTCGTTACCGTTACGATCGCGCAACTCATAACGCACGTTAGCAACAAGATTTTCTTTCGGCTGCCATCCCGCACCAACCGTTACGCTGTTGAAGCTTTTTCCCACGCCTTTGACATGAAAGCCGCGCTCATAACCCAGGTCGAGTGAAAGTTCCTTGTTGATGGGAAACCGGTTGACCAGTCCGACGACTGCAAAACTGTCGGTTACGGAATTAGCGCCGTTATCAATCTGATAGCGTCCGGTCATCGACGTGAAGCGGCTCAGCTTCGTTTCGACTCCAAAGGCCATCTCGCTACGCGTCGAACTGAAGGCGAAGCCGGTACCCGTCGTGTCAGCGATGGGAACAATGGGAGCGGAGGCTATGCGCTGCGTGAAGAAGAGTTTCGCCCAATCATTGATCTGATAATTCGCTCCCAGCGTCGTTTGGTTAGGGTAGGTCGGATCTGAACTGCCCAAGTTCTGTTCTCGCTTGGCGCTTAGCTGCAATTTTTTGGTGACGCTCCATTCGGCGCCAATGGTGAAGAGATTCGAGCTGATGTCCCGGTCGCTCTTATTGTCGGAAAATTTTCGAAAGTCGTAACCGAGGTTGAGCTTCAAGTTTTCCCGGATCGACTCTGACCAGGCGGCGGAGAATGTCGAGCGGGCGTTGTCAACCCGCTCGGTTTGATTGCGTTCGTTGGCGTATGACAGCGTAGCAGTCGATGACGGCCGCACCTTGAAACCGAAGGCAAGTTCGGCGCGCCTGGAGCCGGGGGTCACGGTGGCGCCGAAGGGATTGAGGAATCCAGGGGAAGCCGCCGCCAGCCTGCCGCGCAGCACACCGTCCCGGAATGACACGGGCTGGTTGTATTCGATTTCGTAAGCGAATCCATTGTGATCTACACCCATACCTGAAACACCGGAGCCACCGAGATCAGACGTTCCGCTGCCCAGGCCCATAATCCCGCCCCGGCTCCAGGTCGCCGCCGCTTTCATTAAGCCGCCGTGGGGCAAACTCTTGGTGACATCCAAACCGCCCAAACGGAATTCGCTTAGCTGATCCTGACGTTGATTGATACCGCTCAGGCCGAGCTGCAATCCGAGGGCGAGAAACTTCTTTACCGCCCGGCCGGTCAGGACCAGCGAGTTCAATCCATTGGCCCGATGCTCGTAGGTGACGACGATTTGAGTGAGGTTCAGTGCATAGTCAAAGGTGGAAATGAATCGCAGGAAAAAGATCTGGCCAGTGATAGCGTCAAGGTTGTAATCCACCGAGCGAATCAGAACTTCACTCGAAAGAATGATTTCCGGATTGCGCCGGTCGCGCACTTCCAGCATGACGCTTTCCGATCCCGGTAAGATCTCTCCATAGCTAAGCTGGGCCAACGAGAGCGAGCCGCCGGGAATCACGTCGCGTGCGAACGCAGTGCCGGGACGCGCGCCGGTCACAGTGATGAAGCTGCCCGCTCGGTCCTCCAGATGCAGTTTGACTCCGGTTAGCTTGCGCGAGTATCCAGCCAGCGCCAGTCCATTTATGTCGGCATCAAAGTCGCCGAACATCGCGTACGAACGTCCGCGATCGAGCCGCGCATAGAGCTTGGAATTTGATTGGGCTTCTTCAAAGCGGGTGGAAGAATCGCCGAACACCGGATACGCGCGATCCAGTGGATCGAGTTGAAACAGGCGATCTTGTCCCGCGGCGCGATTGAGCGGGCGCATGCTGTCGTATGAGAGTGTCAGCACATTCCTGGCTCGAATGGTCCCGCGAAAAAAGAAGGCGAGGCGACTCCGATACCGGGCCGTCTCTCCGCTCATTCCTAACTCCGGAAGATTTCCAAACGAAGCCTCGGCCAGGCCAACCAGCAGCGTGGGCCGTGCTTCAGCTGCGATGCGGAAGTCCAGGTCTCCCACGGCCTGGAGCATGATCACTTTGACATGGGCCGCCGCAGCGATGCCCGGGGCGACCAGCTTGATGTGTGCTTCGCCGTCTTTCAGGGCAATTGCCATTTGGCTTCTCAGGTCATTGACCTGAGTAAGGTTGGGCGTGACCTGGCGGTCAAAATTCGCTCCCTTTCGATCAAGCGAGGGCAAGTTCGAATACGCCGGTGAGGGCTCAGAGATCGGACGGGGCACACCGTTCACGGGCATCACCAGCACATTCGTGCCTTCAATTGCGACCAGGCCATCCAGCGCCTGGTTGTCCCACTGGTCCCAGGCCCGGATGGTGGCGAGCATTGAATCCTTCCCGCCGGAGGTCAGCTCCGGGCGTTCGGTGACAATCTCGATTCGGTGTACGGGACCACGGCCCATTAGCCTTAACTCGACAGGCGTGCCACGTTGGCCCTTTGGGCCGATCGCAGTTACGCGAATGGCGTTCGGACCGGGGGGGAGTGTCAGACCGGCGAAGGTGTAGGTGGTGATCTGATTGGCACGGTCCACGCGCGTTTCCCCAATGTTCTTTTCGGAAACCGGCTTGCCGTTGATTTCCAGCAGGACCTTCCAATCGACGGCGACCCGAACTTGAATCGGCGAGCCAGAGGAAACTACCGGGGAATCGAAGGCCGGACTAACGACGAGTGCCTCACCGGGTTTGACGGGAACGATCTTTTCGGTCGAGGCAATCTCATACGTTCCAGCGCGCACAGCCTTACCAGGATCGTCCTTAAGTGTTGGGCTGGACGTCGGTATGAGAGTTAGGCCAGGAGTTGGGTTCCCAGGCATTGATCCTGAGGCGATAGCGCTCGCAACGCGCACCAGGGCAAAGTCCTGATGCAGCAGCGAGCCACCGCCCAGCGGCGTGCGCAACAGGCGGGACCAACTACGTCCGGAGACTTGACCTTCATCCTGCAGCTTAAAGCCTGGTGAGACAGTGATCGGATCGAGAGCAATAACCACCGCGCCATAGCCGATTTTCGGAAAGTTGTAGAGCCCCGCTGCGTCGGTCAGCACGTACTGCCCATTCATCAAATAGATCCGCGCCGCAGCTATGCCTTTGTCATTCCTATCGAAACGGCCATTGTTGTTCACGTCTTCGTACACCCGGCCGAGGATGATTTGGCGAGCTGCAAAGAGCCCGGCGCCCACATAAACAGAGACCCGCGCCGTATCGGTCTGGACCAACGCCCCGCTCTTGAGCCGGCCGGTTACTGCCGCCTGATTAAACTGGTCGCCTTCATGAGCATTAACGCCGATGCGGACGCGATATTTGATTTGACTATGGCCACCAGCAATCAGGTCGCCAAGATTCATCGTTAACTCGCCGTTACTTATTGTTGGTTGCGCTTCAATGATTGAAACCCCGCTCGCACTCGAGTTGCCTCTCTGGAGCTGTGCAGTGCCTGTCGCATAATGAAATGACTGGGGCAGCCTATCTCTGAGAACCAACTGCGAGATGGTTCCGGTCGTGGGGTTATGAATAGTGATCGTATAAGTGAGGACGTCGCCGATTTCCGCGCGCGGCTTATCGACAGTTTTATCTATCTCCAGGCTATGAGTTTCAAACATCGGAATGTTCGGCGACAGCGACGCGAGGTCCACGACCGTGACCGGCTCCCGGACCAAACCAAACCCGTTCGCCTCAGCAATCGCCTGCCCGTCGATGGCGGTAAATGTCGCCTGGAACAAACCCGAATGTGTCGCGTTCAGCGAAACTTTCAACATCCGGGTCATGAATCCCACGGCGCTGACGCGCAGGTAATAAGTTGCAGCCGCCGACACTGAGCCCAATTGTTCAGGAAGCAAGGTGAAGTTGTAGCGTCCCTGGCCGTCGGCGATGGCTGGATTGAGGTTCTGCGTATTGGGAGGAATCCCGGCTCCGGGCGGAATACTCAGTGCGGTGTTGCTCGAGGTATCCGTCAGCAGACTAACGATGGCCCCGGCGATCGGCGCGCCGCTGCCCCCATTGGCCGCAAAAACGATCCCGAAAGGGTCTACCACCACCACCGTCTCAGTTGTTTTGAGAGTGCCCAGGTTCTCAACCGATACGATTGCGTAGTTAACCAGCGCTTGTCCGGCCACGGCGCTCGCGGAAACTCGAACTTGATATTCGACATGGGCAGATTGTCCCGGCGCCAGCGAAGGTATGTTTACCTGGATCCGCGAACCGGACGAAGCTGCGGCAAAATCACCCAGCGCTTTGCCGTCGAGCTTGACGGTGCCGGCCACATATTCAAGCCCGTCTGGCAGGTCATTAATGAGGGCGATGCCTGGCGCCGGGCTGTCGCCGCTATTTCGCAGATCGAGGGTATAGGTCAGAACTTGATTGGCCGTTGCGACTACCTGGGCCAGGCCGTTAACCAAAAGTAGCGGAGCTCCGCCGTCAGGGCCGGTTATCAGTGAGCCGTCAACCACCGCGTTGACGATCTGACCTGTGGCTTGCTGGATGCCATTGGCTGCGCCGGTAGTGATTGAGCTGGCGGTCAAGCGGATCAGCAGGTTAGTCCGCGTAGGAAAACTCTCCGCGTTAACCAGCACCAAAACGCCGGTACAGCCACCGGGCTGAAGATTTGGCGAGAGCGTTTCACCCACCCGGATCTCGACATCCGTTGACGAGTGAGCGCCGCTACCGTCGGTATCAAAGTAGAGACTGACGATGCGTGCCGGCGACGACACCTCGGCCCTGTTCACTACGACCTGCTCGGCGGCGTTTCCCCCATTGCATATCTGGAAGAGGCGAGCGAATTCCTGATGGTGCTGAACGTGGGCGGAAGGTTCAGTTTCGTTCGGGGTGACATAAAGCAGGGTCACCGTTTGGATAACTATTCTGACCACTTCCGAAACCGTGCGGTGCTCGCGCCCTTCATCATCTTTGTAGAGGCCATACCCTTGAATCTGAAGAGTCGAACCACCAGTGGTGCCGCTTTCCTGGGCAGAGGAAAAGAAGATGGGAAATAGTGAAGCAGCAAGAAAGATTGCAAGAACCAGAAATTTGCTCCTTCTTCCAATCATTGTTGATGCCCTGGGTTTCTAAATCGGTGAAGCGACGCGCGTCTTGCTCGTAGATGAATCATTGATCCACCCCTTGAGTGGGACGCGCGCCGCTTACCTCCATGTGAGCCAGCTTTGATGGCTGGGGTGGGATTACTTGATCAGACGCTGGAAGGAGAAGGTTCCGCTCTGGCCAGCAAGTAATGGTGTCGCCACGGTCGCGACCGTGGTAACGGTGTCGGTCAGCAAGGTCGAAGCAACGTCCGAGTTACCGCTGATCGTGCCTCCGCGAGAGTCCGTTGCCGAGTTGGCGACGTGGCTGGTATAGGTGCCCCAGTTGTTGTCCCCGGCTGTGCCATCCTCGGTAATGACGAAGTTCCTCGCATTTAGAGTGACGCAGTTCGTACCGCCGCTTGAGGCGATATTCGAATACGCAACGGTGTAGGTGATCGTCGCGCCCGGCACGGCATCAGTCTCAGAGCCCTTGGCTAAGTTGCTGTTGAGAACAACTGCCGACTTGGTGAGGCGAATGAAACCGGTGTAAAGCCGATCGATGGTGTCATTCGTGTTGCCGCTGGTAATACCGGAGGCAGCATGTACCACTGTGCTGAAGCCAGTGAGTACTGCATTGCCGCTCGGCTCCGTGATTCTGACCCAGACGTCCGCGGTGCCGGCGTAGGCAATTGGTACTGTGACCAAATCGTCTCCCGATCCGTCGCTGACGTTCTCGTAATTCGCGCCGCCATCAGTCGAGAGTTCAACAGCGAAGTTGGAACCGGCGGGCTTGGTGGCGGTGATGGTGAAGATGTCATCGGCATTGCCGGTGTTCTTCAGCGTGTTGATATAGACCACGGTGCCATCAGCAGTGGTGTTGCTGCCATAGACAACTCCGGCAATACCAGTGTTCACACTCTTGTTGGTGTAATCGAGGTTCGTCGTCCCATTGATTGCATCGTGATGTCCGCTGGTACCGATTTGGACATTACCTGTAAGGGAAACCGAGGTCACAACCGGCGCACCGGCGGAAGCAGCGA
This sequence comes from Blastocatellia bacterium, assembly GCA_033856235.1. Lineage (GTDB taxonomy): Bacteria > Acidobacteriota > Blastocatellia > Pyrinomonadales > Pyrinomonadaceae > DASXRU01. The sequence continues at coordinate 3,628 of JAWVFI010000144.1, read as the reverse complement.
TGTTATCGCCTGCTCTATCGGTGAGGGGGTTACCTACGTAGTCGGTGGCATACGCATCAGTATAGGCGCGGATACCGAGAGTGGCGTCGAACGGACCAGCATCAATCGCGACGACATAACTGTAGTCTCCCGATGTGGTAGTGGCCGCCAGCGACGAGCCAACCTTGAAAGCCACGCGGGTGACGGTGCTGGCTGTGGGCTGACTGCTCGAATAGGTCGCGCTCAAATTAGAAGTCGTCAGGGCATCCGCTGTGAACAGCGTGCCTGCGCCCCAGCTCTGTCCCGCCTTTAGTTTCGTGTTGGCAGGAATGGTGGCGACGATGTAGACACCTGCATTCCCAGACAGTGAAACCGTGCTCGCTGCGCGTGAACCGAGATTCTCTAAATTGGTCGTGTAGGTGATGTCGGTGCTATATCCCAGGGGGCCCGCCGATGAAGACGAGAGCATTACTCTGATTGAAGCATCGGCATCGACAGTAGCGTTCAACGTACCTCGCGCTTCAGACTCACCGTTAACGGGATCCGGCGAAAGACCGGTTGAGTTCGTTCGCACTTCATGTGAAGAGCTGTCAGCCGCCTGCTCATCATAAGGACTACTGCCCCCGGCATCGCCGAGCTGAACGATAACCGTCTGAGCGGCGGTAGCTGAACTACTGACCGTCACCACGACAATGACGCTAATGGAAGCGTCTTTAGCGATGGATGAGGTGTCAACTGCGGAGTTGTTGCCAAAGATATCCAGATCGGTGCCGGAATCGAAGCTGCCGTTTCCGCCATAATCGACGAAAGCTGCCGTTACGGTGCCGCGGGTCGTTTGGATAGATGCGCCGGCGGGCAGAAAGTGAATCAGGGCCGCATTGTTGGAGGTGTTCGTGATGGTAAAGGGGAACTGGACGCCTGTTTGTCCCGGTACTACGGTGGCGATGGATGTGCCGTCAGGCGTGATTGCCAAACCAGAGACGTTAGCAATCGTGACCGTCACTATGTTTGAAACAGTGCTATAGGGCGTGGCGGCATCGTCTTCGTAAGCAGCGCTGGCCTGGTTCGAGATGACGGTTCCACCCGTGGTGTTCTGTGCTACTCCCAATGACGGCAACAGAAAAAGTCCGGCCAGAGCAATCATCGAGATGAATGCTTTTGGCATCTGAAGTCGAAATGTGCGTATTGTCATTATTGTTCCTTAGTTTGAGGGTTAATCTGTCTATCAGATCGAACGCGTCCTTACTTGACGCGGACCTGGTATGAAGCCACCAGCTTGCCGCCGGCTGCGAGCGGGTCAGCCCATTCGAAACGCACCTGCGTGTACATCGAAACGGGAGCGGCGACCTTCTTGATCGTGCCGTCGGCCTGCTTTTCATCGATCATCGGACGGAGCGAAAAATCCTGGCCATCATCGATTGAGTAGCTGACCTGGATACTGCGATCGCCCAGCGCGCTGTCGGCAACGAACGCTGCACCGCGCGGGATTTGTCCTATAGCGCGATACTGACGGGCAGCAGCCGAACCCTCATTCACCGAGTTCATCGTGAAACTCACCAACTCTCCCGGCTTCACCGAGCCGGCTTTTTCGGCGGGAACTTTTTTCCCATCGCGTTCGATCGCCGCTGTCAAAAATAGTTTGACAAGTGGACGATTGCTCGCGACCTGCTGAACGGCGGGCGCCGTCGCCGCAGCCACGACCCTCGCCGGGGCGGCAAAGATTTTGGTCAAGATAGTGTTGTGCTGCGCAAAGGCAACGGCGCCGCCAACGAGAAAGAGCCCTAAAACGGCTAACGAGATCCTGCTTGTTCCCTTGAGTAATCTGGACATAAGTTGTCTCCTTTAATGATTGTTTTATCGATAGCGGAGAGACTCTCGGCGACGGTTCGGAACCAACTGTGTCAGGCCTGGTAGAATCTGCGCTCTTGTTATCTAAGCTGGACAGGCAGGTGAGTTTTCGAAAGAGATCGAGGTAACCGACCGACACTCCTGCCCTGTCTACAGCTGCCTTCACAGCGCAAGAGCCATACCTACGATTTAGTTCAACAAAGACAAACACACGGGGTTTGGTCGGCGTTAGTTGCCCTAAAGGCAGGGGCAAAGCGCCGCGGCGATGGGCTTTTTGCCCGCCGGGGTTGCGTGTCAAAGCGTGAGACTTTGAATCAGTTTGGTCTTTTCAGGAACAGGGCGGGCGGCTATGCTGGCATACCCACCCGCTGATTCAGAGGGCTGTGCTGGCCTTTGCGCAGTGGCCGAAGGGATACCGAATACCGATTTGCTTCGTAAGATGGGGAGAGATCGAAAAGATGATGGGGCCAAGTTTTAGTAAAGAGTGTCGCCCGATGTATCGACTCGCCCCACAACTGTTCTCGCGCGTGATTTGCCGCGCGCTGGCGATTGCGTTTTACTTCATCGCGGGGGTTGGAGTTTCTGTTTGGGCGCAAGACACGCCCTGCCCATTCGATAAATCGTCACTTGGTTTTGCCGGCACTCCTTTGGAACAAGCGAAGTGCCTGCTTCGGCCAATCGTGCGCGGCGGACATCCTGGGGCCCAGCCAAAGAAACTTCCTCAGTCACTCGAAAAAATTATCGGTACGCCAGCGCGCATCGAAAAGTCGGCGGTGCGGCGTTATCTCGACGCCCACAAGATTGCGGAGCGCGACATTGGCGGTTCCCTTGATGAGCCACTTTCGGTGGCGACTCTACCTGATAGCAGCACGACCTCCGCACGCTACTTTGTGATTCACGATGTCAGCACGCCGAACTATCTCGACAAAAGTTTTCCCGCGAACATTAATGAGGCAACGTGGGAGTGGAACGATCTGGCGAAGCATTGGTCCAAAACCGCGGTGGCCCACATTTTCGTTAATCGTTTAGGCGAGTCCGTGACGGCGGTTAGTTTTGGTTCAGTCCTGGCCGCAAAACGTTTCGGAACCAAGTTCGCGCGCGATAATTTGCAGGAACGCGCCAAAGGGCTTCAGATTCATGTGGAGTTAGTACAGCCGCGGCGTAGTGACCCTGCCGGCAAACCAGGCAATGATGCGATCGCTCCCCTTCCCGGATTCACAGAGGCACAAATGGATCGGTTGGCTTTGTTATATGTCGCCGCCGGCGTCAGGCGCGGCGAGTGGCTGGTGCCGGCATTCCACGCGGCGCTCGATGCCGGCATCGCGGACGCGCACGACGATCCGCAGAACTTTGACCTCGATTTGTGGGCCCGGCGTCTGGATGCGTTATTGAAGCAGCTAAAATAAAAGTAGGACAGGCAGGAATGCCTGTCCTACGATTTACGGAGTGCACTCGGCGTTGTTCCTGGGCGTCTTGCTGCCGAAGCGCAACTGATACTCCGCCGAGGTAATAAACGAACAGACCATCGCATGCTGCTTGGCCACGTTCCGTGGTGGCGCCGCGCTCACCTGGTTCAGCCAGAAGATGAACCCGTCAATGTCCCCGTCTCTGCGCAGATAGCCGGAGTACTGGGAATAGACAAAGGAGCGGTTGTATTCCCCATCGATGAAGGCCCGGTTGTCCACCGCCGCGCCGTAGCCGGCCGGCACACACGGGGCCGCCGGACTGCCCGGCAGACGGTTACAGCCGTTCCAGTAGTCATTCGCCAGATGGAACATCACCAGGCCGCGCCCGCCATTAT
>JAWVFI010000143.1:0-39047 GCA_033856235.1 Blastocatellia bacterium | reverse complement strand
ATGACCGCGGCCCTTGCCAATCCAAGTTGGGCGAGCGGATACAAAGGCGATAAGGGATACCAGCCGCGATGATCCAAAATGGTTTTAAATTGGGCCGCCGCCTGCGCGCCGTTCCGCTGGCTGAGATACGCTTGCCCGCGCAAGTATTGCGGCCAGAAGGAGCCAGCCACGTCATACTGGCGGGCTGTCTCGAGAAACTGCAAGGCCTTGGGAGCATTCCCGCGAGACATCTCCAACTGAGCGCGTATCAGCGACAACGAAACTGCATTCATCAAACTGTCGGTGGCAAACTTCTTTGAGAGTTCATCAGCCAGTGCTTGCGCCGGCCCCGCCTGCTTGCAGAGCGCCAGAGCCGTGGCAGCGGTGATCAAGCTCGAACGATCCCGCGAAGTATCAAGCGCTCGGTTCGTAAGCTCGCTTACCTGCTGGCAACGACCAAGGGTCGCGTGTCGCATGGCCCGCGTCAGCAAAGTCTGGCCAATTATTTCCTTCAGCTCCCGCCGCTGGGCCAGGGCTATTGCCTGCTCACTGAATTCGTCGGCCTTGGTTAACTGCCCTGAAAACTCAGCGACCTGGGCCTGCCAATTCTGACCCAGGTATTCGTCAGGCCGGCCCGTCGCCCAATCGATCTGCTGCTTCATCCCGTTCGCATCTGATCCCATTGCGGCCACATAGAACAGCCCGGAATGAATGTTTGTGGTTTCCAGGTTCTGCGCCAGCGATTGCTGGAAAACGCTTTTCGCTTCATCAAAACGATTGAGGCCGATAAATGCATAGCCCAAATTCGATCGCGGCAGGGCGGAGTTGGGATTCAGCCGGATAGCTTCGTTCGCTTCTTCAGCCGCCCGTTCAAAAAGCCCAACTACGGTGTGTCGCAACGCCAGCGAATTTAGCGGCACCCAATCCTGGGGATAAGTGCGGTGCCATAACTCGAGCACTTCATCGGTCTTTTCCCACTCGCCGGTTACGCCTCCGTAATAACTCCAGGTGACAAAAAACCTTTCGCGTTCGCTGACGCGATCGCGCAGCTCGTAGGCTTTCTGTGAAGCTTCGCGCGACAGCTCAAACTGCCGCGTGTTGTTGTAGGCGAGGGCCAAACGGGCATAGGCGATAGCAAAGTTGGGATCCAGCTCAATGGCCCTTTTGTAAAGGGGAATGGCCTCGAAATACTTCGCACTCGAATGCTGTTCGGCTCCCAGCGAATAGGCCCGGAGTGCGTCCAGCGACGAGGTCGTAGCTTGCTCGATAGGGGCGTCGAACTTTTGAATAGAACTTAACGATTCGCCCAGCTTCTCACGCAGCCGCGATGCTCCCTGTCCGAGTGCTTTCAATATTTGCTCTTTGCTTTCGGCCTCGATCTGTTCGCTGGCAATCGTAGCTCCGGTGCGCGAATTGAGCGCTTCCAACGACACCACATAATGACTGCCTAGCCGCGCCACTGATCCTAACAACATGGCTTTGATGCCTTGCCGTTCACAAATCTCGCGAGCGATGTCGCGAGTGACGCGCTCGTCGGGCGAGCGCCCCATAAAGCGCAGGGCCTCGTGCAGGCGATCTTCCGGCAGGATATTCAAGAAGGGCGATTGGCTCAGTTGCACTGCCAGGGCCTGCTTCAGCGTGTCATCCAGGACAACCTCGCCGGTGGTGTTAACGAAGTCAGCCAGCAGAATTGTGTCTTTTTCAGTCAGGCCGGCCGGTTGTTTCACGAACGGCCAATAGCCCATGCCCCGGGCCAACGTCGCGACTAGCAGTCCGATGATGGCAATCCCGGCGAGGACGCTGCGAGCCTTGTGACGTTTGGCGCCGTTGACGAGGTATTCAAGGCTGGAAGCCCGGATATTGTCTGAGCCAGGTGCAGCACTGGCCGTTGACCGGGCCCCGGACGAGGCGTTTGTTTGAGGCAGCGACTGCCAGACCGAGGATGTTCCCGGCCCGCTCACGGACAATCCGCTAGCTCCCAGACTGCTCGCCAAAGTTTCGTTGGCAACAGAACGTTCCAGCTCAGTTTGGAACTCGAGGCGCTGCTTCAGCTTCCTTAGATCCGAGTCGAGCTCCTTCACACTTTGGTAACGCTCGTCCACGTTCTTGCGCAAAGCCTTCATCACGATCCATTCGAATTCCTGGGGCACGCTTTGCGAGAAACGGGCCAGCGGTAGCGGATCATTTTTGGCAATCGCGACGATCACGTCAGTCTTGGTCTCGCCTTCAAACGGAGCCCGCCCGGCAACCATTTCATAAAGGACGATGCCCAGGCTCCAGATATCAGTGCGCGCGTCCACAATCTTTCCGCGCGCCTGCTCCGGCGACATGTATTGCGAAGTTCCGATTACCAGTCCCGGATCGGTATCGACCCAGGCAAGGGTCGGCGCGCCAGAATTCGTCTCGGTGGCAGCGGGCGCGGCTTCGGTCAGCTTTGCCAAACCGAAGTCCAGCACTTTCACAAACCCGTTGCGCCGGATCATTATGTTTTCCGGCTTGATGTCGCGGTGAACAATTCGGGCCGCATGCGCTTCCTGCAGCGCACTCGTAATCTGCAGCGCAATGTCGAGTACTTCACCCAGATCCATCGGCTCGCGGGCGATGCGACGGCGTAAGGTAATGCCGTCGATGTATTCGGTCGCGATGAAGTGCCGTCCCTCTTCATCGCCCATCTCGTGAATTGTGATGATGTTGGGATGGTTCAGGGCGGAGGCGGCACGCGCTTCCTGCTCGAACCGGCGCACGCGGTTTTTGTCTCTGGTTAGTTCAATGCTGAGAAATTTGATGGCCACCTTGCGGCCCAGACGCGTGTCATCGGCAAGATAAACTTCACCCATGCCGCCTTTGCCGATCTGGGTCCTGACTTCGTAGCGACCGAAGCGCGTGCCTGGGGAAATGATTGACTGCTGGTCCAAGGTGACTTGTATCTGAACTATGCTGCTCTGTCTGGGCTGAGTTACCGGCGTGGTATTCAAACGGAATGCAAGAATGATCTGACGGAACTGAATCCGAAGATGCGAAGTTCTACCAACCTGATTCCCCCTGAAAACTAAGCCGGTGCGTGGGCGCATTCTAGCGGAGTTTGATTGGATTCGACAATGGCATGTGCGCCAGCCGCAGCACTGCTGGCTCGCCTCTCATAATCATTCCTGAATTAGCAACTTCTCTTGCGGCAACATGCCAGGAATGCCTTTAGGTTGCCAGCCAAGCCGGTTCTCGAATCTGTTTTACTGACGCCGTTTCATTCACTACTGCGAGGTTTGGTTTTACTCGAGATCAGTGAGTTTCATAGGCGGCGGTTGTGTTGTCCCAGAACCTGTTACACGGAGGGCTGGGCAGTTATGGGGGGCTTTAGAGTTCGGGTCCAAATCTTGCCGTTTCGGATAAGAAGGTTCTGACCTTGATGGACTATTGTTTCTTGACTATGAGTCTCTCGGGAGATTAGCATGCGGTCGCTTGATGGCCCCTAAAGAATCTAGTGTCCCGCGTGTCCTGGAACCAGAAGACAGGCATTCAACCCCAGCAAAGGATCCTCCAAATGCGTTACAACATCATGTCGTTGAGAGTTTTCATCCCGAAGTTGCCACTGCTCATCCTGGCGATTCTTTGTCTGGTTGCCGTTGATTCTCGTCCTACCGCTGACGCTGCGCCTCCGCCGTGTCCGACGGTAACCGTTTCTTGCTCGCGAGAGAGAAACGACAACCAGGAAATTCAATTTCGAGCCCGGCTCCACAATATGCCAAGCGGCGGAACCCCTTCATATCACTGGGAAGTTTCGGCCGGAACAATTATGAATGGTCAGGGAACACGCCGCATTACGGTTAACGGCCAGGGAGTCGGTGGCGGAAACATTAGGGCGACGGTAACTGTTGGCAATACAGGATCCGACTGCAACCCAACCGACGATTGCACTACCCACATAGCGGGAAGAACTCTACCGAACGCACCTCCAACAGTAAATATTCCCGTGAATAGCTTCACCATCGTTATTTGCCCACCTGCCCCGTCTCGCAGTGATTCGCCAGTAGTCTCACTTAGGGCCGACGCTTCGGACCCGGACAACGACACGCTCACCTATTCGTGGTCGATCACTGCCGGGCGACTCAGGGGTGATGGGCCAAATGTGAAATGGGATCTTTCGGGGGTTACTCCGGGCACGTATTCGGCGACGGTCGAAGTAAGTGACGGCCGTACTAAAGGGGTCGCAACGGCTACTGTTACGGTAACCACCTGCGAACGATGAAGTTAACGCTGAGTCGGCGCGATCTGGCGCGCCTGACTTGATGGTGGAAGCTGGCACACATGACTCGCGCGATTGTTCAAAATGCAAGCAAGCCCACCTCGGGTAAGGCTAACATTAACAGAACCGTCGCGGTAGTTTTGTTACTGTCGCTTGTTGCCGCGGCCTGCATCTGGTTCTATGTTACTTGGTCGACACCGCCGGCCGCGCCTGTTCTGTTTCCCCCCTTGAGTACTCCAGACAAAACCACCTACATAGTGAGCGGCCTGGCTGAGCCGAATGTCGAAGTGGTTGTGAAAGTACCCGGGTCCGCGGATCTCATTACCCAAGCGGACGGCACCGGGATATTTCACACTCAAATACTGCTGCCTCAAGTTGGCGAATACACTGTTTCAACTCAGTCTAAAAACCGTAGAGGCGAGACGAGTCCGCTGCAGTCTTTTAAGCTCAGTGTGGGTGAAAAAGCAGCAGCTCCAGTGCTAATCAGCCGCAACGTCGTAATGCTCGCGAGGTTTAGGAGCTTAGTAGGTTACGTTGAAATTGTGTTGCCGCCCGTTCAAACGTCGTGGCTCTTACAAGAGTCTGACGTGATCGATGCGGCGGCCCTAAGTCGCTCGCTGAAGGAGTGCGGTGATCCACTCTCAAAGTATTTACGCAATCAGGTATCTCAACGCACCCGCCAATTACTTGACCAATACAAACCCGCTGAGCCACCTACTCAAGAACTTCTTAATGGTTTGATGACTGACCTCAGGGCCGTGCAAGCAAGCTCGTCGATGTACGACAAACCCGAGTTTTCCATAGATGAGATCACAAGGGCGCGGGATTCTGAAGGCGAAGATCCGGTGCGCTTGAACCGGATGCTGCTGGAGCACGCTTATCCGACGGCGATAGCAAAAGTTAGCATCCGACCCGGATATAAACTCGTCACCGGTTCTCAAAAGCTGAGTGAATTTCTTCACGAGACGTTCTCAACTGCATCCCTCACAGAACCGGGTACCGAAGATAGTTTCTCAATTCGCACCACTGATCCGACAGACTTGGGCACGGAGTTCAATCTGTTCAAGGATGGTAGCGAGCAAATCGTGGTAACTCCTTCCTTTACCGTCGTCCGCAGTCTGAGCTGTCCGTTCACCGAAGTCTTGCCGGTTGGGTACGAGCATCTACTCCAAAGTACAGTCGTGTTCGACACCAGATGGAAGTCGATTGAAGGCGCGCGAGACACCTTCTCCATACTGGCAAGAGATTACTTCTTATCATCAGTGAATGAGCTTCCCACGCTTTCAACCAAAGAGCAGGCTCTTTGGAATGTGACTCACCAGACGCTCACTCTGCCAGACCATAAAGCCACCGACTCCGAAGAGAATGAGTCAGATGATGCGCAGAAGGATGACAGTTCCGACTCCGCCGCCGCCGCGGCGACTATTGCAAAGCAAGTCTCTATTAGTCAGCCGACGAATATTGTCGTCACTCTGAGCTATCGACCTCTGGAGAAACCCGAGAATTTATTTAAGCTCGCGCGACTTAGCCCCTATGATCTCGTTTCGAAAGGCAAACGAGAGACCCCACCATTTTCATTTAGTTTCAATAGTTGGTCTTTAGTAACGTTGGGCTTAAGCACACTTTTTACTTTACCGATCTTATGGATCTCTTTCCTTTTCAGGGACAAAAAGAAAATCAAGTTGATCCTGAACGCGCTTGTTGCCGCCGTCATGGTTCCCGCGATTTTTTACCTGGCGAATTCACTTTCCAGCGCTATTTATGCTTACGACGGTTACAAGTCTGGCCAGTTCACAGATCTTCGTTTTATGGTTCCTTCCCTCATCCTGATCCCAATCCTGGCTTGCGTATTTTTCCTGGTTTTGAAGTTGTTCCTGCGGAAACACGTCTGCAGGCATGGCTTGAAAACACTATTCATAGGAATCACTTACGCCGCAGCTTTCTGGCTTGTACTCCTTTCAATCATGGAATTCGTGCAAAGATTTGCTGCCTTAAGCGATACGACTGCGGTACGAGTTGCAACAGCCCTGGCTTTCTGGTTCCTCGTAGCGATCCTTCTTGCTTGTAAACGATGCTTTGAAAACGTAAGGGACAAAAGCTTTCTAGTTGGTCCTAAAATACTCATTCTCATTCCTCTGGTTGCCGCCCTTGCCTATCCTTATTACTTGAGCACCGGCGCCGATCCCGAGCAGGCGTTGAAAGGCTGCGTGCAGTCGTTCTTTTCAAGCATGCTTGTGTTAATCCCGTATTTGGCCCTGCTCACGTTGTTGGTCTCGTTGAGGAAACAACCGGCGCGAATCGACGTGCTGGGCGTTAAGATCAGCATCATCTTATTTGCTGCCTTTCTCGTAGGGACCCCTGCTAACTGGTTGATGGTCCCTATTCCGTTTCTTCTTGCGCTATGGGTTTATCCGAAATTCGTACTCGCGCCGCCCGATACTCTCGACGCCACCGACTTGCTCAGAAGCCAGGTCTTAACTCTTAGGAACCAAATCATAGAAGGAGAATTTTCCGAGAGTGTGTCGCCATTGCTGCAAAAATCTTTGGCAAACCTGGGTGACAAAATAGCGGCGGGCGAGATTCAAAAGGCCGAGTTTGAGGCGCGGCGGACAATCATTGAACAACTCATGAAAGACGAAGACGAAAAGGAGAAATTCCCGGATGGAACGGCTAAGAGAGATGTGATGCTAAACTTCGGCCCCTTCGGCAATAATTGGGAGAATGCGATATGGGCAGTGAAGATCAGCTTCATTTTTGTGGTTCCTTTTATTCTTTTTGAATCATGGCGACTGTTACAAGTGGGGTGGGAGCCGGAACCCTATTCACACTTATTTTTCCTAAGCCGCATCATGGCCCATGCTGCCAATTGGCTGGTCGGCGCCTTTTTCTTTGGCTACTTTTTCCCTTACCTACAAGGCGAAAACGGTATTAAGAAGAGCACGCGCGTTTCTCTGGCTGTTGTTTTATGCCTTTTGCCGATATGGCTCCTGATTACCGTCACACCATCCGCGTTAATCCTGCGGGCCGCTCAAACGTTTTTCTTCTTCGCAGCACTCGGTATGTTGTTTGATTACTACACCGTGAGCTTTAAGCTCCGCACCCGGTCTGACTGGAAAAACTTTGTTCGTTTGGTAGATATGCCGAGTCTCACCCCCTTCGTTTCAGCCCTGGTAGGAATGATTGGCGTCGGCCTAACCGCCGCCGTAACTGGAGAATTCAAAGGTTTGTTCACGCAGGCGATCGAGATTACCATTAAGCAACTACCTAACTTGAAATTCTAACAACGCGCTTCCCCTAACGGCTAGTCCTTCACAAGGAGTTTCTCTTGCGGCAACATGGCCGGCATTCCTTTATGTTGCCAGCATCGCTCGGGCGCGTGCACCCGGCGCAAGCAAGGCGTGCCCTTTTTGGTTCGCGCCCCGCAGGTGTAAATAACCTCTTCAGTAGTACCAAGCTGGTTGTTGGCAGCGGCGGGAGCAGTAGAATCAGAAACGCGGTTTTTGTTCAAAAATGCGGAAGGCGAGCCGGCCGCGACCGTCAAAGGAACGTCGGCCAAAGGCGAGAACGCCGAACGCTGGATGATCAAAGGGGGTGCCGCCGGACGCCAATAACGGCCAAAGCCGAATCCGCCAGTAAGCAAAACTAAACCCACAAGCAGCGCCGCCGCGAGCCTGCGACTCCGAAACCGACCCGCACAGCTCGAGCAGAACGGTCGGTTCGTCCAGCGCCGCTTCGTGCTGGGGATCCGCTCGCCACATTCTGAGCAGAAGTTCGCTTGGTACATCGTGAGAACTCCGCCGCACAAATCCGGAGCCCGGACTTACCTGATACGATGTCCGGCTTGCCGTCCGGCAACGTGAAAATCGCACTTACGACCGTTTCCGGTAGCGCGGATTATATTCAGAGATCGGGCGCCGTCACAACAAACCCTCAAAATTTCGGAGTTGTGTTGCTTGTCTGTAATTTGGCAAGCAACCACGGGCGGCTTGGCGGCGTCGGAGAATCTCATGAAAACCAGCCGCGCATCCAATTTTCTGGAGTTTTTACCACGCGGTTGCAAAGCACCGCCGGCGAATTGCATACTCAACTAAGTAGGACACACATTCTTGTCTGTCCCGTAAAGCAAAGGGACAGGCAGGAATGCCCGTCCTACTTTAGGAAAGATTTAGAAACGTCATAATGCCTTTCTTTCGCAACGCTCTACGTTCCAGGATCTTAACTCTGGCCTTAGTGGCTGGTTTCGGGTTCGGGTCTGCACCGCCGTTGATGGCGCAGACGCCGGACGAAATTATCCGCAGCGATACGGCCCTGGTGCAATTGAATGTCGGGGTGGTCGATCGCCAGGGTCGCGCCATTACTTCGCTGGCGCAAAATAACTTCGCCGTTTTCGAAGACGGGGTGCGACGGCCGATTGTTAGTTTCGAACCCACGAACGCACCTTTCAGCCTGGTGCTGCTGCTCGACATGTCCGGCTCCACCGTGAATTTTCGCCAGCAACTGCAGCAAGCGGCCCTGCGCTTTTTGGACGCTCTTGCTCCTGAGGACAGAGTTGCCGTTATCCAGTTCAATGGAAAAGGGACCAAGGAGTTGTCGGGATTCACCACCGATCGAAAAGACACCGCTTACGCCATTGGTAACGCCACCGGCAAAGGGGAAACTTATTTCTACCAAGCCCTGGATTACGCGCTGAAACAGTTGAGCAAGGAAGGCAAACGGCGCAAGGCCATCGTGACTATGACTGATGGCCTGGATACTGAACTGCGCAAAATCGATCGCGACGCGGCGGCGGCCAAAGCTGAAACGAACGAGTCGGCCACGGGGGCAATCAAACCCGAGGAGAACCCCAAACTCGCCGCGGTGCTAAGCGACGCTGACCGGCAGGGAGTTTCAATCTTCCCGCTCGCACTGCCGTCCGGAGATTCCAAACGCCTGCCCTTTCCTAACCCGGTGCAAATTGCCATTTACCGATCAGCGCGAGCGCGCCTCGAAACTTTGGCGAGCCGTACCGGAGGTCGTCTAAATGAGATCTCTGCTTTGGATCAGCTGGCCAGACTCTACGCGGAAACGGCTGCTAACCTGCGAGCGCTCTACACCATCGCGTACCAGGCGCCGGCGGAACGCTTGCACGACGGCCGCTGGCGCGAAATACGAATCGACGTCACCTATCCCGAACTAATCGCGCGCACCAAGCCCGGCTACTTTGCGCGTTGATGCGCGGTTGATCTGCTTCGTGATCTTTCATGCTCCGTGTGTTTCTTAAATCGTCCACTTGTTTAGAAGGGAAACGAAACCGGAACTCAGACGCACGAAAGCACACCAAGAGATCGCACATTGCGCCGCCAACTTGAAACTTCAAACCTGAACCCTTAAACTTCCCCGTCAATCAAACCCAACCACGCACCCGTAGCTCAGTTGGATAGAGTACCTGACTACGAATCAGGGGGTCGCATGTTCGAATCATGCCGGGTGCACCAATCATATCAACAACTTGCAGTGTGAAGCACGACTCCAGAAAAGTTGTTTGTGTGCCTATAGTGTGCCAGGTTGGGCGGACACACTGCAGAACACTTTGGGTTTGCTGCAAAGCCCGAACACATTTGCCGATTAATAAGTCGAAAGCATCAGTCAAAATAAAACCGAAAGCGTAAAGCCCTAACACTCCGAAAAGCGGTCAAATCGGTGCAATCTGGGATTACCCATACTAAGGGTGGGTTTTGCGAGCCAATGCCCGCGCTTACGCCTTGGTTGATGCTCGTGGTAATGAGCACCGCTCCAGTACCTGTCCCGCTCCCGAGCCACATCCCCCCTCACGGTCCCGACAGTCAAAGCGCCGCTGCTGACATAGATGCCGATCCAGACACCCGGGAGAGTAGAAGCGATACTGCTTGAGCTCCAGTTGGAGTTGGTGACGGTGTTGTTCTGAACGCTGATGGCTGTCGCGCGACAAGCGGCTAGGAATGGCTTGTGGAGCAGCCGCTTACTTCGTCAAACCGATTGCTGCGCACCAGTTGATATTTGGGCTGAGAACCCACTAAAAGCCCGCATCATCCACTAATGACTGACAACCCACCCAGCAAAGCATGTCAATCTCTGCACGGACCAAAAATAATACAAGCAATCGGCGGTTTCTTAGATCACTCGTATGCTTAGTGTACAGCGCCGAGGCCGATCTAACTCACGCTTACCTGATTAGGTTTCTCACTCAATCCAACACGCGCGCTTACCAACTCCTAATAAGCGACCGTTACCTTTTATGCATCACGTCTTTGGTTTTACAAGCTTCAACATTAATGAGGAGTCATCCATCGAGTATACGTGGTACTCATCTTGCTACGTGATAGGCGCTCTACAAACAACGGCAGTCGCTGCCATTTGTAAAAAAGAATCGCAGTTTTGACTAAGGGAGGGACGAACTATGGATGCGTTTCAATTACTTAAGGCCGACCACAAAAAGGTCGCCAAGCTTTTTAAACAGTTGGAGGCGGCTAGCGGGAAAGCAAAGTTGAGCATTTTTCAGAATATCAAGGGCGAGCTCGATCTTCACGCTCATATCGAAGAGAAGTTCCTTTATCCAGCATTGGAGAAGCCGGAAGAAACTCATGACTTGACACTCGAAGCTTATGAAGAGCACCAAGTGGTCAAAACGCTGCTCGCCGAATTATCGGGAGCAAAGGCCGCCGACGACGAATGGCAGGCCAGGGTCAAAGTGCTGCAAGAGAACGTCGAACATCACGTCCAGGAAGAAGAGAATGAGCTGTTCGACAAAGCGGATGACGCTTTGAGCGATGAAGAGATCGAGGATCTAGGAAATAAAATGGAAGCGGAGAAGGCCAGGGAGACGGGCCAGCCGGTGCCGAAGCAAGTCCGGGCGAATAGGGCTGCTGGAAAAGCAAATAAGGGTGAACCAGGGATTTTATCAAAAATAGCGGACTTCGTGGGTCTGGGTTCGAGTGCCTCCGATACGAAGACCGCCAAGAAGCGTCCTGTGAAGAGAACTTCACCGCCCAAGAGTTCGAAGGCTAGCGCCAAGGGTGAGTCCAAACAGAGTGCGGGCAAGACAAAGAGTGCGGCCGCTACCAAGCAATCGACTAAAGGAAAGGGATCGAAGCGATTCCGGCCGGCAAAATCCGCGAGCTCGGCTACGAAAAAGAGCGGCACACGTTCAAGAAAGAAGGCGTCGAAGAAATGACCCCTTTGAGTCGAATTGGGCTCGTTTCAGTCGTCTTCATTCTTATCGGGTTGCCCGGCTGCGTGGTCGTCGGAGGATACAGCTCGGAACGCGGCTGGTTCGTATGGCCCGGATCTATTGTCATTCTCCTGGTGGTCGCTGCTCTGTTCCTTCTTTTCAGGCGACGCAGGTGAGGGCCTACATTTAGGACCCTCACCGTAACTAAAAGGCTTTCCCACATCCCAGAAGTGCCGACCGGGGAGCCTAGGGAGATATGCATGAGCGCTCTGGTACCAAAAGTCACTCGTGAACTTACGAAGATGAAGCGGACGCTACGCGACATCTTTGGCCTTGATCGGTTACGTCCCGGTCCGGCGGAGGTCATACGATCTGTACTCGAAGGGAAGAACACGCTGGCCATAATGCCAACCGGCGCGGGCAAATCACTTTGCTACCAATAAACCTGACATTCGCTTCGGAAAACCAAGGGTTAGAATATCGTGATCCAATAAAAACGGACAGCAAACGTTAATCAATCGATCAGCCGTTAAGCCATCTATCTGAAATGGACCCAGTGTTCTCTTTCACCGAGATTCATCTCTCGTAGTCAGCGATTGCCTCATTGAGCCCGATGGCTTGGGCTCGCACAATTCGATTCGCCCGCCTCCAAGATCTCACTCATTTATAAGATGCATCGGTGAGCAAACCTATACTTCCCGGCGGAACGCCTCCCGATGAATCGCCGCGATCGATTCAACAGGTACTTTCGGCCGGCGGTCGTAGGTCAAGAGCCCGTTGACTTCTTGCTCAATGTCAGTCAGTTGCGTGTAACAAAAGCCAGCCACAAACTTGAGAGAACTTATTCCAGTAATTAAGTCGCGATATTTTTCGAGGAGCTCCTCAGAAGTCTTAAAAGAGTCATAGAACTGATAAAGCACGTCGCGTTGTTCCGTAGGAATATCCTCCGGTATGGCGAGAAAACCTCCCACCTCGGACAGAACAACTGGTTGGCCCCGATACTTTGATCCGCGGGCAAACAGCGGCTTTCCCCCGATCCAAACTGTTGTCGGTAACTCGCCACTCGCCAAGGTTTCACTATAGCGTTCTTCAAGCTTTGACGCCGATGGGGTGTAATCGTGAATCGCGCAGATATCTGTAATGTCTGTATGTTCCCAGCCGTCGTTGTCTATCACCGGTCGAGTAGAATCAAGGCGTCGGGTTACTCGAACCATGCGTTCGATGAAGGCATACTGGCCCGCGTGTTCGTGACCTAGTCCCGGAAACCCCATGCTTTCGTTAACGGGAACCCAAGCAGCGATGCAAGGATGGTTGTAGTCCCGCCTGACCGCCGTCTGCCATTCGGCGGAGAGCAGCTCCTCAGCCTTTGGTGACCACTCACGCGCATTTGGCATTTCTTCCCAAACCAGCAACCCCAAACGATCGCACCAGTATAGCCAGCGCGGGTCTTCGATTTTTTGGTGTTTGCGCACCCCATTGAAGCCAAACATTTTTATCCAACCAATGTCTGTTTGGAGTGCTTCATCTGAAGGCGCCGTTAAATAGCCCTCCGGCCAGTAGCCCTGGTCGAGCACCATCTTGAGGAAGGTCGGCACGCCATTCAAAAGAAACTTGCCATCGCGAAGCTCGATACTTCTCATTCCTACGTATGAGCCAACTTCATCCAGTAATTTATCGCCGTCATATAGTCTGATCTGGAGATCGTAAAGATGTGGATGTTCCGGCGACCAGAGTTTTGCGTAGGGGATTGTAAGTGCAAGGCGGCCGGTTGCAACTGCGGTGTGGTCTTCACCAAACGTTACTCGTTTCCCGTCTTCGAGCACCTCCGCTTCTATGCGCCACGCGGCAGATGGCGCATGCAGAAAGACAGTCAGTTCGACGATATTTCTTTTCGCATGAGTGATTAATTGAATCTCCTCGATGCGGATGGAGGGCACCGGTTCCAACCAAACCGTTTGCCATATCCCGGTTGTGCAGTAGTAATCGATCTCCCGAGGGACCCCGGTGTGCGACTGTTTCCCACGAGGCTGGTCAGAATCCTGGCGATCCTCAACGCGAACCGTTAAGCGATTGGGCCCGGGCTTTACGTAAGGCGCTATATCAAATTGAAAAGGTACGTGGCCTCCACGGTTGTGTCCGACCTCTTGTCCGTTGACCCAAACTGTGCACGCATAATCAACGGCCCCAAAATTCAACAACAGGTCTCTACGATAAAACTGCTCAGGAAATTCGAAGGTGCGCGAGTACCACACCAGCTCATGAACGCTCTTATCATTGATGCCGGAACGTTCAGTTTGATAAGCGAAGGGAACGTTAATACGTCTGGGCAATTCACGGCCGTCCTGCCATCCTAGTTGCAAACCTTCGTCCGCATCATCAAACGCAAATTCCCACTCGCCATTTAGGTTGAACCAGAAACTGCGGGCGAACTGAGGTCGCGGATATTCGGGGCGCGGAACTTCTTTCTGATTCGAAGGCATGTCTACGGATTATCCTGAGTTTTTCCTGGCGAACGCAAACTAAAGTTTAAACTCAAAACACTTGTTTGGGTTTGAAGCCCCAACGCGTGTGACAGGCGCATAAGAGTACAAGCTTTAGCCTCCAGCTTTCGTTCGGAGAACCACCCACCTTGTTCAAAGTAATAACTCGCTTACACCGCCATCAGCTTGGACCACCTTGATTGTGGGCACGAGGCCGGTTGCTTGCTCGTACCCAATGGACATGCGTTCAGTAAACCGACCGAGGCTCTCGTGATCCACCAAATTGATCGTACATCCCCCGAATCCGCCGCCCATCATCCTCGCACCTGAGACACCATCCTGTTTTAGAGCAAGTTCAAACATGATATCCAATTCCCGGCAACTAACGTCGAAATCATCACGTAAGGATTGATGGGAGCCCACCATCAATGTCCCAAGCTTTCTAACGTCACCAGCCTTTAACGCCTGGGCAGCTGTTAGTGTTCTTTCGTTTTCAGTAACCACATGACGCGCGCGCCGGCGTTCCGGCTCCGGGAGATCCGCCAGCAGATGGAGATCATCGACCCCAAGATCGCGCAGAGCACGAATGGCTGGCTTCTTTGCGCGAAGAAGCTTGACAGCTCGCTCACATTGCCGCCGGCGGTCGTTGTAGGCGGAACTCACGAGAGCATGTTTCACTCGGGTATCGCAAACCACTATAGCCGTCGTGGGTAGCCTCATCGGAAGGTGGGTAACTTGCAGTAATCGGCAGTCAATCAACATCGCGTGACCTGCTTGCGCAAGAGCAGCGGTCATCTGGTCCATCAAGCCTGAATTAGTGCCCACAAAAACATGTTCAGCTTCCTGAGCAGCCTGCGCCAGCCGCAGGCGACTGATTTCCAGCCCCGCCAATTCGCAGAGCGCGAAACCGACAGAGATTTCCAATGCGGCGGAAGACGATAAGCCTGCGCCAATGGGCACGTCAGAAGCAATCACCAAATTCGCCCCGCCGAAGGTGAGGCCGGCTGTGCTTAGTGTATGAGTTATTCCTTGAATGTAACTCAACCAACTTTTGGGTTGAGGGCCAGAACTGCTTTGTGGTTTATTTAGCGAAAAGCTTGCCCTCTCATCCAGGTCGACGGAGTAAACCCGAAACTGTCCATCACTTCTCAGCCCGACCGCGACATAGGTTCTCAGGTCAGCAGCCAGGGGAAGCACAAAGCCTTCGTTATAATCAGTGTGTTCTCCAATCAGATTTACTCTGCCGGGCGCTGAAAATAAACGTGGTTCGTCTGCTGATAATTCCGCGAAGGCAATTTTCAGCTTTAAGATGTCAACCATGTTCCTCTGAGTTCGGCGCTTGCCAAACAACCTCCCGGACATGTGCGCGGAGTTCGGCTGCCTTTTCTTCCGGCAACGTGTCATTGATGAACATGCCTGCGCCCGCCTCACTGCCCGCGAGATACTTTAGGCGGTTTGCCGATCTCAATGGTGGGTAAAATTCAACGTGAAAATGGTAGAAGTCGTAGGAAAGGCCATCGACCGGACGCTGGTGCATGACCATCATGTAAGGAAATGAAAGATTGAAAAGTTCGTCAAAGGCGACCAGGACCGTCTTTAATATTGACGCCAAATCCCGGGCCTCAGGGTCCGACATGTCAGTAATCGCTTGAAAGTGACGCTTTGAGTAAATGTGTGTTTCATAAGGCCAACGAGCGAAAAATGGTATCACCGCGGCAAAAGAATCGTTCTCGGCAACTATCCTACGCCTGGCCTGAAACTCTTCAGCGAGCACATCACATAGCAGACACGCTCCAGTTGACTCTTGATAGTGAGTAAATTGTTTTAGTTCCGTCGCAATTCTCGGAGGAACAAAAGGGTATGCATAGATCTGCCCGTGAGGATGATGCAGCGTGACCCCAATTGCCTCTCCTTTATTCTCAAAAATGAAAACATATTCGACGAAGTCCAGTGCGCCTAACTCCCGAAATCGATCAGACCAGACGCGCACCAGTTTGTAGAT
Source organism: Blastocatellia bacterium (assembly GCA_033856235.1). GTDB lineage: Bacteria > Acidobacteriota > Blastocatellia > Pyrinomonadales > Pyrinomonadaceae > DASXRU01. Next base: position 23,160 of record JAWVFI010000143.1, on the reverse strand, counting down.
TTGTTCAACCGGCTCCTGCCCTAGTGATGAACCATGGTTAGGACTGTAAAGAACGACCTCACAAACGCCCTGCGACGGGCGAACCGGATACAGGTCGGAACTTTCAACCGTGGGAGGATTAGGAACTGTCTTAAGACTTGGGAAACGATTTTCGAAAACGACTATGTCGTAGTTACTTTCAGGCACCTCGGTCGGGAAGCCGCCAGGATGCGTGGGACAGAGCGGACAGTAATCGTCTGGGGGTAAAAAGGTCCTGTCCTGACGTTGGGTGGCAGTCGCCACCCACTCTCCCAGTAGCGGGTTCCAGCGCAGTTCAGACACTCAGTTTTCCTCAGCCGAGCGATCAGCGGTAATCTGTGAAATTTGAACCACCCGATCTGAAGAGACTACGCCCGGTGCAGACTCAAACTCATAAAAAATCAGATAGCGGCCATCTGCCATCACGACCTGTCGCTTAATAACTCTTGGAGGAGCTTCGCTCATTCGTGATTTCCCGACCTTTCATTGAACGTTCGGCGAGTGTTGATCTCAGTTCTGGCGCCGCCACCCGCCCTGTTTCCCAGAGATCGTCGGTCTGCCATGCAGTCATTTGTCCGTCAACCAAAAGGCGGCCCTCCGAATTCAATTCATATATTCCGGTCTCAGATGCCCTGAGACTCAACAATACAGTTCCATTGTCGCAGGTCATACAGGCAACAAGCTCCCGGCCGTTCGGCAACTGGTAGATTGCGCCGTCCTTTAGATTCATCTCCCCACCCCGTGTTCGTTCGATAGACTATGCACTGACTCCTGCCGCAGGAATAGAGCGACCAATTTCTTTTTTTTGGATGAGTGTCCAGGCGGACTCGATAATTAATCTCAAGTCTCCAAAGCGTGGCGCCCACCCCAAATCCTTTTTGATCTCATTTGAGCTCGCTATCAGCACGGCTGGATCCCCGGGCCGGCGCGGTCCAACTTTGATTGGAATGTCGCGCCCAGTCACTTCACGCGCGATCTGAATTACTTCTCGCACGGAATAACCTTCCCCTCCGCAACCGAGATTATAGGTGGCACTCTTCTCATCCAAAATATTCAACGCCAGAATATGGGCGCGCGCTAGATCGATGACATGAATGTAGTCTCTAACGCACGATCCGTCCGGGGTTAGATAATCGTCCCCATAGACCTCAACTTGATCGCGCTCACCCGCTGCCACCTGCAGCACGATTGGGATCAAATGTGTTTCGGGGTCATGGTGTTCGCCACATCGCGCGCTGGCGCCGGCTGCGTTGAAATAACGGAGCGCCACATATTTAAGATCGTAAGCGCGACTGTACCAATGCAACGCTCGTTCGAAGGCAAGCTTTGTTTCACCGTATGTATTAGTCGGCCCGGTGGGATCGCATTCCTCAATCGGCTGCTTCGCCGGCTCACCGTAGACCGCGGCGGTCGAAGAGAACACCAGCCGTGTCACGCCTAATCTGCGCATTGACTCCAGCATGGCAAGCCCCGCAATGACATTGTTCTGATAGTACTTGCCTGGCTTCGCTACGGATTCCCCCACCAGCGAATCGGCCGCCATGTGAATGACGGCCTCGATCCCGCGCTGCAACAAAGTAGTCATGAGAGTTTCTGAGTCGAGCAATTCAGCGTGGACAAACTCAACTCCAGAAGGCACGCTCTCACGATGTCCCTTTGATAAATTGTCGTAAACAGTTACGACATGACCATCGCGGATCAACTCCTCGACAACTACACTACCGATATACCCGGCGCCGCCCGTTACTAAAATATTCATTTGAAGTCCTGTTCTAAGCTGAGGTCCCTGCCGATGCAGCGCGTCTCTGACGGCCCCATGTGCGGTCATGGAAAAACCTGGCAAGACTATCTTCCAGGCAAGGCATGAAGCCGCCCCGTTCGCTTGTGAGCGGGGTGTACGATGGCCTTACCGCGGTAAACCCGAGCGAGCTTTGCAAACGCGGTTCCACCCGCGCGGAATCGTATCCGGCCATGTCAGCGACCAAACGCGCAAACTCAGCCCAGGTGACGATGGAAGGATTCGTCAGGTGCCAGATACCCTCTTCTCCGTCAATTAAAAGGTCGAGTGCAGCGTTTATGAGATCGGGAACGTATGTTGGCGAAATGCTGATGTCCTCGGCAGCCGCAACCGTCCGCCCCCTGGCCAAATTGTTAATTACGTCATGAACAAAGTTGTAGCGATCCCACGGGCCAAAGAAGGCGCTCGTACGGATTACCAAGGCCCCGGGAAACGCTTCAAGCACGCGCGCTTCCGCCTCAGCCTTGCTGGCCCCGTAAACATTGAGTGGCGACGTAGCATCACTTTCCACGTAAGGCCCGGATTTCTCGCCGTCAAAAACCAAATCTGAGGAAAAAGTGACGAGTGGCACGCCTCGGTCCGCACATGCTTTCGCCAGACGAGCTGGCCCACTAACATTCTCTCGCCGGCAAAGAGCCGCGTTCGTCTCGGCTTCATCTACTCGCACATAGCCTGCCGCATTAACCAACGCCCAGGGCTCATACTTGGTGAGTGCACTGGCCACCGAAAGCTCGTCGGCAATGTCGAGTTGAGCGCGCGATAGCAGTTGATATGCGAGTCCTCGCTTTTCACAAATTCTCGCGAACGCTTGACCAAGCGTCCCTGTAGCTCCGGTAATTAAAAGCGGGCGACTCGCCTCGCCAGAATTCTTCACGGATCTTACGCTGCAAGAAATCCCCTGCCCCCGGCGAGTAACTGGCGGATAACTGAGCCGGTCTAAGCGGTGCCACCAGCCCGGAACGTCCAACGTTGGATGATCGAACTCTTTTCCCGCCGCGATTGTTTCGATAAAACTCGAGAGCACGGTCGGGCGCGGAGCCGGCGAACGCAAATCGAAGATCCCGGGCTCGTAAGATCCGCTATTCGCAGTTAAGAGATTGTTCCAATCATAGGTCCCAAAAGCCGCCCAGGCAGTAACCGCACGCACATCGACCTTGTCTTTGCGTGATTGCACCGCAGCCTGCCAAATTTCATTAAGCCAACGCAGTTGCTCTTCTCGAGTACAACCGAGATGTGCTTCGGTGATCGCCAGGGGCAAACCGTAGCGCTCCCAAACTTCGCGCATTATTGCTTTCGGCCCAGCTACGCCTTCCGAACATACCCTCACTGCCTCGACGTCTGCGTAGGCATGACGTCCATTGCCGCCATGAAAAGCAAAGGGGTATCGGGCGAGGCGTTGATCAAGAAAACGCTCGCTGGTGATGTAATGATTTATTCCCAGCAGGTCAGGCGAAGTGTAATTCTCAGAAAACCACTCTAACTCGCTCGGCTCTATTCCCAACCAAACAAGGTAATCCCACATGGGAGTACCGTAGGTGATTCGCCCACATAGAAGATCAAAAGTTAGCCAACGACGCTCATTTTCAAACTCGGACTGGTACGCAAGCGTTTGCGTGCTAAACGTTTTTCCCAAGTCCTCAGTCTGAATTAATTGAGCCGCGGGATTAACTACCCGAATCGCCCGCATCGCAAGAACTATGGCTCGACACTGCGAAAGTAACGCTCTGGCAAAAACTAAGGCGTCGCGCTCATGCGGATACCAATGTCCATAGAGACAACTAAAACGGGCAGTGGTCAGCGGCTCGTTTACAGGCGTGTAAGCAGACACCCAAGGGTAACGGCGCGCCATTGCTCCTGCATATTTGGCCAGTTTTTCAGGAAATCCCGGATCAAGCAGGCCTGTGTAGGAGGGCCCGCTCCCGTGATGGACCAAGCCAACGATAGGCCTAAGCCCCAGACGACGCAGCGAACCCATTCGTTCGTCGGCCCACGACCAGTCCGGATGTTCCAGAGCTTGTGGCGCGGTTCGCTCCCAAAGGATTGGATATCGCAGCGTGCGCACGCCCAGCGCGGCCAATCGGTCGAGGTCCTTGGGACGTGTGGCGTGCCCACTGCGTTCCAGTTGGTCCGAATACGAATCGCCGACCCGGTTTATGGTGCATTCAACTCCGGCCCACAGCTCCAGTGGCGCAGGAAATAACTTCTCGGACGTCATGGGGTTTTCACCGAATCGCGGCTGTCATCGTCAACCCCGAAACTGAAACAACATCCGAATCCCGTTTGTGCCCATTGCCGTTTCCATTTCCATTTCGGTTGCTGTGAAGGGCAGCTTCGATTCTTTTCATGCCTGCGATCTTCCCATAGGTGGTTAGAGCCTGGGCCACGATTTGATCCATGTTGTAGTACTTATAAGTTGCCAGACGCCCTACGAACGTCACACCGGCGGTTCGATCCGCCAGAGCTTTGTACTTCGCGTAAATGGCGGCGTTATCTTTTCGCGGCACGGGATAGTATGGATCGCCCTCCGCCTGGGGAAATTCGTAAACGATGCTGGTCCGGTTGTGCTCCTGACCGGTTAGATACTTAAACTCCGTCACGCGCGTGTAGGACTGTTCGTTTGGATAGTTAACCACGGGCGCGGCTTGAAATACCGCTTGCTCGTGAGTTTCATGTTTGAACTCGAGCGAACGATAGGGCAACTTTCCGTAACGATAATCGAAATACGCATCAACCGGGCCGGTGTAAATCATCTCACGAAACGGAATGTCCTTCTCAACTTCGCGGTAGTCACAGTTCAAAAGCACCTTGATGTTTGGGTGGTCCAATATACGCTCAAACATTCGAGTGTAACCGTGCAACGGCATCGACTGGTAGGTATCGGTAAAATACCTGTCGTCTCGATTTGTGCGTGTCGGCACACGCGAGGTAACGCTGGCATCCAACTCCGAAGGATCCAATCCCCACTGTTTGCGGGTGTAGTTTCGAAAGAACTTCTCGTAAAGCTCGCGGCCTACCGTACTCACCACCACATCTTCAGAGGTGCGAATGTTCTCACACGGCTCGGCAACTTTCCGGAAGAAATCTTCTACTTCGAAGGAAGTCAGATTAAGTCCGTAAAGCGTGTTGATGGTATCCAGGTTAATCGGAATTGGAACTATCTGACCGTCGACGCTGGCGCGCACGCGGTGCTGATACGGTCGCCATTCCGTGAATCTTGAGAGGTATTCAAAAACATCCCGCGCGTTGGTGTGAAAGATGTGCGGACCATACTTGTGGACCAGAATTCCGGCTTCGTTGTAGTGGTCGTAAGCATTGCCGCCAATGTGTGGGCGTTTATCACAAATCAAAACTTTCTTGTCGGAACCCGCCGCTAATCTTTCGGCGAGGACGCTGCCGGCGAAACCCGCCCCTACAATCAAATAGTCAAACATATGAACCCCCTTGAACCCTTCCTTTTTCTAAGACTGCGATCAGGCTATGACAACTGCTGCCCTCAGTGGGCTTGCATCGAGCATCGGCGCGTGCCTCGTGTTTCCGCGCTGCTTCTTGTCGATTGTTTGATTAATCAAACTGGACATCTGCGCCCACGTTTTGTCCCACGATATGTCTGCGAGAAACTCATCAACTCGCTCTAGCCAATCACTATCCGTTTCACGCTTCGTCATTAATTCTTCCGCGGCCTGAATGAATTCAGTTGGACTATCCGCGATTCGAACAAGGTTCAGCTCGCCATACGGGCGCACTACGTCACGGATTGAAGTGGAAATGACGGGTTTGCCTGCCGCTAAATACTCCGGTGTCTTGGTAGGGCTAATGAACCGAGTGGATTCATTCCGCGCAAACAGGAGCAAGGCAACGTCCCAACCCGCCAAATAATCTGGCAACTCGTCATACTTCTTCGCGCCCAGATAATGAACGTTCGGGTACCTGGGTAAACTATTCGGATCAATCTTGACTACCGGGCCAATCATCACGAACTGCCAATCCGGACGCGTCCTTGCAACAGCGTCGAGCAATTCAATGTCGAACCGCTCATCAATCACACCAAAGAAACCGAGGCGAGGCTGCGGAATAGCCGCCTGATCCTGCCGGTCAACGGTGACAGTCCGGGCTTTACCAAAATGTGAAACATCGATACTGCTGGGAAAAGCATGAACGGCCGGGTGAGCATTGCGCTTCGCTTCATACAAACTCTGCCCGCCCGTGAAAAACAAGATCCACACGTCTGAAGAGTTCCTGCTCGAAGTCAGCCAACCGGGAGTTCGCCCCCTTAAACGCAGAAAGCTCATCCATGCAATCGTAGATTGAGGCCACTGGAGAAAAGTCTTTGGTATAGCTCAGGGCCATCGGGGTGTAATACCAGAACAGGTACTCAAGAATGCCCCGCTCTACAAACAACCTGCCAATCATCTCCTTGAGCACCGCCGTTGTCGCAACTTCACTGCGGAGTCCGTCCGGCAAATGGGGAACGACGACCATCACGCCCCCATCACGCTCCTGCACGTCGAGGTGCATTGCACCATTTCCAAAAATGGGTTCTTCAACGAAAAACACCCGGCGATCCTGGGCACAGCGCGTCAGCAGATGTTGCGGCCGTTGATAGACAAAATCCCAGCGCAGATGCGAGAAGCAAATCAAATCGGGTTGTGTTCTTGCATCGTAATCTTTAGACAACATGGAATCCCCCTTTGCGCCTGGTACTAAATGCATTGGTATTTTCACCTCAACAAATCACACGGATAGCCCGAAGAGATTCAAGAATCCGGAAACCGTTTATGATTAAAAGCCAATAGACTGAGCAGTGAGAATTCCGTGAGTATCCGTGCGGCTAATTTCGGTCTGGCAGATGATGACCTCGAAAATTAATTTTACAAGCCCGTCGGGTACTCGCCTTAATTCAATGCATCGAAAATCTCGCTACGTCTGTTTTCCAGCCGTTCTTCACAGTTTATTGGCAGGCTCCGCGCTGTTCGCAAGCGGGATGCCACAAGTCACTCAGAAGCGGCGGCAGCTCGGCTTTGCTGTTTGGCAGCTTGAAGTTCGTCACCCAGCGATTCGATTTCTTCTTCGGTTAGCGCCAGCCGTGCTTTTTTGAACAACTCACCCTCTTCTTCCTCCACGTGATGCTCGGTGTTTTCCTTAAGCACCGTAAATTTCGCAGTCCACTCCTCAGTGTCTTTTGGTTCGGCTTCGAGCTCGGCGAGCAATTGTTTGACTAACCGGTGTTCTTCATAAGCTTCAAGCGTGATCTCGCGAGCTTCCTCAGTCTCTTCCAACGCCGGATAGAAAATCTCCTCCTCAATCATGGCATGGAGGTCTAATTCCGCCTTCAGTCGAGCAAACAGCTCATCCCGTCCCTTCACTGCTCGCTCAGTCGTGTCCTCGATCGTTTCAAGTATGCCGGCAACTTTTTCATGGTCGGCTTTAAGTATCGCGAATGCATTCATTTTGAATCCCCCCTAGTGACAATTGAGATGCCGAAAATGGATAACTCGGCGCGGGAGCGAGTTCATGTCGAGCTCGCCCGATGCTCTGTCTTTCATATCTACAGTGCGGGAATAATAAAGCTGCCCTCGGTAAACTTCCGTACGAAAACGTACATTTCAAACCGACACCTAATTGTTAGTTTTGAACCTTTCGGTGAGACGCTCAGCCAAGCCCTATGTCCGCTGCCGGACTGATTGGCTATGTTATGTTGTGAGAATCCCGGGTAAGCAGCGCGGCTGAAGGACGGCGGTTGACCGACAGCAAAACTGACAGAGGCGGGCATCTCGGCGAGTGCACATGTTTCAGAAATCCATTACTCGAGTTGAAAACCGCATTCTCGCCTCCCTCCCTGCAGGCGAGTACGCCCGTCTACTCCCTCATCTAAAGCTGCTCACCCTGGAATATAAGCAAGTCCTTTTTGAGCCGCACAAACCGCTTCGCTATGCCTACTTTCCCGAAGACTGTGTTATCTCAATGGTCTCGACCGTCTTTGACAAGACGATCGTCGAGGTCGGGCTGGCGGGACGGGACGAGATGGTCTGTGTAGCAACTTTCCTCGGGGCTAACTCAACGCCTCATCGGGGAATAGTTCAGCGCCAGGGCCGCGCCCTCAGGATCAAAACAAATGTTTTGCATGACGAGTTTAGACGCGGCGGTAGGCTGCAGGAACTCTTGTTGCGCCATACGCAGGCGCTGCTGGTGCAGGTTGCGCAGACATCCGTGTGCAACCGCCTCCACTCATTGGAGTCGCGCCTTTGCCGCTGGCTCTTGATGATGCATGACCGGGTGCAAGCGGACGAGTTCGTGCTCACTCAGGACGTTATTTCTATGATGCTGGGCGCCCAGCGGACGGGCGTCACCGAGACCGCCGGCGCGCTACAGAAGCGAGGGATCATAAGCTACAGCCGGGGCAGGATGGTGATCCTTGGCCGGCAGAAGTTGGAAGAGACAGCTTGTGAATGCTATTGGATAGTTAGTGAAGAACGTGATCGTCTGAACGGGATTCGGCCTACTCATCACCCGCTACGAAGTCAGTCCCACTAGATTAAGCCTTTCGGCTGGTCGCCTTCTCATATCTTTCTTGCTTCTATGTCCCCCATCAGACATACTGCCCCAATCAAATCCAGGTAGCCCAAGCGGGCCTTGGCGACAACTGTCAACCAGTGGTTCCCCATGTCCGACGAAAACCTCAGAATGGAACTGAAGAATCGACTGCTCTCGTCGCTCATCAACCACGACTACGAGCGCTTGGCAGCCAACCTTCGAAGGGTGGAGCTGCAACAGGGCGATGTTATCTACACCGCTGGAGCGCACATTGAGAATGTTTATTTTCCAGAGACTGCCGTTGTTTCTTTACTTTCCACGCTTGAGGATGGCAGTACGACCGAAGTAGGTCTTATTGGTAGAGAGGGCATGGTGGGGCTATCCGTTTTTCTCGGCGGAGCTATAACTCCCGAAAGGGCGGTTGTGCAAATCAACGGCAGCGCCTTGAAGATGCCAGCATCCGTCTTGGCCCGGGAAATGCGCGTCGGCAGCCCCCTTCAGGTGAGATTGCTGCGCTACACTCGATCTTTTCTTGGACTTGTAACGCAGTCGGTTATCTGTAGCCAACACCATTCTTTGGAAGCGAGATTCGCCCGTTGGCTCCTGATGATGCGCGACTATTCCGATTCAGATTCGCTGCACCTTACTCACGAAATGGTGGCGGGCATGATCGGCACACGCCGCGCCGGTGTTTCCATGGCGACCAGAGCTTTACGGGAACGCGGATTAATTGTTAGTGCGCGAGGAATGATCGAGATCGTCAAGGGCGATGCCCTGGAGCAAGCAGCGTGTGAGTGTTATGCACTTATCCGTGACGAGTTTGAAGAGTTGCATGCGAGTCAACTGAAATGACGTGGGCTGAATAGCAGCGTGGATAATTCTTGGCGGGCCACCAACATTAGTTGCCGCGAGCATTGCCTTTCTCACCCAGCAAACCCGCCAGCAAATCTTCGAGCTGTTGCTCGCTGGCCATATAAGATTTGTAGTCCCGCCCTCCCATATTTTCGTCCGTTCCTTCCAGCTCCGTACGAAACTCAAAAGGCAAGACCACGACTGGAGCTGAATTAGCGACATTTGCATGCTCCCGGATGCGCCGGCCAGCAGAGAGCGCATCGTCCGACAACATCCTTTGGCTCAGCAGAATCAACTTCACTTTGCGATGATCGCCACTAATCATCTGTAAAGAGTCACCTTCATCAGAGCTGGCCGCAACGTCGTAGCCCAGGCTTGTCAAGAATTGTTCCATGTACCCACGAATTTCCCCATCGTCCTCCACTAATAGGATCGTTGCTCGTTCTTTAGTCACAGTTCTCCTGCTCACCTGGTCGATTGGTGCTCGCGCACGGTTATCCGATTTAGATTACCGCCGACACTACTCCTAATCGGTACGTTTTCGTACGGACGTTGATCCGGGCAGCGCGTATCGTTTCCTCTCCGAACAAGCAGGGACGTCTGAGGTTGGTTGGTGGTTCCCGGCAACTGCCAAACAATCTCGGGCAATTGCTTCCTGAACTACCGCCCCAGTAGTTCTTAACCCCTTTGGCTGGAGGAATTCTCATGGAAACCAGGCAGCATCACGTTCTCTACATTGAGGACCACCTTGACACTCGTGAATTGGTTACGTTGGTATTGGCGAAATGCAATTATCGAGTAACCACAGGATCCACCCTGGCGGACGGTTTAAACCTTGCACGGGAACATCACTTCGATCTCTACATGCTCGACTCATGGCTTCCCGATGGTTCAGGAATCGACCTCTGCAAGAGCCTGCGCGAGTTCGATCCGAGTACTCCGATTATGTTTTTTTCGGGCGCCGCGTATGAGTCCGACAAGCAGACCGCAATTAATAGCGGGGCCCAGGGCTACATTATAAAGCCCGCCCACTTGGATAAGTTGTGCAGCGAAGTAAGTAAATTGATTGGTATGTACCCGAGAAAGCGGGAACCGGGGGAAGCGCCGGTAATCCGTAATCCGGATGTGCGACGGGCGTCGGAGAACAGCGCGGCCTTTGAACTTTCCTCTACGTATAACCCTCAGACAGCGAACCATTGATGTTATCGATGGTGAGGATGGATAACCGGAGCCTTTTTATCAGCAGGCTTTTGGTATGGCCTTTACGCTTCTTAGATCGAATGCCCATTCGAAGCGACTGCTCCCTATCGCCTTATGAATACTGAAATCGCAGAGCGTTGGTCATTGGTTGCGGTCTGTGATCGTTGCGGCGGACACACACCTATCCTTACAAACGTTTCCGACGGCCTCTCACAAATTCAAGGTAAGTATTTTTATAAAATGCAGCGAATGTGGTAAGGAAGATTCGTTCCCAATCGCGCGCGAACGGTGTCAAACCGACGTCTTATGACAAACTCGCTGTAGCCGCGTGAAGGACAGGAATTCTGAGGAGATTGCATAGGAACTGCCGCTCAACTAAATAGCCAGCCCTCTTTTTGTCAGGTTTCCACTCAAAAGCATTCATGCAGAGATCCAACACAGGGTGATGATAACATTGAGGTGAGCCCAATAAAGACGGCACTTCGAGGAACTCTAGGGAACTCAGACTAACTCCCGTTTCAGACTACGAATCAGGGGGTCGCATGTTCGAATCATGCCGGGTGCACCATTCTCTCGACTCGCTACAACTGTGGACGGCCCTAACACAGCCGCCGTTCCGAAGGCAAAGAGTAGCGCCGGTCTCATAATTCATTATTGGTTCTAATCGGGGTCTGCAAGCAAAACTAATGCTCGCTCGCACAAAGGCTTATGTGCCCCTGGCGATCGCTGCTGTCCTCGGGGCGACGGTGATTGCGCTGCGCGGACAGGGGCGCTTGTGGTGGTGCGCCAGTGGGGATTGGTCACCATGGGCTGGTGACATTGGAAATCGCCACACTTCGCAACACTTCTTCGATCCTTACACTTTCACTCACGTACTGCACGGTTTCATTCTGTGCGGCCTGCTGGCGTTGATCTTGCCGCGCCTGGCCAGACAGTGGCGCTTCCTGCTCGCGATCGCGGTGGAAGCGTGCTGGGAAGTGTTTGAAAACACCAGCTACATCATCAACCGCTACCGTGAGGCCACCGCGGCGATCGGTTATGAAGGCGATTCGATTTTTAACTCGATGGGGGACGTCCTGGCCTGCGCGGTTGGTTTTGCAGTGGCCGTGAAACTTGGGTTTCGCCGGACCGTCGCGGTTTTTCTGCTTACTGAATTGATTCTGCTGCTTTGGATCAGAGACAGCCTCCTCCTCAACATCATTCTGCTAATTCATCCGTTCGAGGCGATCAAGGCCTGGCAAATGGGCCGGTCGTTGTAGGGGTGGCACTCCGTGGCCACCCCCTTCGTTGTGTGATCTCGCCGCAGTAGTAGCCCCGCGGCGCCGCTCAGCGCAAACAAAAAAAGGGGCGCCCATGGAGTGGCGCCCTAGAATGTCGTGGTTGAGAAAGCTGCTATTGATACTCAGCGCTGGCTGGAGCGGATTGAACGCGCCGGCGCGAACGGTTCCAGAGGCTGAAGGTCTCTCGAGTTAAGTTGAAAATTGAGCCGCCATTAGAAGCAACCAACTTGATCCAAGCCCAGCGGTTCATTTGCGGAAAATAGATCCCGCGGAAAAACAGACGCGCTACCAGCATGCCAATCCGATACTGCACCGGCGCATCGTGAATCGACTTCAGCGCCTGTGAATTTCGTTTGGCGCTGTAGGAAGCGGACCAGGCCTCCTGCACTTCCTCGCGCGCCTGCCCGATCGTCATCTTCAGCGGCGTGTGCGCCATCACGAAGGGCGCGAAATCCATCCAGTGTTTCGGCCGATCCAGGCGCCCAGCCTTCTGCAGCCGATCGTAAAGCGGCGTGGCAGGAAACGGAGTCAATTGCCCAAACACCGGCAACCCCGGCGGCCATGAGTTGATCTCCTTCAGGGTGCGGGCCGCAACTCCCGGCTCGTCGTTGTCCATGCCAAAAATGAAAGAAGTGATCGCATAGATGTTCCGCGCCGCCAGACGCTGCAGCACGGCCCCGTATTCGCTCGGCTTGCTGAAGTTCTTGTTCACGTCGGCCATGTTCCTAGGATCGATGGATTCCATACCGATGAAAATCCAGCGGCCGCCCGATTCGGCAATCAGGTCGACCAGCTCTTCATCTTTCAGGAGGTTGGCGCTGATTTGCGCCACCCATGGCAATTTAGCGTCGGCGGTGATAATCGCCCGCAGCAGTGACTTTAGCCGCTTGACGTTGATCGCCAAATTATCGTCGATAAAGAAAACCCCGATCTGACCCCCATCACGCTTCGCCCGCGCCTTCAGACGCAGCAACTCGTCGACTACGCTTTCGTCAGAACGAAAGCGAATGGAATCGCCGAAGAACCCGGTGACGGTGCAGAATTCACAGCCGTAAGGACAGCCGCGTCCCGTCTCAATCGGAATCATGTGAAATGAATTCCAACCGCTATTGGTGCGGTTAAGCATCGGTCGAAACATCTTAGGAACGATATTGAATTGATCCAGTTGCAGACTTTCCCAGGGGATCGACGGATAGGGTTGCAGGCTGGGCTTACGAGAGTTTCCCTTCTCGTCGGCTTCCGGGATGTAAATGTCTTTCAATTCTCCGCGGGCAGCGTCGGCGACGATCAAGGGCCACGTCTCGTCGGCTTCCCCCAGCGCGATCGCGTCCGCGTGGCGCGGACCACCGTCGCGACCCAGAGCTTCGTCGGGCACTTCAGTAACGTGCGGACCGCCCATCACCACTAACACGCCGGCGGCGCGCAGGGCGTCAGCCACGCGATAGGCCTTCGCTACCATGCGCGTCATGGCTCCGATTCCGACCAGTCCGATTCCCTGTTCCTTCACGTAGGCCACCAGTTCGGCTTCGTTCATCGCGTGAGCGTTGCCATCAACCAGCAGTACTTCATGGCCCGGAGGGGTAATCGATTGCAGCAGGAACATCCAGAGGTGAGGCATGAAATTGCGAGTCACGCCATTGTCCGGATTGTACAAGAGGATCTTCATAACTAACTTCCTAGCTTAAGGGTGTAGTAACTCATATAACCCTCAGGCTATATTGAAGAGCGGGCAACGAGTAACGGAGTATATCACCAGTGTGCGCTACCGTACACAAAGGCGCGCGCCTGGATCGAATCAAGGCCACATGTCATGGATTGTCGTAGTTCTCTAATCCGAAGGCAGTTACGATTCGTGTTTCCCGCTTAGTCTTCAGCGTTCAGGTGCTTTTAAAGGCGCTACAGCCTGTCACAGTAACGAGATAACGGCAAGCCGTCAGGCTCGTTATGAAGCAGACACGGCCTGGTGCATCGAGGCGATCAGTTTCCGGACTTGCGACCTGATATCATCCGGTAAATCGCGAGAACTATTATCGCGCCAATCACAGCTAGCAGAAGGCTCATCAGGAACCCCGGCTTGCTAACATCGCCCATGGTGTCGGTGGCGCGTCCGTAGCCCAGCAGACTTCTGCCAATGAAGCCCCCGATGACGGCGCCGACGATCCCCAGCACCGTTGTAATAATGCAGCCACCCGGATCCTTGCCCGGCATGAGAGCTTTCGCAATTAAGCCCGCGATCAGACCAAAAATTATCCAAGCCAAAATTCCAAACATTTTCTTGCTCCTCTTCCAGCTTTCCTGGAGTTTAACTTACGGATTTGGAGCACACCCTAACACACAAAAGCGCCGAACTGTGAGCCTTTCCTGGCGAAGATCAGAACCAGGGGAACGTGGCGCAAAGGGCTGAGCGCCAGCGTTTATGGCGCTTCTCCCTCGAACTCTGCTCCCGGCGCCCGCTCAGTGCGCTAGCGCACAGACGCCAATCTGTTTTGCTGTCATCGTTGGTTCACAGATTCACCACTCGACATCGGGATCGGTTTCCTCAAACTCCTTCTTGTGCCGTTTGTCGTCTTGGACTACACCAAAGGTTGAAGGAGATCCTTATGTCAAACCCCAAAGTCATGCGTGGCCCACCCGGTAATCGTTTACTTGCTGCCCTGCCTCGCGGTGAATATCAGCGCCTGCAACGAAAACTTGAAATGGTAGATCTAACGTTCGGGAAGATCCTCTACAACGCCGGCGACCCCATCACACACGTTCATTTTCCGAACGACTCAATCGTCTCGCTCCTATCCGTCGTCGCCGAACGCTCAACCCTGGAGGTGGGAATCGTCGGCAACGAAGGGATGGCCGGTCTCTCTGTTTTCATGGGTGTGGATATCTCGCGCAATCGCGCGCTGGTCCAGGGCGGGGGCACGGCCATGCGTATGAGAGCCGATGCCCTGCGAAGTGAATCAAACCAACTCGGCGCGCTGCACCGGTTGCTGCACCGCTATTCACATTCGCTCCTGACGCAGATCTCTCAGTCCGCTGCCTGCAATCGCTTTCACACGGTGGACGCCAGGCTGGCTCGCTGGATGCTGATGACCCACGACCGCATGGGGACCGATAAGTTTCAACTAACGCAGGACTTCATGTCGAATATGCTGGGCGTGCGGCGCGAAGGCGTGAGTAAAGCCGCCAGTGAACTGCAAAAGAAGAAGCTGATTCATTACACTCGAGGCGTGATCACCGTCCTGAACCGCGAGGGCCTGGAGAAAGCAGCGTGCAAGTGCTATCAGATAATTAAGGATGAGAGTGAAAGTTTTCTGGGTGCTTGATACGTTCGCACCTCAATCTCACTGAGCCAAGGTTTTCCTGGCCTCAGAGTTAAGACTACCTATCTCCTCGAACTCCGCTTTGACTATCTCGTAGCATTCACAGACGAAACCTTCAAGGGCTTTCTCGTCCGCAATCGTGATGTGTCCGCGCTTGTAACGGATGAACCCCTTTTCCTGAAGGGTAAGCGCGGTCTCACTCACCCCGGCGCGGCGAATCCCTATCATCATGGCCAGGAACTCGTGCGTCAGCGGCAATTCGGTTGACTGCACCCGGTCGCGGCACATCAGGAGCCAACGCCCTAATCTCTCTGGGGCGTGATGCAGACGATTGCAGGCGGCTGTTTGGGCGACCATCTTGAGGAACGTATGCGTGTAAGTCAGTAGCACATCATGCAGCGCTTCACCACGGCTAAACTCCTGTAAGAGTTTCGCTACCTCCAGGCGTACGGCCCCGTCGGGTAATTGCACCATCACCTCGTCAGCCGACTTGGCGACGCCAAGCACTGCGGAAATTCCGGACATGCCCTCCCTGCCAATCACTCCTACTTCCACCGAGCCGCCACTCGCGGTAACGGCCACGACCGAGATCATGGCCCGCAGGGGAAAATAGACGTAGTCGATCGGACCGTTGGGCAGGTACAAAGTTTTGCCATTTTCCATCTCGCAGAACTCGAGATGAGGCGCCAATCGCGCGTAATCTTTGGGCGGCAAGGCTGCCAGAATGCTGTTTTGCAGGGGGGAATTGGCTGGATTTTGCGCAGACATTGGGGTAAATCCTCTCGCGGTGGCATGTTCATGAACACGGCAGCCGGCACGAGGAGGGATTGCTAAGCAACTCCCAATGTCGAATGTAATTGTTGAAATAACTCAGGAAGCTAAATCGTGTGGGTAGCCTATCACACTTAACTGAACTCACGGTACGCAAGCGGACAGACACGGGCGTTTTGGGGGAATTAGATTGCGCCTAATCCCGACGTCAAAGGGGGGGGTGATGTTAGCCCGGAAGGCGGTCACTCACCCTTCGTAGGACTCCCGGTTCCGATAACTAAGAGTCGGGATCGTATGATCGTTATGATCGTATTGACTCCCTGTTACGCTCAATACTGAGAGTCTGATCCAGCAGCGAGCTGGATCCGCGAGGTTCCATCATGACGCCACAACCGTCCAACCTGGGGCTAACGAATCCACACACTGTGCTTATCGTCGAGGACAACGAAGATGGCCGTTTCATGTTGCGTACCTTTCTGCAGTTGAAAGGCTATCGCGTAATGGAAGCGGGGGATGGGATGGAGGCGATCACGGTCGCCACGCTGGAAAAGCCCGACTTGATCCTCATGGATCTACAACTGCCCGTCCTCGATGGACTCTCCGTAACGCGCCATCTGCGGCTGAATCCACTGTCGCGTTACGTGCCCATCGTGATCGTTTCGGGGTGGGACCCGAAGCAGCATCGCCCGCAGGCACTCGCCGCCGGTTGCGACGAGTACCTCTTCAAGCCAGTGGATTTTTCGCTGCTGGAAGAAGTCCTGAAGAGGCACCTCCCCGCCATCCCGCGAGTCGCGCTCGCAGCCAGCGGCGAACTTGAGTTACCAGCAAGCGTAGCGTCTGCCCATTAGTCATCGATCATGAAAGCAAATGTCGCGATCAATTCCCGATGCTAACCGGCGCCGGTGCGCAACAGGAAACAGGTTGGGCCACGACTTCGGTTAAGGCCGCGCCTTCAGCGGCTGGATCATGGTTCTCAATCGCCGCTGAACTGACTTTATCGCCACATTCGCAGGCTGCCGTCGCCGGCAAATTGTCCTCAAGAACCACGAAGACTTCCCACTCATTTCCGTCCGGGTCGCGGATCCAGGCTTTATCCTGCAGCGCGTAACAACAACTGGTCTGCATCTCTTCGCGGGTCAGCAGTCCAGCGGCAGCCCAACGCTCGCGCGTCGCCAACACATCGGCCGTCGAACCAACCTGAATTCCCATGTGTGATAAAGCGCCTCTTTCATTAAAGGCCGCCTCGTTGAGGGTGAAATTCAACGGCGGATTTTGCACGTCGAATTTCGCATAACCCGGACGCACTTTGCTCGGTTCAATTCCCCAGAGCTGGCGGTAAAAAGCCAGGCTTCGATTAACGTCCTTGACGTTGATTGCGAGGTGCGCTTTCAGGGCCCACACCACTTCCTGCTCAGTGTTCTCAAACATCTTTGCTCTCCTTTTCAAATCTTACGTATTCGCCTATGCGAATATGAGCGAGCATACCCGAGGTTTTCATATACGTCAAGTCGTATGTGTTAGTGTATAATGTCGGCATGAAGCCCAGGCAATTCGATATGGAGCGGTTCTTCCTGGCGCTCGCGGACCGCACTCGCCTGCGCCTGTTGCGTCTGATCGGCGAGGATGAGGTCTGCGTTTGCTTCTTTGTTGAAGTGATGCGGACTAGTCAACCCAAAATTAGCCGTCACCTGGCTTACCTGCGCCGGGCGGGTTTGGTAAGTGCGCGTCGCGAAGGAAAGTGGATGCATTACCGCCTCACACCTCCAGATGAACCGCACGCCAAGCGCATCTTCGAACAGGTGATGAACTGGCTGAAAGACGATGCTGAGATGCAACGCGATCATGGCCGGCTGGTCAGCCTGTGCTGTTCCCCGAGCCTTCCGGTGCATATTCAGGGAGCTCCCCGGCCGGCCAGCCTCGCGACCTGACGCTCTAACCGACATCCCATCCAGTCCCTAGGCTGTTCGCTCCCACCTGCGGCATGCCTGATTAGGTCTACACCAGCACCAAACGGGGTTCTCTCCAGGTATCACAAAGCCAAAACACTGTGGTCAGTCTCCTTTTAAGGGGATGGAATGCCGTTTGCCATCGCGAGTGGCAGAATCTCCCAATTCAGTTAGATCCAGGTGTAGGAGGATTCATGAAACTCAATTTTATTAAGCGCTTCGCCACCTTGCTGGCCCTCGTGGCAGTAGCCGTCATAGGCGGCAGCGCTGAGGCACGGGCCCAGGGTCGGGGGCGTGACCGCCAGCGCCAGGATGAGCGGCGGCAGAACGACCAGCAACCCGCCCAAGCGCCAACAAACCAGGAGCAGGAGCAGCGGCGAGCCGAACGCCAGCAACGACAGCAGCAGGCCGAACAGCAGCGGCAAGCTGAGGGCCAGCAACGCCAGGCTGAAGCGCAACAGCGCCAGGCACAACAGCAACAGCGAACTGAACAACAACGCGTTTGGCAGCAGCAGCGCAGCGCCGTTGGGGAGCAGCGAAGTCAACAGGAAGAACAACGACGCCAAGCCGAAGCCCAGCAACGGCAAGCACAGCAGCAGCAGCGCACCGAGCAACAGCGCGTCTGGCAGCAGCAGCGACAGGAACAGGGCCGGCCTGAATTCCAACAGCGTCGCCAGCAGGAAGAGCAAAGACGCCAGGCTGAAGCGCAGCAACGTCAGGCGCAACAGCAACAACGCGAAGCACAGCAGCGCGTATGGCGCGAGCAACAGCAGCAACAGCAAACCCAGCGACAGGGCGATTGGCGTGGAAATGATCAGCGACAGCGCCAATCCGACGAGCAGCGCCGGTTAGAGGCGCAAAGGCGCCAGGGCCAGCAGCAACAGTCGGGGCAATGGAACGGATCACGACAACGCGATAATTCCGACTGGCAAGGACGGCAACAGGGTTTGCAACAGCAGCGAGCCGCTCAATATCGCGAGCGCTGGCAACAACAGCAGCGTTCCTTCCAGCAGCGCGAGCGCCAGTTGCAAGCGGAGCGACGTTTACAGCGTTGGCGTTTTGAGCAGCGTTATTGGGAACAGCGGCGGCAGGACCAGCTTCGGCTGCAGAACTTCCGCTACAACGATTACGGCACGCCGAATTATCGCTACTACCGGCAGGGATCGTATTACCAGACCAATCAGTACGGCGCTGATTTGTTGAGGCGCGCGGTCAACTACGGTTACGAAGAAGGATTTCGCGCCGGACAGGCCGACCGCGAAGATGGCTGGAGATACGACTATCAGAGTTCGGGCGCGTTTCAGGACGCCAGCTACGGGTATGACGGTTACTACGTTGATCTCAACGAGTATCAATACTACTTCCAGCAGGGCTTTCAACGCGGGTACGAGGATGGCTACTACAGCCGCAATCAATATGGATCTTACTCAGGTGGTCGCTACAACATCCTGACCCAGATCCTGAGCGCGATTCTCAACCTGGAGTCTTACTAAGGACCGGCCACAAACCAATCCTTAGCACGGCAACATTTGTAGGGGTGGCCCTCCGGGGCCACCCCCTTTTGTTTGGGTAGCTTGAGTTAAAAAAAGGGGGCGGCCACGGAGTGCCGCCCCTACAATGTTTGCGAAATAACCTTCCACCCGAGCTCGTCACGCACTATCGGCAATTTGATGAGCCGGCGTCGAGTTTCCCGGGATCGTAATCAGATCGGCAGGCGGTTCGCGCAAACCCCAGACCACTCCGAACCACGACAGCACGCGCAGGGTGCAATGCGAAATATCGATCTCCCACCAGAAGAACCCCTGACGCTCCGACGATTGGTAGTAATGATGATTGTTGTGCCAACCCTCTCCCAGAGTAATCAAGGCCACGAACCAGTTGTTGCGGCTGTTGTCCGCAGTCGCAAAGCGCCGTTTGCCGAAAATGTGCGCCAGCGAGTTCACCGTAAACGTGCCGTGATACAAAACAACCGTGCTAATAAAGAATCCCCAGATCAGCATTTGCCACCCGGAAGTTCCTAACCCAGGCGCGTATCGCTGCAGCGCCGTTCCCAGCGCAAACATGGATGCGGCCAGCAGAACCGGAGGCAATGAATAGAAACGATCCAGGAAGCGCAGGTCGGCATACTTGCTCAGATTAGTTACCAGCTTCCAGTCGGTGGTATTCGATTCGCGGGCCAGAAACCACCCCACGTGCGATTGCCAGAATGTATGACTCAGCGGCGAATGAAGATCCTTTTCGGTATCGGCGTTCAGGTGATGACGGCGGTGATGGGCCGACCACCAGAGCGGCCCTTTCTGATAGGCCGCGGTCCCCGTAAACGCTATTAGAAACTGGAAAATTCTGCTTGCCTGGTAAGTGCGATGCGCCAGCAGGCGATGAAAGCCGGCGGTAATCGCAAACATCCGCACCACATAAAGCGCGATGCAAACAGCGATCGCCACCGCACTCGCTCCAGTCCAGACGACCAGCAGACATGCGAGATGCATTAAGAGAAACTGAATACAGACTAAATAATCTAATCGTTCCTGGTCGGAGGAGGGAAAAATCCCGCGCGTAGATTCTGACATTAATAAACCTTACTCTCTAGAAGCTGTGATCCACTATAGAGTGTATTCGCGTTAATGCAACTCGGCATGATTTCGCGTCAAAGACCATAAAGAGACGCAAACTGAAGTTTGAACTCTAAACGCCCGTAACGCGCGTTGAGCGTCATTCCCTACAGGTGTTCAGAGTTCAAACTGCAGTTTGGGTCTTTAAGTTTTGTTCCTACCTCGCCATCAGCGCTTCGATCTCGCCGGCGTCTTTCGGAACTTTGTCCGTTAGCACGCGCGGGCCATTCTCAGTGACCAACACATCGTCCTCGATGCGCACGCCAATGCCAAGGTACTTCTCGGGAATGTTTTTCGTGTTAGGTGAAATGTAAACGCCCGGTTCAACCGTCATCACCATTCCTGGCTCCAACGGTCTGGACTCGCCATCAACGAAGTAACGGCCCACGTCGTGCACGTCGATTCCCAGGTAGTGTCCCAGTCCATGCATATAGAACTGCATGTACTTCTCTTCCTTGATCAGATCCTCGGGGTTGCCCTGCAGCAATCCCAAACGCACCATTCCTTCGGTCAACATCTCAATGGAATGATTCTTGATGTCCAGATGACGCACGCCGGGCCGCACCATTTCTACGCACGACAACTGGGTTTCCAGGACCAGGTCGTAAATATCGCGCTGCGCTTCGGTGAAGTGGCCATTGATGGGAAACGTGCGGGTAATATCGGAAGCATAACCCTTGTATTCAGCGCCGGCGTCCAACAAAAGGAGATCGCCATCATTCATCGTCCCATCATTATTGATGTAATGCAGCACGGTAGCGTTCGCGCCCGCTCCGACGATCGAAGTGTAGGAGGGTCCGAGCGCTCCCGCACGCCGAAAAACCTGTTCGACGAGGGCTTCGATCTCATATTCCATCATTCCCGGACGCACCGCCTTCATCGCTTCGACGTGCGCTTCCGCGGCGATGTCAGCGGCGCGCTGCATGATGGCGATTTCTTCGTCGGTCTTGATGACGCGCATCTCATGAATGATGGAGGCTGAATCGATAATGGTTTGCGGAACGCTGATAGGTTTCCGGTTCAGAGTCCGAACGCTGGCCAACTGGCGAATGATCGTTTCATCAAGCTGCGGGTTGCCGTCGCCCAACCGGTAATAGAGCTTTTCCGGACCGTTCAAAATGTCAGAAAGCTTTTCGTTAAACTCTGCAATCGGGAACGCCTCGTCGGCTCCATACTCGGCGCGCGCGCCATCAACTCCGGCGCGGCGTCCATCCCAGATTTCGCGCTCCGGATCACGCGGCCGGACGAACAGGGTGAACTTCGGCTCTTTTGAAGGAGTGATCACCGCGATCGCGTCCGGTTCTTCAAAGCCTGTCAGGTAAAAGAAGTCCGAGTTCTGGCGATAGCGATAGTTTGTATCGTTCGAGCGAGTGGCTTCGCGGGCGGCAGGAATAATAGCGACGGAATTCTGGTCCATACGTTTCATGAACTCAGTAAGGTGCGGTCGTGGCATCGATCTTCTCCTGATAACGTTTGATTGGGGATTTGGGAGCGCGCCTATTGTACCGCGTCAGAACCGCGTGCGGTAGCGGGCGGTTGAACTGGCGCTATCCAGCACTCGGGGGCTGCGAGATCAACCGCCCGCTACCGCAGGCGGCTCTGACAATGGCAATCGTTCTGGCTTTGTTAGATAATCCCACCCAATGAGCGCCCAAACCTTACCCGCCTCCATTGCCACAGCTAAAGAGATTGTCTCGTACGATCCTGCAAGCGGCGAAGAAATCGGTCGCGCCCCGCTGGCCTCTGCCGGCGAAGTGTCACAGGCAGTTGCGAGGGCGCGTCTGGCGCAACCAGCCTGGGCCGCATTGTCTTTTCGCGAACGCGGGCGCGTGGTTATGAAGGCCCGCGAGCTGGTGCTGCAAAATCTGGACGCCATCGCGCTGTTAATCTCGAGGGAAACCGGCAAGCCTGTCGCCGAAGCAATCTCGATGGAGCTAGTGCCCACTCTTGATCTGATGCAGTATTTCGCGCGCGCCACGCAAAAGCTCCTGCGCCCGCAAAAGATCGACATCGGCCAGTATGGTCTGATGGGACGCTCGTCGCGTGTGATTTACAAGCCAGTCGGGGTGGTGGGAATAATCTCGCCGTGGAACTTTCCCTGGGCCACTCCGCTCGACGAAGTCGTGATGGCTCTGATGGCCGGGAATGCCGTGGTGTTGAAGCCCAGCGAGTTGACCCCGCTTACCGGCTTGAAGATCAAAGAGATTTTCGATCGCGCGGGACTTCCGCAAAACCTGTTGGAAGTGGTTACCGGCGATGGTTCAACCGGAGCGGTGCTGGTAACTGCGGGCGCCGACAAGCTGATGTTCACGGGCAGCGTGGAAACCGGCAAGCGTGTTGCCGAAGCGGCGGCGAAAACGCTCACCCCGGTTGTGCTCGAGCTCGGTGGCAAGGACCCGATGATTGTGCTGGAGGATGCCAACCTGGAAATGGCGGCGCGCGCTGCTGTCTGGGGGGCCTTCGCCAATGCGGGCCAAGCCTGTGCCTCCGTCGAGCGCTGTTATGTGCATGAGCGAGTGGCCGCGTCCTTCATTGCCCTGGTAACGAAAGAAACGCAAAAACTGAAACAGAACATTGGAACGGCAAATGATACTGACGTCGGCGCAATGTCCAGCGAGCGGCAACTGAGCATCGTCGCCGGTCACGTCGATGACGCCGTCGCGCGGGGCGCGCACCTCATTACCGGTGGCCAACGGCCGGCAAATCTTAAAGGATCGTTTTACGAACCCACCGTGCTCACCAACGTGGACCATCAAATGGAAGTGATGTGCGAAGAAACCTTCGGTCCCGTGCTGCCGGTGATGACTTTCAAGAGCGAAGCTGAAGCAGTGCGTTGGG
>JAWVFI010000142.1:0-13771 GCA_033856235.1 Blastocatellia bacterium | reverse complement strand
GCGATCAGAGCGCGATCATCGCCATTGGTAATCGCTAAATTGAAAACACGGGCGTCGGGCTTTAGCACACGCAACGGCACAAGGTTGTCATCGTTCCGGACAAGCGTGATTGCGTGCTCTGCAATCTCGCGGGCCAGATCCAAAGTTTGCCGGCCGGACACGCTGATATCGATCGACTCCAGCGGCGTGAGCCGCTGCTTAACCAGGCCAAGATCGTATTTTGCCGCCAGCACCCGCCGCACCGACTCATCGATGCGCTGTTCCTTGAGTCGGCCGCTGACGACCGCACTGCGCACGCCATTGAAAGCCGCCTCGACATCGGCGGGTTTCAGCAGCAGGTCGGCTCCCGCTTCCAACGCGCGCACCGAAGCCTCTGCCTGGGTGAAATAAAGCGTCAGGCCGCTCATGCTCATGGCGTCTGTGACAATCAATCCCTGGAAACCCAGGTCATGACGAAGAATGCCGTTCAGGACCGGCGACAATGTGGTGGGCATGGTTCCCTTTTCTACTACCACCTCGCCGTCCTCATCGGTGTCCACCGGTTTTAGCTTGATGTCGCGCGGAAGTGGTACCACCGCTGTTGCATCAAGCTGGGGAATCGCAATATGCCCTGTCATCACGGCCCCAACGCCGGAGTTGATCGCGGCCCGAAAAGGGACCAACTCGATCGTGTTCAAGCGTTCTCGCGTGACGTCTATTTGTGGCAAGCCGCGATGCGAATCGGTGGCCGTGTCGCCATGCCCGGGAAAATGTTTGGCCGTGGCTATGACGCCGCCGCTTTGCGCCCCTTCGACGAACGCCGCCACGAACCTGCCCACCGCTACCGGATCCTCGCCGTACGACCGAACATTGATCACAGGATTCGCGGCATTGTTATTGACATCCGCTACCGGCGCATAAACCTGTTGCACTCCCAGCGCTCTGGCTTCCTGCGCAGTTAATAAACCCTGGCGCCGCGCGTATTCAGGGTTGCCAGTCGCGCCGACCGCCATATTCCAGGGCAGGTTTACAGTGTCGTCAAAACGCATTCCAGCGCCCGCTTCCAGGTCCGCAGAGACAAGCAACGGATAGCGAGCAACCTGTTGCATCCGGTTCACCAGCATTACTGATTCATAGACCGGACCTCGAAACAAAATGATGCCGCCGACATGGAAGTCGACGACCTGATGACGCAACGTCTTGAAGGCTTCACTGTCCTGGTTTAGGAAGGTCGCATTGATTCCGACGCTGATTAGCTGGCCCACCTTTTCATCCAGCGTCATTTGCCGCAACTGCTTGTCAGCCCACTTGATGGCATCCTTCGTCGCCTTTGCTGAATACGGCTTTACCTTGGGCCACGGACCTTTTGCATCCGTTGCGCCAGCGAAGTTCAGCGCCTTAGCCTGGCTTATTGTTTGTGCCGAAGTGGGTTGGGAAAAAGGAACGAACGATGCAAACACGAATGACGCCATCAGCAAGGCGACGCTTAACAGTTGCACTCTCGAAAGATTTCTTTGTTTCATTACCAGATTCAGAGGCCTTATCTTAGGCCGTGGGTGACAGTTCGTCGCGACGATCCTGAGGCGCCGGAGCAAACGCATAACCCGCCAGCCAGGCGACCACAAAAGTTATTAGGCTGCCAATTAACACATACCAGGTCCACGCAATCGGTGTGAAAAAACGGATGTAAAGCATTACCGCGATGCTGGTAATCATTCCCACCAGTGCCGGTGGCTCGCTCACGCGCCGCAAAAACGTTCCCACCAGAAAAACGCCCAACACCGGTCCATTGATTAAGGAGGCCACGGACAACGCCTGATCCAGCGCCGATCGGTTCTGCCGCATCGCCACCAGCGCCACTCCGATTTGCACTATTCCCCAGAGCAGAGTCAGCCAATGCGAAACGCGCAGATAGTGCTTATCATCACGTCGCGGCCGGAAAGGCTTGTACAAATCGTTGACCGCCGTGGCGGCGATTGAATTAAGCGAAGACGACAGGGCCGCAGCGAAAATCGCAGCCACCACCAACCCGGACAGACCTGACGGCATATACTTCGTGATGAAATCGGGAAAAACGCGATCCCCACCCACCGCCTGAAATACTCCGCCGACCGGGAGGGTTGCCGTGCCGTTCGCCAGCGTGCCGTAAGACGGATCCGTGTGGGGCGCGTAAAACGCGAACAGCAGGACGCCAATAAAAAGAAAGCCGATGAATTGTCCCAGCACCACTGCGCCGCTGGATAAAAGCGCCGCCGACGCGCGCCGGGGCTTGTCAGTACACAGATAACGCTGCACGAGATACTGATCCGTACCGTGCGTGCTCATCGTCAAAAAACACCCGCCCAGAATTCCGGCCCACAGCGTATATGTTTTCGTCAGATCTATCGGGAGCGAAAAGTGGAGCGCGCGCGTGGTAAACGGCGCCGTGAATGCATAGCTGGTTGGCCTGATTCCGAAATCAATAAAGTTGAACTTGTGATATTGCTCTCCCAGCGCCACCGCCTGGCCCCAACCACCGTTGATGGCATTTATTAAAACAATCGCCGCTGCCGCCGCGCCCGCCAAATAAATCCCCAACTGCACCACTTCCACCCAGATGACGGCCTCCATGCCGCCAAAGTAGGTGAAGATGATCATCACTACCCCCAGCAAAACGATCGAACCAATGACGATGGCCTGCTGATTCGACTGGGGTTGAAACGCAGTGTAAACCGCCGCCAGCACAAACGCCGTCAGTAGCAGGCGGATGCCGTCGGCAATGTTTCGCATCACGACAAAGAGCGAAGCCGCCAACATCTTGATCCGGTTTCCGAAGCGCCGCTCCAGCAACTGGTACACGGTCATCAATTCGCCGCGGAAGTATGAAGGAATGAAGAGCAGAGAGATTACGATTCGCCCGAGCATGTAGCCAAAGACGAGCTGCAGGAACTGGAAATTTCCCCCGCGGGCAAATGCAATGCCCGGCACTGAAATAAATGTGATCGTCGAGGTTTCGGTGGCTACGATAGAAGCAGCGATGGCCCACCAGGGCACGGTGCGGTCCCCGAGAAAGTAATCACGCGTCGTCTCTTGTTTCTTCGAGAACCAGATTCCGAACAGCGTGATGCCAATCAAGTAGCCAAAGATGATGACGAGGTCTAGGGGTTTCATTTAGTTGTTCAAAGTACTCTTAACAGCAGCAACTCTACCGCGCGGCTGACTACACCACTGGCTTGTGATAACGCATCCTCAGCGTCTTTCAACCCGCGGTGGGTTTTAGCCATCACCAATGCGGCCGGTAACTGACCCCCCGCGTCTTCCAGAAGGTTCGTTGCTGCCTCAATCGTGAGGCCGGACTCCGCCATTAGAATCCGAATCGCCCGCGCCTTCAGTTTGGAATTGCGGGCCTGCACATTCGACATCCGGTTACCGGTTACGTAGCCGAGTTGGATCATCGTGGCCGTCGAAAGCATGTTCAGCACCATCTTTTGCGCCGTGCCTGCCTTCATCCGCGTTGAGCCCGCAATGACCTCCGCGCCAACGACCGGAACAATACCGACTTCCGCCGCTTTCAAAATCGGGGATTCAGGGGCGCACGTTATCGCGACAGTGAAGGCGCCGAGCGAGCGAGCATATGCGACCGCTCCTACTGTGTATGGAGTCCGCCCTGAAGCAGCGATACCGACCAGAGCGTCCTCTTTGGAAAAGCCGCGGGCCTTTAGATCCTCAATACCGGCGCCGGAGTCATCTTCAGAAGCTTCGACGGCACGATAACATGCTTCGTAGCCACCGGCGATTATTGCCTGAACCAAGTCCGGCGAGACTCCGAAAGTCGGCGGACACTCCGCGGCATCTAAAACGCCGAGCCGCCCGGAAGTGCCAGTGCCTATATAGAAAAGGCGGCCGCCGAGCTTCAGCCGAACGACAATGCCATCGACCGCCTGCGCCACATCGTCCAGAACGCGGCCCACGGCTCCAGCCACAAGGGCATCCTCTTCGTTCATCAGTTCCACCATCTCCGCGGTTGGGAGTGAACCGATTGTGGCAGTACGAGGATTCTCCGCTTCAGTGATGTTGAGGTTTTCTGCTGGCCCGGATTTCATAAAGGGGGATCACGGTGTAGGGGCGGCACTCCGTGGCCGCCCCCTTTGTGGATACAAAAAAGGGGGCGCCCACGGAGGGACACCCCTACATTGTTCAGACGGCCAGCGGCAGCGCCGCCAGCAGTTCGCGAGCCATCCTCGCGGCGGCAATCGCCGGCGGAGATGCCGGTGGCGCGATGAAGGCCTTTTTGGCAATGCGCGCGATCTCTTCTCGCAAAGGCGAGAGCACCAGTTCACCGGCAGCAAACACGCCGCCCACATAGCCGACTTGAAAGCGCTCGTTCTCCATCTGGAGTTTGCGAATTACGGCGATTGCGGATCGACCCAGTTCCTTACCTGCTTCCTTGATGATTTCACGCGCGACCGGATCGCCAGAGCGCGCTGCTTCGATCACCTGCTTGCCAAAACCGGCAATCCGCTCGTTAGTGATGGTGGGCGCATAAATGGCGGTCGAGAGATCATCGGCCGCCGCAACATGAAAGTAGTCACACGCCGCCGCGGTTAGAGAGGTTTCCGGACCGCGTTCATCCGATTCGTGGGCCACCGCGCGCAGCGCCCGCCTGGCGATCCACGAGCCGCCCCCTTCGTCGCCGACCACTGGCCCCCAGCCTCCGGCGCAAACGCGCTTGCCGCGAACGTTGACCCCGCAGCAAATAGATCCGGTGCCGGCAATAACGACGACGCCTGGTTGCCCGTTAGTGGCGCCCGATAAGGCAATGTCGCCGTCGCTGACCAATTCAATTTGTTTAATGCCGAGTGTGGCGATCAGGACTTCGCGCATGCGCGCGCGCAGGTCTTTTCTCCTGACTCCGGCCAGCCCGATCCCCATCGCCCCGATTTCGTCCCGCTGGATTGCGCCCGCACCGCAGGCTCGATCGACGGCATCACGCACCGCGGCAGCGGCCGTCGCAATTCCCACGCGCAAAGGATTCGAGGGCCCGGCGACGCCTTCGCCCAGCACGACTTCGGCGCTGTCGATGATTACCGCCCTGGTCTTGGTGCCCCCGCCGTCAACGCCCACGACTAATTCGCGGTTTCGCAGCGCCGGTCTGTTCGTTCGAATGGATTTTGCGGTCATGTGCATCGAGGCAGAAGCAGCCCTGGCCGACTCTCGGTCTGACTGGCCCAACCCTGGCGCGAATATTACAATTCTATGGCCTCCTCATCTATAATGGAAACTAAAAGATCTTATCCGCGTAACAACCACAGCTAATAGAGAGTTCATATGGAGATCAGACAACTTAAAGCCTTTGTGGCGATAGCCGAATCAGGCACTTTCACTGCCGGTGCGCTCCGGGTGCACATTACCCAAGCCGCCATCAGCATGCAGATTCGCCAACTGGAAACGGAGCTCGCCGTGCGAGTGTTCGTGCGGGCGCCGCGGCGCGTGATGCTTACGGAGGCAGGCGAAAAACTGCTGGAGCGGGCCCGCGTCATCCTGCGGGAGCACGACGCCGCGGTAGACGAAATTAGCGCCCTGGCGGGAGCGGAGCGGGGCCGTTTGCGCATCGGCAGCGCGTCCGCAATGGTGAATACCGATCAGCTTCCCTTGCTGCTCAAGCAGATCAAGGCACTTCATCCGGGGGCGGAAATCTCGGTGACTTCGGGCACGAGTGAGTTCCTGGCACAACAAATCCTGGCGGGCGAACTGGATCTGGCGTTTGTTTCCATGCCGGTCGAGGCCCGCGGAATTCAGACGGACACTCTGAGCCAGGACGAGCTGGTGGCGATCGGTTGCCCCAGCCACAAACTGGCGAAGCAACGGGTGGTCAGCGCCTACGATTTGGCCGCGGAAAAACTAATCCTGGGGGAGCGTGGTGGGAACACCCGCCGTTTGATTGACAACTTTTTTTCTCAGGCCGGAGTGACGCCCACTGTCGGCATGGAATTAAGCCGCCTCGCAGCAATCAAGCGGATGGTGGAAGCCGACATGGGTGTGGGCATCGTGCCGCTGCAATCAGCCCGGGAAGAGATCGCCGCGGGGACGTTGGTTTCCTGGTGGATCGAGGGCGCGCAGATCAATTGGGAAATGGGACTGGCGCGGTTGGTCGGCGGCTATGAGTCGCCCATCAGCAAAGCGTTTCTAAAACTTTGCCGCGAGCATTTTGATCAGCCGGCTCCGAAGAGTCCGCGAAAAGCTAAGCCGAAAAAACGCCGCAAGTCCGCCGCGGCCTCGCGTTAGCATACTAATGTGCCGGGTTTAGGAGCGGGCTACCGCCCGCTTGGTGGGCGGTAGCCCGACTCTAAACAACGCGTGAGTTAGCCCGCAGTCCCGATCGCCTTCAACCCTTCAATCAGCCGCCCGATATCCTCTTCGTTGTTGAAGAAGTGGGTCGCGACGCGGAATCCCTCCGGCTTCTCAGTGACGATCACGCCGCGTTGCAGCAGCTGCGTTACCACGCGTCTCGGCCGCTCAGCAGCAACCAGCGTTTCCGCCGAGCGCGCGCTTTCAGTTCCCAGCGGTGACAATACCTGCCATCCAATTTCCGACAGCCGGGTTGTCAGGATCTCATTTAGCGCCAGCACGCGTACCTGAATTTCCGGCGGTCCCACGTTAAGCATCAACTCTATTCCGGCGCCCAATGAAAACATGCCGGCGAAGTGTGGGCAGCCCAACTCCACTCGCGCCGCCAGGTCCTGGCGCAAACGAATCTCAGCGTTGCGCATTTCAAAAGGCTGGGTGACGCTCAGCCAGCCAATCGTGCGCGGGCGCGAACGCTCCTGGAGCGCACGGCTCAGATAAACAAACCCGGAACCGTAGCCGGCGCACAGCCATTTGTGTCCGGTAGAGCAAAGCGCGTCAATACGCATGCGCTGGACATCAATCTCGAACGCGCCTGCGGACTGGGCTGCATTTACTACCAGCGCGTGGTTTCCTTTGGCCTTGCCCAACTCCTCGAGGTCAATGCGGAATCCGTTGGAGAACTGCACGTGACTGACCGAAATCACGCCGGTCTCTGCCGTCATCGCCCTCGTAACATCTTCGATACGCAACTCGCCATCTACTGAAGCCAGCAGTTGCACCTCGATACCCCGGTGCATCCAGGGAATAGTCGTCACTGGAAATTCGAGATCGCAGGAGATGACCGTGCCACTGCCTTCGAGCGCATCGATGATGACGTTCATTCCCGAAGAGGTGTTTGTCGTCAAGGCAATCTCGTCAGGTTCCGCATTAATGAAGCGGGCGATATTGGCCCTCACCTTTTCGCGCTCGGCCAGCCAACGCATCCAGTGGACGTCACCATCGCGCATCATGGTTTCGTAATAATTCGAGGCGGCCTGACACGCGGCGCGAGAAACTGGCCCGGCAGCGGCGCTATTCAGGTAGGCAATGTTTTCAGCGGCCGGAAACGCCCGGCGAATTTCATCCCAGTTTGTCATGGCTGATTCGCGAAGATTACACGATTAGGCACTTGCGGAAAACTGGCCGCGCGTGGGAGCAGTAGTTCGGTTTGAAATCTCCTTAGCACCTGACTTCAGTCAGGTGTTCATATTCGAGCCTCGCTGCTTAACCGTTTCAACGGTAATAATATACTTGACTGACCACGCAGAAGGGCTTAGATAATCCTGAGCCAGTTAAAATTTTTTCTGCCGTGGAAAACATTTCTCTAAACTCAAGAAAAAACAAAAACTTTCAGAGTTAAATTTCTTCCAAATGGTTACTTTGATCCGTTTCGAAAACTTAAAAACTTTTTCACTTAACTGCCTCAAAGTCGCGTTGGGCGCGCGTTGGGCGCCGTCGCCGTAAATGGTGACAGGGAACGACTTGATGAAAACGAACAGGGTATTGACAAGCGGATGAGCCCCGCGTAGTATCGGAAGGTAGTTAATTACTTAGCTTTGTGCCTCCGTAGCTCAGGGGAAACGGGTCCCGCAAGGGGTCTAAGAGCGATTGCCTGCTAAGCGATAGGTCGTTGGTTCGAGTCCAACCGGGGGCACTCTTCCTTGCAAACTCGCAAGTTTGCGTTGACACAGCGTTCTCTCTACCACTAAAATTACCCCCAGCAGGCAATCGGTCGATTCCCACGTCTGGGTTAAACTGGACGAGTGTCGAATGACCAATCGCAAGGGCTGGAATCGGATGGCTTTGAAAACCTGAAGATTTTGGCCCTTTTTACTTTGGGACAACTTCACGCAACTCTTTTCTTTCTTCACGCAACTCTTTTCTTTTTCGTTCCTTTCCGCTGTTTCTCATATTGGGCCTGTCGCTTATCGATCTCGCTCTTTGGAACGGCAATCACTTGCCGCGCCAATTGCTCAAAGCGTGAGTATTCGTCTGATGGCGGTTCGGATGATTTTGATTTATTCGTGACCTTCATTGCCTTCGTTTCCTTGTT
Organism: Blastocatellia bacterium; assembly: GCA_033856235.1. GTDB lineage: Bacteria > Acidobacteriota > Blastocatellia > Pyrinomonadales > Pyrinomonadaceae > DASXRU01. The sequence goes on along the minus strand of JAWVFI010000142.1, from coordinate 5,373 downwards.
CGTCTTTCGCTTGGACTTCATCAGCGTTCACTTGTGCGACAGCTTCAGCAGGGGCAACCTCTGCCGCCACCGCCTCTGCGTTAACGACTTCCACAAACAACAGATCAGCCTGCTCCGCTTGCTTCGGAGGATTCCAAATCGTCGGTCTCTTAATTTGAATGTCGGGGTGCGCTACTTTGGCAAAATCACCGTCCCATGTCAGCAGCACATCGCACTCTGCTTTTAGGGCACAGGCAAGGTGAAGAGCGTCGGTCGGTGACAATTTTTCAGCCTGATATTTTCGACACAGCCGATTAGCTTCTTCACCATCCTCGCGATCTATTGGAACTACCGTGACAAAATCATTCTCAAAAAACTCTAGAACGTTTTCATTTTCATCGTCAGTTAGTTTCTCCTGGTGGCGAATTTTATGTACCTCAGCAATGGTAAGCGGTGAGATGTAAACTGGGAAAACGCGTTGCTCCGCAAGAGTCAAAACATGAGCGCCTATCTTGCCACGCTCCATATTTACGACTTTCCCATCGACCGTTTCAGGGATTACTTCGTTCTTAATTACTCCGATAAAAACATCGGAGTCGATATATGGCTTTTTATAGAGGAGACTAGCCACGCCTTACGCTCCTGATATATTCGTCGGTGGTGAGGCTTCCGGTGAATTCAGGATCGGAGCCAGTAAGTTCCGCGACGGTAGGCAATCGTTTAGTACCCAACACTCGAATCGAGCGCACCTGTATTCTTAGCGGTTCGTCCTTGACGTTGTAAAACACCTTACCGGCCACGATCACTTTTTTCCCGAGACTGGCCGCGGCTATATCGAAAAGGTCATCCTTGTTAATTAAGCAGGTGACGCCTTTTCCGGTAAGCGAGTCGTAAATAACAAGTTTCTTTTTCTTGTGAACAGAGATTGTTTCGAGCGCGCCTTCTACCGCGCCCTCTTCGGCACGTTGCGCTGGCAATAGCTCGCTCAGAGTCCTTGCGGCTTGTTCGGACACGGAAACCGCTCGATGCTCGCCGACAATCTCTGCCGTGAATCCTTTTGCGCCGTTCCGGTGCAAGAGGTGCATCATGTCTTGAAGGCGTTCTAGTCCGAACTCCGATAGGTATGGCGGACTAATGCCGCGATGTTCTATGTTGTCAAATCCAGTCACAAAGGATTGCGCGACTGCGTTCCCTGTATCGCGGATCGGCTTTCGTGGGCGACGCGGGGGAGGTTTCAGCTTCGACTCTATTTCAATGGCGAGGTTCTGAATTGTAGTAATCTCCTCATCGATCCCCTCATTCCTCTTTGCATTGACGATGTACCAGTTCACCATTCCGCCGCCTTTTCCGGAAATGGCGGAATCTATTTCTCGAAGAAGTTGAAGGAATCGTGTTGTTGCGACGGTGTACGTTTGGAGGTTAATGCCACCCGACGCAACCGCGATTTCAAATCTCATCCTTGTCATTTGCTCGCCTCCCGTGATACACAGATAGCGAGCCGCCGCCCGTGAATGTTGGTAGCATGGAACGGGCAGCAGTTCTGGCAATAATTCCTGAGAGTTCTAGAAGGCCGTGAGTGCTCGCTCATGGCCTTCGTCATTTCTTCATTAGTTTCCCGCGTCTTTGTCGGGGTTTACCCCCGTCTCTAGCATGAGGGCTTGCCGATAAGCTGCTTATACTCCAGCCGCTTCCCTGTTATCAAGGAAACCACGGCAGCAAACCTATCGGCGTCTGTACCTTTGCGCTTATTGAATCTGAAAGCCTGTTCGTCTAAGTAGCGGAAAAGGTGGAACGGCTCAACGCTGATATACGTGCCGCCAATCGTTCGTTTGAGTAACGCCCAAAAGTTTTCAATCCCGTTCGTGTGAACATTGCCGCGTACATATTCTTCGGCGTGGTTGATCACGTTATGGACATAATCTTCATTCAGGCGATTGTAAGAGCGTAGCGCGTCACTGTACACCGTGGAACCAGCCTCTACGTGCGCGTTGACTTCGCCATGAAGCGATCTGCGTTTGGTATTCGATACCACCATAGTTCGGACTTCGCCGTTGCGCTCAAGCAAACCCATCACCGCAACCTTGCCGATGTTCTGATTTCTGCCAGTGCGCGGGGTAGCGAACTGAGCAACGCGCTTGGCTAAGGTTCCACGGTGCATGTTCCGCGCCTTGCCACCGATCCACGTTTCATCTACCTCGACATGGCCGGACAGTTTATTGATGGACCCATTCTGCATTGCCAGACGGATGCGGTGGAGAACATGCCACGCGCTCTTTTGCGTGATGCCAATTCCACGCGATAGCTCGTAAGAACTAATGCCGTTCTTCGCGCTCGCAATCAGCCAGATCGCGGTCAGCCACTTGTCCAAACCTAAAGGGGAATCTTCGAATATGGTTCCGACCTTTAGCGAGAACTTGGCGCGTGGGTGCTTTTCGTAGCACTTGAACAGCTTGGCCTTTTCCAGATACGAAACCTTCTCAGCGCCGCACGTAGGGCAACGCACTTGACCGTCAGGCCAGCGCATTGCGATCATGAAGGCATTGCAGTTCTCAGGCTTGAAAAAGTGGATAACGGCTTGTTGTAACGTCTTTGGGGTTTCCATGTTGTAAAGGTAACATGGAAATCGTGGTCAGTCAAGTATATTATTACCGTTTCAACGGTTTCTCCAGGTAAACCGTTAAAACGGTTCGCGGGTTCCTCTCCCACCCAGTCACCGCACTGAAGTGCGGTGCTAATGAGATTTTTAAACTAACCCGCGATTGCGGCTGAATCCCAAGGTTCGAGATGACCCAAAGCGCCGTCGCCGCTTCGCTCTGCCGGCGCACTCCAAATAGATCTATTGGTTTCCGGGTAGGTATGTGATAAGAAAAGGACATTAGGCTCACATTCGGAGACCTCTCATGCTCACTCAATCTAAAATCTTTTGGCGCTGCGTGTTTCGATTCAAGGCTGTCTTCAACTGTGTCGTCAGCGTGGTGTTTATGATCTGGGACGACCAGATTCGCGATTGGCTGCATACGCCTCACGTCGATCCTATCAACCGAACTCTGTTTCTCTCGCTGGCCTTTGCGTTCGGGCTAGGTTACTGGTGGGTGGGCCGCGAGCCGGAGCGGAACCGCGACATTGCGCGCATGGGAGTCTTCGGCCAATTGTCGGTTTTCGTTATCTCGCTCTACGCCGTCGCCTTCGCGCCCCAACCACTGCCGTGGCAACTAATCGTGCCGGGCGTGGTTGACCTCACCTTCGCGATCGCGTTCACGATTTTCCTATGGCGACACCAATCTGCTGCTAGTCGTACGTCCGATTCGTAAGCAAAGATTCTTTCATAAGCCAACGATCCCAATGGTTCGCCGAGCCTTCTGACCAGGTGTATAGTCGTATATAAGATGACGCGGACTAAAAACATGGGAAGAATAATCGCTTCGGTGCGAATCGAAAATGGCTCCGATTTTTCCCTGGCATTAAACTGCGATGCCTTGGTCGATACTGGTGCATCGTTGATGGTGTTGCCCAGCGCCTGGAAGAATCGGCTCGGCAAGCTGGGAACGACCACCACCGTCGATGTTGAGACAGCGACGCAGGAAATCGTGACGGCGGAGGTATGTGGTCCCGTCCGCATTCAAATCGAGGGTTTTCGCCCGATCTTCAACGAAGTAGCCTTTGTCGAAATGAAACCTGAAGATGGTAACTACGAACCATTGATCGGATACATTGTCCTGGAGCAAAGCCAGGCCGCGGTCGACATGCTCGGGCATCGCCTCGTGCCGATAAAGCATATGGATCTGAAGTAGACCCAGTCCGCCAACCCGCCTAAAATCCCAACCTGAATGAAACGGAATCACAAAGCTTTGAAAGGGGGGAATCCGCACCCAGCCGCTTCGATTGTTACTGTTTATTTTGATAGAAATGTTTTTGGTGATATTTGCGAACTGAGACGAGGCCTGAACCATGAGGATGTTGAAGTAATCGAACAAGCAGTGCAGTCCAGGTCAATATTGATACCTGCAAGTATTACCCTTTTTGAAGAAACAATAAGTGTACTTCGAGAATCTGATCAAAAATATGATCAGCAGATAAAAACCGTCTTCGGTCTAATTCACAAGACGGATATGGTAAAACCTCCAGGACAACTGCTTCGAGATGATTGTTATAGTTATGCTCAAAGGTCTCCTTATGAACGGATGACTGCGACTCCTCCTAAGTTGAAAGACATTCTAGATATGTCGAAAAACAAGGGGGACTTGCTCGCCTTGGCAGAAGAAATAGCCGAGCGCTTTGAGCGCTCGGCGATAAGTATTACCGCTGGACTCTTGGACGCACGAGGAGCCGGTGAGGAAAGAAATGTGGGCACGCCAGATGACTTTGATGAAGTATGGAGCGGCCTTGGAACTACAATGATAGAGGGGATTCTAGGTCAAGTGCCTCGCCAAATCCGGAAGCTGTGCAAAAAGCGCGGCCTCGAAAACATGCTAAAAATCAAAAGCATTCGGCTCTACACTATCTATTATGCATGGCTCATTCATTCGGGATGGTTCGGCGTTCAAGGAGAACCGCGAAAGATGAGGGAGGGAGACGTCGGCGACTTTTTTCACGCCGTTCAAGCTTCCGCGTCTACCATCTTCGTAACGCAAGAGAGTAAGGACAAGCGGGATCGGTTGCCATTTATTCTTGGTCAAATACCGATACCAGATTTTACGATCATGGCCCTGACTGAGTTCATTGCACATCTCCGACAGGAAACGAGAGCTGCACAGATTTCGTAAAGCCGATCAAACTAATTCACATGACGCTGGTTGACTGTTAACGTTGGCGAAGATTTCTATCAATGGCGCGCGGCACCTCAAACCACAGCGTCGCCAAAGGCGGCAGCGTGATTTCTGCTGAATAATTCAGACCGTGGGACGGAATTGATTTCGCGGTAATGCTCTTCAACACGCCAACGCCATCGCCGCCATAACCTTCCGCGTCGGTGTTCAAAAGTTGCGTGTACTTCCCTGCCCGTGGCAAACCCAGCCGGTAGTTCTTCAGTACTAAGGGGGAAAAGTTGCCGACGAAGATAATCTCTTTTCCGGTCGCTGGCGCGATGCGTCGAAATGCAAGAACGTTTTGGGCGGCGTTATCGACTTCGATCCATTCGAAGCCGGCAGATTCGCCGTCCGCTTCCCACAGCGCTGCATGTTTCAGATAGAGCCGATTCAGGTCGCGGAGCAGGTTCTGGATGCCTTTGTGAATTGGATTCTCCAGCAGGTGCCAGTCCAAACTGACCTTCTCGTTCCACTCGCGCCACTGCGCAAGTTCCCCGCCCATAAACAAAAGTTTCTTACCGGGATGCGCCCACATATAACCATAGAGCGCGCGCAGGTTCGCGAACTTCTGCTTTTCATCGCCCGGCAT
>JAWVFI010000141.1:0-4039 GCA_033856235.1 Blastocatellia bacterium | reverse complement strand
AAGCATTTCAGGCTGCCGTGGCGCTCGAACCTCGCGAGCCTCAGGTCCACCTGGCGCTGGGAGATGCATATGCGGCAAACGGACGGACCCTGGAGGCAATCGACGCACTGAAGGAAGCGATCCGCCTCGATCCGAAAATGGTTGAAGCACATCGAGCCCTCGCCGGGTATTACGGTCTGCTCGATCGCAACGATGACGCTTTACGCGTGATTACCGAAGCAGCGCGAATTCGTGATAATGATGCCGAAACCCTTTTCCTCCTGGCTCATTTTCAACTGGAAGCCGGGTCGCTACCGGCAGCGCTGGAAAACTTTAACCGGGCCATCGCTCTGCAACCGTCAATGGCGGCTGCTCATATTGGCCTGGGCGTGACCTATGAACGGTTGGGCCAGATTCAGGATGCGGGGGCAGCATTTGCGGAAGCGATTAGACTGGCTCCCCGCAACGCCACCGCAAACTACAACCTCGGTGTCTTCCTACAAAAAACCGGCAAGCAAACCGCGGCTGTGGAGGCCTTCAAGCGCGCCACTGAAGCGAAGCGGGATTGGGCCGAAGCCTGGCGTTCGCTCGGCGCTTCATATGATGACCTGGGCGAGCATGAGAAATCGCTGGCCGCAATGAAAGAAGCCGCGCGCTTCAAACCGAATGACTTTACGATCCTTATGGGCCTGGCCCAGGCGCTGCGGGCCAACAAGAAGTACGCCGAGGCAATTGGGCCGTTGCGCCAGATAGTAGAGCGCCAGCCGAATGATTTTGAGTCGCAATACATACTGGGCAATACGTATTTGATGGCGCAAAAATATGACGAAGCAATCGCCACCCTGGACAAGGTTCTGTTGTTGAAACCAGATCACGACGAGGCCCGTGAGCGTTTGCGGGTAGCCACGGTGCGCAAAGATCTACTGCTGCAGTTGGAGGGCATCAAACAAGAAGTTGCGAGCACACCAGACCACGCCGAGGCGCATGCGGAGTTGGCCCAGACTTACAACGCCCTGGGAATGTTTGTCGAGTCCGAGGAAGAATATCTAAAAGCCATTTCCCTGAATCCGAAGAGCGGAGATTTCACCAACGGCCTCGCGGTTAACTACAGCGAATGGGGGAAAATTGACAAAGCGATTGAGTATTACCAAAAGTCCATTGAGCTGAAGCCGCATCACGTTTTGTATCTGAGTCTGGGGGTGGCTTACGAAAAGCAGGGCAAGCTGGAGGAAGCCATCAAGGCTTATCAAAAGTCGATTGAGATCAAACCGACCTTCACCTACAGTCTCTATCAACTGGCCGGCGTCTATCTCAAACAGGGACGCTTTCCGGAATCGATTGATCTGTTGCGCAAAATGATCGCCATCGAGCCCACGAATGTTTACGCCAATCACGCCCTCGGGATGGCATATGCGCAAACGGGCAACAAGACAGGCGCCATGCAGCAGTATTACATCCTGCAAAACCTCAGTCCTGACCACGCGGCGGATCTGCTGAGCAAGATCCCGAAATGATGCTATCCGCAGATTACGCAGATTACTCAGACTGAGACGGGGAACTCCAAAACCACGGCCTGGCGACGGTCAGTTATCCCTCATCGTTGCTGCAGGTAGTCGCTTTCTTTCCTTCCTCTTGCTCTGACTCTGCGTAATCTGCGGATAGAGCATCTTCAGAATCGCAGCGACAGACAACTCAGCCCGCCGTCCATCTTTCTGAACTCGCTCATCTCCAGCACGATGGTTTGATAGCGCAACTCTTGCAATCTCTCGGCAAACGCCGGATAGCCGTCGGCCAATAAGACCCTGAGCGAAGTTGGGCGCAGGCGCGCATACAATGGCTTTTGAAAACATTTCAGCGTATCGATGCCGGAGTCCCTGACCGTCGAAGCTTTGTACAAAACTCCAATTTCGTGTTCTTTAGTGTGCTTGGTGTGTTTCGTGAACCGTATGACGCCGATTCTTCAGCACACGTTTCACGAAATTCACGAATTGACACGAATCAAGGCAGGTCTTGACGCCTCAGCCTGTTGCCCTCAAATTGCAGGTTGCTTCTTGTGCAACACCGACGTCGGCTGCCCCGCATCTGATGCCCTCCCTACTCTGCGTAATCTGTGGATAGCATCATTCGCTTTCAAGCCCCGCGCTGACGCGAAACGTATGACCGTCGGGATGCCGTATGTGACATTCGCGCACTCCCCACGGTTCGTCAGTGGGCGGCCACGTCACTGTCAGCCCTTGGGCCAACGCGAGTTGGTAAGTGGCGTCAACCTCCGCTGGAGACGAGAGAAACCAACTCATCCAAACTCCTCCGGTATCGTCGTCGCCCACGTGCCGCGGCATCGGACCCCCACGAGACCCCTGGCCGTCCTGACAAAGAAAAATCTCGCAATCGCCACTGCAGACACCGCCGAAGGTAGGCGGGTGACCCCAGTCCCAACCTTTTTGCCAGCCCAGCTTCTCGAACCAGGCGAAACTTTCCAGGATATTGGAAACGTTCAGAATAGGGATCAGCCGTTCGACTTTCATCGAATAGTTACCTCCGCTTTATTGTCCGCAGATTTACGCAGATTATACGTTTGGAAACAAGCCTCTATTTGGAGTGCGGGGGCAAGCGCGGCGCGACCCCGCTTTGAATCCCAGAGAGAATTAATTCATCACTCCTCAACGGGTAATACTGAAAAGTTTGTGAAGCAATCCAAAGCGCCGTCGCCGCTTCGCTCTGCCGGCGCACTCCAAATAGAGGCTTCTTTGCCGGTTGCCTGCTTCTTGAAATCTATGTAATCTGCGAAATCTGCGGATAAACGAAAGAGGTGAAGAATGACGCCGGAACTGGAAACGCTGAAGGCCCGACTGAAGGCGACCTGGAGCGCCGGTGATTTTGGCCAAATAGCCAAATCAACCGCCGTCGGGGCGGCGGAATTTATCGAACGCCTGAATTTACAACCGGGGATGAAGGTTCTGGACGTAGCCTGCGGCTCAGGAAATCTTGCCCTGCCCGCCGCGCGTGCCGGAGCAAACGTAACGGGAATTGATATCGCACCGAACTTGATCGAGCAGGCGCGCGAAAACGCCGAGCGCGAAGGTTTGCAAATTCACTTCGAAGAAGGTGACGCCGAGGCTTTGCCATACGCGGATGCAAGTTTCGATGTCGTGGTTACGATGTTCGGGGCCATGTTTGCTCCCCGTCCCGAATTAGTCGCGGCCGAACTCAAGCGTGTGTGCAAGCCAGGCGGCATTATCGCGATGGCGAATTGGACCCCTACTGGTTTCGTGGGGCGCATGTTCAAAACCGTCGCCGGCCACTTTCCGCCGCCTCCGGGCATGCCGCCGCCAGTGCTGTGGGGTGTTTACTCGACTGTGCGCGAGCGTTTTCAGGAAGGCGTTTCTAAACTGGACACCGATGAACGGACCTTAACCTTTAAGTTTCCCTTTCCTCCCGCGGACGTGGTGGAACACTTTCGCAACTATTTTGGCCCGATTCAAAAGGCATTCGGCGCCCTTGATGAGAAAAGACAAGCCGCCCTGCGTCGCGACCTCGAGCAACTATGGACGGAGAACAATAGCGCCACCGATGGCACCACTCTGGGCGACGCGCAGTATCTGGAAGTAATCGCCGTTCGCGGCTGACACCCTCCGCAGCACGCGCGCGGCTGGGCCGCATGATGTGCGGTAAGGCTTTTCCTTACCGATCAAGATTCCTAGCCGTACGCATGCCGCCCTTTACCGCTTTGCCAAAGAGCTTCCGTTTCGTGTTCTTTGGTGTGATTAATGTAATTTCGTGAACCGTATAACTCCGATTCTTCAGCACACGAGTCACAAAATCGCACGAAATTCACGAATTGACACGAATCAAAGGAAGGTCTTGGGGGTCGCAGGAGACTTTTGTGCAAAGCCGCCATTCACCATTTACCATTTACGATTTACCATTCACGCTCATGGACCACGCTCGCATCGGAACATCCGGATTCGGAATCGGGAGAGCGAAATATTTTCAGTTGTTCTCCTGTGTCGAGGTGCAACACACGTTTTATCAGCCGCCGTCAATAAAGACTTTGGAACGC
>JAWVFI010000140.1:0-6548 GCA_033856235.1 Blastocatellia bacterium | reverse complement strand
GAAAGTCATCGCCGACCTGAAGCTGCACGATCACGGCCTGCGCATCGTCGAGCGCCGCGCCCAGAATTTCCTGCCCGCGCCCGATGGCAGCTATCTGCTCACCGGCGAGGGCCGCACCCATCAATCCGTTGGAAAACTCAGCGAGCGCGACGCCGGCCGGATCGATGCTTTCAACGCCGAACTGCAAGCCATCGCCGACGTGCTGCGCCAGTTCGTGCTGCGCGCGCCGCCGAACATCGTGCAGGGCTTCGGCGTCAACACGCTGTCCGAAGCGATCAACGCACTCGGCACCGCGAACATCCTGCGCGGCCTCAGCATGGAGCAGCAGCGCACTTTGCTCGATCTGTTCACGCGCTCGGCCGGCGATATGCTGGACGACTGGTTCGAGAGCGACCTGGTCAAGGCGCTGTTCGGCTTCGACGCCATCGTCGGCAATTATGCCAGCCCCTATGCCGCAGGCTCCGCTTACGTGATGCTGCATCATGCGTTCGGCGAGGTGAACGGCAAGAAAGGCGTGTGGGGACACGCCATCGGCGGCATGGGCGCGATCACGCAGGCGATGGCAAGCGCAGCCCGCACCCATGGCGCGGAGATCGCGACCGACGCCGGCGTGCGCGAAGTCATTGTCGAGCGCGACCGCGCCGTGGGCGTGATTCTCGATAGTGGCGAGACCATCCGCGCAAAATACGTCGCATCCAACGTCAATCCAAAACTGCTGTACACGCGGCTGCTGCCGGCGGACTCGCTGCCGGCGCCGTTCCTCGACCGCATCAAAACCTGGCGCAACGGCTCCGGCACCTTTCGGATCAATGTGGCGCTGACCGCGCTGCCCACCTTCACGGCGCTGCCGGGCGACGGCGATCATCTCACTGCCGGAATCATCATCGGCCCCAGCCTTGGCTACATGGATCGCGCCTGGCTCGACGCCAAACAACATGGCTGGAGCCGCGAGCCGGTGGTGGAAATTCTCATTCCATCGACGCTGGACGATTCGCTGAGCCCGCCCGGCCAGCATGTCGCCAGCCTGTTCTGCCAGCACGTAGCACCCCAACTGCCCGACGGCGCGTCGTGGGACGCCCATCGCGCCGAGGTAGCCGACCTGATGATCGCCACGGTGGATAAAGCAGCGCCGGGCTTTGCGGCAAACGTGATCGGCCGCCAGATCCTGTCGCCGCTCGACCTGGAGCGCCAGTTCGGCCTGCTCGGCGGCGACATTTTTCACGGCGCGCTGACGCTGAATCAACTGTTCTCAGCGCGGCCGATGCTCGGCCACGCCGATTACCGCGGACCGCTGAAAGGCCTCTATCACTGCGGCGCCGGCGCCCATCCCGGCGGCGGCGTCACCGGCGCGCCGGGACACAATGCGGCGCGGGTGATTCTTGGGGATCACCGGGCGTTGTTCGGGTGAGCTGTGGCGCGCCGCATCTAGCAATCTTGTCATTGCGAGCCACGGGTCGGCGCGAAGCGCCGCCTGATGAGCGAAGCAATCCAGACCACCCGCGCAGCAAAGCAAGGACTGGATTGCTTGGTCGCAAGCGCTCCTCGCAATGACCGGAACAGCCTGTTGACAAGCCTGGGTATAACTTGTGGAGAACCGCTGGATAACTCTGTGTAGAGGTCTGTGCACCGTAGGCAGAAAATTCGAGGCTTATCTGTTCAAAACCAGAGTATATCCCGGTGTACAGCCGGGTGGATAACCCTTGCTTTAAAAGCCGACAAACTGTGAACACACGGTAGTGTCTCAGTTTGAAATCTCCGCAGTCTTTTTCTTGTAAGGTCCCCGTGCCGCAGGCTCTTGCCGAGCGTCGATCAGCGCAACGATGTCCGCCATTTTCAACACTCTATCCACAAGCCCTGAAGCCATCGCAGGCGTTGCGCCAAGCGTCTTGTGGACGCGGCAGAAGTTGTAGAAGCAAAAATACAGGGCCAGCGCATGACAGTGATTTTCGAATTTCTTGCTGAAGGCATTTGTCAGGCGAGTGAACCGGCGCATTGACATGCGCATGGTGAGGTTCTGGCGCTCGACAAACGACGTATTGATGTTGTTCCAATCGGGGTTGCCCATGATCGGGCTTTTGATCGCGCCGATGCACTTGGGCGGGCTGTAGCGGCCCGCGCCAGCGTAGTCCGTGGCGAAAATCTTGTTCAGCATAGCGTAGTCAGCATCAAAGCCAACGTCCAATACGGCCTTGAGATACGCCTTGTGGCCGTCCGTGGTGAGTTGGACGCGGTTGGCAAGGCGGGCCTTCAGATCGCCCATGAATGAGGTTCCGGTTTGCGCGCTACGGTCGCCAACATGCCACGTCACGATCAGCTTGGAGTCGGCATCGAGCGCCGTCCAAGTCCACACATCGCCAGCGCCTTCCGATGGCGTCTTGGCGAACTTGACGTTCTTTTGCTTGGCATACGAGAAGGCCCAGATTTCATCGCACTGAACGGCCTTGGACGTTACGCCGCGAACCATCGTGTCATGGAAGGCCGCGCAGGCCAGCCCGGCGTCAATGAGCAGCTTCGAAACCGTGTTGATGGATACCCCGGTGATCCGGGATACCGAACGCATGGACGACCCCTCGCAGAGCATGGAGAGGATTTGAACGCGGGTACTCAGGGGCAATTTGTTCATGCCCCGAGTATCTGAACTTTTATGCTTAGTGTCAAGCATAATGTTCAGCTTACGATTTGCAGCTTTGGTTTAGCTGGCGGCGGGGTTCCTGGTCGCCCGTACATTTCAACAAATTCGGATTCGTATATACGGATCATCTTGGTAAGTTCGGGAAGCGAGTAACCCAAATCTGTCAGATGTGCATTGACGATCGACGGCAACACCTTCGCCTTCTCGGCCGGAAAATCCAGCTCAGCCGGTTCACGCAACCGCCAACCCCGCGCGCTGATCTGTTGCCACAGATACCGAGTTTGGTTTGGCGAAACCAAGTTTAAAGAGGTTGCGCGCATCAGGAGCGCTTGCATCGCCACCTTCCACTCAGGTTTTAACGCGGCCAGCAATTCCAATGTCACCCGGCGACCTTGGAACGCAGCGCGAATATCAGGCGCCGGCAACAATAAGGCTGATGCAAATTCATTGGCTTCAGCTTCCATATTTTCGGTCGGGAAACGGTGCATCACAAGATGCCCAACCTCATGCGCCAATGTGAAGCGCGTTCGGTCTGCAGGATGCATGGCGTTTAGAAGGATTAGCGGCGGCCGTCCTGCTACTCGAAAGGTTACTCCGCTGACCGATGCTCCGCCGAACTTCGAATATCCAACTACAATTCCTGCGCGCTCAACCCATTGCATCAAATTTTTAATTGGGCCTGAGGGAATTCCCCAATGAGCGCGGACCGTCGAAGCAATCTTTTCCGGACTGCCGTATTGCTCAACATCCAGGGCTGGAAGATCGGCAGGCGCGTTGTAATCAACGCCTTCTAAAAAGCGCGCGAGATGCATGAGTCTGATGTTGAGTTCGGCTGTAATCAGATCTAATTCGTGCGCGGTAACATCGCTCTTACCGCGCGTCATTGCGTGAACGCTGACTGGCGGTCCATACACCGGCTCTTTAATGTCGAAGAATTCGACTGGTACTTGGTACACCTGCGCCGCTTTCATCAGCAACGCGCAATCCGCCACAGCGACGCCATTTTCAATGCGAGAAAGAACGGGCTGCAAAATTCCAAGTTTTGCAGCCGCGGTTTTTTGCGTGAATCCTAATCGCTGCCGCGCAAGGCGCAGCATATCTCCCACGGTGGACATGGCCGATTATTCTTCTTCGGTCTTTTTGATATCGGGAGTCTTTGGCGTAATCAGATCGTCGTCGCCGGACGGCTTGATCGGGTCCGGGAAAGGAATGACGGTGCCGGCGCCGCTCGCCGGTTCTTCTTCAATCTCATACTCCCAAAGCAGCCGGTCGCCGTCGCGGGCAACCACGAGAACATGCGCTAACCGGGTATTGAGATCATTTGCCAGCCAAATGAAGTCGACCTTGACCGTCGTGGGCGGGAATCCGGGCAACTCTCCGTCGGCATCTTCGAAGGCTAACGACGCCTGCGTTGCAACGTTCTGACCGAGCTTGTCGTCGTCGCCCCGCTTGAACCTTGCGCACACGCGGCCTTTGAAAAATAACTTAAACGTCTGCGCCTCGACCTTAACGTTGACGGAAGGCTTGCCGTTAAATTCAGCAATCCCAAAGCGCGCTATGGCGTCAAATACATCGTTTGTAATGGTGCGCGGGTACATCAGCGGGGCGAGATCGTGTTCAACTCGAAGGGCGGCAACGGTGCGCCACTCCGCCCATGCCAGCTCCACAACCCGCCTAATGCTTGAATGATACTCGCCCAGTATCGCGCGAACTTCCTCTTTGACGGCATGTGCCATAGCAGGCTCCGGTTATTCTCAGATCAATCTATCCGAAGCGTTTTGTAAATTCAACTTAAATTATACAAATCCTATTTTCTTTTATCTTTCCATTAGGTTGCTGCCCTAAGCGGCCTATGATTTGCCGCCGGGTCTTATTTTATTGAACTTTTTTGCTCCGTCCGCGAGCAGATCGGCGATTGTCTGACGCACTTCCCTGGCTTTTGCAGCGATCACGGTGTCTGTTGGATCGGACTTGGCGAGTTCGTCCAGCTGCTTAAGGAAGTACTTTGCGCGGATATATTTGCCGAAGCGAAGCACTTCATCAGCAAGTGAAGGTCCGGCCCAGGCAATGGCGACAGCAACCCATGTGGCCGCAGTAGCGGCCAACAGTCGCTGATCCTCAGTGAAGTGAAGCCGATCTGACAGCCAAACTATGAACGTGCCTACGCCACCACCCGAGATTTTGGATAGGTGGCCTTTGCGCTGGTCAATCTCGACCGTTGACGGCTCTTTATGCGGCTCTAAGGGCCGTTCCTTTATCTCGCCTGACTCGCTCATGCAGCTGCTCCAAATCCTTTAGATCAGTTTGCTGCACGCGTTCAGTTGAGAACTCAGCCAAGACTTCGCCGTCTTGATCGGTCACAAGCAGTCGCTTAGCCCGAACCTCGGAAATAAAAGACCAAACGAGATCGGCCACGGGATACGCAATGGCCAGAAGCGAAACGCCCAAAATTGCATTCTCGACAGCCATAAAAATCCTCTCGACTCAAAATGACACGCGTACAACGACGGCGAGCGTGTCAGGTTCCACTCAATCTTGCAAGATTACGGCTAACGTTTGTCTACCCTAGCACCCATTAGGTTCCGAGTCGTTAACGAGCGGTAACCCCATGGTCCTCGCGCTGAAATAGGGGTTTTTCTCGTATTTTCAAGACCTTGCTGCCGGTCTGCATGCTGAATTAGGCGTGGAATCTAGCGCTTCCAGCGCGTTTCTGCAGCCTTTTTGGCGATCTCGTTCCGCCGCTTGGCCGTCATCCCTTCAGCCCGCGCCTTGCCGCCCATGCGCCCCAGCGCCACGGCCGCGGCGTTCTTGCCGTCCGCAGTGGTCGTTTCCTCAATCTCGCCAGTGGCGATCTTGGCGATCATGATGGCGTTGCCGATAGCGTCGGCAGGGCGCTTCTCGCCTTTAGGGCCTCGGGGCATCGACCTGCTCCTTCATGCAGTACGGGCATTGGCCGGTGTCTTCGTAGCGCGAGCCAAGGCCATGAACATACCCCTGCGCCTCGGCAATAGTTCGAAAGCCCGGCTCGGGATACGGTGGGTGCCAATAAGTCGGCCCAGTCCCTTTGTCTTGGTTCTCCATGCCTTGTCCGGCGTTGCAGTACTTGCACCCCGCATCGTGGATTCGCGCCCGACCGCTCGGGGGAATAACTTTGACGTGATATGCCACAGCGCCTCCTGCTTTCCGCTAAGCGGAACATATGGTAATGCTTAGCGGTAAGCTTGGCAAGGAGATCATCTTCTATGAACGATATTCCTGCGCACGAGAAGGTAAGAACTCAGATGTCTGAACATGCAACGCTGCGTGCAGAAATCATCGCAAGAATGGGCCATGGATATCAAATCATTGGCTTTGGTTTGGCAGCTGTCGCCATTGGAGTCAGCCAAGGCTTCCAGTTGAGTGCGGGCTTGTACATAGGAGTGGTTGTAGTGGTTGTTGGCCTAATGTGGTGGAAATCATGGGTTGATACTCAGAAATGCGCCCGGCGTATTCGTGAAATCGAACTGGATGTAAACGATCGCGCTCAGGAAGATTTGTTGGTCTGGGAAAACCTGAGCGGCGAAGCGGAAATCGGCCTTCTCCAAACAACGGAACATTCCCGGCAAGCTCTTCAAAATAAGCCTGTTCCGATCCGTACATTTCGCGGCCGACCTATTCCGCCCGAAATTTCAAACTGAGACACTACCGAACACACCGCCTGCGCGCCCTTTTGCGGACCATCGATGACTTCCCCAATCACTCCAAGGACCAGCCGCGCGACGTTTGCCATCGGCGACGAGCCAACCGCGAGGCGCGTGGTCGATCTGCTCAACGAGAGCCTCGACGACGACCAGGCCGCCGTCGCCGCTTATGAGCGCGCCGACGGCCGCTGGGACGTCAGCGCGCATTTTGCCGAAGCGCCCGATCAAGCCGCGTT
>JAWVFI010000139.1:0-40294 GCA_033856235.1 Blastocatellia bacterium | reverse complement strand
CAGAGCCTGGATCGCCTGCTGTTGCTGGCTGACCGTCTTTTGCAATTGATCGAGTTTGCTGTTTTGCGCCGCGAGTTGTTCCTCCAGCGTGCGTACCCGCTCGGCAACCGGAGAATCCGCGTTGGTTGGGGCGGTGTCCTTTTCTGCCTGCTGTGCCGAGGCCGTTGAAAGCCCCGAGCCCAGCAGGATGAGCGCTATCGTCGAGGAAGCTAGGTTTAGGTTGCGAAATGGTTGAAGCCTCATAATGCCCTCTCCTGTTGCAGTATTCGAGCTTTTTAAGCGATCTCAGCGAAGCCTAAGGCGGTGTCCGGAGGATATTACTGTCGAATTAAATCGGTCTTGCGATGAGGTTAAATTGATGTTAACGCGAGGGCTGGTTGTACGAGTTCATTGACTTTGATTTGTCGCGCGCTTAATATTTCCGCGCTCGCTACAATTTCAATCGGTCCTCCTGTTACAGACTTCTAAACGCATGCTGCTTCAGGCCACGGCGCCATTACACGAGATCGGCAGTTCCGCCACGGCGTATTGGCCGGTGATGATCTTTTTTGTCGTCGCGATTGTCTTTCCCGTTTTGCCTATCGTGCTGGGGCGTCTGCTACGGCCGATTAACTATGGCAAAGACAAGATGCGCCCTTATGAGTGCGGCATCGATCCCACCACGGAAGCGCACGAGCGGTTCACGGTGCGTTACTACATTGTGGCGATGCTGTTTTTGATCTTTGACGTGGAAACGATTTTCCTGCTCCCCTGGGCCATCATTTTCATGGGCGACGACTTCTCGTTCACGAAGTTCGCGCTGATCGAAATGTTTGTCTTCATCGGTATCCTGATCGTTGGCTACTACTACGCCTGGCGCAAAGGCGCGCTGGAATGGGCGTAGAGCATTGCCAATTGCCGAATGTTGATTTCCAATTGACTCGTTGATCTGAGCGTACCGGGTTGACCAGGGGCAATAATGAATCCTGAGGATCTAAAGCGGCGGACCAAGCAATTCGCACTGCGAATTCTAAAACTAGTCGCTGCTTTGCCCCATACCCTCCAGGGACGAACTATCGGAGGACAACTGGTGAGGGCCGGAACAGCCGTGGGATCAAACTACCGGGCCACGTGTCGAAGTCGATCAAAGGCGGAGTTCGTCGCAAGAATCGGTGTAGTTGAAGAAGAAGCAGACGAAAGCGCCTATTGGATGGAACTGATTATCGAAGACGGACTTCTGAAACCACAACAGGTCGAACCGCTGCTGGCCGAGGCAAACGAACTAGCCAAAATAATGGCAAGCTCTCGGATCTCAGCTTCGGCTACACTCGCCCG
Source organism: Blastocatellia bacterium (assembly GCA_033856235.1). GTDB lineage: Bacteria > Acidobacteriota > Blastocatellia > Pyrinomonadales > Pyrinomonadaceae > DASXRU01. The sequence goes on along the minus strand of JAWVFI010000139.1, from coordinate 38,980 downwards.
TAGATCAAATAGCCAATTGGCAATTGGCAATCGGAAATCGGCAATGAATCATGGCTGAACACGAAGAAGGTTTTGTCTTAACGACCGTCGATTCGGTGATGAACTCGCTGCGCCGCACCGTGGGCGCGAAAGGTTTGGATCTGGCGGCGCCGGTGGTTAACTGGGCGCGCAAGTCGGCGCTGTGGCCGATGACCTTTGGCCTGGCCTGCTGCGCGATCGAGATGATTGCGACCGGGGCCGGGCGCTTCGACATCGACCGTTTCGGGGCGGGCGTGTTTCGTCCCAGCCCGCGCCAGAGCGATTTGATCATCATTGCCGGCACAGTGACTTTGAAGATGGGTCCGGTGGTGCGGCGTGTTTATGATCAGATGCCGGAACCGAAATGGGCTATCGCGATGGGCGCCTGCGCTTCGACGGGTGGTCCCTTTGATTCGTACTCGACCATGCAGGGCGTCGATCGCTGCATTCCGGTGGACGTTTATATTCCCGGTTGTCCGCCGCGCCCGGAAGCATTGCTCTACGGCCTGATGCGTTTGCAGGACATCATCATGCGCGAAGCGCCGTCCACGTACATTTTTGAATCCGATGGCGCAGTCCATCGCCGGCGGTATCTGGAAGGTGATGAGGAAACCCCGGCCCTAACTACTGCCGAGCGACACGAGCAGGGCGTGGCTATTACGTCCTGAAGCTTGGGCCCTTTCGAGATCGAGCCTGTGAATTTCTCGCAAAGGCGTTAAGAAAGAAAAGAACGGAGGCGCAAGGCGAATAGCTTTGCGCCTTTCGTCTTTCAGTTCCTAGCGCCTTTGCGCGAAACGAAGTCAAAAACGGCAGAGCTAGCAGTTTGGCCAAAAATGAGGCCAATACTAAAAGCCGCGGTAGTGTCCAAGGTTCTAGTTCCTCGCTGTATTCCTCTCCCTCTGGGAGGGGTTAGGGGGGGGGCCTGTGACGAGCAAGCCAAACTGTTCCCAACGCGCGGCCTCGATGGCCACGCGCCCTTCTGACAGTAACGCGGCCTCAGTCTTTATGTGGTATGCTTCACATACCGAATTTACCCCCTGCAGTTAAATGAAATTACCTCCGCGAGCCGACGCCGGCTTTCCGTGCCTGGTTGTCACCGCCGTTTGGAGGGCGTGTTCTTAAGGGAGAGATACAATGAGAATTAGATCCAGTAATAGAACGTTGATGTTGGTGGCGCTGGCGCTGCTATTAGCGGTTCCGTCAATCGGCCTTTCGCAGACGCGCCGGAGGCCGCGACTAAGGCGCGCTGCTCCGCGGCCCGTCGCGCGTGTGGTGTTTGCCGTGCCAGTGGGCACGAACTTGAAGGTTCGCTTAAACGAAACACTTTCAAGCAAGGAGTCACGCGTGGGTGATAGCTTCACGACGACCGTCATTGATCCGGCCCGTTTCAATGAAGCGACAGCGCGCGGGCACGTGAGCTCCATTCGCAAATCCGGCAAAGTCCAGGGACGCACGGTAATGACTCTGGCCTTTGACTCGATCGAAATGCAAAATGGCGATCGGAGCACTCTGCATGGCTATGTGACTCGTGTTTATGGCGGCGCGCGGACGGATAACGAAGGCGGCGTGGAATCAGGCAGCCGTACCAATCAAACTCTGAAACGCGGTGGTATTGGAGCCGCGGCAGGAGCGATCATTGGCGGCCTGGCGGGCGGCGGTAAAGGCGCGGCGATTGGTTTGATTTTGGGCGGCGCTGGCGGCGCCGGTTCACTCGCAGTTCAGGGAAGCAAAGAGCTGAAGCTCGATTCCGGAACTGAAATGCTGGTCCATGTGACGAGGTGAAGTAGTCTTTAGAGCGCCGGCATTAATCAACACCCTTATGATTGTTTAGCGGGGGGCTACTGCCCCCCGTCGTGGGGAAGGCGGGCAGTAGCCCGCCGCTAAACAGATTTGAGATTGTAAACAGATTTGAGATTGAATGTATGAGAGTTGTGCGCAAGATCTTGAAGTGGGTGCTGATCGTGTTGGTGGCGCTTTTCCTCATCGCGCAAATCAAAAGACCGGCGCGCACCAACCCTCCTATCGATCAGGCCCAGACGATCGAGGCGCACACGCAGATGACGCCGGAAGTCTCCTCGATTCTGGCCCGCTCTTGCAATGATTGCCACTCAAACCAGACAACCTGGCCCTGGTACACCAACGTCGCTCCGGTCTCCTGGTTTATCGTCGATCATGTCGATGAAGGTCGCCAACATCTCAATTTTTCCGATTGGGGTCTCGGCGAACCGCGCCGGCAACGCAAGAAGCTGGAAGAAATCTGCGAGGAAGTTAAGGACGGCGCCATGCCCCTGAGCTCGTACACGCCGTTGCATCCGCACGCCAAGCTGACGGCGGAAGATATAAAGACGCTTTGCGATTGGACGGAGGCGGAGCGGAAGCGGCTTGAGGGGCGCTAGGCGGCAGTGAGCAGTGAGTAGTGGGCAGTGAGTAGTGGGCAGTGGGCAGGGAGCAGTGAGCAGCAGTATCCTGACGGCTGCCCACTGCCCTCTGGCTTTAGGCGGCCACTGCTTCTTCTTTTAATTTCTCAGCCTGATAGTGAGTGGTTAGCGCCTGGATGATTTCGTCGAGGGCGCCTTCCATCACCAGATTGAGCTGATGAATAGTGAGGCCGATGCGGTGATCGGTGACGCGGTTTTCTTTGAAGTTGTAGGTGCGAATCTTTTCAGAGCGGTCGCCGGAGCCCACCATTGAACGACGTTCGCTCGCCGTCGCGTCGTGCTGCTTTTGCTCTTCAATTTCCTGCAACCGAGCGCGCAACACGCGCATCGCTTTTTCCCGGTTCTTGATTTGCGACTTTTCGTCCTGCATTGAGACCACTGTGTTCGTTGGCAGATGGGTGATGCGCACCGCGGAATAGGTTGTGTTCACCGACTGGCCACCCGGGCCTGACGAACAGAATGTATCAATGCGCAAATCCTTGGCGTCGATTTTGACATCGACCTCTTCGGCTTCCGGCAAGACGGCCACCGTGATAGCTGAGGTATGAATCCGGCCGCTGCCTTCAGTCTGCGGCACACGCTGTACCCGGTGCACGCCTGATTCGTGCTTTAGTTTCGAGTACACCTTGTCGCCTTCGATCAGCGCGGTGGCTTCCTTGATTCCGCCGATGCCGGATTCAGAAACGTTCAGGGTTTCCATGCGCCAGCGCTGGCGTTCCGCATAACGGCCGTACATGCGCAGCATTTCGGCGGCGAACAGCGAAGCTTCATCACCACCGGTGCCGGCGCGGATCTCCAGGATCACGTTCTTTTCATCGTTGGGGTCGGTGGGAATCAGGAGCACTTTCAGACCATTTTCCGTTTGTTCGATCTGAGATTGCAAGGTCTCCACTTCCAGGCGCGCCATCTCGCGCATTTCGTCGTCCTCGGAAGATCCGTAGAGCTCTTGCGCGCCCTTTAGTTCCTCCTGCAACGATTTCCAGACACGATACTGCTTCACCATCTCGCCGAGGCTGCGATGTTGTTTGGCAGCTTTCACGTAGGCAGCCTGGTCCGACATCACCTCCGGCGCCGAAAGCTGTTCCGTCAGCTCTTCGTAATGCTTTTCAATCTGTTCGAGTTTCTCGAGCATATGTTTTCATGTCCGACAAACTTCAGTTTGTCGATTAGTTTCCGTTTTCAGACTCGCGACAAACTGGGGTTTGTCGGACTGATTACGAAAGTGGCGCCAGGGCCGGTTCGCCTTGCTGCGGTTCCAGCTTCAATGATTCCTTCAGCGCTTCCAGCGCGACTTCCAGTTGCAAGTCATCCGGCTCCTGCGTGGTGATGTTCTGCATCCAGAGGCCCGGTTTCGTGATCATTTTGAAAAAGAACCCGCTCTCTTTCTTTGCCGACAGCCGGATGATTTCGTACGACAAGCCGGCCACCAGGGGAATCAGGGCAATCCGCACCAGAAAATTAAAGAGGAGCGAGTCAAACTTGATGACTGAGAACAACAGAATCGAGACCAGCATCACTACCATCAGGAAGCTGGTGCCACAGCGCGGATGCTGTCGCGGCTGCGGGCGCGCATTCGCGACCGTCAACGGCAGTCCGGCTTCCCAAGTGAAAACCGTTTTGTGTTCCGCGCCGTGATACTCAAAAACGCGGCGGATGTCTCTTAAGAGGGAAAAGCTGACGATCATCATTAGAAAGAACGTCATGCGGATCAATCCGTCGATCAAGTTAAAACTGATTGACGGTCGTACCGGATGCAGATAGGTCTTCACGCTGTCCCAGGTTCCCGCATACCATGCTTTGTCGGGAGTCGCTGCGGGAGCGTTGCCAGCGTCAGCGCTGGTTCCAGTTTGATTCTGGCCCGCCACGTTTGTTCCCGACGTCGCGCTCACCGTGGCAGGCGGAGTGGCCCAACCGGCCGCTATGAAGAGCGCATTAGTCAGCAAGAGCGGTGCTGCCACGAAGAGCAGAACGTTGAAGAACAAGGCGAAGACAATCGAGCCGGCGGCTGCGGCGGTGCCGCCTTTCTTCATCTCATCCTTGGCGCGCTTTTGCGTTGGCACTGGAAAGAGTCCCGGCATCGCCCCGGTCAATCCGGCAAAGTCTCCCTCGCCCTCGATAACCGCGGGTGTAAGTGCTACTGCGACCTGTTCGGTTTCCGCGACCTCGGCATCGGCGAAAGCTTCGTTGGCGGAATAGTTCAACGCCTTGATACCCAGCCCCATCGATTGGATCAGCACCGCGCCGCCACGCAGGATAGGAAGTTTCAGGAGCGGCACCGTATCGCTCCACTTCGGCAAGCGGGCCGCGGTATTCACAATCGTCCCGTCCGCCTTACGCACGGCAATCGCGTAAGCGTTGGGCGTGCGCATCATCACGCCTTCAACGACGGCCTGGCCGCCGACGATTAGGTCTCTTTCGTTAGTACTCAACTTATTTCCTCTTGTAGGACAGGCATTCCTGCCTTCCAATTTTTAGGGACAGACAAGAATGTCTGTCCCACTCAACAAACAATAACGCCGGCGGTTTGGTCAGTCGCTGCGTGCTGCTTTGGAAACACGAAGAGCGACCGACGGATCCGCCGGCGTTCAGGTTCTAATTAGTTGCTAATGTCGAGTTAGGGCCATCGCCTTACTGTTGCGCAGGTGCTTCCGCAGGCGCCTTCTTGCCGTAGCGCCGGTTGAAGCGGTCCACTCTTCCTGCCGTATCAATCAACTTCTGCTTGCCGGTAAAGAACGGATGGCAGGCGGAACAGATCTCCACATGCAGATCGTCTTTTCGGGTCGAGCGAGTCTTAAACGTGTCGCCGCAGGCGCAAGTAACTGTGATCTCGTGATATTCCGGGTGAATTCCTGGTTTCATTTTATATTACCTTCTTGTCTCCATGGATGCCTATCAGTGCTGCTTTTGCAACTCGTTATGATAAGGGGATGGTAACCTAAGGTCAAGGTTGGGACATTAGAGCCACTAAAGGGGAATTCGGAGAGGCCACGCCCGCTGATGATTCCAGCCGCCTTCAGGCGGCTTTGCCAGAGGGTTCCTAGCCCAGCGCTTTTAGCGCTGGGTTACGTCTGGGGACGAGAATGCGTAGCGCGCTTCAGCGTGCTTCCCAACCGGCACTTCCGCTAAATGCTAAAGCACCTTGGGTGAAGCCCGCTAAAGCGGGCTAACGAATCGTAACGACGTGATTACCCAGCCGTAAAACGGCTGGGCTAGTAACCCTTCGGGAAAGCCGCGTGAACGCGGCTTACAAAATGTTCTACGCTCCCGCACCAAATCTTTTGTTCGCAAGTACCGGAGGTTCGAAAATGCGTCAGAACATCGGTGTGATCGCGCTCGTATCACGCGCTTCACGACGTCTCGCCGAAGTGTGTTGACAACCTCAAGGGTGCATGTTACAAAGCCGTGTCCGTCCTTATTCTATCCGTGAACTAAACGCGATTATTCGTTCGCGCCGGGTCATATGCTCGAGCGCATTCTTACTCAGGATCTATTAACCGAACCGTGATGGCCGACGAAGGTAAACCGCCTGGGGTGGATTCTACGGAAGAAACGACCGGGCCCGATCGGCCTGTACCTGCGCCGGAGCAGGACGGGATACCCGCTTCCGCTGGAACACCTACTTCCGCTGCCACCTCGGATCAGGAAAAAACTGCGAAGATCGAAGAGGCCAAGGCTCGCGCCGCAGCCGCCAAGGAAGCTCTGGCTGCGAAAGCGGAAGGCACGCCTGCGCCGGCTGTGCCCGGAGCGCCAAAGGCTCCCGTTAAGAAGAAGGAGGAGGGACCAAAGCCGACCGACGCGTCATCGCATGTTCTGGTCCAGAAACTCAAGTCCGCCTTCAACGGCGCGGTCCTTGGAGCCTCCGAGTTTCTGGGACAGCTTGCAATTCGGATCGACTCGACGCGGATCAATGAAATCTGCGGTCACCTGAAATCCGATCAGCAAACACCTTTCGATTATCTTTCTGATCTGACCTGCGTGCATTATCCGGACAACCTCGAGGCCCCGTTCGAAGTCGTTTACAACCTCTATTCCATTCCAGCCAACGAGCGAGTACGGCTTAAAGTGGCCGTCCAGGCCAGTGACGGCGTGGAGAGCGTGACGAGTATTTGGCCCTCGGCCAACTGGCTGGAGCGCGAAGTGTTCGATCTGTTTGGCGTTAACTTTCGCAATCATCCCGATCTGCGGCGCATCCTGTTGCCGCCGGACTGGAACGGACATCCTTTGCGAAAGGATTATCCGCTGGAGTTTGTCGAGAACGAGTGGACTGAAAACCATTTGCCCGAATTCACCGACGTCCAACGCGAGCAGTTGGACCAGCGGCGCGGTTATGGTTTGGAGATGCTTTCAATTCCCGAAGAGCGCCAGGTGCGCGAGATTTTCCGCGGCGATAAAGAAGTGATGCCTAAGGACAAGTAAACAGTGAACTGTAAACTGTAAACAGACGGCGCTTTTTCTGTTTACTGTTCACTGAAACGTCATGACACCGAAAGAGATTGCCGCCCATTACGATGCGAAGGTGTTTGAGACGCCGGAGTCGGCGCAGGTAGCCGGCTTTGTGTTAATGGAAGCCGCGCGGCCGCGCAACGTTTGGAACAAAGCGAGCGCCGCGCAGGCCGTGACGTTGCAACTCGTAGAGAAACGCCGCCAGGGAGAAGTGGCGGAAATCGGTTTGGTGATTGAGCCGTGGAGCATCACCGGCGCTTACAAGCCAAATGAACCGGTAGCTCCCGCGGCTTAGGTGTCCGACAAACTTTAGTTTGTCGGTGACTTGCCCGGGCTCGGTCTTTCAAAGAAGCTAAGAGTTCAAAGAGATCGACAAACTAAAGTTTGTCGGACATTTTATGCATCAGGTAGAAATAGCCACCACCAGGGAAACGCTGCTGGACAGCCCCGAGATGACTCTCAACATGGGGCCGCAGCACCCTTCGACGCACGGCGTGTTGCGCGTCGTGCTAAAGCTTGATGGCGAAACCGTCATCGATGTTGATTGCGACATCGGCTTCCTGCACCGCGGGATGGAAAAGATTGCGGAGAACCGCATGTATCCGATGATCGCTCCTTACTGGGATCGTCTGGATTACATTGCGGCTGTCTCCAACGGCCTGGTCTGGGTCGAGACGGTCGAGCAGATGATGGGGATGGCGGTGCCGCCACGCGCTCATTACCTCCGCACCATTCTCACTGAGCTTAATCGCATCGCCTCGCACCTGCTCTGGCTGGCAACTCACGCGCTGGATATTGGTGCGGTCACAGTTCTCCTTTGGGCGCTGCGTGAACGCGAAGAGATTCTCAAGATATTCGAGCGCCAGTTTGGCGCCCGGCTTACTTGTCATGCATGGCGCATTGGCGGGATGCCCAACGATGCTTACGATGGATTCGAAGCGGACGTGCGACAATTCACCGACAACTTTCCCAAACGACTCGATGAATATGAAACAGTGCTTTCGGAAAACCGGATCTGGTTGAGCCGCACTGTCGGCGTCGGTGTCATTTCCGGTCCCGAGGCAATTGCCATCGGTCTGTCGGGCCCGGCGCTGCGCGGTTCCGGTGTGGCTTGGGACATACGCAAATCCAGGCCGTACGCCGCTTACGCCGAGATGGATTTTGATATTCCGCTGGGTGAAAATGGCGACACCTACGATCGGTACCTGGTGCGTCTGGAAGAGATGAGGCAATCACGGCGCATTGCGCGGCAGGCGGTTGATAACCTTCCGGATGGCCCGGTCAACGCCAAAGTTCCGAAAGTAGTTAAGCCTCCGGTGGGCGATTATTATCATTCCATTGAAGGACCGAAGGGCGAGATCGGTTGTTATTTAGTAGCGGACGGCACCGCCCAACCGTGGCGCGTGCGCGTGCGTCCGCCATCAATGATCAACCTGCAGGCGCTGCGGCAAATGTGCATCGGACATTTGGTAGCCGACGTAGTCGCCATCATCGGAACTCTGGATATAGTTCTCGGCGAGATCGACCGGTAGAAATCTGATGGTTTAGCGGCGGGCTACTGCCCGCCGACGCAGGAGCCAGAAGGGCGGGCGGTAGCCCGCCACTAAACGGTAGCGGCCGCGCAAGCAATCGCCAAGCAAGTATGTTTTCACTATTAGCTCCAGTTAATTTCATCAACGACGTGCTGCTGAGGTTTTTCAGCCAGCCGACGATTAACCACGTCATCTGGCCGTTCATACAGATCGGCGCGGTGGTGACGATTGTGGCGCTTTGGGTGGCGTATGCGACTTATGCGGAAAGAAAGATCTCCGCCTTCATGCAGGCGCGCCTGGGCCCGATGCGCGTCGGTCCCTGGGGTTTATTGCAGCCAATCGCGGATGGGTTGAAGCTATTGGTAAAAGAAGATTTCATCCCCGAAAAAGCCGATCGTTGGATCTTTTTCTTTGCGCCGTACATCGCTGTGGTGGCCGCGTTTGTTGTTTTTTCCGTGGTTCCGTTTGGTCCGGATTGGGGCGTTATAACTGACGTTAATATTGGCCTGCTGTTTGTTCTAGCCGTGTCCAGTGTGGGCGTGCTGGCCCTGATCCTCGCCGGTTGGTCGTCAAACTCGAAGTACGCGCTGATGGGTGCGCTGCGCTCGAGCGCTCAGATGGTTTCGTATGAAGTCTCGATGGGCCTGGCGATCGTCGGTGCACTGATGTTCGCGCGGACGCTTTCGCTTTCGGGCATCGTCAATGCGCAGGCCACCGACGGACCGCTGCCGTATTTGTTCTATCAGCCGCTGGGCTTCATCATCTTTGTCATCGCCGGTATCGCGGAGAACAACCGCGCGCCTTTTGATTTACCGGAGGCCGAATCTGAACTCGTTGCCGGCTTTCACACGGAGTATTCCGGCTTTCGCTGGTCGCTGTTTTTCATGGCGGAATACGCGGCGATGGTGGTGGTCTCGGCCATTGCGACGACCCTCTATCTGGGCGGCTGGTATTTCCCCTTTGTATATAAGTTGCAGGCCGCGGGTTATCACAATCTGTTCGTGGCGCTGAGCATTGTCATCTTTCTCGTGAAGATGACGCTGCTGCTTTACCTCTATTTTTGGTTGCGCTGGACGCTGCCGCGATTCCGCTACGACCAACTGATGGACATCGGCTGGAAGTGGCTGTTGCCGGCCGCCTTGACGAACATCGTGGTTTCAGCGACCGCGATTTTCACAGTGCAGGCCCTGAACGGCTGGCGGGGAATGCACACCATTGAGTCGCTTTCGGAAGGCCTGAACCTGACGGCAACCGGAAAAGCGGTTATGGTTGCCTTCGGTCTCGGCGGACTATTTTTGACGGGCGCAGTTTTGTCGTCGATCAATTGGCGCTCGCGCGATTTCAATTTGAAGAAACAGCGCCGCCAGATTCGTCTTGTCGACGTGCCCCAGGGAAAGCCAGCAGTGGCGCCGCTGATACCGGCTCCGGCGCCGGCGGTGAGCCAGGAATAGTTTGGTTAGGTGATAGAATCGCGCGCGACGAAGTAGAGTTGAATGCTTGCAGCGTTGGAGGCGAACGAGATTTTCCATATATCATTTTTCATTTTAGGACGGGCAGGGCCCGGCTTCGACAGGAAGCATTCAATGGCCTGAGGCAATGACAAATGGAAAATGAGAAATGACAAATGGAAAATGGTTTCCCTCTTAGTCAGGTAGCAAGGGAGTCTGATTTATGCCGGCAGTATCTGTTCCACGACCTACATTTTCGCAGAAGCTGAAACGCTTCTTCATGGTCGATTTGCTGAAGGGCCTCGGCCTGACCCTGAAGTACAACATCGGCGCGCTGACCGACAGAGACTCGGTTGCCGGCAAGGGAATCTACACGGAACAGTACCCCAGCGTTCGTCCGGACGTGGCCCCGCGTTTTCATGGCGCCCCGCGACTGAACATGGACCCGGAAACGCACGACACGCTCTGCATTGCGTGCAACCTCTGCGCGCTGGCCTGCCCGGAGGACTGCATCGACGTGCTGGCCATGGACATCGAGATCACAGTGGCCGGCAAAGCACGAAAGAAGAAGGTGCTCGACGAATTTATCTTTGACACGTCGCGGTGCATGTTCTGTGCTCTTTGTCAGGAGGCGTGTCCCACGGCGTGTCTGGAACTGACGCAGGATTTCGAATTAGCTACCTATTCACGCGCGGGCTTTGTCTGGAACCGCGAAATGCTCGAACAAGGGCGTGAGACGGTCAAGTACACGTAATCTAAAGCAGTTTCGAGTTGCAGGTTTCGAGTTTCGAGTTCGAACGCGAGCTGAGCCTGATTCGAACCCCGAAACCCGAAACCCGAAACCCGAAACTCGAAACTCGAAACTAGAACCCCATGATTCTTTCCGGTTGGGAAGCAGTCTTTTTCTGGATCTTCGCTATCTCGGCGATCTTCGCCGGCCTTTTGACCGTCATGGCGCGCAATGCCGTTCATAGCGCGCTTTTTCTGATTTCGTCTCTGGTTTCCGTCGCCGCGCTCTTCATTCTTCTGGGCGCTGAATTCATCGCCGGTGTGCAGATTCTGGTTTACGTCGGCGGCGTGATGGTCCTCTTCATCTTTGTCATCATGCTGGTTAATGTCGGCGCCGAGGAGCATGGCCAAGCCGCGATCTTCAACCGTGGACCCCAAGTCGGCGTCAGTCTGGTTTTCTGTTTGTTGCTGGTCGGCGGTCTGCTATTCGCAATCAGCAGAGGGTATCCGGGGTTGCAGCAGCGGAATGCGAGAGGCACTGCCGAAGCCCCCGAGCGACGCGCAAATGACGAAGCGGCCCAGTTAGCAGGCGCGACCGGCACCAGCCGGATTACTACCGAAACGCAGCGCGTCGGCAACAAGCTCTATACGTTTGCATCTCTGCCATTTGAGATCGCCAGCGTGTTGTTGCTGGTGGCCATCATTGGCTCAGTGATGCTGGCGCGGACGCTGAAGCAGGAAGCCGCAGCCGACGATCTGGCGCCCGAGGTTTTGCAGGATGCGCCTCCCCAGGAGGTTGCGTGAATCAGAGGCCCGACCGTCAGGAAGGGCTCGGTTGAGGTGAGGGAGCCCTCCCTGACGGTCGGGCTTCTGCTATTAGTTAAAGGTTCATGAATTACATTCTTGCCACATGTTGTTTGCTGTTCCAGGACGCGCCGGTCGGGCGGGGGGCTATGCTGCTGGAAGGCATCAAGCATCCGGACCTTTCGAAGTTTCTGGTGGTGGGTGCTTTGCTTTTCATTATCGGCGTGGCCGGGGTGCTGACGCGGCGGAACATCATCGTCATCTTCATGTCGATCGAGTTGATCCTGAACGCAGCCAATTTGAACTTCATAGCCTTCTCGCGTTACCTGCAGGACACCGGAAGCATGAATGCGCTGGCCGGTCAGGTCTTCACTATCTTTGTCATCGTGGTCGCTGCGGCCGAGGCCGCGATCGGCCTGGGGATAGTTATCGCGCTTTACCGGAACAAGGAAACGATCTGGGTTGATGAGATTGATATTTTGAAATGGTAATTCGCTTGTTAGTAGTCAGTTGTCAGTGGTCAGTCGCGAAGATAGCGTGTTTGTTATCTGCGACGATTCACCAAGCACGAACAACTGACAACTAACCACTGACGACTAACAGTCTTATGTATCAATACATCTGGCTAATCCCATTACTCCCGCTAGCGAGCGCGGCGATCAACGGCATCCTGGGCCGTCGTTTCCGCTTTCCAGAGAAACTGATCGGCGGAATCGCCGTAGGGGCAGTGGCGCTGTCGTTTCTCATCAGTCTGGGCGCGGTTTATTCCTACGGTTTCGGCGGCAACGCCCACTGGCCTAATCCCTACGTATCGACACAGGCAAGTTTTCTTTGGATCCCGGGAGGCGCCGTTCGTTTGACCCAGGGTCCCGGCGAATCAGATCAGACCGCTGGTGAACCGGGCCAGGCAATACCGGTTGCTCCTGGCGCCGAAGCTGGCGGGGCGCTCCTTAACGTTGAGTGGAGTTACCAACTCGATCCGCTCTCGTCCATTTTCATGCTGGTCATCACCGGCGTAGGTCTCTGCATCTTCGTCTTTGCTACCGGATACATGCATGGCGAGACGGGCTTCTACCGTTTCTTCGCCTACATGGGCCTCTTCATGTTCTCGATGCTGGTCCTCGTGATGGGCTCCAACTTCGTGATGATGTTTGTCGGGTGGGAAGGCGTCGGCCTCTGCTCGTACCTACTGATCGGCTACTACTTCAATCGCGAGGAAGCAGCGAGTGCGGCGCGCAAGGCCTTCATCACAAATCGCATCGGCGACTTTGGATTCATCCTGGCAATCTTCGGGATCATCGCGACCTTCGGCGCGACGCAGTATACGGATGTGATGTCGCGCGCGGCCGGCTTTCCGATGGAAGGCCTCGGTCATTGGGGCGTGCTCTCATGGATAGCCCTGGGCCTATTTATCGGCGCCTGCGGCAAATCGGCGCAACTGCCTTTGCACGTGTGGTTGCCGGATGCCATGGCCGGGCCGACTCCGGTCTCGGCGCTGATTCACGCTGCGACGATGGTCACGGCCGGGCTCTACATGGTGACGCGCACCAACGTTATCTTCCAGCACTCGCAAACGATGATGTTGGTAGTCGCAGTAGTGGGCGGGGCGACGGCACTATTTGCGGCGACGATTGGCATAACCCAAAACGACATCAAGAAGGTACTGGCGTACTCCACCGTTTCCCAGCTGGGGTTCATGTTCCTGGCGTGCGGAGTGGGCGCGTTCACTATCGGCATTTTTCACGTGGTGACGCACGCTTTCTTCAAAGCCCTCATGTTCCTCGGCGCCGGCAGCGTAATTCACGGCATGCATCATGAGCAGGACATGCGCCGCATGGGCGGTTTGAAGAAATACATGCCGTACACGTACTTCACCTTCCTCGCGGGTTGGTTGGCTATCTGCGGCATCATTCCTTTCAGTGGCTTTTGGTCGAAAGATGAAATCCTGTGGCGCACTGCGTCAACCACGTACATTCCTATTGGTTGGATTCTCTGGATCGTAGGAACGATTGCTGCCACCTGCACGGCCTTTTATATGACCAGATTGATGGCCATGACTTTCTGGGGCAAAGAGCGGTTCCGGGATGCGCATGAACATAAGCCGGGACATGAAGCCGATCCTGCGGATCACCCCACCGCCGAGCATCACGTTCACGTTCCGCATGAATCGCCTGCGTCGATGTGGGTGCCACTGGCGGTGCTGGCAATCCTGGCGACGGTCGGCGGGTTCATCGGAATCAGCACAGCGTTCACTGGCGGGAAACACGTTGGCGGCAAGATGAATATCGTCAACTGGATGGATCCCATTATTTGGAATCCTGCCACCAAGCATTTTGGTGAAGGGCACGGCGCGGAAGCTCAAATTGAGCATGCGACCACCGCTCCGAACGCGGAAGCGAATGCGGCGGAAGTGGGGCATGGCGGTGCGGAAACTTCAGGGATTGGTCCGGCGCCGTCTCCTTATGGAGATACAGGATTCAATTTAGCTCGCGCCATCGATAAAGTTCCGGACAGTCATTTGGCTGAATGGGTTTTTATCGTCGTCTCGCTAGCGGTAGCGACATTTGGGATATTGCTCGGCCTCCTGTTCTATCTCTGGCGACCCCGCTTACCGGTTGTTTGGGCCGCGCGGCTGGCTCCGCTGTATCGCGCCAGCGTAAACAAATACTGGGTTGATGAGTTCTATGGTTGGGCCATCACCCGGCGCACGATGGACGTCGCCAAGGGAGTGTTTACCTTCGATTCCAAAGTGGTGGATGGCGGGGTGAACGGCTCCGCGTGGCTCGCGCGTTCGCTCAGCCGCATCACGGGCGCCACTGACAAGTACTTTGTCGATGGGATTGTGAATTCCGTGGCCGGGTTTGTGATTCGCATCATGTCGCCCCTCGTGCGCGCGACGCAGACAGGCTTTTTGCAGAACTATGCGCTGGTGATGGTGATTGGCTTGCTGGCGGCGGTGGCGCTGTTCTTTACCGGCGACATTGTAGCTGCGGTTAGGAGCATTGGTCGCTGAGCTGATCGATACGTTTTACATGACTTCCAGGGCCAGCTTCAGAACGTATTAGCGTCAACATGAACTCAACGCGCGAGGAATAACGTGCTCAAACATAACATTCTTTCCATCATCACCTGGCTGCCGGCCATCGGCGCTGTGATCCTGCTGGCCGTCTTTAAAAAAGATCAGCCGGGCGCGGTTAAGAAGTTTGCGACCGCGTGGTTTGGGCTGGCCTTTCTCGTGTCCCTCGTACTCCTGGGTTACGATCGCGCGGCGGGCGGCATGCAGTTTCTCGAAGACCACGAGTGGATTCCGGTAATCGGCGCGCGCTATCAAATGGGCGTTGACGGAGTCGCCGTCCTGCTCATCGTCCTCACTACCTTGCTGGGTTTGATCGCTTCGCTCTCGTCCTGGAAGTACATCGAAAAGCGGGAGAAGGAATACTACGCGCTGCTGTTGTTGTTGCAGTCGGCCGTAGTCGGCGTGTTCGGATCGATGGATCTGTTCCTCTTCTATTTGTTCTTCGAGGTCGGCCTGGTGCCGATGTATTTCCTGATTGGTATCTGGGGCGGCGAGAACCGGCTCTATGCGGCGATCAAGTTCTTCCTCTACACCCTGGTCGGCTCGGTGGTGATGCTGCTGGGCGTGATCAAAATGTATTTTCTGACGGCCGATCCGGCGCTGACCAGCAAAGTCACCGCCGGAGCCTGGGGTATCTTGGCGGGAAATACGGAAGCCAGCGCCCTCGTGGCCCACAGCGTGCAGCAGGCGCAGGTGCATGGCACGGGAACTTTCAACATCATCTATATGCAGGCCATCGGCTCCGTGATGCCCATGGGCTCTATGCAGGTGCTGTTGTTCTTTGCATTTGCTCTGGGCTTTGCCATTAAGGTCCCGATGTTTCCGTTCCATACCTGGCTGCCGGATGCGCACGTCGAAGCGCCCACCGCCGGATCGGTAATCCTGGCGGGTATTTTGCTGAAGCTGGGAACGTATGGCTTCTATCGCTTCAGCCTGCCGATGTTTCCCGCAGCCTCGGCTGACGAGAGTTATTTCGGTGCGTTCGGAGTTCGCAGCGTGATGATCCTGCTGGCGATCATCAGCATCATCTACGGGGCCCTCGCGGCCATGTATTTCGTAGTCAAACGGGATGGGGATGTGAAGAAGCTGGTCGCTTACTCGTCCGTTTCATCGATGGGGATCGTGATGTTGGGATTGTTTGCACTCAATCCCAACGGGGTGAATGGCGCCGTGATGCAGATGATCAATCACGGAATCTATTCAGGCGCGCTGTTCCTGTTGGTAGGAATTATTTATGAGCGCCGGCATACGCGCAGCGTCGCGGAGTTTGGCGGCCTCTCGCATGTGATGCCGGGCTATGCCGCAGTATTTTTGGCGATGGCCATGACGGCCATCGGACTGCCGCTGTTGTGCGTGTTCATTTCGGAATTCCTTTCGCTCCGGGGCGCATACGAAGCTAACCCGTTGTGGGCAGGGTGGGCAGCACTGGGCATTATCCTCAACGCCGCCTATATGCTCTGGCTCTATCAACGAATGTTCTTTGGCAATATTGAGAATCCCAAGAATGAAAAGCTCAGCGATCTTAGCGGAAGAGAGTGGGCTTACATGCTGCCCCTGGTGGTCCTGTCGTTGTGGATCGGAGTTTATCCGAAACCGTTTCTTGCCTACATTGAAAAACCAGTGAACGCGGTGGTCAAGCAGGTGAGACCCGATTATCCCATTCCGCCGCCGACAGTTCCGCAGCGAGCTGCAAAGACTCCATAGCCGGCGTCATCACCGATAGACGCGAAGACAGCGATCGCCATTATGTTCCTGCTCCTGCAAAACACATTTCAATTCAGCATGTCCGACATGCAATTGATTGCCCCGGAGTTAATCCTCACGGCCGGCGCCTGTATCGCGCTGGTGATGGAAGTCATACTTCCTTATAAGAAGAGCAAGGTTACGGCCTACTTCGCCCTTAGCGTCATCCTGTTGGCCGCGATATCACTGGGACTCTTGTGGAAGTCGAACCCCGGGGGCCAGGCGCTCGATGGCTTCTATGGCATGTTGCGCATCGATGGGTTTGCGCTCGTTTTCAAGGCAATCTTTCTGCTGGCAGCCGGTCTGGCGATTGCGATTTCCACGAAGTTTCTGGACATCGAACGCGAACAGCATGGCGAGTATTACGCCCTGGTTCTATTCGCGACGGTCGGGATGATGTTCCTTGCCTCGGGCTACGATCTGATCTCACTTTACATCAGTTTGGAACTGATGGCGCTGACGTTTTATGTGCTGGTGGCTTTTACCAAGCGGGAAAAGCGCTCCAACGAAGCGGCCATGAAATACTTTCTGCTGGGCGCCTTCTCGTCCGGCATTCTCCTGTACGGCATGTCGCTGTTGTATGGGGTGGCGGGATCCACCAACCTCGGCGAAATCGGAAGGGCGGTCGGCGAGATTGTAACGAACTACAGCAGGCCTGATATTGATCCGGCAGCTGCGACGCTACGCCCGATTCTCTTGTTGGGAATGATCGCATTGGCGGCGGGTCTCTTCTTCAAAATCAGCGCCGTGCCTTTTCACATGTGGGCGCCCGATGCTTACGAAGGCGCGCCCACCTCCGTCACTGCCTTTCTTTCGACTGGATCGAAAGCCGCCAGCTTCGCTTTGTATGCGCGCATCTTCATGGTCGCCCTCGCGCCGATGCGGATCGACTGGGCACCGCTGCTGGGGTTAGTCGCTGCGATCACCATCGTCGTCGGCAACTGGGGAGCGGTCACGCAGGAGAACTCCAAACGCTTGCTGGCATATTCATCGATCTCTAATGCCGGCTATTTGCTGCTGGCCTTGGTGGCCGGGAACTCGCAGGGCTACACGGGCCTGGTGTTCTATCTGCTGGTTTATGTGTTGATGAACATGGGCGCTTTCGCGGTGATCATCAGTCTGCGCCGGCGGGGAATTATCGGCGACAACGTGGACGACATGTCCGGCCTGGCCCAGAAGGCTCCGCTCGTCGCTTTGATGATGGCGATCTTCCTGCTGTCGCTGGGTGGTTTGCCGCTGACCGGCGGATTCATGGGCAAGTGGTACCTGCTCGCAGGTCTCTTCGAACGCGGCCGTACCGACGGCAAAAGCTGGTATATCTGGCTGGCCGGATGGGCGGCGATCAACATAGTCGTTTCTTTCTACTACTACATCAGATTCATCAAGGTAATGTATCTCGGCGATCGAATCGCCGACGACAAGCCCTTGTCGCTTTCACCGGCGCTGCGAACGGCCCTCGTAGTGTCCGTCATCGGTGTTGTCATACTTGGCGTTTACCCGCAGCCGTTTATATCAGTAACTCAGCGGCTGTTGGATCCACTCATCACCGTCGCCGCACCTCTCGCTCTGCGGTAGGCGGCGACCTTCCCAAGGAGAAAGAACATGATAACCAAACGAACCGGTCTCGCGATGTTCGTCCTCGCGCTGGCTTTAACTGCCCAACTCTCGTTTATCTCCACTTCGACCCGGGCGCAGAATTCCAATTCGTCCACCGTCGAGCAGAACAGCAATTCATCCATGATGAGCCAGGTGGGGATTCCCACCAGCCGTTGCCGCCGGCGCTGTACCATGACGTACCGGCGCTGCCTGCGCAGC
Source organism: Blastocatellia bacterium (assembly GCA_033856235.1). GTDB lineage: Bacteria > Acidobacteriota > Blastocatellia > Pyrinomonadales > Pyrinomonadaceae > DASXRU01. Next base: position 20,934 of record JAWVFI010000139.1, on the reverse strand, counting down.
AAGATGAGACCGCAGGTTTGCCGGATCCGTTACCGCAACTGCCTGCGACATTGTCCGCAATAACAGTCAGGTTTGCTCGGGGCGACGGTCCCTACGCGGGATCGTCGCCTCAGGCATCTTATGTGGGTCTATTATTTCTTCGCCGCGATCGTAGTTTTCCTCGGCGTCACGTCACTTCTGAGCGGTTTTCGCTTTGCCGCGTATGTTCGCAAGCATCTGCATGAGGCGAAACCTGACTTCACGCCCTTCCTCTCAGTAATCGCACCCTGCCGTGGTTTGGAACCCGGTCTGAGAGAAAACCTCCACACGTTACTGCAGCAGAATTATCCTGCTTATGAAGTGCTTTTTGTCGCCGGCGATGCCGGTGATTCCGCCTGGCCTCTAATCAATGAGTTGTCAGAGCAAAGCAAAGCAGATCCCCGTATCGCTGCGCATCGCGTAGTCGCCGGTCCCGCCCTGGACAGCGGGCAAAAAGTGCATAACCTCCGCGTCGCAGTCACGCACACCGATCAGCGCAGCGAAGTTTTCGTTTTCGTTGATAGCGACGCGCGGCCCGATTCGAACTGGCTCAGATCGCTGGTCGCGCCATTGGACGATCAAGGGGTTGGCGCAACTACCGGTTATCGTTGGTTTGTGGCAAACGGCGGGTTGGCGGCGCACCTGCGCTCAGTCTGGAACGCTTCCATAGCTTCGGCCCTCGGCGCCGATGGTCACAAGAACTTCTGTTGGGGCGGCTCAACGGCGATTCGTCGCAGCACATTTGAAAACTTAAACGTAAGCGAGCGTTGGCGGGGAAGTGTCTCGGACGATTTCACGCTGATGCGGACTTTGCGGGAAGCCAAACTGCCGATTCAGTTCGTCCCTGATTGTCTGGTGCCTTCATTTGGTGCTTCTACGTTTCGCGAGCTTTTGGAATTCACGACCCGGCAACTCAAAATCACACGTGTGTACGCGACGCATTTCTGGCGCTCAGTACTGTTGGGAAGCTTGTTGTTCACAGCCGTTTTCTTTGGTGGCATCGCGTTGATGGCCGCCAGGGCAGCTCGTGGCTTACCTGTAGGCTGGCTGCTTGCGTTGCTCGCAATCATCTTCATCTTAGGCGCCGCCAAGGGGCTGATTCGGCTCCGGGCGATCGCGGATGTGCTTCCTGAATACAAAGTAGACTCGCTGGCCAGCCTGCTGGCACATCTGTTCCTCTGGCCTGTTGCCGCCCTGCTCTATCTTTACAATGCGCTGGCGGCGGCGTTTTCACGACGCATCAGCTGGCGAGGAATTACCTACGAATTGAAATCACCCACCGAAGCTGTCATCATCGCGCGCGAATAGGTAGGACAGACACTCGTTTCTATCCATCATTCTAGAGATTGTCGCCCGGAGGAGGGACAGGCAGGAATGCCTGTCCTACAAATGCCCAACAAAGCCGTTCAACTCATCCAACTGCTGCGCTCGACTAAGCGGGAAAAACGTCTCGGCACGGTGATCCTTTTTGTCACTTCGCGGTGCAATGCCTTCTGTCGCACCTGCTTTTACCACGAGGAGCTGAACCAGCCGGGCGATCTCACTTTTGCGCAAATCGAAAACGTATCCCTCACTATGCCGCAGATTACTGATTTGTGGCTTTCAGGTGGAGAACCAACTCTGCGCCGCGACCTGTCGGAAATCATCGACACCTTTGTGCGGAATAATGGCGTCAGCCGAATCATTATTCCGACCAATGCGTTGATCAAATCTCGCGTTTACGAAGTCGTTGACCGGGCCCTCGGTGGCCACCCGAAGATTGATCTGTATCTGAACATCGCGCTCGACGGCTATGGCGAAACTCACGATCGTATCCGGGGCGTGCCTGGCAACTGGGAAAAAGCCCTCGATTGCATTCGCTCGCTTTATCCGCTCAAGCAGAAGTACGCCGATCGCTTTCGCCTGAATGTAAATACCGTTGTGTGCGCCGAAAACTACACCGAGATGGAAATGCTGTCCGAGTTTATTTGGGAGAACTTTGAGCTCGACGGGCAATACTTCAACATCATTCGTGGCGAAACACTGGTGGGCCAACAAATCAAAGAGATACCGCCCGAGGTATTGCCGCAAATGTATGCGCAGGTCTCGAAACTTACGAAGCGTTATGGCGATCGCATGTTCGCCACGGACGACGCGGCCAGGCGTTTCGTGAAGAACGCTGCTTACGTCGGCGCGATTACCACCCACTATCGCACGCAGCACAGCAACTTCGTGGAACCCACGGCGTGGCCTTTCCCGTGTACCGCCGGAGAGACCGCGACTGTGATTGACTACAATGGCGACGTGCGCGCCTGCGAATTGCGCGAAAAGTTTGCCACCCTGGCTGACTATGATTTCGATTTCAACGCCCTCTGGGCCGCGCACGAAAGACAAAGCGAGCTCAAGGCAATCGATGGCGGCAAAGCTTGTTGGTGCACGCATGTCTGCTTCATCCACGACTCCATGCGGCACTCGCGACGCGCGTTGCTTTACGAATTACCTAAGAACTATGTCACGCGGGAAACATGGTGATGATGGCTCCCTCCGAAGATAAAGAAGAGACGGCGCGCAAGAGCGGGCTGGCCTACGGAGCGGGATTCACCCTGTTTACATCGGTGGCGGCGTTTCTGGGACTGGGGTGGCTGATCGATCGCTGGTTGGGTACGCAACCCTGGTTCCTGGTGGGCGGGATCGTTCTGGGCGCCGCCGCCGGCTTCTACCAGTTCGTGCGCATAACTTCCAGGTTGTCTTGAAGATGTTGTTGTGTCGACCAGGCACGGTTGCAAGTAGGTTCGTTTGAAAATCTCATTAGCACCGCACTTCAGTGCGGTGATCTGCGGGAGAGGATCCCGCGAACGGTTTTAACGGTTTACCTGGGAAAAACCGTTGAAAACGGTTAAGAATCAAGGCGCGTCCATTCAAACACCTGACTGAAGTCGGGCGCTAATGAGATTTCAAACTGACCCAATCCTGCAGTGTTGCAGCACTCGACATCACGGCTTCTGCTGTGTAAAATCACGGGCTTTGGTAATGGGACAGATCGTTAACAAACTGGGTGAAGGTGTGCCCGCCGGAGAGGTTGCTGGCGGCGACCTTGAGGCGCGTGTTTTTCGCTCAATGCTGATCGCAACCGGGCTGGCAGTGCTGGGTAGCGCCTTGTTTTTACCCTGGCGTGTGACCACCGGCATATTACTAGGCGGCGTGCTGGCCCTCTTGAACCATCACTGGCTGCGCCGTTCAATTTCAGCGGCGCTGAGCATGGAAGTAGCAGGCCAGCGGCCGAAGCTCAAGGCCGCGGCATATATCCTTCGCTACTTCGTTCTGTTCGCCGTAGTGGCGATTGCTTATCAACTAAACATCGTTTCGTTGCCGGCCACGCTGGCAGGTTTGTGTTCCTTTGTCGCGGCCTTATTTGTTGAAGCTTTCAGGCAGAGTTACTTCGCAATTATTCATCGAGAGGAAAGCAATTAATGTTTTGGTTATTGCAACATTCCGAGCAGGCCACCGAGCATGCGGCGAAAGCTGCGGAACATGTTGAGCAGGCTGCGGAGCACGGCGAACAGGCGGCACATCACGCGCCCATCATCGTGCAGTTCGTAAACCATTATCTCGGCGCGCCGGTCCACGATCTGCAGATGAAGACTTCTTATCCGGCCTGGAAGTGGTTTTTTGCGAAGTTCGGGACCACGCCGGAATCTGTATTTGGCGGACCGTACACGGCGGAGAATGCTATTCCCTGGTACACGGTGATGTTCTTCATTGCCTGCATCCTGAGCGTGGTCCTCATCTGGATCATGAAGGGCAAGCTCTCCGAAGACGATCCGGGTCACGGGCAACAGACTCTGGAGGTCAGCGTGCTGGCGGTCAGAAACATGCTGTCGGATATTATCGGCCCGCACGGCCTGCAGTATTTTCCGGTGGTTATGACCTTCGCGGTCCTGATTCTGGTATGCAACCTGATGGGGTTGTTTCCGCTCTTCATGACTCCCACCGCGGCCACCAGCGTCACCTTCGCGTTGGGCATCACGTCATTCATTTACTATAACTACATCAGCATCAAGCAGAACGGCATCGGGGGCCACTTGAAGCATCTGGCTGGACCAATTCCTTTCATGATCCCGCTCATCTTCATGATCGAGTTGATCAGCAATCTGGTGCGCCCGTTCTCTTTGGGCATTCGTTTGTTTGGCAACATGTTCGCGGATGAAAAGGTTTTTGAGACGGTGGCCAACCTGGCCCCGCCATGGACCTATTTTGCTTTTCCCGTGTTATTGCTGTTGATGGCCTTGAGCGTGTTTGTGGCATTGATTCAAACCTTCGTTTTCATTCTGCTGTCACAGCTGTATATCAGCGAAGTGTCGCATGCGCCACACGAAGAGCATGAGGATCACGGCGAGCACGAGCACGCCGGCGGTGGCGAAGCTGAGGCGCTGGCTGCGTAGGCATTGGGCTTAACAATTTTCATAGTTGGTTTTATTCGCGCGTAATCGAGCGACGCCGGCAAACGCGCCGGAGCACGTTGAAACGCAGTTAAGAGAAAGGGAAGCGCCAAACCGAAGCAGAGAACTTAGCTTTACGCAGGTCTGTATCGCTGGAGCGCCGTTGTTCGAGGGGGCGGTGGATACCGGATTCAGGCGAAATCATACAACGTCTCTCTGGATCTCTTTTGGCAATTTCCGATCAAGTTGAGGAGATAAAAATGAAGAAACTGAGAATTCCATTTTTCGCAGCGCTGGGCATGTTGTTGACTGCAGTGTCGGCTCTTGCTCAAACCGCTGCGCCGGCAGCGGACGCGGCAGCTGCGGCAGCCGCTACGGCCGGGGGATATCGCAACATCGCGGCCGGCATCGGGTTCGCCATTGCGGTTGTCGGCGGCGCGCTGGGTCAATCGCGCGTGGCGGCTGCGGCCTGTGAAGGCACAGCCCGCAATCCGGGCGCATCGGCCCGTATTCAGACCATGATGATTTTGGGACTGGCGCTGATCGAGTCTCTCGTCTTGTTCGCCCTGGTCGTGGTTTTCGCTGCCCTGAAATAAACGTCGCTGCTGACCGTTGAAGCAGGCACATTGATGATGCGAGCGAAGTTTTCGAGCTTCGCTCGCATTAATCATTTTAAGGCTACAGGTGGTATCTCTTTAGCGGCGGCTACCGCCCGCCGTCTGACGAATCGAAGAAGGGCGGGCAGTAGCCCGCCGCTAAACAGTAAAGGTTTTCTTTGGCGTGCTAATGAGATTCAACTTACCCACTACCAACCAGTAGGCCGCGTTGCCTGCTATCAATCGGTGTGTTACGCTGACTATCAAATCTCCTCCAATTAATAGTTCTGTCGAGGCGGGAACAAGCGATGAAATCATGTCCGAGGTGCGGCAATGAATATGCTGACACGACCACGCTGTGTCCATCGGATGGCTCCGTATTGCAATCAACTGGGGATGAATTGATCGGGCAGACGCTCGCCGGCAAATACCGCATCGAATCACTCATTAGCGAAGGCGGCATGGGCGCCGTCTATCGCGGCACCCACGTCCTGATGGACAAAAAGGTCGCCGTCAAAGTCCTCCGTCCCTCGCTCGCCGCCGATGACACCATCGTGGCTCGCTTTTCGCGCGAAGCAAAAGCAGCGTCCCGAATTGCCCATCCTCATGCCTTGAGCGTGACCGATTTTGGCGAGTCCGAAAACGGCGTCGTGTTCCTGGTAATGGAGTTCCTGGACGGTGAAACTCTGAAAAGTGTAATCCGTAGAGAAGGCCCGATGCCCCTCGTGCGCGTGACGGAAATTATGCGGCAGGTTGGCGGCGCTTTGGACGCGGCCCACGCCGAGGGCGTCATTCACCGTGATTTAAAAAGCGACAACATCATGTTGATGGAAACGAACGGGAGCGACTGGGCCAAGGTCCTCGATTTCGGCATCGCGAAAATCAACGAGCGATCGGGCAGCTATGACCCTGGCATTACGGCGCCGAACCTGATAATTGGTACGCCGCAATACATGTCGCCGGAGCAGTGTTCGCAGTCTTCCGAGCTCGATTCCCGATCGGACATTTATTCGCTGGGTGTGATTCTGTACGAAATGCTGATTGGGCATGTGCCCTTCACGGGCGAGCCGCCGACAGCGATCATGATGAAGCACTTGCAGGAAGTGCCGCCGTCTGTTTTGGCGGAAAGACCAGATTTACCCGCGAGTGTGGGGACCGTCGTGGCCCGGGCTCTGGCTAAAAAGCCGGAAGATCGTTTTCAGAGTGCGGGAGAGTTGGTGGCGGCGCTGAATAAGGCGAGCGAGGAAACTGTGCCAGTAGCGGCGGCGGCTGCGGGATCAGCCCTGACGACCGATCGGATCCTTGTGTCCACCGGTTCAAATGAACCGGCAAGCCTAACTGCGGATACTGACTACGATGAGATGACGGTAGTCAGCAAACGACCTGTAGTGTCGGCTCCGACAACGCGACCGATGACGCCGGTCGAAGCTCCTCCAACTGATTTCAATCCGTGGCGCATCGCGATCCCGGCGTTGGCGGCCCTGGTCCTGGTTTTTACCGGCATCTTCCTGTTCACTCGAAACTCTGGTCAGACGAATCCCGGCGATCCGCAGTTGACCGTCGATCCAAATGGCCAACCGGTGCAATCGGCGCAGCCGGCAACCGGTCAGCCCGAGCAGGGTATTAGAGCGAACGCAGCCAGCGCGGCGCCTACTGTGACCGCGACCCCGCTGAGCGCCGCGGCGACGCCGGTAAGTACGCCTGACGTAAACAGCAACCCGAGCCCTGAAGTAACTCCGACTACCGCGCGCGAATTGCCATCACCAAAGCTCCCTCAAAACGACAATTCAGCGCTGCCGGCGATCACGCCAAATGCAAAGCCTTCACCGAAAGCCACTGAGCCGCCGCTGCCGAAGCCAACCCAACCCGCGGCGCCCGGCCAGCCACCTGACCTTCCTTAAAACAGCAGCCATCCTGGAATCTGAGAGAGCGAACCGGATACGCTGACGCGACACTGGCCCAAGGGGAGGCTTCAGGCAGGATGTGACTCTGGGGAGGCTGCGGATTGAACGATCTGACGTAACTCGGCTTCTTCTCCGAAACTGAGCTCAATATCAAGCGCATAGCAGGGCATGTCGAACCTGAGTGTGCGTAATTTTACAGCGTCTTTGGCGGTAGTCAGCAACATTTGCGCACCGTTAATCCGGGCCTCACTTACGAGTTGGTCCACCTCGGACTGCTGATAGATGTGATGGTCGGGAAACTTCCGGCTAAAGCAGATCGAATGACCGTCCAGCTTTAAGTGCGCGAAGAACGAATCCGGGTTGCCGAGGCCGCAGAATGCGCCGAGGGGTCCCGCCGGCGCGTCGGCGATCGCCGTGGCCTGCTGGATTGGCCGTAGCCCTTTCGTCCTTACGCGCGAGGTGATCACAGGCTTGGCGCCGGCGAGTTCGGCGATCTTCACTTTCAATGAGCCAATGTCCGTCGCCTGATCGGCGTGGGTGATTACGATGGAATCGGCGCGCTGCATTCCGTTCAATGGTTCGCGCAATCTTCCACGCGGCAACAGTTGGCCGCCGCCCCAGGGATTCGTCGCATCGACTACCAGAATGTTCAGATCCCGCGCAATTTTGAGATGTTGAAATCCGTCGTCGAGGATGAAGACTTCGCTGGCAAAATTCTTAGACGCCCAGATGGCGGCTGAAACCCGGTCCGGGTCGCTAACGACCGCAGCGAAGCCGAGCAGATTCTCAGCCAACAATCGTGGTTCGTCCCCCGCGTCAATCGCATCAGCTAGTAGTGCTTTACCATCCGAAACGACTACGCGTTGACGTGGATCCTTCCGGCCATAGCCGCGAGTAAGAATGCAGACGCGCTTACCTTCTGCGGCGACGATTCGCGCAATCGATTCCACCAGGGGAGTTTTGCCGGTGCCACCGGTGGTTAAGTTGCCGACGCTGATCACCGGGGCCGAAATCCGCTGTGAACGCAGCAGCCCTCGCTGGTACAGCATCCGACGAGCTCGGATGGCCGCGCCATACAACACCCCCATTGGAGCCAAAGCGATTGCTGAAGGGGATTTCACTTGGAAACCAGGGCCGGATGGCTGGTGTAAGTTTGCGCGGGGGTTTTACGATCAGCCGAATCGTTTAGAAGAGGAGCCAGCAAATCGATCGTTCGCTCCGTCGCACCTCGATTGCTTTCGCATAATGCCTGACCCCGAAGGCCGATCCGCTGCCGGCCCTCGCCGTCAGCTAATAGGTCTTTGAACACCTTGGCCAATTGTTTCGGCGCCTCCTCGGCTGAAACATCCGCGAGTTGCACGATGGCATCGGCCGCTACAAAAGCAGAAACGATTGCCGAAAAGTTTGCGGTGTGTGCGCCCGTCACCACACAGGCGCCGCTGGCCGCCGGTTCCAGTATGTTGTGCCCGCCATTCGGAGAAATGCTTCCGCCCACGAAAACCACGCTCGCTAAAGGATAGACCGCCAGGAGCTCGCCAACAGTATCCAGCAGGACAACGTCGCAATTCTGATCGGCCTCAGCCGGTGGGCTGGTTCGCCGGATCCAGTTCAGGCGGGAGCTGTCCAGAACGGTGGCGACATTGGAAAAGCGTTCCGGGTGACGCGGCGCGATGACCAGCCGCAGACCGTTGTGACCAGCATCTTTGAGTTCTCGCAACGCCTCGAGTATCAATCGTTCTTCAGTGTCGTGGGTGCTGGCTGCGACGATTAAGCGATCACGATCGTTGAAACCGAAGCGGGTGCGAAGTTCCGCAGTCAATGATTGTTCATCCGCGCCTCCAACCAAATCAAACTTCAGATTACCGGTAACAGTTACGCGTTGGGGCTCCATTCCCAATTGGCGAATCCGTTCTGCGTCCGGTTCGGACTGCATCAGGGCGAACGACAAATCGTTTAAGACCCGCGTCACAAAGCTGCGGATCCATTTGTAGCGGCGGTAAGAAGTTGCTGAGATGCGTCCATTGACAATCGATATGGGAACTTCTCGCTTGCGGCATTCCCGCAGCAGCCGGGGCCAGAGTTCGGTTTCCATCAAGAGCACTACTGCGGGATTGACCTTGCGCAAAACCCGACGCGTCGTCCAGGCCCAGTCGAAGGGAAAGTAGAACACGGCCTCGGCGTCATTACGAAAAACGTCCCGCGCGACTTTCTGTCCCGTCAAAGTGGTGGTGGAGACTACGAGGTTGTGCGAAGGAAAGCGGCGTCGTAACGCGCTGACCAGGGGGCGGGCGGCTTGAGTTTCACCAACTGAAACGCAATGAATCCAAATTCTCGGACGCGTCGAATTTGCGAGCTGCGGCAGATTGCCCAGCCGCTCACCGAATCCTGTAACATATTTGCCGTGGTTGAGCGCGTCCCAGAGAAAGCGGGGGATAAGTATTACGAAGCCGATTGCCAGCAGCAGACTGTAGAGGAAGTACATAAGCGGCTGTGTAGGACAGGCATTCCTGCCTGTCCTCGTCATTGAACAAACAGGGGACAGACAGGAGTGTCTGTCCTACTCTATTTGGCTCGCTCGATATATCGTCCCTCGGTGGGATCGACCCGGATGCGATCGCCTTCATTGACGAAGGGAGGCACTAAGACAGTGGCGCCATTCTCCAGCGTGGCCGGCTTGTTTACGTTCGAAACGGTAGCACCTTTCAGCGTGGGATCGGTTCGGGTAACTGTCAATTCCATTGAGGGCGGAAGTTCGACGCCAATTGGCGCACCTTCATAAAACTCAGCCTGAATCTTGAGCCCCGGTGTTAGCCACTGGGCGGCATCGCCCAAGTCTTCTTCGCTCAAGCCAGTTTGCTCGTAGTTTTCCGTGTTCATGAAATGGTGATGAGAACCGTCCGAGTACAGATATTCCATCTCATGCTGTTCGAGGGAGGCCCGTTCGATTGTGTCTGCCGAGCGGAACCGGTGCTCGAAAGAAGATCCGGTGCGGATGTTCTTCAACTTGGTTTGCACCATCGCGCGCAGGTTGCCGGGCGTATGGTGGCGGAATTCAACGACCTTGCAGGGCTGGCCTTCGAAGACGATTACCATGCCGCGGCGAATCTGAGTAGCTGGAATTGCCATAGTCTGTCTGTAACTCCCAAATAATGGTTAGTTTATCCCGACTTGCGGGGGGTGGCTATAGGCCGAACATTCTGCACCTCGGCAAACCGCGTAGTCTAGCGAGCCAACCAGCCATTTGTCCAGCATGCCGCGATTAATGGCTGACAGTCGTAGGCAAAGCAAAAGAGCGGGCCCGAAGAAATGCTGTGGTCGAAATCCAGCACTCTCCGTCCCGCTCTTCGGAGGAGCCCACCTACCTCAATTCCAATAACGTCGGTAGTGGTCCAAAGTTCCGGAAAATCTTTCAGGCGGCCCGGGCCCGAACGATGCGCCTTTGCCGGACCACCCCGTCCAGCCAATCCTGCGCTTCCTGGTATCTCAAAAATCGCTGTTCATCGGCGCGGAAGGCATTGGTGTGATACCTCCGCCGGCCGTTTACCAGTCGCGCCGGATGTTTGATGTGCAGCATCTCATGGAAAATGATGAACTCCACAAACCACTCCGGAACGTCCGGGGCATCTAACGTCTTGCTAATCGTAATTGTCTCGTGCACCGGATCGTGGTGTCCCAGGATGCGGCGCGTTCGGCGTTGCGACCAGGTCAACTCGGGCCGCGCCACGGTGCCTTCAAAGTAACGGCGGTTAACGCGTGTGAAAAGCTTTTCCAGATCATAGAATTTACCGCGCGATGAAGTGATTGTCTTTCGTCCACGGTGGCGCCGGGCTATTTCCGAAGCACGCACGACTTCAGGAGCGAACGAGTACTGACGATAAACGCGTTCGTAGATTTTAGGAGACTTTCGAGACAACAAGCGCCCAACCAGAATGAAAGACAACGCCCGGATAACTTCAGGCGGCGCGCCTTTGAAAACATCCGAGATGCGAACATAGACCCGGCCGGAGCGAATTCTGATGGTATGACGCAGCCCGGCATACGGGTAATACTTCACTTCTATTTCCGGAACCGATGGGTTACCGCTTAGTTGCTTAAAGGCATCGCCAAATACCTTCTTCAAATGTTGATTAGGCTGAGACATATTAAGTAGACGGCCCGAACGGACGTGGGCCAATCTTATGGTGCGTTTGTTTGCGCCGTCAAATGGCGCCCGAGGCTACCCGTAAACCGTTAAGCATCTATTAGATACAGCCGGCTATTGGAGTCGACAAGTTTGGCGCGAAACTTGGGTCTCGTTAAGTCCCTTGGCTCTAACGGGTTAGTTGAATTCCCTGGGTGCATAACCGCCCTGCACCTAATCAGGCGGTTGGTCTTACGAAGTACAGACGACCGCTTTATCTTTCTGACTCATATATTTGCGGGTATATCGGTGAATCACTTATACTTCTCGAACGTTTTGCGTCGAGGCCGAATTAGCCAGGGACGGAACCTCTTAGCGGGGTGGCGCGCGAAATTAGGGTTGGCGAGGCGGCTGGACAGACGATCAATTATGAACGCTGTGCGACAAAACCAGACCGGGATTGACTTAAGGAGTCAGGCGGTTCTTTCCGCGATTATCAAGGAACACCTGGTTACCGGTGAAGCAGTAGGTTCGCGCGTCCTGGCCGATAGATTTGCCCACGCCGCCGGTCTGAGCGCGGCGACCATTCGCAACGTCATGGGGGAGTTGGAAGAAGCGGAACTGGTCGAACAGCCGCATACTTCCGCTGGCCGCATTCCCACTGACAAAGGCTACCGCTTTTACGTCGATCACATCCTGCAGAACCTAAAGCTATCGCGCGCCGATCGCACAGCCATCGATGGGTTGCTTCGCAATCCGTCGGACAACGCCCGGGATGAACCCGATCGGTTGATGGAGCGCACCTCTCACGTGCTGTCCGCACTTTCGGAGAACGTAGGTATTGTCGTTTGGCCTTCGTTAGCGGAAAACCGTCTGCAGCATATCGAATTTCTGCAACTCGCCGACAACCGTATTCTCGTGATCCTGGTGTCAACGGCCAATATCGTCCGCAACCGGATCATCCATGTTGATGAACCGCTCGGTCAGGACGAACTGGAGCGGACCTCGCGGTATCTGAATGCCAACTTCCGGGGCAAGAGCTTGCTAACCGTGCGGGCTGAAATCCTGGAGCTCATGCAAGAGGAAAAGGCCCTCTACGACAAGCTGCTACACAACGCAATAATGCTGTGTGACAGTAGCCTCGCAGATGAAGATGCAACCTCCGGGGACGTTTACGTTGACGGCGCCTCGAACATGCTCTCCAAGCCGGACTTTGCCGATGTGGACCGGATGCGCGAGTTGTTTCGAACTTTTGAGGAGAAATCGCGGCTGGTAAAGATTCTTAATGAATGTGTTTCCCGTGACCAAATTTTCCCGGGAGGCGTCAAAGTAGTCATCGGAAGAGAACATGCCGCGCCTTCGATGAGAAACTGCGCCCTAATTTCCGCTCCCTACAGTATCGGCGGCGGCGAAAGCACCGGCACGTTGAGCGTGGTCGGCCCTATGAGAATTGAATATGCACGTCTAATGGCTGTGGTAAACTACCTTGCCCGAGTGGTTGAGCGTTCTCTATCGCAGGAAACGGCTTCCCATTAAACGGTTATTTCATCCGGCCCCATAACTGTTTTCAATTAATCGACAGTTCAAGAAACATGGCGACAAACGGGAACGAAAAGAAATGGAACAGCATTCCTGTGCGCTTCTTTGATGAAGAAGGCGAGCTGGAAGCTGATTCAACGGAAGGCGCGGACACCGTGGACGTGGTGCCCTCCGTTGCTGACGTTGACGAGAGGGATGAAGGGACGTCCGGTCAGCGGGAACCGAAACCTGCCGATCCGTCGTCCGGACCCATGTTGGCCGAGCTGGTCGCCACCAGGGCTGAATTGAAGAGAGTTGAATCCGAACTGGCCGACATCCAGGATCGCTTTACTCGCCGGCAGGCTGATTTCGAGAATTATCGGAAACGTACTGAACGAGATCGGGGCGAGTCGCATAGCCGGGCTACGGCCGATGTTATCAACAAATTCCTGCCAGTAATTGATAACCTGCGTCGGGCCCTGGAGGCTGAACGGTCCCTGGAAGCCAGCGAATCAGCAGAATTTAAGCATTTCCTGCACGGCGTGGAACTAATCAACAAGCAGCTCGAGGAGGTGCTGGAAAGTTTGGGCGTGGAAGTAGTGCCAGCCCACGGAGCGCGTTTCGATCCACACCTTCATGAGGCAGTCGTCACTGAGCCGAATAGTGAATATGAACCTGACACCGTGATTCAGGAAATGGTCAGAGGGTACCGTCTGGGCGATAAGCTTTTGCGTCCAGCGATGGTGAAGGTCTCCACCGAACCGTCTGACGACGATAAATAAAGATCGTATGCCGAACAAGGTCGTCGCTCCTCGCACAAATAGAGTATGGGCAAGATAATTGGCATAGACCTGGGCACAACAAACTGTTGCGTTGCTGTTCTTGAGGGCGGCACCGTGCAGATTGTGCCGAATAAGGAAGGTGGACGAACCACTCCCAGCGTTGTCGGTTTTACCGACAAAGGCGAACGATTGGTCGGACAGATTGCGAAGCGCCAGGCCGTTACCAACGCTGCGAACACCGTGTACGCGGTGAAGCGACTGATTGGACGCAAGTTCAGTTCAGATGAAGCGCAGCGAATGAAGAAGTCATCGCCGTTTGATATCGTTGACTCTCAGAATGGGGATGCGCGCATCCGCGTGCAGGGCCGCATCTATAGTCCCCCTGAACTTTGCGGGATTCTCCTGCAACGCCTGAAGGCCGCGGCGGAGGATTTCCTGGGCGAAGCCGTTACCGACGCGATCATAACGGTGCCCGCTTACTTCGACGACACCCAAAGACAGGCGACCAAAGACGCAGGCAAAATTGCCGGACTACAGGTCGAGCGGATTATCAATGAGCCGACAGCGGCGGCGCTGGCGTATGGGTTAGGTCGTTCCGAGGCGGAAAGGATTGCCGTTTACGATTTGGGCGGCGGCACCTTTGACATCTCGATTCTGGAAATGAACGACGGGGTGTTTGAAGTCCTGTCCACTGCCGGCAACACGTATCTCGGTGGCGAAGATTTTGACGAACGTATTTTGAATTGGATGGCAGATGAATTTGCTGCCGAGAACGCTATCGATTTACGACAGGATCGATTGGCACTACAGCGTTTGAAAGAGGCTGCCGAGCGGGCCAAATGCGAGTTATCTTCGACAACAGAAACCGCCATCAACCTGCCCTTCATCGCGGCCGACAGTTCGGGTCCAAAGCATTTCAACCGTACGCTGACCCGGGATAAGTTTGAAGAGTTGGTAGGCGACCTGGTGCACCGCACGGTCGAGCCATGCGAAAGGGCCCTCCGCGACGCGAAATTGCAGCCCGACGACGTTGATAAGGTCATTCTGGTCGGAGGTCAGACGCGTTCTCCGATTGTAGAGCGGACCGTGGAACAGATCTTTGGCAAGAAGGCATCGGCAGAGATAAACCCGGACGAAGTAGTAGCCATGGGAGCCGGGATCCAGGGAGGCGTCCTGACAGGCGACGTGAAGGACATCGTGTTGCTGGATGTGCTGCCGCTTGGCCTTGGGTTGGAAACGCGCGGCGGGCTTTTTACAAAAATTATTGAGCGCAATTCTACGATTCCGCTGCACAACAGTTTGGTCTTTACGACCGTCGTGGACAATCAGTCTTCGGTGGAGATTCACATTCTCCAGGGTGAGCGTGAAGTCGCGGCCGGTAACCGCTCGCTCGGGAAATTTGAACTGGTGGGCATCCCCCCCAGCCCGCGCGGTGTGCCCCAGATCGAAGTTTCCTTCGATGTGGACGCCAACGGCATCGTTTCAGTTTCCGCTCAGGATAAAGCAACCGGTCGAGAGCAACAGATGCGGATTACGCCAACGTCCGGACTGTCGCCTGACGAGATTGAACGCCTGATTAGTGAAGCGGCTTCGGCTGCCGAGAGTGATCGTGAGGTGCGTGAATCCATCGCCTTGCGGAACAAGCTGGAAAGTCTGCTGCGAAACACGCAGCGCACGTTCGGCGAATTTGGCGGGCTGCTTTCCGAGAACGATCAGCAGATCGCGGAGCGCGTCCTGACCGAAGGTGATGAAGCGGTCAAGTCAACTGTACCCGCAGAAATCGGCCGGGCGCTGGATAACGTAGAGCGCCTCGCCAAGCAATTGACTGGAGTTATGATGGATCCCGATTCCGCCGGCACAGCGAACGAGGTTGAAGGGTCGCATTTAGAAAAGTAGTAGTGCCTGAATGTGTAACGCAAACCGTTAGTTTGCGATGGTGGAAGTCACTCAATGCGCCGCAAACTAACATGCGTTACAGAAAACCGAATTGATGAACAAGGGAAATAAGAAACTGATTATTCAATGAGCAAACGTGATTATTACGAGGTGTTGGGCGTTAGCCAGACTGCGACGGAGCAGGAAATCAAGAGCGCCTACCGGCGGCTCGCACTCCAGCACCATCCAGACAAAAATCCAAACGATACCCAGGCTGAAGACCGGTTCAAAGACGCCGCCGAGGCGTACTCCATTCTTTCCGACGCCGAGCAACGCAGGCGCTACGATCGGTTCGGACATTCCGGTGTCTCCAGTGGCGCCGGCGCCGCTTGGGGCGCGCCCGGATTCAGCGGCCTCGAGGACATCCTTGGCGATCTCTTCGGTTTTGGCGATGTCTTTGGAACTGGCGGAGGTCGCGGCGGCGGCCGTCGTACTACAGCGCAACGCGGCGCCGATTTACGCTACGATTTAGAGATCACCCTTGAAGATGCGGCCAATGGATTAACCGCGCCGCTGCGTATTCCCAAACTGGAAACGTGTGGCGGATGCGAAGGCGCGGGAGCGGCCCCGGGCACCAAGGCCGAGACTTGCCAGACATGTGCTGGCGCGGGCCAGGTCCGCTACCAACAGGGGTTTTTCTCAGTGGCCAGAACCTGTGGTGCGTGCCGCGGCGCTGGACGTGTGATAAAGACTCCATGCCCCGAATGCAAGGGAGCGGGTCGCGTCGAGAATGAAAAGACAATGGAGGTCAAGATTCCGGCCGGAGTGGAGACCGGATCGCGCCTCAGGATTCAGGGCGAGGGCGAGGCTGGAGTAAATGGCGGCCCAGCCGGCGATCTCTACGTTGTGATTCATACCAGCGAGCATGAACGCTTTGAACGACAGGGAAGCAACCTCTACTCGTCGATGCCGATTACGTTTGGTCAGGCCGCCCTGGGTGCGGAGATCGAAGTGCCTACGCTTGACGGTGAACAGGGCCTGAAGGTCCCCGCCGGCACGCAAACAGGCACCGTGTTTCGCGTGAAAGGCAAAGGTATGCCCGTGCTGGGTGGTCGCGGGCGTGGCGATTTGTACGTTGCCGTGACGGTCGTGACGCCGACCACGTTGACTCGAGAGCAGAAAAAACTCCTCGAGCAACTGGCACAGGTTGAGACGAAAGATCTGGAAGACAAAGGACTGGTCGAAAAAGTACGAGACATTTTCGGCTAGGTTTTTGAGTGGCAAGGCTTTCGCCGGTAGGAACCGTTGCAGCATTGCAGTTCGCCGAAGCTGAGACGATAACTCCCCGGCCCCCCAAAGAAAGGCACTCGTTTATGTTCCGGTTCAAATACGCCGCGCGAAATTGTTTCGTCGCGGCTCTTTTTGTGTTCGCGATCACGGCCTCATCCACTGCGTCGGCCCAGGACACCCTGGCGAAGTGGGAGGCTTTTGACTTTGCCAAGAGCCGCATTCAACCCGTTGATCTTGCCGCCGTGCCCCTGGAGGATTTGAAAGTCATTCGCGGCATCGTCTTTGGCAGGCACGGGCGAATATTCAAGGACTATGAGATCCGCGGCTATCTACGTGATAAGACCTGGTACAAGCCTGATGAGGGTTTCTCTAATTCCAGTCTTAATGATACTGAGCGGCGGAACCTCGACGTCATTCGCGACGCCGAAGCGAAAAAGCATCCCACGGTTGAGCCGGGAGATATGCGCTTCTATCGCACGCGCCTTTTGACCCCGCGCAAATTGGGTCAGCATACGGGTGGCGAATGGAATGTCCTGGCGGCGGAGATTGAGGCAATTCACGGGAAGCGGTTCGACGATGTCGCCTGGCTGCAACAGTATTTTGATGAGCGCTACTGGTACAAAGCGGCCGACAAATATGATCCTAAACAGCTGACCGAAATTGAGCGAAAGAACCTGGCCACGATTGTGGCGGCCCATAAAAAACTTCGCCGGGTCGCGCTTTCGCCGGGGGACATGGAGTTGTTTGAGAATAAGTTGCTTTCCGAGCGCATGCTGCACGGCCTGAGTTTGCATGAGTTGCGCTTGCTGCGTAACGAAGTGTACGCGAGACACGGACGAATCTTTCGCACGGGCTGGCTGCAACAACATTTTGGATCGCAGTCCTGGTATGAACCGCTGGAAGACTTCAAAGATGAACAGCTCTCCGGGCCTGACAAACAGAACGTCGAGTTGATTGTCGCTTACGAAAACAAGTTGCACGATCAGATCAGCAAGAGGCTGATAACGCCAGCCCTCCTGAATGGCCTGTTTATCGAAGATGTGCGTCAGATGCGTGAGGAGATTTACGCGCGTCACGGCAAGGTTTTCAAAGAACCATGGACGCAAAAGTATTTTGCCAGCCTCGACTGGTACAAGGCGGACCCTAAGTTCAGCGAGACGTCGTTGAGTGAGATTGAAAAGAAGAACGTGGCTATCATCACTGCCTATGAAAGAAAGGCGGTGACTGCGGATAGCACCATAGAAGGTTGATAAGGCCTACCCTCCGGTCTCGCGTGTCGAGGCCAACGACAAGAAAAGCTTTAAGACTGGTGTGCAAAACTGTCGCGCACATCAAAGGCAATTGATCACTGAAGTCAGCCTACTGAAACCTTTGTCCCGCCAGCCTTTATAGCAATCCCCGAAGCTTTGCGCCGCGAAACTGCCAGGACCGGTAAGCCGAGGTTGTAACTGACCCAATAATGCCAGGAACACCCTCGCCTCCGACGACTTTGGCTCTTCCATGCTCAATTTCATGAGCGGATGACCATGGTCGCCACAGCGGCTGAAACCGATCTGCTCGGCGTCCATGATCATGTTGGTCGGTATATGAAGCCAGTGCCGACATCCGTTTAGGGAAAGAGCCACATGATCCTCTCTGTCGGATTTTTTTACTATTCCGATAATGTCGGGCGACGGTCGCTGCAGTAACTCTTGTTGAAGAGCTCTTGCGAGTTCCCCTCCTGAGTACTTCTTCCCTTCCATAGCATCTCCTCTCCAGGAAGTAGTTACGTTGGTCTGATCAACCCTATCGGCTGGGGTAGCGGTCCTTGCTCAGACAGCAGCCGAGAATAAGTTGCTTCCTCGTCATGCTTTTCTGCCCTTGGTACTTCGCCGCAATTTCGGTTTTTTTGGCGAGCCAGGTCGCTGCGGAGGAGTCAAACGAGTGCTCAATTCTTCGTCCGACAATAGCGGCTTTCCGGAAACGCGGACTGTGCGCGGCACTTTCACCTTTTCGAGACGGCGGCCCTCGATGTCTTTCCGCCGGGCCACTACGCGGTAACTAAAGGTAATACTACTTGTTCCGCCCTGCTGCTCCCGGACTTCAAAGCTGGACGGGCTCTTCTTGCTTACGTAAAGGCCTTGCGAGTCGGCCAAGGGGGTGAGGAAAACATGGTAATCATTTCGACGGACGAGCACCGCGAAGTCCCGGTCGAGTTTAACTTCAGCCCGCCCTTTTTTCAGTTTCCCGGCGCCAAAGTCCTCAAACCAACTCTCGGGACTCTCAACTGAATATAGACGTCGGTGAGAGCCGTCGGGATGCCGCACCGCAGCAGACTTCGGCCCGCCCAGCACCGTGAAGGAACCATTCACCAGCACTGGTCCATCGAACCTTCCCGCTACGCCTCCGTCCGGGCCACTAGAGGTCACCCCATAGATTCCCACGCCAAAAGGCGCCTCACCATATACACCAATGCAATTGGGAAATGGAACGCCTTCCTCGTTTGTGCCACCGCCTCCGATGCCGCGAACACCTGTTCCCAAGCTCGACTGCCCATTGATTCCAATATCGAAAAGAGAGTGCCCAAAAACGCCAGAGCCTCGATCTGTGAGGCCCATGACGCCGACACCAAATCTGCCGCGCGAACGCCCTCGCACGCCGATGTTAGTTTCTGAATCGCCAGCAACACCCGGCCCGCTCGCCGAAAATCCGGACGCACCAGCATTCGAATCGGATCGTCCTGAGGTTCCAGCCCCGCTTCTAGAGAATCCATTAACGCCGGCGCCAGAATCAGACACACCAGCAACTCCGGAACCGCGAAATGAAAGGCCACGGACACCGGCAACACCACGATCGCACTGTCCTAATACACCTTGTTGCCCTTGCTCGCTCCCGCCGTCGGCGGTATTGATTCCCCGCAGAGCCGAAGCTCCTATTCCCCCGTTGGTTTCAACTGAAAGCGTATCGCCACCGTCTGGAGCTTGTAGGATTAGTCGAGTTGGCTCAGTCTCCGAGTTGGTTTGACCAAGGATGAGATTGTCTCCGTTCATTGTTAGGTCCTCCTATTGGACATTTATCTTCGCCAAGGCATGGAAAGGTTGTGACGACTGAAGCGCCTCAGCGGAGTCAGTCTGCCTCGAAAGTCGCTCTCGCTGCGCTGTATTTGCGCCTTTACTGGTAACGCGAGAAGCGCGACTAAATCCCCTCTATATTTTCTGTAAGTCTTTTTCTGGACGTTCAAGTGGCCGAAGCATTAGTGATATGTCCAGGAATGCGAAGGATGGGGTGGGGCCGCGACCAATCCGAGATGTTGGACTGGAAAACTGGTGTGCTTGGTAAGGCTGCTGAGCCAGGCTTCAGGAAAGCGCCCTTGGCGATCGAGACTGACCCGGGCGAAGCAGTGAGCAGCGGTGGGATAATTTAACGAGGGATCTACAGCCGGTAA
Organism: Blastocatellia bacterium; assembly: GCA_033856235.1. Lineage (GTDB taxonomy): Bacteria > Acidobacteriota > Blastocatellia > Pyrinomonadales > Pyrinomonadaceae > DASXRU01. The sequence continues at coordinate 989 of JAWVFI010000139.1, read as the reverse complement.
CGAACGCCGCGGGCCCGCAGCGCGTCATCATTCACGTCAAGATTTTGCAGTCGCAGCGTCACATCGGCGTTTAGTTCCCAACCGTCCCGTTGACCCGCTTCCAATTTGACGTTTCCAGCGGCGGCGATCATCGCCGCGTTGTCCGTGGAGAGGTGTGGTGAAGGGAAGTAGACGGGCACGCCCAAACGGTCCGCTGCTTCGCGAGAGGCTTGACGCAAAGCCCCGTTGCAAGCCACGCCTCCGGCGACGATCAGAGTTCTTGGCAGTTGTTCACCGGCGACCTTCTCCATCGTGCTGACCAGCGAACGGACCACCACGCTTTGAAAGCTGGCCGCCAGATCTTTTATTTCGCGGGAAGGCTCGGCGCCGTTGTCCACCGGCTGCAACCCGGCTTCACGAACATGTTTGGTTACGGCTGTTTTCAATCCACTAAAACTGAAATCCGGTGAGCCATCGCCCATTCGGGGCAAGGTAAAACGCACCGCACGGGGGTTTCCCTCGCGCGCCAGCCGTTCAATTACCGGCCCGCCTGGATAACCAAGTCCCAACATCTTGGCCACTTTGTCAAAAGCTTCGCCGGCGGCGTCATCGCGTGTGCGGGCGATGACTTTGTATTGGCCCGCCTCAGGAACGGCGAAGAGATTGGTATGTCCGCCGGATACTACCAATGCCAGCGCCGGGTATTCAACGGGCGGATTCTCAAACGCAACCGAATAAATATGTCCCTCAATATGGTTCACGCCGACGATCGGTTTTTGCAACGCGAAAGCCATCCCCTTGGCGTAAGAGACGCCTACCAATAACGAACCGACCAATCCCGGCCCGGCGGTGACAGCGATGCCCTCGATTTGTTGTTTGGATAACTGCGCGCGGGCGAAGGCCTCTTCAACAATGGGAACGATCTTGTCCAGGTGCTCACGCGAGGCGATTTCCGGCACGACACCGCCGAAGCGCGTGTGTGTTTCCACCTGCGAGGCGATTACTGAGGA